>CAYVQZ010000001.1:0-255430 GCA_964453435.1 uncultured bacterium
TACGCGGGGCAATGAAAGCGATCTTAACCGAAAAGCTTGCGGCCGCTCCGACTTATAGTAGCGGTTGACGACCTCATTGCTGTATCAAATCAAGTAAAGAAGGGAAACTATGCCAGCGCCACCTTAACTCTTGAAGAGATTTTTTCATCCCCGCCGAAACTGAATCGGATTTCAAGCAAATTCTCCCATAATGGATTGCACGTGTTGGACAAAAAGAGGGGGTTTTGCAGCGCAATCTATTCTTGAATGCGAAGCGCAAAAGACTGCTAAATATCAGCTTGCGTTACATCCAGAATACGTTTTTCCCGCCCCCCACATCAGCCGAATCAACCGATAGAGACAGCCTTTCATCCGTCTCTATGTGCGGCCCCTAAAAAACCTTCTTGTCACTGTGGGCGAAATCCTCCATCCGCGCTCCCCGTGGTTCAATTTCTTTCCGGTTTTCCTTTGCGGCCGGAGCTTGCCTTGAGTCCATCGAAAGGCGCCTGTGCGGTTCACTGATGCTTTTGTGGCCTATGTGGTTGATTGTCTTTCAGTCGTGTCCATCCGTGTGCATCCGTTGGTTGGTTCAAATTTTTCTCTTCTCTTCGTGGTCAGGCCAAGTCTTTGGTCAGTTCCTTTGCATCCCTCTGCGGTTCCCAAATCTCTGTTGGTTTTGCCCTCAATTCGTGTAATTTGCGTTATCCGGCGTCCACTCTTTCATAATTCGCGAAACACCCAGCCGCCGTTGGGCTTTGGTCACATGTTGAGGTCGAGTTTTGTCCGCCCGTATATGTTGATTGCCTCCCCGTTTATCGATGCGGCTTCTTCGGTTGCGAGGTAGAGCGCGAGGTCGGCCACATGCCCCGGCGGTATGAGGACACCCGACAACTTTTCCTTGACGGCCTCCGGAATCATATCGGTTTCAACCGTGCCGGGACAGATCGCGTTGACCGTGATGTTGAACGGCGCCAATTCTTCGGCGAGCGCTTTTGTCAGTCCGACGACCCCGTGCTTCGACGCGCAGTACGCGGTGAGAAAGGGGATGCCGATTTTGCCGCTGCGGGAAGAAATGTTCACGATCCTTCCCCATCCGCGTTCGAGTAGAATCGGGACGGCGGCCCTCGTGCAGTAGAACGTTCCCATCAAGTTCACGTCGATTACCTCGCGCCATTTTTCGGTTTCGAATGTGGCAAAAGGGCCGGCATTCACTATGCCTGCATTGTTCACGAGGATATCGACTTGACCGAATTTCCCCAGTGTATTGTCGATGATTCTCTGAGCCTCGTCTTCCCGTGAGACATCGGCCGAAATGCCGACAGCCTCGCCCCCGGCCCGAAGTATCTCCTCCGCCACGTCTGAAATCTCTTTTGCACTCCGGGCCGCCACAGCGACCTTCGCTCCGTGTTCTGCAAAAAGCAAAGCGGTCTCGCGTCCGATTCCTCTGCCGCCACCGGTAACGATTGCGACCTTTCCATTCAATTTCATGGGTGTGCCTCCTGCCTAAAAGTTCGTAGTCTTTCTTTTATGAAGTCACCCGCCTGTGTGGGGAGTAATAGTGCGATTCATCATAACCGCGCGGGTTGCGTATTTCAAGATTCGCGCAATCGCTTGCGCTCGTTGGCCGGAGGTCCCCGGTGTGTCAGTCGGCGCCGGAGGACACTTCATGTCGAGACACTTCATTGACAGCAGCGCCCGCTTTTACTAAAATTGTTTCGGATGATTGGATACCTTTTTCGCTTGCTCAATTCCATGTTGTCAATTATCGGGTCCCTCAAAAACTCTTCCATATCTCTCGCGCTGATTTTCTTCTGTGCCGCCCCTTCGTTCGCGTCCGCGCAAAAGGTCGTTGTCCTCGATGTTCGAATTCAGAATGACGTTGGCGTCGAGAACGCCGAGGCGATTGCGACGGCGTGGCTCGTCGATTCGCTCCGGAAAGCTGCGCCTGAGGTTCAGGTGGTGCGGGAAAGACAGGCTGCCGAGCTGGCCCGGCTCAGATACCCGCTGAAGGTTGAGGGGATGACGCCGAGCGAGGCGCTGACTTTGGCAAAATCCATCGATGCGACCCATGTGCTCGGCGGGGAGGTCTTTCGCTGGAAGCAGAAATACGGGATCACGCTGAGGCTGATTGAGCTTCCCTCGATGTCCGAGCCGCTTATCGAGCGCGACTGGACCTCCTCGGTTGAAGATATTCCCAACAAGATCGACGAGTTGGCTGGTCGCATCTTCAGTCCCTCTCCGAGAAAAAGCGCGCCGGCCATCTCGCGGCAGGAATCGGACGACGCTGAAAAAGACAGCGCGACGCCTTCCCAATGGGAGCAGAAGTTATTGGCGGAGCACCCGGAGATGGTTTATGTCCCGGGCGGCGAGTTTATCATGGGGAATGACGATGAGAGCGACGCTTATAATATGCCCGTTGACCCTTCCCGGCGGGAGGGCGTGAGCAGGTTCGTGCTGCTGGCCGCCGAGAAACCGCAGCGCCGAGTCTTCGTCAAGCCGTTCCTGATTGACAAATACGAGGTTACAAACGCCGAGTACAAGCGCTTTCGGCCCGCTCATGAGATTCCTGCGGGGAAGGAGAAGCATCCGGTAACCGGAATAAGCTGGCACGACGCGAAGGCGTATGCAACGTGGGCCGGAAAACGGTTGCCGACAGAGGCGGAGTGGGAAAAGGCCGCCCGCGGAACCGATGGCAGGAAATGGCCGTGGGGAAACGTGTTCGAGCTCGGACGGTGCAACCTGGGCGCCGATACGGCCGTGGTGGGCAGCTTCGAGGGGGATAAGAGCCCGTATGGAGTCTTCGACATGGCCAGCAACGTGCAGGAGTGGACTTCGAGCAACTTTGAGCCATATCCGGGCAACAAAAACAAAGATGTCGGTTTTGACCCGCGAAAGAAGGTGGTCAGAGGGTCGTACTATGGCGGAAACGATTTTCTCGCCCGTTGCTCAATGCGATTCTGCGCGCTGCCCGGCACGCCGGGAGTGAAACCACAGGATGAGAACTACGCCTTCATTGGCTTTCGGTGTGCGCTGGATGTCGAGTGATGTTCGTGCGAGGTTCTGCCGTGGTCCGCGATGGCAGAGCGAGCGAAGAAAAAGACTGAGCGAGACTCCGACGAAATAGACTCCCGCAGCCTCCTGCCCTTCAATGACTTCCAAGCTTTTTTGCCCATTTGTGGGAATGTATCTTGATTACCACCATCCGCTTATTTCGTAAACGGCGCCGCTTTTGGAATTTCGTCGCTTCCTGTGCGCCTTGACAGTCAGTTGAATTGACAATCGCCCGATGCTATAATTCGGAAAAAAGATGGGCTCGACCGTCATCTCTATGGCGCGAAGCGGGACCAATGGGGAACTGTCTCGCGGTTGGTGATCCGGGTTATTGGGGGACACCCCGCCGCATGGTGGTCCCTCAATAACCCCAAAATACGGGCAATGCCGTAATTGTGCTAATACCGGCTACATGGATTTCTTGGTTCCGCGTCCCCGGAATCAGGGCTTCAGCCTTGCGGCGGAACTTGGGAACCGTGCGACACACTCAGTCCCGATTCTGTTCTGAAAATGAGGCGGGACTTCGGGTTCGGGGTTAGGAAAAAACTGATTGCATTCCCTGCTCAAGCCTGAAAATGACAGAGAGGAGATATTCTTCGCCCCGCTTAAGAATGAGAAAGAAGAGCGGAGTTACAATTCTCCCCCCTGACATTCCCGGGACGAATTCGAGACGTGTTCTTTATCTCAAATCGTCATGATAAATCCCAGAGTGAGCAGGTATATTGCAAGAATGAGAAGAGAGAACATTATCTGAAAATCGAATATGTCGGCCAGGAATCTCATAACATCATCCCCTTACCCGGCGCCGATGTGTTTCCGGCGCACCTGAGGAAGGCCATGATCGAATATTCAGATTCGATTTCCTCCCCTTTTAAATTATATCACTGAAATGTCATGGCGTCAATACTCTAAGCATTTGAATATCAGTCACTTAAGCAAAGACTTTTTACTGGCTGCGCCGCCGTTGTCGGTTCACTGTGTCTGCGGGAGAAAAGAATGAAGAAAATGTATCGCGCCTGTTTGCTGTTGGCCGCTTCGCTCATCGTGTCCTCTTGTGCGGGAGGGATGGCTTTCACGAAACCAACCGAGCTGCCGGAGGAGAAAATCGCCCGTCTCGCTGATCAAATCGAGGAGGCGGTCATGTACACGGAGGTCGAATCTCCGATGGTTTCGGATTTCGATGTGGATGAAGAGAGCGGCGAACTCGTTGGCGATATCGAACCGCTGAGCATGATTGTGGACATGGAGGAAATCCGCCAAAAGATTCCGGCGCTCGCCGAGCTCAACGTTGACGACGAGGTTATGCTGGCGGCGATTCGCGGCCGGATTTTTCGCTGGCCGGCCATCCGCGAATTCAGGCGGAAGGGTTGTATCGGCGAAAGCCGCGAGGGGTTTGCCCAAAACATGAAAAGCGAGAAATGCGGCGGCGACCGCACCGAGAGAGACCGTGTCGCCCACATCGTTCTTCAGGAGAACCGGAACAGGCGAGTCATCTATGAGCGTCTCGTTCAAGCGAATGGATGGAGCCATTCAACCGTGGGGCGTGTCCGCGAACTATTTGCCGGGAAAATCTATGAGAAGGCATGGGCCGGAACGCCGCTTCAAACGCCCGAGGGCACATGGGAGAGAAAATGACATCGCGACTGGTGAAAGACATCGGGGAGTTTGAACTGGTCAAGCTGGTAACGGAAGGGCTGGCATATTCACAGCAAACGATTTTGGGAGTGGGCGACGACTGCGCCGTTTACGAGATATCCAAAGGGCGTTACATCCTGGCCACATGCGATATGCTCGTCGAGGATGTTCATTTTTCCACGAAGACGGCCTCTGCGTTTCTGATCGGATGCAAAGCGATAGCATGCAGCCTGAGCGACATTGCCGCGATGGGAGGGAACCCTCTCTTCACGCTGATCTCGCTCGGACTCCCTGAGACCACCGGTGAAGAGTTCATCCATGATTTGTATGTTGGTATTCGCTCCATCTGCCGGGAATACGGCGTCGTGCTTCTGGGCGGCGACACCGTACGTTCCCCGGAAAATATCGTTATCGACGTCTCGATGGTCGGCGATTGCCCGCGGGGGAAATTCGTCACTCGCTCGGGAGCAAAGGCGGGCGACCTCGTGGTGGTGACGGGCTACCTCGGCGATTCCGCCGCCGGACTGGACCTGCTAAACGGAAAGTTCGAGGAACCCGACACGGAGCGAAGAAGCCGGATCGTGGAACGGCATCTTGCGCCGGAGCCGCGCTGTGAGCAGGGCAGGTTCCTCGCCGAAAACTTCGACATCAACGCCATGATCGACATCAGCGACGGCCTTGCGGGCGACCTCGGCCACATCTGCGAAGCCAGTAAACTCGGAGCGCGTCTCCGCAGCGACTGGATTCCGGTCTCGAACCCGCTTCGCGAATTCTCGGAAAGCGCCGGAATCGACCCGCTCACGTACGCTCTCGCGGGCGGCGAAGATTATGAGCTCCTCTTTACGCTTGCGCCCAAGGAATTCGAGCGACTCGAGGAATTGTGGCCAGAGGAGTTTGAGCTGCCGCTCTTCCAGATAGGCGAAATGGATAAATCGCTGGGGGGAATCTACCTTGTGTATCCCGATGGCAGCGAACGGCTCGTTGACAGCAAATCGTTCGAACATTTCCGAAAAGGCTGAGCTGTTATGAAGCAACTGCTCCTGAAGCTTTCCGCGGCGATACGAGAACGCGTCCGCCCATGGGTGCTCGAAGCTCGGGGGGGAGAAGTTGTCGGCCGCGCTCACAGCGGCGACGCCACGTTTCGGGTGGACGAAATAGCGGAGGACCACCTTGCCGAATTGATGAAAAAAATGGACGAACCGATTGCGTGCCTGTCCGAAGACAAGGGCTTAATGATGCCCGAGCATGGCCGGCCGCAATGGCTGCTCGTGGTCGACCCGCTCGACGGAAGCCGAAACGCCAAGAGCGGATTCGAGGCCTGCATGGTCTCCGTCGCGCTGGCGAAGTTTTCCGAGCGGCCGACATTGGCCGATGTGACGCACGGTCTGCTTCATGAGATAGTCGGCGAGCGCGTGTTCTACGCGGAACGGAACGCATCCGCCGAAGTATGGATGAATGACCGCATGAGCGCGCCCGAGCTCTCCTCCAACGAAGACCTCAGCACACTGCGGTGGAGTCTCACCATGCCGGGTCGGCCCGCGTCACTCGTTTTCGGAGTCATGGCAAATCTTATCGAAGCGTCTTCTTTGCGAGGAGGTTTCTTTTCCTGTAACAGCACGTGCTATTCCATCAGCCGTCTTTTGACAAACCAGCTTGATGCCTACGTGGATGTCGCGAATCGCATCGTTCGCGAGCGAGCGTCGTCGGACGAGGAGTTTCGAGCCATCTCAAAACGATGTCTTACCGGTTTCAGTTCCTATGATATCGCTGCCGCGTTGTTGATAGCGAAACAGGGGGGTGTCACGATAACCGACGCCTACGGCGGCCCGCTCGATGACATGGAGCTGCTCGACACCTCGCCGACCAATATGCGTTCCTGCGTTGCCGCCGCAACCAGCGGGCTTCATGCCAAAATACTGGGGTATATCGATGACGCGATCGGCTCTTTAAAAATCTCGTGAGGACTCGGTTCCCATCATGATAGCCGAGCCAAACCTATTTTGCGCACGGTCCGTAAGGGTGACGAGTCGAGGCCCTGTGCGCCAGCGAATACAATGGATATGCGAACCGAAACAGCGAAATTTCTGATGGTCGTCGGGGTGGTGATGTTCGCCGTCGGGGCGCTCCTTCTCGTCGCCCCAAAAATTCCGTGGCTCGGCAGGCTGCCCGGCGATATAGACGTTGAAGGCAAAAACTACCGAATCTATTTTCCCATCGTCACCTGCATCATCCTCAGCATCTTGCTCACGATACTGCTCAACCTCATAGGCTTGTTCCGGCGCTGAGCAAGCCCGCCTTTATCTTGAAAACGAGATTTTTTCGAACCGGGATTTCAAAGTGCTGGCAGCGGTCTGCTATTATGGAAAGACTTTTCGACCGAAGGCGACAGGAGAGAATCGGGTGGAGCCTTTGCCGTGAGCGTTCGCACAAGCCTTGAACCGAATCGCGCGCCGAACAAGTGGGGAGCCATGACAGCGGTGGGCATGAGTGTTTTCATGTCCACGCTCGACGTCAACATCGTCAATGTCTCGCTTCCCACCCTCGTCGAGGAACTCGACACCGATTTCGCCACAATCCAGTGGGTGATTATCGGTTACGTGCTCGTGCTGACCTCATTGACACTCAGCATGGCGAGGCTCGGCGACATGTTGGGTAAACGAAAATTGTTCGCGGTCGGTCTTGCCATATTCACGCTCGGGTCGCTTTCCTGCGGACTCGCGCCAAACGTGAAGTGGCTCATCGGTTCGAGAGCGTTTCAGGGGTTCGGCGCATCGATCACCCAAGCCCTGGGAGCGGCCATTGTGACCGATGTGTTTCCCCAGGCGGAACGCGGAAAGGCGTTGGGAATTATCGGCGGTATCGTTTCTGTCGGACTCGCCATGGGACCGGCCGTTGGGGGCATTCTTATCGGAACCTTGGGCTGGCGGTCGGTTTTCATGGTGAATATTCCCATCGGCCTCGTCGCAATGTTTGCTGCTGTGCGATTCATCCCGTCGGCGGTTCGCAGCGATTCCCGTGAACGCTTCGATTTTCTCGGCGCCTCGATCATCTTTGTCACGTTGGCGTGCTATGCAATCGGAATGACTCTCGGGCAGCGCCGGGGATTCAATTACGGTCCCATACCATGCTTGCTGTTCACTGCCGTTCTCGGACTTATTTCCTTTGTGTTCGCGGAGAAGCATATAAAGCAGCCAATCGTCGAGCTGAACCTGTTCAGGAACGTTCTGTTCAGCATAAATCTTTTGATGGGGGTGCTGGTTTTTGTCGCCATTTCCGGGAACTTCGTGATTCCGTTTTTCCTCGAATTGGTGAAAGGGTATCCACCCCAGACCGTCGGACTCCTCATGATGGTCGTTCCGGTGTCGATGGGATTGATAGCTCCGCCCGCCGGAATTCTCTCGGACCGTCTCGGCTCACGCGGCATCAGTCTTCTCGGCCTTCTGATCGCAGTGATCGGCTGCCTCTCAATAAGCACCCTCAATGAAGATGTGTCGCTGGCAGGTGTCGTGCTCCGGTTGACGCCGTTCGGCATAGGGATGGGTCTGTTTCAATCTCCGAACAACAGCGCCATAATGGGCGCTGCGCCGAAGGACCGTCTCGGGTTGGCTTCGGGTCTGTTGACGCTTATGCGGACACTCGGCAGCACGTCGGGAATACCGCTGGTCGGCGCGCTCTTCACGACATACGTTCTCAGCGCTTCCACCGCCGACCCGTCCATATCCGCCATAACAAGCGCGCCGGCTGAAGCTCTGGTCGCCGGTCTGACGGGAACATACCGCGTCCTGGCTGTCGTGCTTTTTGTATCAACCGGTCTCGCCGCCGCGGCTTTCCGGATAGATAAACGCAGACAGACGCAGCCGAACATGGCGAACAAAGGTTAGCCCTTGTTGAGCAAGGCGAGCCCCGCCTCCAGCACCGTTTGAAGGTTTACCCTCCTCAGACAAACCTGGTCACGGCAGATTCGCATCTCCCGACGAGAGCACGGGCTGCAATCCGCATCGCTCCTGACCAGAGTCACGCGGGTCCCGACGGGCGACCAGATGGCAGGGTCGGTGGGTCCGAAAATGCCGGCGACGGGAATGCCCACGGCGGCCGCCAGGTGGGTGACGCCCGAATCGTTGCCGATGTAGGCGGAGCATCGCGAAAGAATTGCGCCGAGCCGGCGCAGCGGCAGACTGCGCGCGCAGAGCGCGTTCAATTCCGTCGCCAGATTTGAAATGCGCTCACCCATCCTCTCGTCGGCCGGGCCGAGGATGAACAATATTTCAAATCCGCGCGCTTTGAGTTCCCCGGCCAACTCTTCGAAGCGGTCCGCCGGCCAGCATTTCTTCGCGCTTCCGCTGCCCGGATGAATGGCGACAATCGAGTGTCCTGTTGCCCCAGGGAATTTCAAAAAATATTCGGCGGCTTCGACTTCCGCTTCGCTGAAATTCAGGCGGCAGAATGTTTCCCGGGCCCCGAAGGTACGAGCGCTGTCTGCTGGGCGCTGCCCTTCAACGAGCCGTGCGACGGTATCGTAAAGATAATCAGCGACATGCCATCTCTTTGTTAGCGGTGGAAACGGAGGCCTTACAACCAAGTGTTTGATGCCGAGACCGGCGAGGTTTCGTTCAAAAATCTTCTCGGGATCGGATATATATGCCAATACGGCGTCAAATGATGCGAAAAATCCCTTCTCGCTTTCCGGCAGCTCAAATCCGTCCTCGAAGAAAGGAAGAAGCGAACGCCGTTCGATCGAGATGGCGGAGTCCGCCACACCCGGGCATATGAGACTTAAGATGTCCGTTCTGCCCATGGCCTCGATCCACATTTCGGGAAACGTGCTTCGCAATGCCGCAAGAGAAGGCAGGAGAAGCAGAAAATCCCCGAGCGAACTCCTGTGAATAATTAGAATGCGTTTCATATCCCGGCGGGCCGACGATGTCAAAGTCGTTACGCTATTCTGGAGCAACCGCTGAGACAGGGCTAATCCGACCGATCAAATGCATGACCCGGGCCGCATTATAGCATGAAGACAAGGTTTCGACAACGGATTGCAGAACCGGTTCTCGGTCGCCGGAATCATCCTCAGGAATGCCTTGAATTGGTCCGATTTCCTTTGACTGGCAAGGAAGTGTCTGTTAGAATATGTGCCGCCGCACTGGCCCGATGATGCAACCGCCTTTCGCTTATCATCTCGGAGGCAGAACCGACCATGGCTTTTGAGTTGCTCGATAAGTTGGGCATCATGCAAATCGTCGAGATATCGTATCGGATACTCGAAGAGATCGGAATCGAGCTCGGCGCGTGCCGTGTCAGCGATATGCTCAGAGACCATGGATGCCATGAGCGGAACGGGCGACTCATGATACGCCGCGACCTTATCCAGCAGGTCCTGCCCAAAATTCCCTCACGCTACAAAGTATGGTCGCGCGACCTTTCATACTTCATCGAGCTTGGCGGTGGAGATGTGTACGTACATAACTTCGGCGGGGCCCCGCATGTCATCGACACGGAAAAACGCGAGCGAAGAGCAGCGACACTTGGAGATGTTGCGGACATGACCCGGCTGCTGGATGCGCTTCCCAACGTTCACAGTGTCACTTCGTTGTTT
This sequence comes from uncultured bacterium, assembly GCA_964453435.1. Classification (GTDB taxonomy): domain Bacteria; phylum Abyssobacteria; class SURF-5; order SURF-5; family SURF-5; genus CAYVQZ01. The sequence goes on from CAYVQZ010000001.1 coordinate 10,259, forward strand.
GTTCCCGCGGGAACACCCCAATCCGAGATCAGCGCCAGGCTTGCCGCCGTCGTTCAGGCGAATACGACCAAGCCCATATTTGGTTCGGGCTTGAACTACCCGTATGAAGTCGATGCCGTCGCGAAGATAATGGCTGCTCCGGTCGGAGGGATGCGGACTCTTGTGGAAAAGCCGCGACTTACCATGTGCGTATCTCCGATCAGCCCTTTGAAATTCCCCGCGCCCGTGGCCGAAACAATCGCCCGCATAGCGGAAACAGGTCTTCCCGTGGGCATATTGCCATGCCCGATTCCCGGCGTTTCCGCACCGATAACGATGGCGGGCGGCCTGGCGTTGCAGCATGCCGAGAACTTGGCGGGGATTCTGATTGCCCAACTGGTTCGGCCCGGCGTTCCCTGTCTCTATCAGTCGCGCTTGAGTATTCCCGACCCGAGGAAAGCGGTTGGCGCGGGCGGGAATCCCGAGATGGGCATGGCTGGCGCAGCCGCCGCGCAACTCGCAAAAAACCATGGCATCCCCTGCGATGTCTATGGGGTCTGCACGAGTTCGAAGCTTCTCGATTCCCAGGCCGGTTTCGAAAAAGCGATAAACGGCATACTTCCCGCCTTGATGAACGCCGACCAGATATCCGGCGTCGGCATTGTCGAAGACGGGATGTCCGGCGCATACGACCACGTTCTGATGGATAACGAGATTTATGGGGAAATACTCCACGTTCGCAATAGAATAAAGGTCAATCCTTCCACCCTTGCATTCGACGCGATCAAGGAAGCGGTCACGCACGGCCAGGAATTCTATATGCTCTTGCATACGGTCGAGCGGTTGAAGGAGGGCGCTCTGTACGAGCCTTCGCTCGCGCATCGGGGATACTGGGACTCGTGGGAGGCGGAAGGCAAAAGAAGCTTCTCGGAGTATGCCGGGGAGAAGGTCAAAGAGATTTTGACGACTCATCGGGTAGCCGAACTTCCCGCCGTCGTCAAGGCGGAAATTGAAGAAATAATCGAGGGAACAAGGCGCGTCCATGCAAACATGGATTAACGCCTCCGCGGCGTCGCAACCCTGAAGGGGCGTCGTGCGGCATTCGTGCGATCGATCCGGTGTTCACGAGCGCAGGGCCGGAACTCAAATTGTCGAACGGATTCCCTGCCCGAATCGCCGCCCGAAGATTTGAGCGGTGTTCTCACGCGGCTTTCGCGGTTCACCGATTTATTTGTTTGGAGGTTTTGAGAAGTGAAGAACTCGGCGGACGTAGTGATAATCGGCGGAGGCGTTGAGGGATGCTCGATTGCCTACAACCTTGCAAGGAACGGATGCAGCAATGTTGTTCTCCTTGAAAAGAAGATGCTCGCCTCCGGCTCGACGGGGAAATCGTGCGGAATCATACGGACCCATTATTCCCAGGAAATTCTCATGCTGATGGCGCATAAGAGCATGAGTGTGTTCCGGCTTTTCGAGGACGAGTACGAGGCGAGGTCCGGCTTCCTGGCCAATGGGCTCGTCTTCCTCGGCACGAACGAAGAGGTGGAGGGCCTTCGCGACGTGACCGCTATGCAGCGGCGTCTCGGAATTCGCGCAGAATTGATTGAGCCGGACAATGTTGCGAAGTTCCATCCGGATGTCGCCGTCGACGGCGTTGAACTGGCCTCGTACGAACCCGACGCCGGCTTTGCCGATCCCTACGGCGTCACCATAGGATTTGCTTCCGGGGCGAAACGATTGGGTGTCGAAATCAACGAGGGTGTCGAGGCGACAGGAATTGAAGTCAGGGACGGCCGGGTCGAAGCTGTCGATACGACTCAGGGTCGGATCACTACCCGCACCGTCGTGAACGCGGCCGGTCCGTGGGCAAGGCGCGTCGGCGAAATGGCGGGGGTTGATTTACCGCTGTTCGTTATCCGGCTGCAGGAGGCGGTTATGCGGCCGGTCAAGGACTATCCCCTGTCGATGCCGACCGTCTTCGATCAGAGGACCATCTGCTATTACCGTCCCGAGACGGGGGGATTTTTGATCTATGGCGGCGGCGTAATCGAGCTTCAAACAATCGAGGACCCCGATCACTATAACGAGAAAGCCGATTCCGAATGGGTCGAGAATGCGGCAAATACGCTTCTTCGCACAATGGACGGAGCCGCCGAGATGAAATTTGTTCGCGGATGGGGAGGTCCGATTACGGTGACTCCCGATTTCAACCCGATTATCGGGAAGATAGACGAAGTCGAGGGGCTCTTTGTCGCCGCCGGTTTCAGCGGGCACGGTTTTAAGCTTTCTCCCATGGTCGGCAAATGCATGACGGAGCTCATCCTGGAGGGCAGTTCGAGCACTGTGGATATAACCCCCTTGCGGCCCTCGCGATACAGGGAGGGACAGTACTTCCAGTCGAAGTATTCGCGTTCACCCTTAACGTAACACGAGAACTACGAGAGCAAAAGCGGCCGTAGAGAATTCGAAAGGAGGCTGAGAATGGGCAGAAAGGTCGGGATTGTAGGGGCTGGCGTCACACCTTTCAAGGGAAGATGGGCAGAGAAAACATATTATGCTCTCGCCCAGGACGCAGTCAGAGAGGCGTTGAAGGATGCAGGCATGTCTGTGAAGGAAGTGGAGGCCGTGTGTTACGGCATCTACAACGATATCTTCCAGCGCACCTGCATACCCGAGCATGCGCTTCAGGGGCTCATCGGGATGCAGGACAAATTCGGTATCAGGGTCAGCAACGGCGGCGCCACCGGCGCCTATGCAATGTCTGCGGCCCACGCATATGTCGCTTCGGGACGTTTTGACACCATGATGGTGCTCGGTGTCGAAAAATCCACCGATTGTTTTGACTTCCTCTCGATGTCGGCGACGCCGGAGGTCATCAAGACCATCGGCTGGTCGGGAGACAGCTTCTTCGAGCAGCCCATCGGCTGGACGGCGTCGGACTCGTATGCCGAGGTGGTGCTGGCATATATGGATGAACATCCGAACGACCTGAAACCCGAGATAACGGCACAGGTCTCGGCATTGCTCAGCCAGCAGGTGCAAAACAATCAAGTCGCCCAGAGACAGCATGATCAGGTTACCCCGGAAGAAGTGCTCAACTCTCGCATCGTTGTTCATCCCTTTAAGCAACTTGAAATCTGCGTGTACTCTGAAGGCGCCGCTGCGGTGATCCTCGCAGAGGAAGAGCGGGCAAAGCATATTGCGAGAAACATGGGCGTTCCCGTTGTCTGGATTACCGGCGTCGGCGAGAGCAATGAACACTCATTTGCAGGGAAAAATCAAAAAATTATGAGCCGGATCATGTCGGACTACCACGCAGCTCAGAGAGCGTACAGAATGGCGGGCATAACGGACCCGCTCGATGAAATCCAGGTCGTCGAGGTACACGATGCGTTCGTTCATCAGCTCGAGATCACGCTCGCCGAGATGGGATTCGCCGAACTCGGACGAGCCGATACCCTTGTCGAAGAAGGAACCATCATGCCCGGCGGAAAACTTCTCGTCAATCCTTCCGGTGGTCTCATTTACTGCGGTCACGCCGTCGGCGCCAGCAACATCATGTCCGCATGGTCGGCTCGCAAAGAACTGATTCGGCGAGGCCTGAAGCGAGCCGCTGTTCACGGCACGGGGAGCACGGTTGCGCAGTATGGTGTGGTAATGATTTTGGAAAACGACGCCGCATGAGAGAAGGAGGTGTATAAAATGGCGAGAAAAATAAAGAAAGTGATTCCAAGCGAAGCGATTCCCCCCGAAGAAAGCCGCACCCTCAAAATCGGGGACAAAGAGTTTCTTGAACTTAATGACGCAATGCACACGTTCTATCGGAGAACCATGGGAGAACTGTCGCCTTTCTTTCTGGCGATTCGCGACCAAAAGACGATCATTGGCGCAAAATGTGACAAATGCGGCATCGTGCGCGTGCCCCCAATGGCGGAATACTGTCCCGATTGCGACTTTGCGCCGACCACCAAGATTGCAGTCGGCGACACGGGAAAGCTGCTTTCCACTCCTCCGATTACTTATTTCGCGAACAGCCTTTTTCAGGAGCAGGTTCCCTTTGGCCGGGGCAGGGTCATTCTCGAGGGCGCCGACACGGCGCTTTCCATCAATCTCTACACGACGACCGGAATCCTCGTGCCGGGGATTTTCAAGAAAGGCACCGAGATAAAGATTGTCTTCCGCGACAAGCGGATTGGCAAGATCACCGATATCTACGGTCTGCCGGCTGCGGAACTCACCGCCGAACAAGTCGCTAAAAAGGGCCTGCAGGAAAAAGATATCGATTTGGAGGCGCCGGTCGAGCCGAAGGTCGGCGCGGCCACTGAGAAGGCTGTCAGCAAGTTCGAGAAGACCTTCAAAAACATGAAGCAGGTTGTCGCAGAGTTAAATGACTGCGACCGCGCGAAAAAAGATATTGAAAGCTGGAAGCGAACGGTCCTCGTCAAGGCTCCGGGCGGCAAATTTGTCATCGGAATCGATAACGGCGATCTCTCCCTCAAGAAGGGCGGTACCACGAAACCGGACTTTACGATGGTGGCAAAGAATCCCGAGACCGTGCTCCGAGGCCTTGCCTACGAGGGGTCGCTGACCGAAGCGATCATGAAAGCGGACCTTTGGATCAGCAAGAACGTGGAATTCATGACCGTCTTCAAACTCGAACGCATGGCTCGCTCGCTCGCTCGTTCCAGGAAACAAGGCTGAACGGTTCACCCAAGGCCCGTCGTCTGACCAAACGGCGGGCCTTTTCTATTCGTGGATGATGTCTCGTATCTGCCGGTAGGCAGGGTTGTGCACGCGCTCCAGTTCCTCCCGCACAAAATTCAGCCCCACGGCACAGATTTCAAAGTTCTGTGAGAGCTTTCGAAAAAGCGGGACCATCGCGCGGTCGGAATCCTCGTCAAACTCCGCGACAATCCGGTAGGATTCTTTCCCTGCCTTGACATAATCAATGAAATAGTCAAGGTCAAGAATAGTGTGGCGGCTCAGGCTCTCGGGGAAAAGGCCGGCCATAAACAGCGTGTAATCCCCGATATACTTTCGTATTTCGCGCTCCCACCTCTTTCCCGGGAAGCGGGCCGCCTTGTTCGCCTCAAGAAGCATCTCCGCAACTTCGTATATCCGTTTGCCGCGCGCATTGCGGAGTCTGTACACATCATCACTATGAAGGAACCCAACCAAGAGGTCCGCCGCGTAGCCCACAATTTCGAAATCCGCCACTCCGACCCTCTGCACGAAACATTTCTGTGTCACGGCGTCGAACAGCCGCCGGAGCGGATGTCTTTTCGATATCTGTGTGCGCACCCCGACGTTTCCTCCCAGCGATAAAAACCTGCAAAATCTGCTCGAAGAAAACGAGATGTTCTTCTACTTCCCCCGTTTGCGGGCGGCGGCTCACGGGGGACACGTGTCTTGTTATTATTTTATCATCCGGTGCGACTGCCGTAAAGGGAAGTGCCGACCGGAAGCAGGCAAACCCAAACTCCGGCCGCTTCGTGCCAGCGCAGTGGGTGGCAACCGGTCCGCGGCAACCAGTCCGTTGACTATGCGGAGGGCTGTTTGGTAAACTAGATTTGGTTCCCGTTTTACGCCACTCCGGACAAAGGATGAAAGAGTCCCTGCTAAATTCCTCTCTTGCGCGAGGGTTTTGGTGTGACTGGCTCAGTTCCGGGTGAAGGGGAGAACTGTCGTGCTTGATCCCGAACTCCGGCAGGAGCTCTTAAACACAAACAAAACCGTCTCAGTCATGCATCTTTCGATGCTGGCTGAGCCGGTGGTTTATGTGCTGGTGGCGTTTCTGCTAAAGAGCGCGGCGGATTTTCAGGGGCTGGAACCCTCGCAAGACTTCATTCCGGCGGTGCGGTCGATTTTTCTGATTATATCGGTTTTGGCGATTCCTGCTGTCGTTTCGCTGAGGAGATTCCTTTTCTCTCCGGAACGAATCGCTCCCGCGGGCGCCGACGTGGAAAAAATCGCCATGCGCTATTCCCGTTCCCAGCTTATCATTGATGCCGTTGCAGCCGTGCCGGCGACCCTCGGATTTGTGCTTTTTCTGCTCGGCGGGAAAATGGACCTCCTTTTTGTTCTCTCCGCGGTCAGCATCGCTATCATGGTTTTGATATTTCCGCGATATGAAACGCTTGAGCAGGCGGCAATGGCGAGGATGATTCGCGGAGAGACTATCCCACTACAGGCCAAAAGGGCATCCGACCATGTCTCGAAGAACCCATGAAGTAATTTTTCTGGATGCGGGATATACGCTGTTTTCCGCGAACCCGTCTCCTCCGAAATTCTATCACCAGGTGTGCACGCGGCAGGGTGTACATGTGACGCTCGAGCAGGTGATGGCGGCAATGCGTGAGATATGGCTCGAGCAAGTCATTCCGGAGATGAACGACCCCGACGCCGACTTCTACTGCTCCGATGATGAGGACCGTCAATGGTGGTGGAATTACGACCGACAGGTCTTCAGTCGCCTTGCCATACCGGGGGACAAACATGAAGCGCTCTTCGACGAGATATATATGTTCTTTGAGGAGCCGTCAGCGTGGATATTATATCCTGACACGCTTGAATCGCTTGAGACGTTGAAGTCAAAAGGGTTTTTTCTGGCGGTTGTCTCCAATTGGAATTCGAGCCTTCAGAAGATCATTGACGGTCTCAACTTGTCTCACTACTTCGAATTTGTGCTGACTTCGGCGCAGGCGGGATGGAAGAAGCCGTCCCCCAGGATTTTCCATATTGCGTTGAGCCGCGCCGGCGTGGAACCGTCCCGGGTCGTCCACATCGGGGACACCTACCAGACAGACGTGGTGGGCGCAAGGAGGGCAGGTATTCGGGGGATCATGCTCGATCGCCGCGGTGGAACGCATCACGACCATGAGGTTATCACGGCTCTTTCGGAAGCAGGTCCTCTCCTGATGAACGGATAGAAGAACGCTTGCGAGAGCTCTTTCGGAAGATGGACTTTCACAGGGGGATAGATGAAAAAACAGGTCGATAATTATCAGATAATGGGTGTCATCGGCAATCCGAACGAAAGCAGGGTGTTTCTGGTCGAGGAAATCGGAAGTCAACGGAAATTCGCACTGAAGGCGCTTCCGATGGATTTCTTCAATAACGAGCGAGAGTTCAAGAATTTCGAGCAGGAAGTCGCCAGAATAACTCAACTGAAATGCCCAAACCTCGTGAAATACCATAAGCTCATCGGCAAGTACACCGAATCATTTCTTCTCACCGAGTACGTTGAAGGTGTCAACCTGAAGAGCTATGTCGAAGAGCAGACTCACCCGTATCCGGAACTGCGCGGGATCGCCCTTCAACTGCTGAAAGCCGTCCAGTACCTGCATCATTTCAAAATTCTGCATCAAAACCTGAAATCGACAAACGTGCTTCTGGATGGCGACCTGAATGTGAAAGTCACCGATTTTTATTTCTCGAAGCTGTTCGAAAGGTGGCGCAAGCGCAGGGGTTTTACGTCGATCGAAACGGTGAAGTACTTTTCCCCGGAGCAGGTAAAGGGGAAGTCGGTCGATGAGCGGAGCGATATTTACAGTGTTGGGATTGTGCTGTTCTATTTATATACCCGTGTTATGCCGATACGCGGCACGTCGGTTCAGGAGATCATGCATAAACACGTAAGAATGAGGGTGGTGGAAGTGCCGTCCACAATCAACCCCGAGGTCCCACCCGAGATGAGCCGGATCGTCATGAAAATGCTCGAGAAAAAACCGAGAAAAAGGCTTTCCTCCCTGTCGGAGCTTATCCTTGACATCACGAGGATGGAACAACGGCAACAACAGCGTTCCAATATTTGAATATGACTCCCCTCTCGCTGCAGCTTGATTACAGAGCCGTCTTGGAGAATATGAAGCTGCCCGAGCCCGGTCCCACTACCTTATGGTGGATGTTCATCGCGGCTCTTGTCACCGCCGGTGTCTTCATCGTAATCGAATTTGTCTCACGCGTCATTCGCCGGAATCGGAGAATTCGAACGAGTCATGACGACTTCAATCAGCTGGCGCTTGTCTGTCAGTTGACGGTGGAGGAAAGAAAGCTGCTGCGCGATCTCGTAACCGTCTGCGGAATTCGGTATCCCGATCGCCTGTTCACCTCGTTCGAGTCCTTCAATCGTTGTCTCGAAGAGTGGAAAATCGCTGAGGTCGGCCGGTTCGACGAATCCGATGTGAGAAACCTCCGAATCATCCGGAACAAGATATTCTTCGGCGAGCGCTCGAGGATTCAACCGATTGCAAGCACCCGGGAACTGAGGTCTAATCAGTGGCTTCACCTGAAAAGAAAGGCCAACGGGAGAGTGTTCATGGCGCCCGTTGTCGAAGCCGGTCCCAGCGGAATTCTCGTGGCCACCCCTCGAATCCACGGAAAGTATATGGAGGCGAATCCCGGCGAACAATTCGAATTTTACTTCTGGCGCGAGCGCGATGCGGGATACCACTTCGATTCCGAGGTCATCGGTCAGTCCGGCGCCCGCTACTTAGTCACAATATTCAGACACGCCGAAAAAGTGCAACGCATTCAACGGCGTCGGCACCACAGGGTCGATGTTTCAATACCCGTGCTCACGATACCCGTCACGAGAGAGGAATTGCAGCAGGTCGGCCGGAACGAGCGGGTAGCGGCGAAAGACCAGCAGGGGTTTCATGCGTTCGTTATCAATATCAGCGCCTCCGGCTTCGCGCTCGCATCCCATATTGAGCTCGAGCCCGACGACCTGGTGTATCTGGAATTGCCCGCCGGTGACGAAGAGCCGCCCATTCCCGTTATCGGGAAAATACTTGGGGCCTCACGGAAACAAACGACCGACGAGATATTGACGCATGCCGAATTCGTCGGACTCGGCGCCGAAACACAGGAGCGGATATTCTGGTTCATCTATTCGCGAACAAAACACGACATCGTGTCTGCCACTTAATCGTTTTCTTCCCGTTCCTTCGCTTCGTCCACAGCGGAACTCACGGCGCCGTAATGGATGTAGCCCCCGCGATGAAGAATCGTATCGCCCAGCTCGGGGTCCATCTGCATACTCGCGACGCAGGGATAGCTGTGCCAATACTTGGCCGTATAGTCTTCGTTAACGCTTGGAGTCAACGGTTTGCCGATCAGATTCTTTGCCACGTAATACGTACACCCGCAGGGGGCGCACCGGTCCACCTGCGTGTTCACTATCTGTCCCTCGTGCACAAATAACTGGAGTTTCGGTTTCCCGATTCGAAATCTCCGCATGAATTCATTAATCGCCGGATGCTCCTCGCTCTCTTCAAGGGCGCAAAACGGCTTCGGGAATGCGACCTCCAGTCCCATCTCCTTGCACACTTCCATGAGCCGGCGCTTCGTTCCCCGACTGATCCAATCGGGCGCCTCGGCCGGAACAATCAGCGCCTTCGAGCCTGCCGCCACCGCCAATTGCGGGATGTCGGTCAACAGGTCCTCATGCAGGTTCAATGCTATGGTTACGTCGTGTTCGGGCAACGACGGCGGCAGATATTCGTCTGAATCGTCTGCGAATAACGGCAGTTCCGAGGGAACCTTCAACACGCCCACAAGGCGTTCCGCAAAATCGATGCGGTAGCTGTAGCGGCAGTGGTCGCAGTCTTCTCCGCAACCGATACAGAGGCTGGGGTCATCGACAATGTGCTTTATAAAGCGGCAACAATACGCATCATCAAAAGCCTTGCAGAACGGCTCCGGTTTCTTCAGCGTGCCCTTATCCGGACAAATCACAAATATTCTCATCGTTTCCTCCTCCCGAAGCAGTTGAATTCCTTACACTTAAGTATGGCAAAAACGGTTCGTTGCTGCAACGTTGACCGGTGAGGGCGCGAGATATATAATTATGTTTTCTTCTGTGAGGTTCCGGATGAGAAACAAGCCAAAAACGGCAGAAAAGATGCCAGCCAGCAAAATGTGCAGCATTCTCGCGCTTGATATCGGTGGAACAAAATTGGCCGGAGCCGCCTTCGACCATCGAAATAACATCCTCGCGTATGCGCGGGTTGCGACTCGCGCGGAGCAGGGGCCCGACGCCGTCGTTGCGAGGCTTGTCAGGATGGCCCGCTCACTCATGGAACGCGCGGGCGGTCCCGAGGACGCACCGTGCGCCGTGGGCGTCGGCTGCGGCGGCCCGCTCGATTCCGAAACCGGAATCATCTATTCTCCGCCAAACCTCCCCGGCTGGAACGCCTTTCCCCTTAAGGACAGATTAGAAGAGCATCTCGGAATACAAACATTCGTGGATAACGACGCGAACGCCGCCGCAATGGCAGAGCACCGTTTCGGAGCCGGTCGGAACCGCCGGAATATTTTCTATATCACCATCAGCACGGGAATCGGCGCCGGACTTATTTTGGACGGGGAGGTGTATCGCGGAACCAACTCCTCCGCCGGCGAATTCGGCCACATCGTGATGAAACGAAACGGTCCCAGATGTAATTGCGGTGGGCGAGGCTGCCTCGAAGCGCTTGCCTCCGGGACCGCCATCGCGCGAAGGGCTCGAAAGGAGGCCGCCAAACACCCCGACTCCAGACTTTCGGAAATTCTCTCCACCAAGGGCGCCATCAGCGCAAAAGATGTTGCCGATGCTGCCCGGGCCGACTCCGCCGCTTTGAAAATCATCCATGACGCCGCGACGTACCTCGGGCTCGGAATCACCTCGGCAATCCATCTGCTAAATCCGGAAATCGTTATTCTTGGAGGCGGACTCTCACGAGCCGGCAAGCTGCTGTTCGAACCGATTCGCCGCACCGTCCGCGAGCGAGCGCAGAAACATCTTGCCGAATTCGTGCCGATTTTGCCTGCGGAACTAGGGGGCAAAACGGGAATTTATGGGGCTCTCGCAGTCGCACTCGACCGAATATCTTCCTCGTCCACGTCTCCATGTGCGCGAGACGCGTAAAGATGGGTAGAAACCGAAGACGCCTGTCCGGCCGGAAACAGGCGGATAATATGGTTCAGGAAAAAAGCGAAGGCTCGCGACCTGGCAATAGGCATCGCTGGCAGCGAAGGAGATGACCAGTTGACGATCGGAGACTTCCACAGCGCGGCATAGCCGCAACTAAATTCCGCTTCGGGGACAGTCCCGATTCTACGACGCTTCCTGTCCGTAAATCAGGGACAGTCCCTCTCGCTCTGCACCACATTGTCACCTTTGACATTACGAAATTGGCGGCGTGAAAATCACGACAGAGATTCATCATTTTCACAGATAGCAGTGCACGGTGTCTTTCATAAGGAAAATCACATGCCTCATGGTATAATTACCTTATTCAGATGACAGAAAAGATGCCCTCTTCCTACGATACATCTGCTCGACGCCGGAGGCGCGGCCTGTCTCCTTCAGTCGTCCTTGTGGCCAGTTTCGCCATCACCATCCTGTTTGGCACGGCGTTGCTGATGCTGCCTCCGATGTCTGTCGAGGGGAAAATTTCTTTCGTCGACGCGCTCTTCACTGCCACATCGGCTGTATGTGTGACCGGCCTGATCGTGGTCGATACGGGTTCGTATTTCTCCTTGGCAGGTCAGTGGCTCATCCTCGCTCTGATACAGATCGGCGGGCTCGGAATCCTAACCTACTCGACATTCTTCATGCTTGCTTTGAGGGGGAGAACTACCCTTCGAGCGCAGATACTGCTTCAGGAATCAATAACACAGTTCCCGTACCGTAATATGCTGAAATTGTTGCGTAATATCATGCTGTTCACCTGTGGCGCGGAGGCAGTCGGCGCTCTTTGTCTGTGGACCGTTCTCGGGCCGAAACTCGGCGCCTCAACGGGCCTGTATTACTCCGTCTTTCATTCGGTTTCGGCGTTTTGCAACGCGGGATTCGCACTCTGGGCGAATAGTCTCGAGGGTTTCGCGGGAAATGCGGTCGTGAACATGACGGTCATGGCGCTCATCATATTGGGCGGGCTCGGGTTCGCCGTGATTGCCGAAATCACAGCTCGCATGCTCCGGCGGGAGCGGAATGAGAAACGGTTATCTCTGAACTCTCGGGTGGTTCTCACAACCAGCTTTGCATTGATTGTTGGTGGGGCATTCATGTTTTGGTTTCTTGAGCGAAACAATGCGCTTGCCTCCCGACCTTTTCCCGAACAAGCGCTTGCGTCGGTATTCCAGTCCGTCACCGCGCGGACGGCGGGCTTCAACACGGTGCCGTTTGCGGGCCTGTCAAGCGCGACGCTCTTTGTGCTGATTGTCTTAATGTTCATTGGCGCGTCGCCAGGCTCGGTCGGCGGCGGAGTGAAAACAACCACGTTTGCGGTTTATGCCGCCATGATCGTCTCGTACATGCGCGGAAAACAGAACGTCGAAATGTTCGGGAGAACCGTTCCCGTCCAGATCGTATCGAAGGCGATAGCCACCGTTGCTATCTCCTTTTTCCTGGTTATCTCGTCTGCTTTGTTGATCCAGATTCTCGAGGGGAGACATATCTATTCGCCGACTCACAGGTATTTTCTGGACTGGCTCTTTGAGGTGGTTTCGGCATACGGGACCGTGGGACTTGCCACCGGCCAGATGCCGCACCTCGGACAAGCCAGCAAGCTCGTCATCGTGGCCACGATGTTTGCCGGACGGGTGGGTCCCCTTGGCCTGGCGCTCTCCCTTTTCAGACGCGAGTCTCTCCAGCGCTTCAAGTATCCCCCGGAAAACGTTATGATCGGTTAGGAGGGTTTGCCCGTGAAACGATTTGCTGTTCTGGGACTCGGAAGCTTCGGGTTCTACCTCGCGCGTTCGCTGGCTCGCAAAGGAGCCGAGGTCCTGGCGGTCGATGTGGACGAACAGGCCGTGGTCAACATTAAAGATTACGTAACGCATGCGGTGGTGGCCAGCGCCCTGGATAAGAAAGCCCTGCTCTCCCTGGATATCGACAAATTCGATTGTGTGGTTGTGAGCCTGGGCGAAAAGGTGGACGCTTCGATTCTCGTGGCCCTGTTCCTGAAGAAGGTCGGCGTACAGGAGATACTTGTGAAAGCAATCAGCGAGGACCACGCCGAGGCGTTACAGAATGTGGGCGCGACCATCGTTGTGTTTCCCGAACGCGATACGGCGCTCAAGACAGCCGACAGCCTGCTGACGCCGAATATTATCGATTTCATTCCGCTCACCGAGGGTTACAGCATCGTGGAAATGAAACCTCCTTCCGAGTGTATCGGAAAGACGCTGGCCGAGCTAAAGGTTCGGAACCGGTTCCGTTTGCAGATTCTGGCGGTGAAAACACCTTCGGGACGCGGCAAGGAGACCATTGTCATTCCGGATGGCTCCTTCCGGGTCGAGAAAGACCTCGGCCTCATCATAATGGGAGAGAACAAGGATATCGAGGATTTCCAAAAGCTGTCCGGTTAGCGCAACCGGGATAAGTTCAGCCTGCCGGCAGGGATTCAATAGTAATATGGTCGTTGGTGTGCACGCAGATTGACGCGGCTGTGAGAAGCGATTCTCGAACGATATCCTCCGCCGTCAGGTTTGAATGCCTGACGAGCGCCCGAGCCGCCGCCAGTGCGTACGGGCCTCCCGAGCCTATCGCGATAATCCCGTCATCAGGCTCCACGATTTCGCCGGTCCCGGAAAGCAGCAGCGAGTGGGTCGCATCGCAGACCGCCAGCAGCGCTTCCAATCTCCGCAGATATTTGTCGGTGCGCCAATCCTTCGCCAGCTCCACGGCGGCGCGTTGCAAGTTCGATTTATATTGAGAGAGCTTGGCGTCGAAGCGTTCGAAAAGCGTGATCGCGTCTGCGGCCGCCCCCGCAAAGCCAGCGAGCACCTTGCCGTCTGCCAGTCGGCGGATTTTCGTCGCGTGATGCTTCACTATTGTATCGGACAGCGTCACCTGGCCGTCCCCGCCGATGGCCACCGTTCCCTTGTGCCGCACTGCAATTACCGTTGTTCCCTTGAACATACTCGTTCTCTCCTCATGTGGTTCGCGCATGGGGATGCGCTTCATCATAGATGGCTCGCAGCCGCTCGGCGCTCACGTGGGTATACACCTGCGTCGTTGACAGACGCGCGTGTCCCAACAGCTCCTGCACATCTCGCAGGTCGGCTCCTCCGTCAAGCAGATGAGTGGCGAAGCTGTGTCGCAGGGTATGCGGGCTGACCGTGCGCCGACTCCAGAGTTGTCCCGCATATTTGGAGACTATCCTGTGAATGTCTCTTTCCTGAAGCGGCCGGCCGGTGCGACTCAAAAAAACCCGCCCCTCGGATAAGCCTTTGTCCAGGTCTTTTCGCGCCCCGAGATATTTCCTCATGGCCTCCACGGCGTATCGCCCCAACAGCGCGAACCGTTGTTTGCCGCCCTTCCCCGTCACCTTCGCGACGCCGCCGAGAAGGTCAAGGTCATCGAGCGTCATACCTGCAAGTTCCGAAACACGAACGCCGGTTGAATACAGTGTTTCGAGAATCGCCCTGTCACGGAGGCCGGTCGGCATATTGTCCGGCGGCGCCTCCAGCAACTGCTTGGATTCACGAACAGAAAGGAATTCCGGCAACCGCTTGGGCATTTTCGGGGTTGAAATTTCTTCGACAGGATTTGTTTCCAGAAAGCCCTCCCGCTGCATCACATGGAAAAAGGTCCGAAGAGCGGAGAGTTTCCGTGCGATGCTCCTCCTCGAAATGTCGCTTGAATGCAGATGCGCCAGGTAGGACCGTATCTTCAGGCTGTCAACCTGGTCGAGCGGAATGGAATCTGTCGGAATCCCGGCCTCGTCGAAGAATTGTTTTCCCAAGAAGGCGAAAAAACCGCCTAGGTCATGCAAATACGCGCGGCATGTGTGCGCGCTCGCGTTGCGCTCGGATTTCAGGTATCGCTCGAAGACATGGAGGGTACTCATTGCCTGCTAATTTGCGGCCTCTTCTTTCGCCTCCCGGGCCACTTCCTCTTTGTAGCGGCAGCCTTTTTGGGGACACTTTAATGTGAGCTTCCCTTCGCGGTCGTATCGTTCGACAAGATAGTTGCTCCCGCAAAGGGGGCAACTCTTGTTGAACGGTTTGTTCCAACTTGCGAACTTGCATTCGGGAAAGCGGCTGCAACTGAAGAAAAGGCGGCCCCGTTTTTTCGACCTTCGCTCGACGATTTCTCCGCCACAGTTTTCCTCCGGGCAACCGACCCCGATGCCGAGGGGCATCGTGGTCTTGCAGGCCGGGTATTTCTCGCAGGCCATGAAGCGACCCGTGCGGCCCGTCTTCACGACCATGCGGCCTCCGCAGTTCGGGCAGGTCTTACCTTCGACCAAGCGCTGCGCCTCCTCGGTTGACGCGCCGTCCTCGCCGCCGGGTTCCTTGGTGTTGCGGCATTCGGGGTACCCGCTGCAGGCAAGGAACTTGCCGTATCGTCCCCACCGCATCACCATCGGTTTTCCGCATTTATCGCAAACTTCGTCGGTCGGAACGCCCTCTTTCTTGATGTTGCGCATCTGCTGCGCCGCCGTTTCGAGTGAGTCTTCGAACGGAGCGTAAAAGTCACGCAACACGCTCTGCCAATCCAGCTTTCCCTCTTCCACCTCGTCGAGCTGCTCCTCCATTCGGGCGGTGAACTCTATATCGAGAATTCTTGGGAAGTTCTCCACCAGGAGGTCGTTCACCGTGCAGCCGAGGTCGGTGGGGTGCAAGCGGCCCTTCTCACGTCTCACGTATTTGCGCTTCTGTATCGTTTCCACAATCGTCGCATATGTGCTGGGGCGTCCGATTCCCTGCTCCTCGAGGGCTTTCACTAATGTCGCCTCCGTATAACGCGGAGGTGGTTTCGTGAAATGCTGTTCCGGCGACACATCGCGGAGCCTCAATGCCTCGTTTTCCGCAATCGGAGGGAACGCGTGTTCCGGCTCCTCATCGTTTCCGTTGTCCTCCGATTCTTCACGGTAGAGAACCAGGAACCCTTGCGTTTTCAAGACCGAACCCGTTGCCTTGAGCAAGTACTTCTTGTCGGCCTCGATTTCGATTGTCGTCTGATCATATATCGCGGGACCCATCTGGCTCGCGAGAAACCTGTTCCATATCAGCGTGTACAGCTTGTGATGTTCCTTGGAAAGATGCGGAGCGAGCCGCTCGGGAGTCCATTCCATCGATGTCGGCCGTATCGCTTCATGAGCATCCTGCGCATCCCGTTTATTCTTGTACACATTTACGTGGTTCGGCGGATAATATTCCTTGCCATACTTCTTCAGGATATATTCCAACGCGGCGTCTTGAGCCTCCTTCGAAATTCGGACCGAATCCGTTCGCATATACGTGATGAGAGCCACACTGCCTTCGCCGGGTATCTCCACTCCTTCATATAGCTCCTGAGCGACCCGCATGGCTCGACTCGGCCGCATCCTCAGTTTCTTCAGAGCCTCCTGCTGCATCGTGCTCGTAATAAACGGTGGATAGGGCCGACGACGAACCTCTTTGGTCTCGACGCCCTTAACGATGAAGTTCGCCTTTTTCAGCTCCGTCACTATGGCCGTTGCGGTCTGTTCGTCGGGGATTACGGGTTTTTGCCCATCGACTTTGGAAACCTGCGCCTCGAACGGCTCGTACCCCTCTTTTTCCAGAAACGCCTTGATGGTCCAATATTCCTGTGGGACAAATTTGGTTATCTCGTCCTCCCGCTCGCAGATCATTCTCACCGCCACGGATTGGACTCTTCCGGCGCTCAGACCTCGCTTGACCTTATTCCAAAGCAGCGGACTCAGCTTGTAGCCTACCAGTCTGTCAAGTATGCGCCGGGCCTGCTGGGCGTTCACCAGCGCCATGTCGATATCGCGGGGATTCTGAATCGCTTCCTCGATTGCCCGTTTCGTGATTTCATTGAACACGATCCGGCGCATCTTCTTGTTTTTGCCTGAGCCGATAGCCTCTTTTATGTGCCACCCGATGGCTTCGCCCTCCCGGTCGAAGTCGGGAGCCAGATACACTATGTCGGCCCCCTGCGCATGCTTTTTGAGCTTGCCGATAATCTTCTTTTTCCCCTTCGAAATGACGTAGTGGGGCTCAAAGCCTCCGTCCACTTCGACTCCGAGCTCTTTTTCGGGGAGGTCTCTTACGTGACCCATCGAGGCTTCAACGGCATAATCCTTTCCCAAATACTTGTTTATCGTTCTCGCCTTGGCGGGCGATTCAACTATTACCAGTTTCTTTGCCACGTGCTGCTATCTCCTCTTTTTGAAATACGCAAGCCAGTCATCCACATCAACATCGTTGAGGTCGCCGACCGTCGCGTTCCTTGGACGTTTTTGCTCGGGTGCTGATTCGAGTTTTTTTGCATATTCCTCCGACGATATCAGGCGCGCCCGTCGGCTTCGCGCGCAACGGCGAATTTCGTTGTCCGACGAAACGATGGTCAGGCCTTTCGGATTGGGGTCGCGCTTGATCATTTCGATAATAATTTCGTCCGCCGAACTCTCTGGCGGCGCGAACATTACGCTCACTCTCGGAGCTTTCAGCCGGGGAGCCAAATCGGTTTCCGCGGCTTTGTCGAACACCACCACCGCTTTTTGACGGTGCAAGCGGCGTGCCAAAATTCTCACAAGCTTTTCCTCGTCATCAGGGTCGGACAGCGAAAGCTCCGACATTTTTCCGATGAGGTTATGTCCGTCGATAATCAACGGCATTCGACACCCGCCCTCCAATCCGCAAGAATTAATGCCGTGATTATAACCCCGCATCAATACCTTGTCAAATGAACGAGAGCAGCGCTATCGGTTCGTGTGCGTTGAAACAATCTCGGCAAATATCGGGCGCTTTCGTGAAAAATATCGCAAAATCAGAAAGAATTGACAATTTTTCACGGCTGTGCTATATTGTTTTCAACAGAATACATACGGCTTCGGGACAGGGTGAAATTCCCGACCGGCGGTATGGCTTGCTTACGAGGAGCCGAGCCCGCGAGCGTGCCGTCTTTGTCCGAAGGGGCAAGCGGTGTGCAGACTTGGTGAGAGGCCAAGGCCGACAGTGAGAGTCTGGATGGGAGAATGCCGGTAACAAAGCCAGAGGAGTGGTATGTGTCCCGAAATGCCCGGCGCGTTTCGGGCTTTTTGGTTTCGTGGACAGACTCCGCCCCAAGATAGTTTTCTGTCATCTCAATTTTCTTCCGTCTGGTTCTCCCGAGGCCCTTCAGTTATAATCGTATATTCCGGAAAGGGTTACATTCTTGGAATCGTCGTCCCGAACCGCAGAGCGGTTCATGGAGCGCGCGTTGCAGCTGGCCGAAATGGGGCGCGGTTTTACAAGCCCCAATCCACTCGTGGGCGCCGTCATTGTCAAAGATGGAGGCATCATTGCCGAGGGATATCATCGCCGCTTTGGGGAACCGCATGCGGAAATTGAGGCGTTGAATCAAACAGGCGATGCCGCCCGAGGCTCCACAGTATACGTAACTCTTGAGCCCTGCTGCCATTATGGTAAGACCCCTCCCTGCACGCGCGCCCTGATCGACGCCGGCGTGACAAAGGTTGTAATGGCCATGGAAGACCCGAATCCATTGGTTGCGGGCATGGGCAAGGCGGAATTGGAGGCCGCTGGTATTCTGGTTGAAACAGGGATTCTGGTTGAACGCGCGAAAAAAATCAACGAATGGTTCATAAAATTCACGACCACGGGGACGCCGTTTTTTTTGGCAAAAGCGGCGATGACCCTGGACGGGAAAATATCGACCCGTGCAGGCCATTCACGCTGGATAACCGGCGAACAGGCCCGACAGTATACGCATTGGCTTCGCGCGGGCGTTGACGCAGTCATGGTGGGAAGTAAAACCGTGCAGGCAGACGATCCAATGCTCACAACGCGCCTGTCGTCCGCCAATGGACGAGACCCGATACGTCTGGTAATAGACGGCAATGCCCGAATCTCGCCGCAGTCCAAGTTGTTCAAATCGAGCTCGACCGCTCCGGCAATCGCGATCGTGAAGACCACGGCGGACCCTCGGAAGAAGGAGAGCCTGCGCGCTGCGGGCGCGGAATTACTGGAAATAGAGCCGAAAGACGACAAAATTGACCTCCTCAAAGCTGCGCGCGAACTCGGGAAACGCGGCATTGCAAGTGTGATGATCGAGGGGGGCGGCGCATTGCTCGCCGCGGCCTTCGAGGCAGGCATCGTCGACAAAGCGCTGTTCTTCGTGGCCCCGAAAATCTTTGGCGGTAGGGACGCGCCCACGCCCGTCGAGGGAACAGGCGTTGAAAAGGTGGAGGATGCCGTCGGCCTGCGTGACATCTCCGTCAATCGGTTCGGAGACGATATTGTCATCGAGGGATATGTGATCAAATAACCATGTTTACCGGAATCATACAAGAAATAGGCGCCGTGGACCGAATACTGCCCGGCCAGGCTTACAAGCTGCGAATCAGGGCATCGAAAATACTCGAATGTATCGAGACCGGCGATAGCATAAGTGTGGACGGAGCATGCCTCACGGTTGTCGATTTCGACGCGAAAACCTTCGAGGTCGACGCGATGCCCGAGACCATCGAGAAGACGACCCTTAAATATCTTCAACTGGGCAATCATGTGAACCTGGAAGCGTCGTTGAAATTGGGGGACAAACTGGGCGGCCATATGGTGTTGGGCCATGTCGACGGGACCGGAAAAATTCTGCGCACAAGCAGGGTCGGAAACTCGGCCGTGTACGAAATCTCCGTGGCGGCGGACCTCGCGCAACAACTGGTCCCGAAAGGGTCGATTGCGGTGGACGGAGTCAGTCTCACCATCATCGAATGCAGTCGCGACAGGTTCAGCGTCGGACTCATTCCGCACACATTTGAAATAACCGCCCTGGGCAGAAAGACCGTCGGCAGCTACGTCAACCTCGAGACCGACGTTATCGGAAAATACATTTACAAGTATATCAAGGGCTCGGCGGAGGGAGCGGTGACCGAGGAGCTTCTCCGGGAGGCCGGATTCATGTGAACGATCTCTCGCACAAGGGATTTGCGGAGGTGCTAAGAAAATGACACGAAACGGAAACGAAAAATCGATAGCCACGCCCAAAAAACAGACTGCCGGACCACAAACGGATGAACCCGGCGAAAGCGCGGAGGAAACAATCTTTCGCCCGATCCCCGAGATTCTCGACGAGGTGAAAGAAGGCCGAATGATAATTCTCGTGGACAACGAGGACCGCGAGAACGAGGGCGACCTGATGATAGCGGCCGAAAAAGTGACGCCCGATGCCATCAATTTCATGGCAAAGCACGGCCGTGGCCTCATTTGCCTGGCGCTCACCGCTCAGCGCTGCGAGGAGCTTCAGTTGCCGATGATGGTAACAGAGAATTCTTCCGCCTTCGAGACCGCCTTCACCGTGTCAATCGAAGCCAAAAGAAACGTCACGACGGGCATATCGGCCGCCGACCGGGCGACCACCATACTCACCGCCGTTAATCCGGAAACCAAACCCAAAGATTTGGCGCGACCCGGCCACATATTTCCGCTTCGAGCGCGAAACGGAGGAGTCCTTGTCAGGACCGGCCAGACCGAGGGTTCCGTTGACCTGGCGCGGCTTGCCGGCCTCTACCCGGCCGGCGTCATCTGTGAAGTCATGAAGGACGACGGGACCATGGCCCGGGTGCCCGACCTGGTTAAATTCGCAAGCAAACACGGTTTGAAACTCTGCTCCATCGAAGACCTCATCAAGTACCGGCGAATGACCGAGAAGCTGGTCCAGAGAACCGTCACCACCAAAGTGCCCACCCCGTACGGGGATTTCACGGTGCACGTCTATGAAACCTCCGTCGATGACTGGCATCATCTCGCCCTCGTGAAGGGGGACGTCAAGGGTCGCAAAGGTGTTCTGGTCCGAGTACATTCCGAGTGCCTCACCGGTGATGTTTTTGGCTCGAAACGCTGCGATTGCGG
The DNA here is from genome assembly GCA_964453435.1 of uncultured bacterium. Lineage (GTDB taxonomy): Bacteria > Abyssobacteria > SURF-5 > SURF-5 > SURF-5 > CAYVQZ01. The sequence continues at coordinate 31,073 of CAYVQZ010000001.1, forward strand.
CGCACAGTTGCAACGAGCGCTGCAAATGATACAGGAAGAGGAAAGGGGAGTGCTGCTGTATATGCGCCAGGAGGGGCGCGGTATCGGGCTTCATAACAAATTGCGGGCATATGCCCTCCAAGACGAAGGGCTCGACACGGTCGAGGCGAACGAGAAACTGGGCTTTAAACCCGACCTCCGCGATTACGGGATAGGCGCTCAGATTCTTTCCGACCTCGGACTTACCGAAATCAGGCTTATGACGAACAATCCCCGCAAAATCGTCGGAATCGAAGGTTACAATCTGAAGGTCGTCGAGCGCGTGCCCATCGAAATCGCGCCCGGCGCAGACAACATCACATATCTGGAGGCAAAACGGCGCAAGCTCGGCCACTTGCTGAACTTGTGAAGAGCGTTTGCGCTCGCCGAACGCGCGGGAGCGATAGCAGGCTGTGAATGAGCGGTCAGCCAGACCCTCGACAAATGTCTTAAGCGAAAGGAGACGGGGAAATGCCAAAGGTCTATGAAGGCCAACTGATAGCCGCCGGCAAAAAATTCGCAATTGTGGCTTCCCGATTCAATGAATTTATAACGAACAAACTTTTGGAGGGAACGCTCGACGCTCTCAAAAGGCACGGGGCCAAGGACGAAGAAATCGAAGTGGCCTGGGTTCCCGGCTCTTTCGAAATCCCCTATGCCGCACAACGCATGGCTGAGAGCGGGAAGTACGATGCAGTTATCTGCCTCGGCGCCGTTATTCGTGGTTCCACGCCCCACTTCGAATACATCGCGAGTGAAGTGACAAAGGGAATCGCGCAAACAGGCCTGAAAACAGGGGTACCCGTGATCTTTGGGGTGATTACTCCGGATACGCTCGAACAGGCAATCGAGCGAGCCGGCGCCAAGGCGGGAAACAAGGGTTTCCAGGCCGCCATGTCTGCCATCGAGATGGTAAACCTCTTCGACAAGATTTGAGGGCTCCAATGGGTGCGCGACGGAAAGGGCGCGAGCGGGCGCTTCAGATTCTGTTTCAACTGGATTTTAACACTGATGACGTGCGGTCGGCGCTCTCAGAGTTCTGGAACACTCACCCGACATATGCGAAGGCACGTGAGTTTGCCGAGCGAATCGTCATCGGGGCACTCGAAAATCGGGAAAAAATCGATGCGATGATAGATTCCACGCTCGAAAACTGGAGCCTGAACAGACTTGCGTCGGTCGACAAGGCCATTCTTCGGTGCGCCACCTACGAGCTCATGCACATGCCCGACGTGCCGCCGAAAGTGACCATCAACGAAGCGGTTGAAATAGCGAAAGCATATGGTACCGACGATTCGGGGCGGTTCATCAACGGCGTGTTGGATAAGATAAGGGAAAAGATAGGGAAGTCCATCGAAATCACCGGCCTTGCGGAAACAGGAGAGGGCGCACCCAGTTAATGAACCGTTACGTTGACCTTCACGTACATACCAATTATTCCGATGGCTCCTTTTCACCGAGAGAGGTTGTCGAGCACGCGCACCGGGGTGGTTTCACGGCCATCGGTATTACCGACCACGACGAGGTCGGCGGTGTCTCGGAAGCCATATGGATCGGGCACGCACATGGCGTCGAGATCGTTCCGGCGGTCGAGATTACGTCTCGACTCGACAGTAAGGAAGTTCACCTGTTAGGGTATCTTATCGACCATAACCACCGAGAGCTGCGAGAAGAGTTGAAGAATTTCCGTTATGACCGGTACAGGCGCATGGAGGGGATGATCGGAAAACTCAGGAACCTGGGAGTTGAAATATCTCTCGAGGCCGTTCGCAGAGTGGCGGGCCGAGGCAGTCTCGGAAGATTGCACCTCGCCCGAGCCCTGTACGACCGCGGCCTTGTCGATTCCGTCCAACGCGCCTTCGACCTCTACATCGGAGCGGGCAAGCCCGCCTATGTCGAAAGGCCGAGGCTGGAAGTCTCCGATGCGGTCAGGCTCATTGCCTCTGCCGGAGGAATCCCCGTACTCGCTCACCCGAAGCTCGCCAACGTGGACAATGAGATTCCGGAACTGGTTCACCTCGGAGTGCGCGGCATCGAGGCGTTCTACTCGAAGCACACGCCCGACGACACCCAGAAGTATCTCGCGATGGCGGAAAAGTACGGCCTGCTCGTGACCGGCGGCTCCGATTGCCACGGGGCAATCAAAGACTACATGCTGCTCGGCTCGGTGAAGCTGCCCTATCGTTACCTCGCGGCGCTGCGCGAGTTTTCCTCAAACCCCAATTAAGGAACCGCGCCTCAGGCCGGCTCGATTCGCGTCATGAGCCGGTCCACATCCTCTTCGTTATTATAGAAATTGAATCCCATGATCAGGCAGCCGCGCATTGCGTGCGCCAGAATGAGTTCCTCCCTGAGCTCCAACGCCAGCTTGTACGGGTCCTGTTTCGGAAGCCGCAGAAGCACGATGCCCGACCACTGGTCGTTCTCGCGCGGGCTCACGACCTCGCACCCCTTGGCCGCCGCCTGTTCGCACAGATAGTCGGTCACCTCCTTGAGGCGGCGCTCGATGTTTTCGACACCTATTTCTTCGAGAAAACGCAAGGAGGCGTTCAACGCCGCTATGCCGACGAAATTCTTGCAGCCCTCCTCATACCTTCGAACGCTTTTCGCCGGTTCGAGATCGTATGATTCGGTGTTGTACTCGAAGTCCGCTTCCTTCTCGAGGCTGCCCCAACCCGTGTGAACAGGGCGCAGCCTCTCCAACAGCGATTTTCGACAATAGAAAATCCCCAACCCCGGCAACCCCAGCAACCCCTTATGCGTTCCGGCGCTCAGGCAGTCGATGCCCTTCTCCCTCACATTCAGGCGGATTGAGCCGAGACACTGAATCGGGTCCACCAGGAAAACAATGTCGCGTTCTTTGCAGAGCTTCGATATCGCTTCCAGGTTGCAGCGCTGGCCGGTATCGAACTGTGGCCAGCTCACCGCGACCAGGCGGGTTCGGTCGGTGATGCCTTTCTCGATCGCCTCAGGTGTAATGCGGCGGTTGTCCTGCTCCACCAGAACCACCTTCACTCCGTTATGTTCCTGCGCCAGGAACGGATAGACGAGCGTGGGATACTCTCGCCGGGTCAGCAAAACCTCGTCGTCCTTTTCCCAAGGCATCGATTGGGCCAACCATAGAACTCCCTCGGCCGTGTTGCGGCTAAACGCTATTTCCGCCGGTTCGCATCCGATGAGATTCGCCACCTTCTCGCGCGTCTCGTTCACCATCGGCTGAGCGAGTGTCTGCCCCACAATCCCCGTATTCATCAACGCGTCCACCATCTCTTTTGCGGCATCAGCAGTTGCCCTCGGAAGCGGCGACCTGCCATTGGCGAGCAAGTACACAAAGCTCTCTGTCACCGGAAACAGCTTCCGGATGGCCTCAAAATCCACACTCATCTGGAAAATCCTCCTTCGAACGCCATCTCATAGTGGAAACAACGGGAGAATGCTGCCGGGTGAGTTACACACGCATCGTCGACGGCGATTATAATGTCCGCCACATTCAAAAATCAAGGGCCTTTCATGACTGGCGCTCGGGTTCTCGAATTCTTATCGGCATGTATGATCTGTGTTGTATTAGCCGCTCGTTGCCGGGTCACCGCGCGATATGGAATCGCCGACGGCATCTGTCTCAGGATTACACATTATACCGAAAATTCGGCGGCGACGGTTGTGAGTGTGTGTCACGGTTCATGGCGGAGGTCGCCCTCTTCGGTAACAGACACAATGAACTTTGGTCATGGCCCTTTTTGCAGGGCAACGGGGCACACTCTCTGACATTCGAAACAACAGTAGAAAAGTCCCAGGCTCACCGCCTGATAATAATTCCAGAAATCGGGGCTCTTGACGAATTTCTTCCAGTCTTCCGGCGAGCCCTCCATGGCAAGGTCGGCGAGTCGTTTGATAAGGTTTGACAAGCCATAGGGGAAATTATTGCGTGTGCAGGCTACCACATCGACGGTTCCGTCTTCCTTGATGGCGTTGACCGGACAGGCGGCAACGCATTCCATGCAGTTATCGCAGGGTGATTCCGAAAGGACATCGTCCGGCGCCAGGTCCGCGTTCGTCACAACCCCGCCCAGCCTCAGCCGCGACCCGAATTCGGGACTGATAAGCAGTCGGTTCAGCCCGAGTTTCCCCAGGCCGGCGGCCTCGGCCGCGTGCCTGAGCGACACGGGACCGATCAAACCTTTCGTCTCGTGGCTCATCTCGATAGGGAGATGCGGCGGAATTGTCGACGCTCCGTAACCCGCCCTCTCCAATTCCCGAACGAACTTCAGGCCGATTCGGTTCAATTCGTCGTAGAGAATCATCAGATGCTGTGATTTTACCACCTCGCTCGGGCTTTCGATAGCCGCGTTTCCCATCAACACGCCGAAAACCACTATGGATTTAGCGCCCTTCACAAGAATGTCCAAGTCTGCTTTCGGCTCTATGCTCTCATAGGCTTCACGGCTCGCTATGCCCATGCAATCAACGTCAAGTGAAGTCCCCAGGCTCTTGATATCCGTCGAGTTCATTTTTTGTCCTTTTGATTCTCATGGCCTGATTTCCCCGGTTCCACAACCGGCCTCTTCCACACAGATGTCACTCCAAAGGGCGCTTCTGGCCCGCCGCCTCATTTTCAAACGCCACCGTGGAATGTAATTCGCGAGCGTTCGGGAAAATGGGCTCCCGCTCCGCGCGCTCGAGGCGAAGGGCTTCTGTCGGACACGTCACGGTGCACACTCCGCAGCCGATGCAGCGATTTTCGTCAACCTGCGCTTTCTCCGTCCCCTCGTTCAGAGAGATTGCGCTCAGCATGCAACGGTCGACACATGTGCCGCATGCCGCGCAATCTTCGCCCACTCGCGCGACAAAGTTTGACTTTGCGAGCGCCCTCGGGTTGTCCCATTTCGTCAAGCCGCGCGCAATCGAACAGCAGCAGCCGCAGCAAAAGCAAATCACGCCGTCTTTCATCTCGACCGCATTATCCGTCATGGTAATAAGTCCGAGGTCTCGCATTTCGTCCACGAACCTCTCCGCCTCGGCGCGGCCTATTTCTCTGCCGTCACCCCGTCCCACCATCAGCATGGCCGGCAGACCAATGAAGAGACACGAGCCGACCGGAAACTTGTCTCTACATTCCCGTATGCCCAGCTTCTCGGTTCTGTTACGGCAGGGGCAGGGCGCCAAAGCCAACGCGCCCATGTTTGCGCTGTCCAGAAACGCATGGATGTCTTCGTGGGTCAATATTTGCTGTCCGGATGATATCGACTGATCCACCGGTACGGCGCGCCTCCCCGGCGTTCCCTTGGCCGAGGATTCGTAATAGCGGTAGAAGCCGTCCCTGATGAAAAATTCCTGATACAACTGGCCGGCCTTCAAGGTATCTTCGTCGTCCGTGTTGCGGAAAGGGTGATAATTGACGAGCAGCGGCACGACGGGCAACATGTATTGCCCGCCGAACCCGACGATGACACCCTTATTTGTCATCTCCCCCAGCAACCGCTCCACTTCATCCACCGATTTTCCGGCCTTCACGGCCAGCTCCTCAGCCGTCATGCGTTTGGGAGGAACCGACAACAGCGACGCGAGCTCCGCTTCCTCGGGGCTGTACAGCAGTTCAAGATATTTCAGAAAAGCGGGGGAGAAGTCGCCATCCACCTTCGGGGCCCCCGTTAAGTACATATCAATCTTTTCCGCAAGCTTTTTGTAAATGGATTCCGCCATGATGTTTCCTCCTGAATATGGTTTACCGGATGAACTTTAGCCGCCTGATGGCTCACAAACGATAAGGTTGTCCAATCACCGAACACGCGAAAAAAACTCTTCCATTGCGCGCGGATATTGAGCGGGTTCTTCGTGCGCATACCTGCTTATGGTCGACTCTTCCTGCTTCGGAGCGTTATGAAGCAGGAAGAGCGAGACGCCTCCCCGCCGGGAACGGTTGCCGACACGAATCAACGCCGCTCCGTTCGAAGCGAATTCATAGTGTATAGGTATCGATGACGCGGCGCAGCATGGCAATATTATCCTGCATTATCGTTGGCTCTTTGTGAGTCTTTCTCAAAAGGAATGCGCCCTGTATTTGGGCCAGCGCAAATTCGGCGAGCTGTTTCGACGGCAGCGTTTCCAAGAAGGAGCCGTCAGACTTACCTTCGTCGAAAACCCGTTCAAGCTCTCTTGCCCATGCCCCGAAAAATTCACTCAGGAATTCGCGAAATTTCTCGTTCATCGTGCTCATTTCCTGGGCCAGATTTCCGAAGGGGCAGCCGAGTTCTCCATGTCGCGACAAACCTAGCGTCAGGATTCTGTCGAGAAAGTTATTTATTCGCTCCTTCGGATTCAATTCGGGATTGGCCAGGCATGGCTCAATCACGTAAGCATGGAACTGCCGTATCCTTTCGGTCAGGATGTCGAACCCGAGCTTTTCCTTGCTTTCGAAGTGGTAATAGAAATTGCTCTTGGTCACCGATGTCGCATCAAGGATATCCTGGATGCTTGTGTTGCTGAAGCCTTTGCTGTGAATCAACTTCGCGGCTTTTGACAAGATTTTTTGCTTGGTTCCCATCCGTGCTCCAAAGGTAGTACTGACCGGTCGGTACTAAAATTCTACCTCCTCGAACGAATATTGTCAAGCACTGGGAAAGAAAAAACGAAGCCTTTCATGCGCAGGTCTCACTTGCACAAAGGGTTGCCATGTCTTCCTGACACAGCGAAGAATCTCAAGCCAAAAATTTCAAATTTGGGAGATTTTTCGTGGCGTCGCTCATCAAAATGACAAAACGGTGGCCCGCTCAAAAACATACAAGAAAGGAAGCCATTGAAGCAACACACCCAAAATATCCGACTCCGGCTTCTTTGCAGACCAGCGTGTATATGCATTCCATTTTCGCCGGAACAAAAAAATAATTGACCGGAAATTGCGGATTGACTACAATGCTTCAGGTACTCTGCGACGGACAACGGAAGCGATGAAGAAGAAAATATTGCGGAGGAGATATGAGCGCTCGAGTCGAGTCGGATTCCCGTGTGAAAGCAAGCAATCTGGACGCATTGTTCAGGCCTCGCTCCGTAGCGCATGTCGGAGCGTCGCCCCGCCCCGCCGCCGGCAGATTTAACTACACGCGGTACCTCACGCTGATGAAGTTTCAAGGCAAAATCTATCCGGTGAACCCGAAATACGAGGAGATATTCGAGTTGCCGTGTTACCCGAACCTTGCGGCGACGCCGGGCGAAATCGACCTCGCAATCCTGGCCGTTCCGGCCGCCCGATGCCCGGAAGCGCTTCGCGACGTCCCTCCGGGAAAGGTCAAGTATGTCATTATTCACACGTCGGGTTTTGGCGAAATCGACAAGCGGGACCTCGAAGCCGAAATACTTCGTTTCGCGCGAGAGAAACAATTCCGCGTCATCGGCCCGAACTGCATGGGAGTGTACAGCCAACAGGGAAGAATCGGTTTCTGGAGGGAGCACTGGGAAATTGTCGACCGGCCCGGCTCGGTGGGTTTCATTTCGCAGTCAGGCGGCCACGCCGTCAACCTGATTCTCAGCGGAATGAACACCGGCATCAACTTCGACAAGGTCATCTCTCTTGGCAACCAAATCGACCTTTCAATAAACGAATTGCTCGAGTACATGGGCGAGGACGAGAGCATCGGAGTCATTGGGGTATACGTCGAGGATATTCGAGATGGCCGCTCGTTCCTGCGTCTTCTTAAAGAGATAACCGCCCGAAAACCAGTCGTCGTGTGGAAAGGCGGCATCACGCCCGAGGGCAAGGCCGCCGCCGCCACCCATACGGGTTCCCTCGGCGGAAATGAAACTGTTTTTGCGTCCGCCATGCGCCAGGCCGGAGTCATAACGGTTAACGACTTCAACCAGCTCTTGCGGGTGCTTCGCCTCTTACAGCCACAGGTCGAATTGCCGGGCGGCCGCCTGGCAATCTTTTCTCCCGGCGGCGGGAACAGCGTGAGCATCAGCGACCTGTTCACGTCTCAGCCAAATCTGCTCCTCCCGCGGCTGAAGCAGGAAACGCAGGAAAAATTGAGGACACTGTTGCCCGAGGAGAACGTGGACGTCAAGAACCCTATCGACCCGGGCGCCGTCGGCTCTCTCCGGCTCGACCAGCTTCTGAAGGTGGTGGGCGCCGACCCGCAAATCGACTCGATTGTCATTCTTATCAGCGCCGACTATCTGTCCAACATCAAGAGCGAGGAAAGCCGCGTGCTTGCCGTTGAAATGATTGCCGACATGCTCTCACGCTACTCCAAGCGAATCGGAAAACCCATCTATGTCTTGCTCCAGCAACACAGGCAGAATCATGAGGATTACGACCGGTACCGCCGTATCATGGTGGATAAGTTCAATGAAAAGCGTATTCCCTGGGTGGATGGCTCGTTCAAAGAAGCGGCCGAGGTTTTCTCGAAACTGGTCCGATACCAACAATGTCGAAGCGCTTCGGGATAACCGGCGGAAAAAAGCCCGCGTCTCCACATGAGCGCATCGGAAAAGACTGAACGGGTTGCTGGTTCAAATTCCGACGTTGGTCAGAGCCGTCGCCGGCGCCCGGAACGATGGCTCTCAATTTATCGCTTCAACACCGTGCCGGGCAGCGCGCCGGTATGCTCGTTGTCTTCCACCACAATCTTGCCGTTAACGATGACTGCCTTGATACCGACCGGATACTGATTCGGGTCCTGGTACGTGGCTCGGTCGGCTATCGTGTCGGAATCGAACAACACCAGGTCGGCCTTCTTGTCCTTGGCGATAATGCCCCGGTCCTTGAGTCCGAGCCGTGAGGCGGGGAGTGATGTCATTTTCCGGATTGCTTCGGACAGAGAGATTACCCGTTCTTCTCGCACGTATTTTCCCAGTATTCGCGGAAACGTTCCGTACGTTCGCGGGTGGGGCATCGCCATGCCGAGTATCCCGTATGGAGCGAACGCGGCGGCGTCCGACCCTGTCATCACCCGTGGATGTTGGAGAAACAGTCGTATGTTGTCCTCCGATTGGGTCATGATATTGACGAACGCGAAACAGTTGCACTCCACGATGATGTCCATCATTGTGTCGAGCGGGTCTTTCCCTAATTCTTCGGAAATCTGCCGGACCGTTTTCCCCTGATATTCGGGATGCCCGACGCTGAGCCCGATAAAGACGCCGTCCCAGCCGCCCGTAACGTTCTCGACGTTGAGTTCGCTTTCGCCTCTTCGCATTTCTTCTTTGATGCGTTCACGCGTGGCGCCATCGCCCAGCCTCTTCAACAACGCTTCGTTTCCCTCGTCGTGAACCCAGTAGGGGAGGAGCGCAGTAAGCTCGGTGCTGCCCGCTTCGTACGGATATTGGTCCGCCGCGATGTCCATTCCCCTTTCCAGCGCCCGGTCAATCAGTTCAAGCGCCTGAGGACCCGTCTCCCAGAACCGCCTGCCGGAGACTTTCAGATGACTTATCTGAACCGGAACGCCGGCGCATTCACCTATCTCTATCGCTTCCGAAAGGGCGTTCAGCAGGGTTTCTCCTTCGCCCCGGATGTGACTGGAATAAATTCCGCCCCTTCGCGCGACCGTCTTGCTCAGTTCGATGAGTTCCCGCGTTTGCACAAAACAGCCTGGCGGATAGATTAATCCCGTGGATATTCCGAAGACTCCGTGGTCGAAGGCCGATTCAATTCCGCGCTGCATTCTCTTCATCTCTTCGTCCGTCGGCGGGCGGTCCGTGCGCCCCATCATCGCATCGCGAAGCGTGCCGTGGCCCAAAAGATGCACGATATTGACGGCAACGCCCCTTTTCAATAAAACATCATTGTATTCCTCGAACGTTGTCCAGCTCAGGTCGAGGTCAATCATCCTCGCCAGCGCCTCGGCGTCTTTCCGCGCGTCGCCTTCCATCGGCGCGACGGAAGAACCACAGTGACCGATTACCTCTGTCGTCACCCCCTGATGCGTTTTGCTCTGCGCCTTTCCATTCACCACCAGCAAGGGGCCGGAATGCGTGTGCATGTCAATGAAGCCGGGCGCCAGATGAAGCCCGTCGGCATCGATTGTTCGTTTTGCCCGAGCGTTTTCGAGGCCCCCGATATCGATGATGGTGTCTCCGCTTATCCCGATGTCGGCAACGTACTCCTGTTTTCCGGTTCCATCCAGCGCCAGCGCGTTTCGGATGAGGAGCTCAAGCATTGGTCGTGCCTCCGTTTAGCATGTTGTAGAAGAATGGAGAACCGATGAGCTTCATAAGGTCTTGCTCGCCACGGCAGACATGTTCGACCCAATAATCTATCACAGCGTTTCCCTTCGCACAAACAGAAAAAAAAGAGGGTCGGGGAAATTGAATCCCCGCGACCCTCTTGCGGATTTTTTTGTAAACTCGGCTTACGCTTCCCGTTCGATAATGGTTGCAACTCCCTGACCGCCGCCGCAGCAGGCGTTGGCAAGGCCATAGCGCGCGCCATTTTTCTCCAGTATGCGGGCAAGTGTTCCAAGGAGGCGAATGCCGGTCGCGCCCAGCGGGTGTCCGATGGCGGTGCCGCCGCCGCAAACGTTTACCTTCTCCGGGTCGATTCCCAATTCATTGATGCAATTGAGCGCGACCACGCAGAATGCCTCGTTGATTTCCCAGAAATCGATATCGCTGGCTTTCAGGCCGGCCTTTTCGAGAGCTTTCTTGCTTGCCGGTACCGGTCCGACACCCATAACTGTGGGGTCGACTCCGGCCCAACCCATCGATTTTATCGCGGCCAGCGGTTTTATGCCCAACTTCTTTGCCGTTTGTTTGGACGTCAGAATCATGCCCGTCGCGGCGGCATTGAGCGGCGACGAATTGCCGGCCGTAATGATGCCGTCCGGCTTGAATGCAGGCTTCAAACCGGCGAGCCCCTCCAGCGTGGTGCCATCACGCACTGCCTGGTCCTTGTCGACCACCATTTTATTGCCGTCGCCTTGTTCGGCTTCGAACGGCAATATCTCGCCGTCGAAGAAGCCTTCGTTGCGGGCTTTCACCGCAAGGTCGTGGCTGCGCTTGGCCCACTTGTCCATCTCCTCTTTGGTGATGCCGGACTGGGCCGCCAGCTTTTCGGCCGTAAGCCCCATGTTCATGGTTGTCATCATGTCCCAATGATGATATTTCTCATCGCCGAGAAGAGCCGGATTCGGCGCTATTGCGTCGCTTCCCCGCGCCACAAGGTCCATCGGCACGCGGGTCATGTGCTCCATGCCGAGGCACAGCACGACATCCGAGTACCCCAGCATGATTTCCATCGCGCCGATTTGGACCGCCGCCATGGCCGACCCGCACTGCTGGTCGACAAACCTGCCTGCAATCGTCTCCGGTAGGTTCGCCAAAAATACGGGCATTCTGCCGCCGTACGTCCACTGTTCGTTGACGCCCATGGCGGATCCCGTCAGGCAATTGTCAATCGCTTTTGGGTCAATGCCGGTGCGCTTGATCAACTCTTCTGCCACCGTGGAAACTAAGATGTCGGCTCGAACCTGTCCGAACCAGTCGCGGCCCGGGTCGTTTGGACGCGATCGCGATTGTGCGGTCCTCAAATACCCTGCAATTACGGCTTCACTCATGTCTTGACTCCTTTTCTTTCCTTTTTTCGTCTTTACCAAAAGAAAACACTCGCGTCACGCTGAATCCGGAATCCTCAGGAATATTCAAATCCCCTCCGCAGGGGCCGGGGTCACGGCAGCGGAAAGAATTCCGGCATATCTTTGCTTACACGCATCGACCACCGTGGGGGTCGCTTTTCGAGGAACGACATGATCCCTTCCTGGCAATCGGGCTGCGCGCCCGTCCACGCAAAATACGTGTGGTTGATCTCCTCGACCCTGTTCAGGTCGGTCTCGGCCAGAAACTTCCAGAGCATATGCCTCGTCAAGGCGAGGCTGACCGGGGCCGCATGCGTCGCTATTTCCGCCGCCAGTTCGCGAGTGGTCGCCGGAAGCTCATCATCCGGCACGACCTTGCTCACCAGCCCGCATTCGAGCGCTTCCCATGCGCCGATTATCCGTCCCGTGTACATCAGTTCCGCCGCCTTGCTGACTCCGACAATCCGCGGCAGAAACCAGGGGCTCGAAAGCTCGGGAATCACGCCCCGACGGACAAATACCATTCCGAAGCGGGCGCTTTCCGCCGCTATCCGTATATCCATCGGCAGTATCATGGTCAACCCCACGCCGACGGCCGCGCCGTTCACGGCCACGATGACAGGCTTTTTCAACCCCAGCAGCGACGGCGTAATATTGTCCACCGAGCTCGGGCCTTTCTTTTCTTCCGCCGCTGCCTCCTGCTTCGAGGGGTCAAACGTGCTGCCGCCTGCGCCGAGGTCCATCCCTGCGCAGAACGCCCGGCCCGCCCCCGTCAGTATCGTCAGGCGAATGTCATCGTCCTCGTCGACCCTCTTCAGGGCGTCCAGCATCTCTGCGGCGAGAACATACGTGAATGCGTTCAGCCGTTCGGGCCGGTTCAACGTAACCGTCGCAACATTATCCGAAACATCAAACAATATTTGCTCGTACCCCATTCACTTCTCCTCGTCCGGCGCTTCTTCAGTATGCCATGATAATACCGGCTATGTATTTGTCTCACGATTGCCCAGCGAAGGGGACCGTGAGTCCGTCTTACGATTGCCCATGTCGCCGAAAAACCAGCGAAGGGAGCTGTAGCCAATTACGGAATTCCCCTTTTCACTTCGCTGAGCGGAGCGAAGTCCCGCGCATTCGCGGGATAGATTGGCGGACTGCTCCCGACGCACGATTTTCCGAATCGTGGGACACTCTTCCATACGTCTTTCGCATATGAGAAAGAGTGAGCGCTCCCGGCTTCAATCCTTGATTCCCGCGAGCCGCTTCACCATGGCCTTGCGCGCTTCGATATCGTACTGCGACGTGATAGCGATCTGTTCCATGATGGGCGAGCCGCCGCCGTGGTAGCTTCCGAAAGCGTGCACGCCCGCGCTTGCGGAGCACAGCAGGTCGCCGACATAGCGCCATAGTTGGGCGGCGTTCTCCGGAGAAATATCGGGGTTGCGCATAATATATTTGTTCAGCAAGTCCTTCGTATCGGGGTTCACGAAGTCTCCCTCGTACGGGAACGTCGCCGGCATGCCGCCAGCAAGGTCGCAGAGCATCTCACTCTCGTGGAACACCGCTTCGCCGGTCAGGCAGCGGCCCACATTCGCATAGATTGAATCGGGGATATAGTTGCCCGGACCGTACGGAATCTTGCCCATGCCGGGCACGAACACCTGGTTGCTCCCCAGTGCGGACGCAGTAAAGCCGGCAGCGTATCCCAACTCCGTCACCTTAATGAACTCCGCCAGTTTGGTTCGAACGTGCGATGCCTTCTGGATGCCGTTATACTCGGCGATTAAGGCCGCGGTTCCCAGCAACAGGTCCCCTATCGCCGGTTTGCAGCCCGAATAGCTGTGACGGTGGAACAACGCAAACAGCAGCGCGCATGCGCCCCCGTGTACCGTCTCGCCGCACAGGAACACGCGTTCCCAGGGAATGAACACATTGTCGAAAATCGTGTAAGAATCGGTCGCCCCGGGCGTGAACCCTCTCGGGAAATGCTCTCGCTTGCGGAGGTTGTGGATGCTCACCACCTGCTTGATGCCCTCCCAGTCGCCGGGAATCGCGAACGCGACGGCCCAGTCTTTTTCCTCCGGCTTGAGCGCGCGGGTCGGCACAACCAGAATCTCATCGGCAACGGACGCTTCCGAATTGTGAATCTTGCAGCCGCGTACCACGACACCGTCGTTCTTGCGTTCGACAACCCTGAGGTACAGGTCGGGGTCTTCCTGCTCGCTCGGGCGCCGCATGCGGTGACCCTTCACGTCGGTCTGCGCGCAGCACCCGACAAGGTCTTCCCTCTGGAAACGGTCGAGCCATTTCTTGAAGTTTTCATGGTATTCGGTCGAGCCGTTATTCTCCTTGTCGGCCTCATAAGAAACCGCATAAAGCGCATTCGTGGCATCGATCCCCATGCAGCGCTGGATACAGCCTCCGACAGCCCGGCAGAGCAATCGGGTCATGTCCTGCTTTTTATGCAAATCCTCGCTGTTCTGATGGACGTGGCAGAACCTGTTGATCTTTTCGCCGGAAAGATGAGACGTGGCCGTGCACAGCCCCTCGTGTTCCGGGCTGTGCGCATAATCGAATGTGAGACCGATAGTGTTCAGGCAGTCCATTTGCATCTCATCGTCGCGGTCTATCCTCTGCCCGTTCACATAGATGTTGCGACGCATTTTCCGCAGGCCTTCGACATACTGCTCTTTCGTACGCATGATACACAACTCCTTTTCTTCAAGGTTCGTTTTTGCCCCTTCATAAAAAAGCGAGGCAATTTGTACAAAAGGGGTGCAGAGGCCTTTGGACAACCCGAATCCACTGGCCCATGGGAAGCGTCAACTATAATACCATATCAGGCCTTTCAAGGCAAAGCGAGCAAACCGTTTTTTTTCACGCATATGCAGCCGAGCTTGCTTTCCTACCCAAGTGGTCGGCCGAGAGACTCTTCCGCTTTCTCCGGCTTCGGCTCCTCGCTTTGTGAAGCCTTCGGGCTCTCTCCTGAGCGCGTTTGGCCGGAAAGCCGCTCACGAAGCCACGTGGCGGCCTTCGGCACATAAACACCCATATTTTTGTGGGCGCAGTGGCCGTCTCCCGCGTAAACCCACTCGTCCTGTTCTATGCCGCTGTCGGAAATAATATACAGGTCCTCGATGGGGACCAGCTCATCCTGGTCCCCGTTGATGCTCAACAGGGCGGCCTGGCGTTCGGGTTTCTTCAGCAATCCCTGTCTTCCGAGCGACATGGGCTCCGCCCGCGCCACCAGCTTTTTGAAGCTCACATTCGGTTTCTCCCGCATCGCATGGGCAATGGTGGCGACCATCACATCCGGAACCTTCTTGATGTGCTCCGGCGTGAATGCCAAATGTATTGGTCCGCCGACGTTCACAGCGGCCCTCACGTTCGGGTCCACCAGCGCAAGTTTCACGGCGAAAAGGCCGGCGAAGCTCTGCAAGTAGACACCCATCCTTTCGCCGTCCAGCTCGGGGCGGCTCTTCAGATATTCCAACACCCGGCTGTACACCCTGTCGGAACTCGGCTCGAGCGGCCACTCGCTCTCTCCTGTCCCCGGCATATCGAAGGCGAACACCGCCATCCCCTCATCCAGAATCGCATTGACCTGATTGTCAACATCGCTTTTCCACGTGTCGACTCCTCCGGTCACCACGACCACCGGCGGTTTCTCGACATCGGGAACGCGTAAATAACCGATTATTTCTTTTCCTTCGTATGGAATGCGAACGGTCTCGATCGGAGGGTCGAACCGTTTTGCCGCTCGCAGGTAGCAATCGACATGCTTCCGGTAGGCCTCTTCCTTTGCGGGCGAGGAGAGATACGGGAAACGGGCAATGAAGTAGAAAATGGCGGCCTTCTTGTATTCCTCGGCGGCCTTGGGTTCTTCTTTCGCGAGATCGGCCTCGGTCGCCGCAACCTCGTGCCTCGCTGCTGCGAGACTCAGCTCATAGACCCACGAGCCCGGGCCCGTCCCGGTAGGGTCGTGAATCTTCTTGAGAACGGAATCAAGCTCTTTTTCGTCTATTCCCGATGCGACCCAGCCGCCGAAGCGGTCTTCGACGAACGGACGCATCCCCGTGACTCGTAAAACCAGAGGTTCCCGAAAAATGATAGCCAGAATTATGAGCGCGAGAACCGCTACCACCCCAACGCCGATTTTTTTCATCTCTGACTGCCTCCTCGTAATGAAAAGCCTTTCTGTGAATGATTACTTGCTTCCTCACAACACTGTCGAGAAGTGGGGGTCATGCAATTTGCGGAACAGCCCCACAGCTTCCCATTGTGCGCGACACACGGACATATATTATATGGCGGGCGCCGGCGGTAAGTCCAAGAAGCGCAATGACGCTGACTTCAATCGCTCAAACAGGCGATTTTTTTTGCGGAGGAATGGCCCAAAGACTGAGCGCGGAAGAAAGAGCGTACGTTATGACAAAAATGAAAAATGCCGCCACATAACTGTCGGTGATGTCAAACACAAAGCCGGCGAACGGCGGGCCGATGGAGGCGCCAAGCGTTGTGCACACGTAGATCATTCCCAGAATCACGCCAAACGATTTCATGCCGAAGCATTCTCCGACAATCAGTGGTTCGAGCGTTATCACTCCTCCCATCGCAAAGCCCCACAGAATCACGAACCAGAACGGGGAGCCAAGAACCGGGGTGAACAGAAGGATTATTGTCCCCACGGCCTGCAGGCCGAAACATAATGACATGGCATACCGCGCCGGATATCGGTCGGCCATCGCCCCGAAGAACAGCTTTCCCGCTATTCCCAGGAATGCGCATAAACCGAGAGCGCTTGCCGCTTTCTCGGGAGTAATCCCGATGTCCTGAAAATATGCGACTTGGTTAATCAATATCGAGGTTTGTCCGAAGGTCGCCAATATGAAGGCGCCGGCAATCACCCAGAAAGCGGATGTCCGCACCGCTACCCGAAACGTCCACTCGCCGGAGGATTCGATTGAAGCATCGGGAACGCGGGGTTCGGATTCTTCCGTGTCGTTCTCGGCCACCTCGCCGTCGGGCACCACCCCCAGTTCCGCCGGACGCCGCCTGAAAACCGCAAGCGCGATCGGTCCGAGGGCGGACACGGTGAAGATTCCGTAAATGACAAATGTCGTTTGCCAGCGGAACGCGTCGATGAGCAACCGCGTGAGCGGCACGATAATCAGACCGCCGACGCCGACTCCCACCATCATCACGCCCATCGCGGCGCCGCGTTTCTTCCGGAACCAGTCGGATACCGCGTAGCTCGTCGACATCGGGCCGGTGCAGCTCACGCCTACCGCGAACATCAGACAAACGACATAGAACTGCCACAGAGTCTTCATCTGGCTGAACAGGAGAAATGCGGCCCCCATGATGAGAGCGCCGACGAAAACAACTTTTCTTACGCCGAATATCGGGACTGCTCGGCCCACGACGGGGCTGGCGAGTCCGCCCATGATAAACGTAAGCGACATGCCGACATTCGTTATTCCTCGGCCCCACCCGAAATACTCGCTCAACTCGACCAGGAACACCGGGAATGCGTAAAACCCCACGCCCGCGTGCATGAACAGGCTGACAAAGCCGGCGGCTACGATATACCAGCCATAGAAAATGCGCCTGCTCTGCCGCCTCTGTTTCTTATCCATGAAAGCCCGAATCCTGTGGGCGACGCATCAAACTATCTGACAGTCTTGGAGGATGTTCGGGTCAGATACCACTTGTGCAATCGCGCAAACAATATTCGAAGGTTAGTCGGTCCCGCGTATGGGATTCTATGGTTGACTACGAACAGGTCGGTCAGCTCGCTCTGTTCGCCCGCCATCAGGTCCGAAATGATGCGGCCCGCGGTCTGTCCGAATGCCACGCCCTCACCGTTGTATGCGACGCCGTAATAGATGTTGTTGTGCTCACCCATCACGCCGACCGACGGCACGAAATCAAAGGTGAAACCCATCGTTCCTCCCCAGGCGTGGTCGACGCCCACTCCCTCCAACTGGGGAAACGTTGCAAAAAGGCTTTTTGTTAGCAACTCAATGACCGGCTTGTTGTTCCCCGAACTCAGGGCGTCGTTCGCATAGTAAGGGTAATCAGACCCTCCGATGACGATGCGGCCGTCGGCAGTGGGCCTCTGGTAATCGAAAAGCACGCGCATATCCGCGATACCCTGCCGGTTCTGCCAGCCAATCGATGCCCACTGGGCCTCCGTCAGCGGTTCCGTCGCAATCACGTAGCTGCACAGCGGCATCACGCGGTTCCGGAAAAACCCGAGTTTCGGTGAGTACCCGTTCAGGCCGAGCACAAGCGTGGGCGCCGTTATCTCGCCCATCTCGGTCTCTATCCGGTGAACTTTGCCGGGCGTAACCCGCATGACCACCGTTCTCTCCCTCACTTCGACCCCCGAATTTTCTATCACCGGCTTCATTCCGCGCGCCAGTTTCGCGGGGTTCACGATGCCGCCGTAGGGGAAACGTATCGCGGCTATATACCGCGGCGATTTCACCTCGGTTTCGAGCTCCTTGCCATGGAGCAGTTCGGCTTCGAGCCCCATCGCCTTGTAGTTTTCCAGCTCCTCTTCCAGGTTTGCGGCCTGCTCTTCATCCATCGCGGTCTCGAGCATGCCGTTCTCCTCGAATTCGCAACCGACACCGTGGACGGATATGAGTTCCTTTATCTGTTCGATTCCGTACAGTGTGCGGTCAAACGCTTTTCTGGCTTCTTCCGGACCTGCGGCCCCAAGATAGGCCATCAGCCCGGGAATCCCGGCATCGCAAAAGCCCCCGTTCCGCCCGCTGGCGCCATACCCGCAGCATGCTCCCTCGAGCAGGATGATTTTTTTGTCGGGAAATTGTCTGGCCAAATTATATGCCGACGAAAGCCCGGTGAATCCTCCACCGATGATAACGATGTCTGCCTTGTGCGAACCCTTCAGCGGATTGTTTATTTCCTGCTCTTCGAGATTCGCCGCCTCGAACCAGAAGTTGTCCAGAAAATATTCATAAAGCTGGGGTGGTCTCGCCGGGTCCCGCCCAAATCTGTCGAGGCCATACGAGAGCCCCCACGCTCCCGCCGCGCCCGTGGCCACACCGCCCAGGAAGGCGCGTCTCGATACCTTGCCTCTTTTCGCTGGAACGATTCCGGAGTCTTCCATTGCGGCCTCCTTGTTCCGGTTGAACCGTCAAACGGAAAGGTTCTCATCCGTCTTCGGTCATTCCGAGTGGAAGGAAACTGTCTATCCGTCCCACGATTCGGCGCCACGTGCTTCGGGGGCAGTCCGCCAATCTATCCGGCAAAAACGCGGGACACGTTCATAGCCCGCTTACTCGAATGCCTTGCCGGTTTGAAAGCCAAGTTTCTTGAACAGCGCCGCCGCCGGGCAGAAACCGGTAAACGAGGATTGCAGGAGGTTCGCGCCGACAAAGGCGGTAAACCATAACCAGTACGGGCTATGGAGCTGGGAGAGCAGCAAACTCACGAGCACGAAAGCGCCGGCCATCGCATTGACGAGTCGATCGACATTCATCCGCGCCTCCTTTCGCAGGGTGGGTGAACCCTTTCAAGATACCCGATAGCGGCTCTAAATTCAATCCCATATGAATCGGGGAGCGCCATGAATTCAATCGCGGGGCTGATTCAATTCAAGAACGCGTGAACAGTTCGGACCGATATCCCTGTGGCTGGGTTTGGGTCAACCGGCCCGCACGTCCCCATGCAAGAAATATCGACAGAAAGACAGCGAGAGGGTGATTTGGGAGAAGCAGTCCTCGAAGGGGAAGTTTGACTCGTTTGACGGAAAGCATATAAGATATCACATCCGTACGATATCGGCTGTCGCCACGCGCAAAGGGGTGTGTCCCACGATTGATTCTGAGGGTTGTTCGCTTCGGGGACAGTCCCGATTCTATCCCGCGAGGCGCGGGACTTCGTGCCCGTAAATCCGGGACCGTGATTGTGTGCCACGGCCGGTAATCCGGGCTTCGGGGGCAGTCCGCCATTCTATCCCGCGAATGCGCGGGACTTCGCTCCGCTCAGCGAAGTGAAAAGGGGGATTCCGTAATTGGGTACAGGCCCCTACGCCGGCTTCTCGGCAGCAGGAGCAATCGTGGGACGGATTCACAGTCCCCCTTCGCTCGGCAATCGTGAGACAGACTCAAAAAGGGGGCTTTTCCATGAAGAGCGTTCTGTTGGCCACTCCGGTCACTCCGTATCCTATCCAGCCCTGGCATGACACTCCGACCGACATCATGCGCCAGCGGTTCATGAAAGGACAAGGTATTTTCACACACGAGGGGCACATGCACCTTGCAGGGCCGTTCATCATCGCGCAGAACATCTCCGCTCCCGCTGTTGTGTTGGACCATCCCACGATAGAGAACTGGATAGAAGAGATTAAGAAGGGGTATGACTACGTCGGCATCTCCGCGCTCACGCCCAATCTCGAAAGCGTCATGGAGATGTGCCGCATGGCAAGAAAGTATTCGCCCGCGAGCGAAGTCATACTCGGCGGCTTTGTCGCCCAGAGCGTCGGGGCCTATTATCCCGAGGAAGAGTGGAAGAAACTGGTGGACCATATCGTGCTCGGGGACGGCGTGCGCTGGTTCCGTCAGCTTCTGGGAGACGACGCGAACGCGCCCGTCCGCCAGCATTTCCTTCCCCGATGCGCTTTCGGGGAGGTCCCGTGGATGAACAAATGGCCGGAGGGCGAGACGACCGCCTTGATTGCGGCCGTCGGCTGCGACCGTGGCTGCGATTTCTGCACCACAACCACGCACTTCGGTGGAAAACGGCATCTGCTCGTGACGCCGGAACAGGTGAAGAATGAGATAAAGATGTGGCAGAAGCACGAACCCGGCACAAATTTCATCGTGTACGAGGAAGACCAGAACAGGGATTTCATTCTGGAAGTCGGACGCCTGATGAGGGAAGACCCCGAGATCGATTTCTCGCAGTTCTCGATCACTATCCTCACCAGTATCAACACGCTTTCGACATACCGGGACCTGGACGACCTCGCGCATTGCAATGTCAGCCACATATTCATCGGCCTCGAATCGAAGTTCGCGCCCGACGAGGGCTATGGTAAGCGAGTCGGCGACGCGAAGGAGATTTTTCATGAGCTCTATGCGCGCGGTATCGGCGCCACCATCGGATGGATGGCGGGCTTCGACTTCCACACGCGCGAAATCATTGAAGAAGATTTCCAGTACTTCCTTGCCTGCGAACCGACGACGGCGCAGTTGACGCGGGTGACCCCGTATCCGGGCACCCCTCTCTACAACAGGTTGAAAGAGGAGGGTCGCATCAAACCCTTCAAGTGGGAAGACGTCAGCTTCTACGGCGGCGGCATGATCCACAAGCATCTGTATGAACACGAGATTATGGAGTTTATTCGAAAAGGCGACGAGCGGCTCTTCCACACGTGGGGGCCAAGTATCCTCCGTTTCATGAAAGTGACCATGAACGGGTACGAGCGGTATAAGGATTACGGTGACAAGCATTTTCGCCAGAAGGCCGAACACCATCGCCAGTACGCATACCAGGGGTATATCATGCTGGCGGCTATGGATCGATTCGCGCCGAACGGGCGAGTCCGAAAAATGGTAAAGGAAATGGAGCAGCGCTGGAAACGCCAATTCGGCGAGCCCTCGACCTTCATGAACGTGATGTCCAAGTACGCCGAGGTAAAAGCGACATGGGCGACGCTCAAGGAAATCGTCGACCCGACTAATCGCCACATCCGAATTCCGCCTGCCAAGAGATACTACTTCTTCGGCAAGGACATAAAGGATGACGGCAGCCTTCCCTATAGAAAGGAATACCTGAACGAAGACCCCGTATACAACCGCGATATGAAAGTACAGGCGGCCGATCAGTCGCTGCTCGGCGTGGCGCTCGCCGCAGGGCAGGTGCTCGATTATCCGGATTCCAAACTGCGCCACACCGTCTCAGAGTTTCGCAATGACACGTCGGCCCTTTTGAACTCCTTAGCCCAAAGCTTGAGGCAACCTCGGCTGGATGTGGACGCTTTTGTGGGCGAGCTGAAAGACGGCGCGCTTGATTTGATACAGAAAGCGGTCGCGGCCGGAGAGAACCCCGAAAACGAAATAGGCTTCAGCGTTCAGAACGCGAAGGAGAATTTGGCTGCTCTCCTGGAATACTATGCCGACGAATTACAGGGCGGGGGAGGGCTCAAGAGGCTTTTGACGCATCCGGCGCTTCGCGGGTTGGCGAAGGCGACACTGGAAGCAGTGGGTGCCTCCGGCCAGGTTCCGCCACGGTGAAATAGAGTCGCGCGGCCCGAGAATTATTCGCGTTAATCTCTATGTGCGCCGGAGACACGATACCGCAAGAAAACCGTGGCAGCGCGTAACTCTCAACGAAGCGCTGAAGAACGTGGGGTCACTCCTGCCTCCCGACGTTGCCACACCGACAAGCTTTTATTGCCGAACCTGTCCCGTCGTGAACGCTCGCGTCTTTCTGATATACTTTTATTGCAACCTTTCCAGAATGTGTGTATAGAGGAGAAAAACCGCGATGATTTCAAGGATAGACCATGTCTCGCTCGCTGTGAGAGATTACGAGAAAGCCAGGGCCTTTTTCGAAAAAATATTCGGCGCGGTTTCCGGCGCCGCGGCCGAAGATTCGAATCTGGAGTACTTCTGGCACATGTTTACGCTGGGAGACATGTCGCGTTTAGAGCTTATCACGCCTGCAGGAGAGAACAGCTTTCTGAAGAATTTTCTCAAAGACAGGGAAGGTGGAGTCCATCACATCACTCTCGAAACGCCGGATATTCGTGAAGCCATGAAGCGCCTGGAAGAGCATAGTGTTCCGTATTTCGGTTTCATGGAAATTCCCGAGGTGTGGTCTGAGATTTACATTCATCCCAAAAACGCCTTCGGCGTTCTCATTCAGATCGCCGAGCTCGGCCCGCAAATCCATCTCATCGAACCCGTCAAACAACCCCAAGGGAAACGATGGAAAATCCGCCGCGGCAAAGACAACTACGAACTCACCCTCCATCATCCCGGCGGAGTGGAGCTGACGCTCGCTTTCAGCAAAGAAGAACTCAGGGAACTGGCAAACGACCTTGAAAACACGTTGGCAGAGTATGGCGTGCGTTGAATCCGCCTGCAAGACTTCGCAAGACGCCTGTTCAAAAAAACCAGCCATCGCGAAGCACGGCCTGAGTCTGTTCCGAAGCATTAATTGTCGGGGTTTTCCTGAGCGACATGCAAAGCCTGAAAGGCGCGGATGAGCGAATAGTATCGCCGGCGGGACACGGAGAATCAGTTGTTGTGCGAAGGACAACGGCTACAGCCATATCGCTCATAGTTCTCCTCAACATCATTGTGTTCTGCAGCAAAATATATGGGCAGTTTCTCGCCGATGATTTTACGCTCTTCTCCAGAATCGAATCGTTTCTTTCCGAAAAAAGCTTGATCGCGGTCGGCCTTTACGGTTTGTACTACAGACCGGTTCCCCCGCTGGCCTGGCTCCCCCTCTACACGGCCTTCGGCCCGGAGCCACTTTATTTTCATTTGTTTCATCTATTTCTGCACATTGCGAACGCTGTCCTCGTCTTTTTCCTGGTTAAGAAAATCTTTCGGCGGGAAGACGCCTTCGTCGCCGCCTGTCTTTTCTCGGTTCTCACCGCCCATCTCGAAGCCGTGCAATGGGTGTGCATAATTTTCGACGTTCTGTCCGCCCAATTTTGCCTTCTGTCTATATTGTCTCTGGTCTTTTTCTTTGAGACAAAGCGAATCGTATTCTACGCTCTTTCACTGTCCGCCGCCATGCTGGCCATACTCTCCAAAGAGAATGCAGCCGCGCTGCCGATTCTGGTCATCCTCGTTTCCTTTGTATGGAACCGCCAAAAAGAACCGAACACTCGGCCGCTCCGTTCGTCGGTCTTGCCGAGCGTGCCCTACTTTTTGCTGTTTTCGGCCTATATACTGCTCAGGGGACGCTATTTGAAGGCATATGGCGTGGCGACCCCGTCCCTCCCATCGTTATTTCATTCATCGATAGTATCGAACTACCATGCCCTGTTTAACGACCTGTTAGTCCCGTATTACGCGGGCGGACTGATTTCGCAAATAGAGCCATTTGTGATGGCGGCCTTTGCTCTCTGTCTCATTGTGTGCGCATACGCAGTGCGGGAGTCGCGAGGATTAATACTCTTCGGAATAGGCTGGGTATTTGTCGCGGCGCTTCCGACGGTGCTGGTGGTTTCCCAGGGCTTCCACCGGTTCAACTATCTTCCGTCAATCGGATTCTGCGCATTGCTCGGGGGACTGCTCGTGACTGCCTCGCAACACCTGCGAAACGTGCGGCTTGCTCCGCTTCTGCCGTGTATGGCAATCGCTCTTTATTCGGTGAGCACAATCGTTCATACCACCAGTTGGTTGAAAGCATGGCGCGTCTCCGAAGCCGTGCAGCAGAGTTTCCTGACCGACGTTGCGCCCGTCATCGAGGAGCCGGCGCGCGCCTATTTTTATGAAATCCCCGAAATGGTGGATGAGATAAGCTACTTCACGGTCGGCCTGCCCGAATGTTTCTCCCTGCTTCAGAAGGAAGGAAAGCGCCAGTATTACGCGGCCGTTCGGTGGACGCGGCCGAAAGTGGGCTTTCCCGAACAGAATCAGATGGAGCACGGCGTGTGGAACTACTATCGCTTCGCGTGGGACTCTTCGGCAATGCGGTTTCACCAGGAGGGCGAGGTTTTCCGAGATTCCGCCGCGCGCAATCCCGACGACAACGTTCTCTTTTCCTGGGACTTCTCGCAATATCGGGACTTCAATCGGTGGGAACCGGCCAATGACCTCTCGTTTGTTTACGACATGGAGGCAAAGGCGCACAAGTTTGTGACGACCGGGAGCCTTTCCCTTTTGAAGAGCCCCTTCATCGGTCACAGGCTCAAGTATGTTCGGTTGGAATTCCGCGCGCTGCATCCGAAAGAAACCGTCTTGAACGGGCATCTATTCTGGGTAACGGAAAGCGATACCACCTATGACGGTAAGAAATGCATTACGTTTCCCTTGAAGGCTGACGGACTGAAGCATACCTACACGCTGCCCCTCTATATCAACGCCTGGTCTCTGCGGGAGCCCATTTTTCGCCTTGCATTCCGGCTGAGCGAGCGTCCCGACACGCTCGTCGATATCGGTTCCGTAACAATATATTCATATTAGACCGGTGTCGCTGCGCGCGCCTCCCACCGGCGAATTCGCCCCGCGACTGTTCGTCATCGCGCTAATACCGGGGACACGGAATCACGCGGATTGTGACTTCCGGCCCATAACTCCATGTCCCCGGAATCAGGGCTTGGACCTTGCGGCAGAGCGGGCAATCGCCTGACAGGCTCTGCCTCGCGGCTGCGGTCCGATTTCGAGCGGCGCCGGTTTCTTGTTCCCTATCCCCGCCATCAGCGGTTCGATTCTGATTTTCGCGTAATGGCGTAGATGGTTTCCCATTGCTCCCATAGCGGACATACTTCAATAGAAACACTTCAAACGGGGTGGCTGGCGAAAACTCTAAGATGAAACCATGAATCCGAGAAAGCTCAGCTGCAGAGAGGTGTGGGGAGGAAACCAGCAGGTGGCCGAGGACGTCGAGATCGGCAACCTGCGGGGACATCTCATAAGCCTGCCGTTCAAGTCGGCCGGGGGAGGCGACCTCCATTTTCTCTCGCTGTGCGAGCATGAGATGCTGTCGAAGATAGTCGTGGCCGATGTCGCAGGGCACGGGGAGGTCGTTTCAAGGATCGCGTTCGAGCTTCGGAATCTGCTCCGCGACAGCGTCAACGAAACCGATAATCGGAAGTTGCTGCTGTCGCTTAACGATGCGTTGCGACACCGCCTGGTGAAAGGCAGATTCGTCACGATGGTTGCCGCCACCTTCAACGGCCCGGCCAGGGATTTCGTGTATGCGTATGCCGGTCACCCGACGCTGTTTCGGTGCCATGCGGAAAGCCGCCTGTGGGAACTCATGGAGGGCGATAGAAACGGCGATTTGAATATTCCTTTGGGAATCCTTGAAGGCACCGAATACATTCAGATGAAGGCGAAGCTGGACGTCGGCGACAAGCTCCTTTTTTACACCGATGGGCTACTGGATATCAAAGCGGATGCCAGAGGCCGGCTGAACATGGAAGCGCTTTTACAAACCGCGCAGGCCGTGACAAACACTCATAAAACCCCTCGTGAAATCGCCACCGCGCTCGTGAATGAACTCCGGAACGCGTCCGGAGAAGACTTCAATGATGATGTGACCCTGCTCGTGGTCGAAGTGACCGATGGGTATCGCTGACCTGTTCTCACAGAAGCGCGGCAACCACACGATTGCCCCGGATTCTCAGTGACATATAGAAACGGCCCGGCCATTTCCATCGAATGGCGCTAATTCATCGGTTGTTCGCCGGTTTTCCGATTGTGAGAAAATCTTTGTTCTCACTCTTGCGTCTTTACGATTACCATGGCATTCTTAGATAGTAATTTGTCCGTATGGAGACGCTTTTGGCAGGAATCGACGGGGAGCAGCGTTGAAAGAGTCATTCTCAAAGCGGCTGACAGAATTCACGGAGAAGTGCAGGCGGGCGGGCATTCGGCTCACGCATCAGCGGTTGGAATTGTTCCGTGAGATTGCCGGGGATACGGGCCACCCATCCGCCGAGGACGTGTACAGGCGCATCCGGTCGAAGCTTCCGACCATCTCGCTCGACACCGTCTACAGAACGCTCTCGACATTCGAACATCATGGAATCATATCCAAAGTCCAGGTATTGGATGAAAGAGCCAGGTTCGACCCGGACCCTTTTCCGCATAATCATCTTGTCTGTGTCAAATGCAAGGGCATCGCAGATTTTTCATGGCCTGCGTTCGAAAAAATTCAGCCGCCTCCCGAAACCGGAAAATGGGGCCGCATTACCGATAAACATGCGGAACTGAGAGGGGTGTGCAAAAAGTGTCTGAAACAATCGCGGGAGAAAAAACCAAAGACAAAGCGAAGCAGCCGAAGGAGGTGATGAGGGCAAAGTTGAGTCCGTTTTGAATCACAAGGGAAGTCATCCTTGCAATAAAGATGCAGAGACAAGGGTTTTGTAGAATACCAATTGAAAAGGAGAATGCAATGGCGGAGCAAGGAAAAACATATCGCTGCGAGATTTGCGGTCAGGAAGTGAACGTGACCAAAGAAGGCGCCGGCACGCTGGTGTGCTGCAACGAGGACATGGTGCAGGTGGATTAGGTTGTGGGTCTGTCCGATGATTCGGCATTGGCGGACCGAATTCATTCCGAAATCAAAACTCAAAGACGGAGGGATGCATGGCAACAACGGAGAACTTGCAGGAGGCGTTCGCGGGTGAGAGCCAGGCGAACCGCAAATATTTGGCTTTTGCCAAGAAGGCCGACAAAGACGGGTTTCCACAGGTAGGCAAGCTGTTTCGCGCCGCC
This sequence comes from uncultured bacterium, assembly GCA_964453435.1. Classification (GTDB taxonomy): domain Bacteria; phylum Abyssobacteria; class SURF-5; order SURF-5; family SURF-5; genus CAYVQZ01. The sequence goes on from CAYVQZ010000001.1 coordinate 58,092, forward strand.
GCGGAGGCTGAGACCGTTCACGCGCACGCGCATCTACGCGTCATGAAAGGTGTAAAAGAGACCGCCGAGAACCTTCAGGCGGCCATCGAGGGAGAGGGATTCGAATTCCAGGAAATGTACCCGAAGTTCCTCTCTGAGGCGGAGGAGGAAAAGAATCAGCCCGCCGCCATTTCGTTCAGCAACGCGCTGGCCGTCGAGAGAATCCATCATAATCTCTACAAAGAAGCTCTTGAGACGGTGAAAACCGGCAAGGACCTTGCTGACGCTCGCATCTATGTCTGCGATGTGTGCGGCAACACGGTTATCGGCGAGCCTCCGGAGCGATGCCCCGTATGCAATTCTCCCCAGCAGAGGTTCTTCGAGGTTAAGTGAAGAGGCGTTTTGAGCGTTTCCAATGTCCGGAGCGCGATTGCGCATTTTGCCGAAAAGCCACGGTAAGGGACTGTGGGTGTGTCTCACGGTTCATGGTGAAGCGTGTTCGCTTCGGGGACCGTTGCGATTGTATCCCGCCAGTCACAACGGGCGCGTGGCGCGCTCGGCAGAGAAAAACTGGATTCCCCGGTCAAGCCGGGGCATGAGACAGGCTCACTCTCCGCCCGACGCAAAGACCCTGCGCTCGGGCGTCTGCTCCGACGGGCATCGGAACAAGTCCGAGAAGAGCCTCGCTTCCTCTTTCGGAATCAGTCGTAGTTCACGGGTGTCGAGTACTCGGGCCTGTCGTGCGCTTTCCAGAACGCCTCGTGCAGCTTCATGGTGATGGGTCCGGATTTGCCGCTGCCGACGGGCACATCGTCGAGCGACTTGACGGGCATGATGCCGCCCGCCGTGGTGCACATGAATATTTCATCGGCCGCACGCACTGTCTCAACGGGCACCTTGCATGCGTGCGCCTCGATATTCATTTCCTTGGCGAGGTCAAACACGGTCTTGCGCGTGATACCCAACAGGCAGTTCGAGTCGGGGGTGAGAAGCCTTCCGTCTTTAATAACGAATATGTTGAACCCAACCCCTTCGGTCAGGTTGCCCTCGAGGTCGAGCAGAAACGCCGTTTTTGCGCCTTTTGCATGAGCTTCCTTGTCAGCGCGGGTGAGGTCGCCCCAGTGATGGTTCTTTATGGTCGGGTCAACGCATTCTTTCGGTATACGCGGAACCGAACTAATGATGACGTCGCTCCCGAGTTCCTGTTCTTCCGGATCGACGAGCCAGATGAACGGCACGGCAAACGCATAGAACGCCTGTGTGTATTTATCCATGTCGCGCGGGTCGTCGAGGTCGGGCAGTCCGCGTGTGGCGCAGAAATAGACATAGGCGTCCCTGAGCCCCGAACGGGCGACCATGTCTATCAGTATCTGCCTCATTTCTTCTTTTGTATACGGCATCTTGAAGCCGAGGCCCTGGTAGCTCTTCTCGAAGCGGTCCATATGGTCGTCGAGGCGGAAAAAGCTTCCCTTCCACACACTCACCACGTCATAGCAAACGTCGCTATGCAGGAATCCCATATCGATCATCGGAATACGAGCCTCGAATATGGGAACGATTTCGGTCCCATTGAAAGCGGCGCCCATCGAGTAAAGCTCGGCGTCGCGCTTATCTTTCACGCTGGCTGGCTTCTGGCTCATGTAAATCTCTCTCCTTCCATAAATAAAAACCAGATGATCGGGGTCGAAGAATCTTGTGCTTGCCTCACAAATGGACATTCCGTCCTGCGCTGGAGTATATCCTATCGCTTTCGCGAATGCAACGATTTCGCCACAGCAGCCATCGGCGGCGCGGGATCGGAAACAAACGACTCACGCCGTTTACGGAACCGTCGCTACAGAACATCGCGGCGGCCCGGGGCTGAATAAACAGTGTGTCTGACAATTCCAATTTCTGGCGGTTACCTTCGAAAACGTTTCCCCGCACGGTCGTTTCTGCCAAACATATTGTCGTCGGAGGTCTCATACACGCAATGCGCATGCGCGTCAATAGTCATGTATTTTATCGCCGGGTTTTAATCGCCGGGTTTCTTGACCGGTTTTCCCCGATATGGTACTCTGAACACATACGGAGGTATTGTCTGCCTTCTTGTCTGTCATTCGCCTCCCCGATTTTTGCTTTCCGAGGGATTGATACGGAACCCTGCAAGACACTATGAACGTTGCGGCGTTGAAAAAGAAACTTGACGCCTTGCGCAACGCGTATGGCGGCTCATTCCTGTCAACCGACCCTTTGATGTTTCCGCATCGCTACCGGAAAGCGGCGGACATCGAGATTGTCGGGTTGATAGCGTCGTCGCTCGCGTACGGGCACGTGAAGATAATCAGGAGAAATATCGCCCAGGCGCTCGAATTGCTGGGTCCCCGGCCGGCCGACTATGTGCGGGGATTCGATGCTCGGGCCCGAGCGAAGGAGTTCTCCCGGTTTTCCCATCGATTTAACCGCGGAGACGACATCGTCCTTTTGCTGCACTATGCGCGGCAAATGCTCGAGCGGGAGGGATCGATAGGAGGTTTCTTCCGCGCGGGTCACGACCGCAACGGAGCCGATATCGGAGTGTCTCTGGCCAGCTTTTCGGAACGCGTGCTCGCATTGGATTGCGCGCCACTATATTCGGAGGGGGCCTTGCCTGCCTGCGCCGGGGTTCGTTTCTTCTTCCCGTCGCCTGCCGGCGGGAGCGCGTGCAAAAGGCTCAATCTCTATTTGCGATGGATGGTTCGGGCCAATGACGGGTTGGATTTCGGTTTGTGGGATTTCATTTCGCCCACGCAGCTTGTTATCCCCTTGGACACGCATGTGGCGCGTATTTGCAGCCTCATCGGTTTGACGACCCGCAAATCGCCCGGATGGGCGATGGCGGTCGAGATAACCGAGAACTTGAAAAAATTGGATCCGGACGACCCCGTAAAATATGACTTTGCGATCAGTCGTCTCGGTATCCTCAGAAAATGTCCGAGGGTCGCAACGGAAGAGAAATGCGCCGAGTGCGAGATTCGCGACATTTGTGCGAATCGTGAACTTATCCAGAAACCTGCGCGCAGAACAAGCGCGTAATGGTCGTCGATGGTTCCGAACAACAAGGTTGACGATTGGAAATGTGCGAATGAATCGGCGCCTGCAAGAGCAATTCAATTCTCTCCGCCGGTGCGCCTTTCTCTGCACACACCATGACGAATCAACATGCAGCCCCGGCAATTATCAGAGAGTTTCAAGCAAGGGGAACCGGCAACATGGGCCTGACTCTGAGATCGATTGAAGAAGCCCGGAATCGCATACGGGACCTGGTTTACGCGACACCTTTGATGGAGACGAGTTACATCAGTTCGATGACCGGCTGTCATGTGAGATTGAAGCCCGAGAACCTGCAGAAGACCGGTTCGTTCAAAATCCGTGGGGCCGGTAACAAGATAGCCCTGCTGAGCGCCGCCGAAAAAGAGACGGGAGTGATCACGGCTTCAGCCGGAAATCATGCGCAGGGGGTCGCCTTCGCGGCGGAGCGGGCGGGCATTAAGGCGACGGTGGTCATGCCCCGAACGACCTCGCTCGCAAAAGTGGAGGCGGTCCGACGGTATCGCGCCGACGTCCTTCTGCGGGGAGAGACATATGATGAGGCTGCCGCGCACGCCGAAAAGATTCGCGAGGAAACCGGCGCGACATTCGTTCATGCATTCGACGATTTCGACGTCATGGCAGGCCAAGGGGTCATTGGGCTCGAGATTCTCGAGGAATGGCCGGACGTCGATACGCTCGTGGTTCCGATCGGGGGAGGCGGCCTGATTTCGGGTGTCGCCACCGCAGTCAAGAAGAACAGGCCGCAGGCAAAGCTTGTGGGGGTTCAAGCGGCGAGCATGCCGTCGGTGGACCTGGCGCTTGGTCACAAGGAGCCCCCGCCAGCCGGGGCGGTGAATACCCTCGCCGACGGGATTGCCGTCAAACAGGTGGGGAAACTGACGCTCCCCATCATTCGCGGCCTGGTCGACGAAATTGTCACCGTTGACGAGTATGAGATCGCGGCCGCGGTGCTGATTCTCCTCGAGAGGAGCAAAGTGGTCGTCGAGGGTTCCGGCTCGGCTCCGCTTGCAGCGCTCATGTATCGCAAAAACATCGTAAAAGGCAACAACGTTGTTCTGCTGTTGAGCGGCGGGAACATCGACGTGAACATGCTCGGCAAGATTATCGACAGCGGGTTGGCGAAATCGGGCAGATTCATGACCATCGAGGTTATTCTCGAGGATGTCCCCGGTTCGCTCCATTCGGTGCTCGGACACGTTGCCCGTCTCGAAGCGAACGTTTTGACGATAGAGCATAATCGCACGTCCGAGAAAGCGCCATTCGGCAAAGCATTCGTCACGCTTTACCTTGAAACGCGGGGGCACGAGCATGTGAGAATGATCGCTCGGGAACTGGCAAAGCACTACGAGATTCAACTGAGGTCGTGAGATCGGTTCGTGACGCGGCAACGTCTGGAACAGCGACTTGTGCCGGGGCGTTGATTATCGGGGTTTCCGGCCGAAGGGTCGCTCACTCCCCGGGTGGTTCCGTCGGTCGTGGAAGCTGTTCACGCGGGAAAATAAGTCTGAAGATGGAGCCCTTGCCGGGCGTCGACTCCATTGTAATTGCGCCACCGTGTTCCTGGACAATTCGTCGGGTCGTTAAAAGCCCGATTCCCGTTCCTCCCTCTCCCTTGGTCGTGAAGAAGGTGGTGAAGACACGCTGTTTTGTCTCGTAATCCATTCCGCATCCGGTGTCTTCGACCTCGAAAACCAGGCTGCCGTTTTCCTCCATACATCTGATTGCGACCCGGCATGCTTCCTTTTCGCTCATCCTGCACGCGTCAATGGCGTTTGAAATAAGGTTTGCGAGGCAGTCGTGAATTCCCTCGGGGTCCAAATAAGCGGGTGAAACCTCATTTGCTTCCGCAACCAGTTCGATATGATGCTGTTGGGCGAGGTCGCGAAACAGGGAGACCACGTCCGACACCAGTTTTTTCGGATCGGTCAGCTTCACTTCGATTGTTCGGCCCTTCGAGAACGTGAGCAAGTTCCTGGCAAGCCGGGAAATTTTTTCGATGTTCCGGTTCAACATTTCCCAGCCGTGGTCCACTCGATCTTGCTTGCCCTTCTCTAATCCGGAGTCGAATACATACATCGCGCCTTCGAGACCGGTCAGGATATTCTTTATGCCGTGCGCGAGACCCGCTACGGTCTGCCCGACGGCGGCGAACCGCTCGGCCTCGAGCTTTTCCCGCTCGAGCCGTTTCATTCCCCGCAGGTCCTGCAGGAAGGCGGCGGTTCCGATGAAATCGCCTTCCCGGTTCAGGGCGACGCCGGAAAGGCGGGCGGGTATTTTTTCACCGTCGGCGGCGGTTACGGTTGTTTCGGGCAAAACGCATTCCCCGACTTTCGATTCGATTATTTTCTTGAACGTTGGCGGAAACAGTGATGTCGGCGGCGGCTTGCGCAATAGCTTTTCGGCCGAATATTTCAATATTTTCTCCGCCGCCGGATTAAAGATAATCAAGTTACCGTCGGGGTCCGTCGCCACCACCCCGTCCAGCGAGTTTTCGATGAGTTCCTTGCGGAAGAAGTGCTCCCTGGCGAGGTCGTCCTCGAGTTTCCGGGTTTCGGTCAGGTCCAGGGCCATTTCTATCACGTGAGCCACGTGGCCGTTTCCCGTCCACAGCGGCGACGTATTCACCAAATAATGCGTTTTTCCGCCGAACTGGTTGGTTCCGACCTGGCTCGAGGTGTGGCATTCGGCGTCGGCGAACGTCCGCTCTGCAGGGCAGTCCTCACACTTTTCCCAGCGGCGCTTCAGCACTTCGTAGCACGGTTTTCCCGCGCATTCCCCGAATACTTCCTTCACCCGCTCGTTGGCGCGCACTATGCGGAGGTCACGGTTCAGGACCATCACGAAACAGGGGACCTGCTCGAACAGCAGTTGGTATTCCCTCTGCAAACGTTTCGTTTCCGTCACGTCGAAGGAGAGTTCGACAACGTATGGTATGGTTCCGTCCTGCGCGATGACGGGAACTACGTGAACAAGATAATGGGCCTTTCGACCCTTGATGTCGATCCCGACTTCATCATTGACTCGGGGTTTCCCGTCGACAAACGTCTGGGCCGCCATGCAGTCGCTGCACCGAGCCGTTCTTCCCTTATAGGACTCGAAGCATTTCTTGCCGCGTCCCTCGCCGAACACTCGCCGGAATTCGGCATTGTTCTCGACAATGGTGTAGTTTCGGTCGATAATTGCGATACAGCAGGGAACGCTGTCAAACAGTTCGTAGCGAAGCCACCGCTGCCATTCGGTTTGAAGCATAACCATCCTTTGCGACTTCGTCTTCGGTCAACGCAATTTTAAGTTGCGCGACCATATGTTAATCCATGAAAACCTCTCCGGTTTCGCTCGGGGTTGACGCTCCGTTTATCATCATCGATGTCTGCAACTGTTGCCCCGGCGAGTAGACAAGTTCCCTTTCCTCGTGACATTCGCTGCACGTGATGGGCCCGATGCCCATGTTTCGGTGGCACCCGATGCACATACGGTGATACGCGCTCACCAGCCTCGGCTTCGTGAGCTTGGAGAAATCGCCCGGCGCCCCATGACACGCGTTACAAGTTGGTTTCTGATTTGCTGGACTGTAGTGATGACACGCATCGCAATTTCCGAGCATCTCCGAATGCCGGGAATGGGGAAATTTTACCGGCATGTATTGCCGGGAGAGGCGCGCGATGATATAGGTTTCCGGCCCTTCCTCGGGACTCGCTTCCGTTTCGAGGGCGACGGGTCGGGCTACCGCCTCTCCGCCGGTGTGACATTCCTTGCATGAGACCGGCGCCTTGGCCTCTTCCGTCTGGTTCTTCTCCGTGTGACAGCCAACGCAGGTGTCTGGCGATTCGGCGTCGTGATAAATCTTATCCGGCCGTATGCAGCCTGCCCTGGTCGAAACCTCAACCTGTTCGTGGCACTGGCGGCACGCCTGCCCGGTCTGCTCGAATCGCGGGTCCATACCGACCAGCATCCTGACGTGAAAATGGTGACAGCACTTACTGCAATCCTTTTTCGGGTCGTGTTTTTCGTGATCGAACGGGACCGGCGGCAGTATCGAGTCAGGGTACGTGATCAAAAGCTTTGTCGGATGCGATTCAAACGGGCGCATTGCAAACCGCATTGCCTCGGGCCGACGCGGCCTCGCTTCCGGCCTGTGACATTCCCGGCAGGAATATGGGTCGAGTTTCGTCTCGCCCGCCAGATATTGCCGTTCGTGACAGCCGATACATTGCGTATGCGCGACTTTGCGAAGTGACTCTCTGTTTCCTTCATGCTCCTCTTTATGGCACTCGCCACAGGTTGTTTCCTGTCCCTTGACATATACGAGCTTCTCGAGTTCCTCGTCATATTGATGGTGGCAGGTATCGCAGCCTTGCTCCATGGCGTCGATGTGGTTGGCGTGGTCAAACGCCGGTTGATACCACCCGACTGTTTCGTACTCGAGTGAGTCGACATGGCACTCTCCGCACCCGAGGCCTTTCGCTTTGACCGGCGGCTTGGCGCCGCCGTGACATTTCAAACATTTTTCGTGAGCTTTCTCCGCGAAGGCCTTTCTGTCTTCGCCTTCCGTCCATTTCAGGAACTCGTAGGTTACCGTTCCCTCATCACCGGCCGGATGACAGACCTGACATCCCTCATCCTTGAGGGCATTGACATGCCGGCCATGGTCGAACACGACGGGGGGTCGTTCCAACTGCTCGACTGGTCCCGACCGCGCCATGACAATACGTTGTTCGATGGCCACCTCGGCGGGGCTTTCCGGTAAACGGGCTTCTATCGCGGGCTTTTTCGCCAGGTTGGTTCCTTCTGCGACGACGCCGCATCCCGCAGCCAGAAACGCGAAACCCGTTATTACGGCCAGTGCGAAAATGATTCCTTTGTATTCATGAAATGTCTTTTTCATTCTTCACACCTTCAAGTGTTGGGGAACCTCCATGCATTCGACGAGAATCTCGCTGATGAACTTCACGTGCATGCCGAGCTTGTAGAACTGGATGAGCTGCTCAATGCCGCTGTGGCAGTTATGGCACGGTGTCACAATTACCTCTGCTCCCGAGGCCTTGAACTGCTCCGCTTTGACCTTGTTGCTTACCATTCTGGACCTTGTCCAGGGCGGGCCGCAGTTGATGGTCCCGCCACCCGCCATACAACAGTAGTTATGTTCGAATCTCGGGTTTACGTCCCTGAAATCCTCGCATAATGCATTCATCACATAACGAAGTTTTTTCCCGAGACCCAGGCCGCGGACGATATTGCATGGGTCCTGAACCGTGGTCGGCTCCTGGTATTTCCGCGCCAGTTTGATCTTGCCGGTTTTGAGCAAGTCATAGTAAAACTCGACGGCATGGACAAGCGGCACGGGCGGGTGTTTCCACACGAGCCACTTGGGCCCGTCGTATGCGGCGCCGCGGAAGGCGTGGCCGCATTCGCCCATCACAATTTTCTTGACTTTCAACCGGAACGCGGTCTCGTAGTGCTTTCGTTCAACGCGCCCCATCGTCTCGAAATCACCCGAATACATCGCCATGTTGCTGTTGTCCCACCCATCGGTGGCGGGCATCGTCCAGTCCATCCCGGCGACAGTCATGATTTGCGCCATATAGTTGATGAGCTGAGCCAGAATCTTGGGCTCGGGCGCAATGACGGAATACATGATGTCGGCGCCCTCCTTATCCAGCGGGATTCTGACTTTTGCCATCTCCATCTGCGCCTCTTCTTCTTGCCACTGCAAGGTATCGATCCATTCGTCCTGCTGAACCCACATCTGGTTCATGGTGACGGCGTGGCTGTTTGTTGTGTCCTGCAGGTACGCGGGAACAACATAGAGAAGGCTCAATATTCGGCGAACAACCATGATAAGGTAGGCGATATCGATTCCGAATGGACAGTACATACTGCACCGACGGCAAACGGCGCATTCCGTGAACGCGATTCTGGCGGCGCTTTTCAGAAAGTCGGGGTCGACCTTGCCTTTTCTCTTCACCATTTCCCAGAGAGTGTTTTTCACCTTTGCGACGGGCGAGTATTCCGGGTCCTTATCCCGCGAAAGGAATGTATGGCAGGCTTCGGCGCAGAGGCCGCAGTGCACACACGTATCCAGATACACTCTCAGCCGCGCAGCGTTTTCTTTGGTCAGCACCCGTTGAATCGCGTTTTCGATCTGCTCGGGGGTCAGATTCTTTATCGTTTCATCCAATCCCGCGTCTTTCACCGATTGTTCGGGCTTGAGCGTCTTCTTTTTCGACTCGACCTCCGAGTCTAAAACAGCCTGTGCCGCCTGGCTGGTTTCCTTCTCGGCCATGATCAGCAACCTCCATTTCAAGGGGTTTTCTTCGTTCGTTACCAGTCCTTGGCGTGTCGCACGGCGCCAAATTCGGAACCCATGTACATTCTGGTAAACACAAAGTAGAGCATATGGCTCAATCTCGTGAACGGGATGGCCATGAGCATGATGGCGCCCGTCCACATATGCAGTATCACCATTGTTCTGTATGCCACCCATTGCTGGGATGCGATGAATCCGGTCACGAAGGGCGCCAGAACGATGGCGATAAGGACGTAATCGGAATAATCAGTAACGTATCTGACCGCCGGGGTCCTCACCCTTCGAACGATGAAATAGATTCCTCCCGCGATTACCGCGAGCGTCATGACATCGGTGAGCGTCTCCGGCAGATTCCACCATCTGATACCCCATGATTGATTCCACAACATCACGTGAGCCAGCGCGAAAATCGGAGTCAGAACAAGACAGATATGGAAGACGAAGGTAACGATTGTCATTACCGGCCTCATTCTCATATTCACGCTGGCAAACGGGATAATCCAGTGCATGAGCGAACGCAGTCCGTACTTCAGGCTCATATACGGGTAGACGACCTTGTCGTCCCTCGCCCTGACGAGCATCCAGATCAGTCGAAAGGCGCACCCCCCGAAAAAGATAAGGAGCGCTATCCACACCAAGGGGCCACGGGCAAACTCATACATTTCGGACTCTCCTCTTCCTTATCAGTCCAGCAGTTCCTGCACCGGCACTATTCGGCGGTAATACTTGCCGTCTTCGACGGCTTTGACGAGCACCCTGGTTCCGTCACTACTGAACGCAGGCTCCCACAACGCCTCGAAATTCCGTTTCCACGGCCTTCCGTTGAAAGCAATCGTGTATCGGTTGTTCTTTTCAACTTTGGCAATGACGTCCTTGCCGCCGGGGCGAAACACGGGATTCCAGACCATGTCGAACGCTTCCGCCCAGGGCTCGCCGTCCACCGCAATTGTCCACTGATTCTGTTCCTTTACGATAGCGGCCACATGCCATCCGTCCCTCGAGAAGAACGGTTCCAGCACCGCCTCGCCAAATGTTCTTTCCCACGGCTTATCGTTCACCGCAATCGTCCACCGCCCGAAAGAAGACGCCACGGTCGCGGCAACCCTGCTTCCGTCCGGGCTCCATCTTTGATTCCAGAGCTGGTAGTAGGAATTTTTCCAAAAAGGTTTTCCGTTCTCGACCAGGGTCCAGGCTCCGCCGATTCTGGCGGGGGCGACCAACGAGTCGTTGCTCTTGAACGAAGGCTCCCACACGCAGCCGAACCGTTCGTCCCAGGGTTGGCCATCCTCTGCTATCGTGTATTCGCAAATGTCCGTCCTCACTTCTGCGGCCACGTGTCTTCCGTCAGGGCTGATGGCGGGAGAATACACGTTGATGAAATTCCTGTCCCATAACTTGTCGTTTACCGCGAGCGTCCATGTTCCGTTGAGGAAACCGAAGATGTCCGCCTCTTTGAGAGAGACCGGCTGGACGACTGCTGCAACTTTCGTTCCGTCGGCGCTCACGGCCAATCCACGGGTCGAAATGAAGATATTATTCCACGGCGTTCCGTTCACGACGATCATGTAGTCCATTTCGCGCTTTGCCTGGGCCGCAATAACGCTCCCGTCTGCGCTGAAGGTCGTATTCCAGATGTATTCGAACTTTTCCTCCCACAGGTTCCCGTCGACCGCAACCGTCCATTGATCGTCGGCTTTGGCGAGGGCGGTAAGCTTTCCGTCGGGAGCAAATTTCAAGTACCAGACCAGCTCGAAGCCGCTCTCCCACGGCTCTCCGTTCACACACACGGTGAACTCTCCCTCTTCGGTCTTCACCGGGGCGGCGATTGTTTCGCCGTCGGCGCTCACGACGTATTCGTGAACAGCGGAAAACCGCTCTTTTATCTGAACCAGGTCCGCAACAAGCTTTTCGCTCGTTTCCCAATCCCAGCTCCCGTTCGGAGAGACCTCTTTTCTCTCCTGTTCTTTTACAAGCTCGACGTTTTGCATGGTGATTATCCGCCTCTCTTTCGAGATGCTGTCTTGTCCTTTGCCCCGTTCCAATTAGCGGTTATAATGCAGCTCGGGCCTCGCCCGCCGTTGCAAGTTCGTGTTCCAACGATTCGGCGCTCGACTCCACTGTTTCTGTCCGGCCTTTGGGAGCTTCGGTCCCGTTGATGTCCCGGTATGTGTCAATGAGCGACCGGATGGCTACATAAAGGAGACTGGTAAAGACCACCGTCACGACGGCGTAAAACGCTCCAAAAAAAATCATGTGCCCCGCATCCCACCGGAATTCGAACGTTGTCGGCAACATTATCTATTCACTCCCTTCTGTCATTTCCTGCTTCACGACGCGTTCAGTTCGTGTTCTCTCGGGAATAAGTGGAGGAATCGATACGAAAGCGAATAGACGATTACTCCATATCCAACGACTGCCACGGCGATGGCCCATTCCTGCCAGGTGGGCGTGTAGGCGACGAATTCTTCGAAGGGCAGGACCGGAATGGAGAGGGTCTGCACGGTCATGACGAATCGATTCAGAATAATGCCGCAACACACAAACAAGCAGCCCAACACAAGGGAGAAATCAAAATCGCGCGCTTTGGGAATCAGCAGGAGAACCGCCGGCACCAGCCCGAATACGAATAATTCCCCAAAGAGGAGCTCCATCCCATACGGACCCTGATAGAAGCTGGTGAACTTCAAACCCAGTTCCGGCGCCGTCACATTTGCCCAGTAAATCGTATCCGCGGCCTTGAAGACCAGGTACACCACCAGCAGAACAGCGGAGAGCTTTGCCAGTTTTGAAAGAGTGGACCTTTGGACAAGCCGCCTGCGGGTCACTTTCTGAGTTGTCCAAACCACGAGCGCAATGAACGACGGGCCGGCGGCGATGGCGGACAAAATGAACAGGAAGAACGTCCACGGCCAAATTGCAATTCCCGCCCGATAGGAAAACGGGCGCGCGAACAGGACGCCGAACATTCCGCCGAGCGAACCCTGGTGGAAAAAGGACAGAAAGGTTCCCACCAGCGCAAAGACGGCCATGATTCCATGCAAATGTTCGCCGAAGTATTTGAACAGCGGAAACCGGCTGATCTTCTTGTTTTCCGTAATGATGGGGATGAATTCCACCGTGAGCACGAAGAGATAGCATGTGATGCAGAAAATGACCTCGGTCAACATGGAATGCACGTTGGCATGCATGAAGCTGAAATAGCCCCGGAGCGGTTGGCCGATATCGATTGTCAGCATTCCCACAGCGCCGCTGTAACATACGAAGCCGACCACGACGGCCGCGCTTATCAGTTCCTTGAGGTAATCGAGTTTGAGAATATAAAAAAGGAACCCGCTGAAAAATGCGCCCGCGCCGAGCGCAATGATCGCCAGGTCCACTGAAATCCACAGACCGAAGACGAAGTAATTATTCATGCCTGTCTGATTCAAGCCCTTGAACAGGCAGAGAAAGGCCGCGTACAGCCCCACAATCACCAGCAGAGCCCAGAAACTCAGCCACAGAAGAAACTTTCCTCGAGAGCAACGCTCCAGTTCCACATGTCCGTTCGTTGATGTCATCTCGCTTCTCTCGCCTCAAAACCCTCGAAAACATTAACCATGATTGTCCGCCAGATGCCTTATCCAGTCGCGCGAGCTCAGGTAGTACACTTTCGGCTCCGTGTGCAGTTTCTCCAGGAGCCGGAATGCCCTCGGGCTTCTGCTCAGCCTGTAGACCGTGTGGGCCGGATTGTTCAAATCGCCGAAACGCATCGCGCCGACGGGACACGCCTCGACACAGGCCGGCACGTAATCGTTTTCTTCCAAGTGCGCCCGACCTTCGTTATGAGCCTTGTCTTTCGCCTTCAAATAACGGTGGGAGCAGAATGTGCACTTCTCAACGACACCGCGCATGCGCGGAGCGACGTCCGGATTCAGATGATTTTCCATATTCTTCGGCCAGACGGGGTCCCACCAGTTGAAGCATCGGACCACGTAGGGGCAAGCCGCCATGCAGTAGCGACAGCCGATACACCGGGTGTTGATCTGGTCCACCAATCCGGTCGCATCGTCATAATTGGTGGCGCTTGCCGGGCACACCGACACGCAGGGGGTGTGGTGGTCGCATTGCATGCACGGTCGGGGGAAGTATGCGATTCGGGTGTGCGGGTAATCGGCCCCGTTATCGACTTTGTAAATTCTGAGCCACTCGATGTTCCTCAGCTTGTCGCTCTCGTCGATGCGGAACGGGACATTGTTCTCCATATGGCATGCGGTGGCGCAGTTGCCGCACCCGATGCACTTGTCGACATCGATTGTCATTCCGTAGCGAACTATCCGCTCGTTTTTTTCTTGTGATTGCATTTCTGACTCACACTTTGATTATCCTGCCCGGCGTCGCCCACCAAACGGGAAGGCCGCTGATATCGTCTTTCCTGGCTTCGAGTATGTGGTGCGCGTTTACGCCTTTATTTCGCAGAAATTCGTCATATGCCGTGTGGCCGAACCCGAGAGGAATCAGCGCGACTCCCTCTCGAACACCGGCAAATGTGCGGAGCTTGACCCGCACCCTTCCGAGCGATGTCTCGAGGAGGACAGTGTCGCCATCCTTGAGATTCTTGTACATCGCCGTGATCGGGTTGATCTGGACCGAAATCTCTTTGTCTTGGAGCACATCGTCGCTCAACTGCTTGATGAGCAGGGGAGGAGTCGGCAACCCATTCTCACCCATCGTTATCAAGTTGACCGGCATCACCGTGAAATCAAAGCCTCGCGGGTTTGGCGGTGGCTCGTTGTAGTGCGGCATACAGCGGATATCCTCCGTGAGACGCAGCGTCGACCGCAATGTTCGACTGAAGAATTCGAACTTGCGGTCCGGCGTTTTCAGAGCGCTCTCCGGGTCCCCATGCTTATATGCCGGGTCAAACCAGCAACTGTTCTCAACCAGATGGCTCCAGAAGACCGTGAACGATTCGTACTTCCCGGGTTCAACTGCAACCGGAAAACGTTTGTCCCTTAGAGTCGCCATGATTTCGGGAGTATTGATCACGCCCTGCCCGGTCTCGAACAATCCACGCGCCCGCTCCCTGAGGACCTCGACCAGGCTGTGCCACGGAAACGACTCCGCAACGGCGCCGCCGACCGCTTGAGCAACCTCTATGAGGAAGTCTCCGGCATTTCTGGTTTTGAAAAGCGGAGGAACCAGCGGGTGACTGAGCGTGTAAACCGGGTACTGCAACCCCGGGACTCCGATTTGGTCGTCCCATCTTTCGAATGCTGTGGGCACGGGTAAAACCAGATCGGCCAAGGCGGCGCTCTCACTCATGTGCGAGGCAAACGTCACGATGTACGGGACCTTTTCGAATATGTCTTTGGCTGTTTTTCGGTCCGGCAGAGCGTAAAGCGGGTTCGCCTCGTGGATGAAGAGTATCTCGACATCCCGTGCATTCAAGTTGTTTGGCAGAAAATCGGTAAAGGGATATGTTTCGCTTCGGGACTCATCGAGTCTGGCCATCGAAAACCCCCGAATGGCCTCTTCGTCCATCCGGACGGGAGAGAGCGAACCCACCGGAACCTCCGGCTCCACCAGCACTCCGCCTTTTCGATTGATATTGCCTGCTAATGCGTTCAGGCTGTGGATCGCCATCAACTCGTAGAGGCCTGTGAAAAGGCTCCCGTCGGCCTGTCCGCCGACAGCAACGGCAGGTTTTTCCATTGCAAACCGGAACGCGAGTTCTTCGATGTCTTTTGCGGGAACATTCGTCATGCGCTCAACCGCTCTCGGCGAATAGCGTGCCAGTATTTCCGACTTGAATCCTCTGTATGTTCTGCCGTCGGAATGTTGCCAGTCCTCGAAACCGAAGCAATGGCGGCGAACAAATTCCTTGTCATAGAGGCTGTTCTTGATCAGAACGTGAGCGATTCCCAGAGCCAGCGCAGCCTCGCTCCCCGGCTTGATGGGCACCCAGCGGGATGCTTTTGCCGCCGTTATTGACAGGTTCGGTTCGATCTGCACGATCTCGACTTTTGGATGCTCGGTATCTGCGAACCAGTCGGCATGAGCCCGGAACATTCGCCCCGTCGTTCCCCATCCGTTGAACAGGTCGGAACCGAAGCTGAGAATGCACCGCGCGTTCTCGAGGTCGTACGCCGGGTTTCTGAAGATTCCCTGCATCAACCCGAGAACAATTCGCCGGGCATCGTGTCCGGAGGACATCCTCATGAAGTTCCCGGAGCCGACCGCCTTGAGAAAACGTTCGAACAGTTCGTTGACCGTGCTGTTCGAGTTGCAGGCGATACAGGCCAGCGCATGAGATTTCTCCGCAGAGCGGAGTTCCCTGACCTTTCCCGAAACTTCATCGATCGCCTCGTTCCAGGAAACGCGTTTCCATTCCGGTTTGTTCCTCGTTCCGACTTGCCGCAACGGCGTTTCGATGCGGGCCGAACCATACAGATGCTGGAGCTCCGCCGTGGCGGTCGGACAAATCGAGCCGCGGTTCACGGGATGGTGTTCGTCGCCATCTATCCGTACCAGACGGCTGTCTATCTTGCGCACACGAAGGCCGCATCCCCCGTCGCAAATCCGACACACGGACCTTTCGAACGACGGTTCTCCGGGTTCGGGCACGGGAACCCATGGCCAGTTTTGAGTCCAGAAGGCAAGGTCTCTGACCAAATACCAGGGCGCCGGAGACAGCATCACGCCAAGGGCGCTGCCCCCCGCGAACGCCATGCCGGTAACGAAAGCCCTGCGATTCAATTTCACCATCGTCTATTCCTTTGAACAGGTTCCTTCTCGGAATTCATTATTTGTGACATATGAAGCAGGCCGTGCTTTTTCCCATCGAACGATGACACTCCGCACACTCATTCATCCTTACCGTTCCCCACACGTCCTTCCCTTTTCTTCCAACAATAGTTGCAACATTGAGGGGAACCTTTGGATCATATACGACATAGCTGTAGTTGGTGATGCGGTTGGTCAAATATTCCGCAGGATGTTTCGACAGGCCCTGCGGACCATGACACGTTTCGCAGGCGATTTTCGCCATTCGCACGTGGGATGAATGGGAGAACGAAACACACTCAGGCTGTGTGAAGTACAAGGCCCACTTGACCTCCTTGTTCTTCCTCACGTACTCGTTGACAAAGGCCTCCTCCTGCGGGGAATCTCCCAGCACTTCCATGTGGCAGTCCTTGCAAATCTCGATGCTGGGTATTCCGGCCCAGCTCCCGTCCTCATAAAAGAAATGACAGGTGTCGCACGTGAGGCCGACCTCTTCTCCGTGAAACTCATGCCTGAAATCGACCGGCTGCTCTTTCTTCACGTAAGCCAAACTCGGCAAATAGAACCAACCGATGAGCATCGAACCTGCGAGTCCCACAAGGAAGACGCCGAGGGTGAGCAAAAAACTTTTTTGACCTTCTGAAATTGTTGGCATTTCCATATTCATAGTCTGTTCTTTGTCCAGTGCGGGCTCATCAATTGCTGTGCGGGTTGTTGCGGTGATAGAATGGGCAAGAAGTATGCCATGCAATGAGCACGGATTTCTTGGTCATGCGCCCGATTCCCGATTTAACCGAAAACGAGGCTTTATCGCGGTGCGTCATTGATTCTTTGGAAGACTCGTTTCATAATTGGGGGGCGGCTGCGCCACCGCCGTTTGTCGCAATGAGTCGCAACGAAACGTTGCGAGCAACATAATTCGCAACAAACAGCCGTCTGTGAAACAGCTGCTTCGCCAAGACAACATGAGCGCCAGCTTGTGTGAAAGAGCCTGCCAAGAGTGACAGCCATACCGGACGAACGATGGCATGAACATTGGGTTCGATGACACGGCGCGTCGATTTACTCCGAAACCTGCGGAGGAACGTCAACGGCTCGAGCCGGACGTTGGCATAGTTTTTGCCCGAAAATTAAAGTGGTGCTGTAATTGTCGGCAAAACATCCACGGAACAAGGTGCGACGGCGAGATGATTTTCAATGAGCAGCCGACTCAGAGCCGCAATGTTTGAGAAAGCGTCGTGAAAGTTGCAATACCTTTATTCGGAACACGGGTTTCTCCCCGGTGCTTGTTTTCGGACAAGACTCGGCTCTTTCAGGTGACGAACGGGCGTGTAGTGTCCGAGAAGACGGTCGATACCTCGGATATGACAGAAGAAGAACGACTGTCACAACTCGTGGACCTGGAAATCGACGTGTTCATATGCGGCGCGATAGATGATGAATTCATCCAGAGAGCCGGTTCGTACGGAATCAAAGTGTTTCACGACGTGGCGGCGGAAGCTGAAGAAGCCGTTTCGGCGTTGATTGCGGGGACTCTGAAAAACGGATATGGATTGGCGAACGGAATCGATGATATATTATCTCAGAGCAAAAAGACGTCACCGGAGGCCGCACCTGAGGAAACGGAGAGAGAGGCTGTCAGCGGCCATATTGTCGATTGTGTGGAGTGCATGGACCGCGTGTGCCTGAGAGGTGAAAACTGCCTTTCGGAATTCCGCGACATTTTTCCGATAGAGCGGTACTCCAGGCTTCAGCATTCGATGGAAGTGACCATGGATGTCGCAGCCGAACCGGACAGGAAGCTGTGTCGTGTCGCGGAACTCATTTATTACTGCATCGGAATGGAGTATAAACACATAGGGGTTGCCTTTTGCGTCGAGATGTTCCGGGAAGCGGAAATACTCACCCGTCTGCTGAAACGCTTTTTTCGGGTGAGCCCCGTTTGCTGCAAGATCGGCGGGAAATCGCAACGCGACCTGTTGACTTCCATGAAGGGAGTGCTTTGCAACCCCATCGGGCAGGCACGTGTTTTGAACAGCCTGAAGACCGACATCAATGTCGTGATGGGCCTTTGCGTGGGTGTCGACTTCATATTCGCCCAGCACAGCGAGGCGCCGACCTCGACCCTGTTTGTGAAGGACAAATCGCTGGCCAACAATCCCGTCAGCGCGCTGTACTCGAAATATTACATCGATGAGATCCTCCGGGAACTGTAAAGTACCACGAGGATTATAACAAAGAAAGGAGACGTGTCATGACAACCGTGGCCATGGACAGCATCGGACTGTGCGCTCACTTTTCGGTCAAGGGGGATTGGGCGTTCGACTTTGCGTTTACCCTTGCCCGGAAACACAAATGCCAGCTCAACATTTTCTACTTTCTGAGGTCTCCCTATGAAAAATATGTGGAGCCCCCGGGCGGGAGCCGCAAGGTCGATGACAGTGTTCTTGTGGCGACCGATCGGAAGCTCCGCGAGTATTACGACAAATGTCTCGGCGATTACGTGGACGTCGGGTTCAAGGTCTGCATGGAGACACGCCACGCGAAAGAGTTGCGGACGTGCCTGATGAACAGGGAGTATCTGCTGCTGGTGATTCCGCATTTGGAGAAAGGTATTACCTTCGGCAATATCCCCATCGAGGAGTTCGCGTATCGATTTACCGCGCCGGTCGTGCTGGTGGGGCCGGACAGGCCGGACCAATATCACTTGAACCCGTCGGCCGTCTTGCTGATGGACAAACTGGAACTTCCGGAGGGTTCGTGGGATGAAATCCAAATCGTTGCGTCCCACACCGCCTCGACATCCTGAGGAGCGCACAAATTGAGCCGGAACGCGGCTTCTTGTTCCGTGCCCACAACTTGACACATTGAGCATCGCACGACGCCGCGCGCAACAATGAAGGCCAAGACAAACCGGCTGCCCGGCCTGCAGACAGAAGACCGGAAGGAGTGACGGCTCGAGCGGTTTTTCCCGGTTCCCGCCTCAGAGAAACGAGATATTGTATTTTTCCATCTTGCGCCAGAGAGTCGAGCGATGCATTCCCAATTCTTCCGCGGTCTTGTTCCGGTTCCCTCTGTTTCTCTCCAGCGCTTCCCTGATGATGGATTCTTCCGACGTCGCTCCATAGGAAGCTCTTCCGTTTGATTCTCCCTTTTTCCTTATGGCTTCCAGTATCCTTTCCGGCAGATGCTTCTCCTCGATGGTGTTGCCCCGGCAAATAACGAATGCGTGCTCTATCGCGTTCTCGAGCTCTCGGACATTGCCGGGAAACTCGTAGGCGCGAAGAAGTCTTAACACAGTCGGAGAAACCCCGCGAATGTCCTTTTTCCTCTTTGACCGCAACTTGTTGATAAAATGCTCCACGAGAAGCGGCAAATCCTCGAGTCTCTCGCGAAGCGGTGGGATTTGAATATTTATCACGTTGATGCGATAGTAGAGGTCTTCCCTGAATTTACCCTCCTCGACCAGGTCCTTCAGTACTCGATTCGATGAGGTGATGATGCGCGCGTCGGTCTGCAACATGCGTGTGGAGCCAAGGGGTTGGTACTCGCCGTTGTTCAGCACCCGCAGCAGTTTCACTTGCAGAGGGAGCGGCATGTCGCCGATTTCATCCAAGAGCAGGGTCCCTCCCTGAGCGAGGTAGAACATCCCGGGCTTGTCTCGTTTGGCGTCGGTGAATGCGCCACGCACGTACCCGAATAGTTCCGACTCGAGCAACGTCTCGGGAAGCGCGGCGCAATTGATGCGAATATACGAGTTGTGCTTGCGAGGGCTCAGATTATGCAACGCCTGCGCGAGCAACTCCTTCCCCGAGCCACTCGGTCCCTGTATCAACACGTTGCATTCCGATTCCGCGATCTCCGGCAACAGCTCGAAAATGTGCTGCATCTTCTCGTTGCTGCTCACAAGGTTCTCAAAGCTGTTCAGTTTCGAAACCTTGTCCTGGAGGCTCTCGATTTCGGAGAGATCGCGGAAAAATTCCACCGCCCCCACGCAACGGTTT
Organism: uncultured bacterium; assembly: GCA_964453435.1. Classification (GTDB taxonomy): domain Bacteria; phylum Abyssobacteria; class SURF-5; order SURF-5; family SURF-5; genus CAYVQZ01. Next base: position 78,216 of record CAYVQZ010000001.1, read on the forward strand.
TCCTCGTCGCGCAGCAATGTCGTGCTCACGCTTATCGGCGTCTTCCGGCCGTCGCGGGTTATAATGGTTACCCGCACATTGGATACGGACGTGCCATTTTGGAGAGTGTTTCTCAGCGCGCAGCGGGTCTGACACAGGTCGGTCCGGAAAATGTCAAAACAATACTTCCCAACAGCTTCATGCCGGCTGAATCCCGAAATCTTCTCCGCCGCCTTGTTAAAGGAAGTGATCCGGCAATCATGGTCTGTCGTGAAAACTCCCTCTCCGATGCTGTCAAAAATGATAGATGAAATATTTTTTTGTTCCCGTTGATAATCTTCAGACATTGTTTCATTAAGTCTCCATGTTGCATTCCCTGATGCCCAGTTTCCGTACTCTAATGAGCACGTATCGTGCCAGGGAAGAAAGGTTGGTGAGCTTTAGCTGTTAAGTCTAGGAGGGGAAATAACTTGCAAATATTCTCGAATCAGCCACGAAATCGAATTCTTGTCTCATTTAGTTGCGCTCGCGCAACGAAACAAATGTCGCAAATAATGCAATGGTGCAACATCCCTCGCGGTTCGCCTCAAGGCGCTTCGTGATTGCTTTGCCAAGACGAGAGGCGCACGCGAGCGCCGCACTACGGGGTCGGCGCAGAGCCGTTCGGCGGCTAATCCGTGCTACAGGGCGGCTTATCACATGGCGTGGCGCTGCCGCAGCATGGCGACCCCTTGCCGCATCGAGTCACGGCGGTTGCGGTTTCCCTCGGAATGTTCGGCGCCGATATCAACCGCTCCAACTCGATTGACCCGCACTTCGAGCAAGAAGGCGCTTCCTTTGCCTGGCTTGAACGTATCAGTATTTCCTGCGAATGTCCGCAGGTGGCGCAACGAAATTCGTAAATCGGCATGTTGGACACCTACCTCATGTTTTGATCGGCCAGGCCGCTTTTCTTTCCGAAAGGCGGCCGAACCGTCTTGCCAAAAAACAGGACGGCCCCGCGAATGAGATCAGCGAGACATCGTCAGCAGCCGCACCCCCTCTATTTGTCTGAACGTGGCGCCCTCGCCTATCCGGCGAAGAACGATGCCAGGCTCGGTAACCTTGATCCCCGACAGCACATCGACACCATAGTCGAAAAGGACCGGCGAAAGGGGTGTCGACGGACCGAGCATTACTACAAAGCTCTTTTGACACAGGCTTATCAATCGTTCGAATGAATGATTGATGAGGGTCGTCCCCGTCATGCCGACCACGTCGGCCTGCGGTAAAACGCGTTCCGCCTCAGAGTCCGGCAGTTCGTCCTGGCCCGGTTTCCGTTCCAGAACCCATAAATCCGAGGCGAGTTCGCGGAGTTTTGGGATGAACGGGAAGCTGCCCACAATTGCGATCCGTTTGCCGATGCCCTTTTTCTGCAACATCTCAAATGCATTCGCCTCGACACATCGGTTTTCATCTATTTCCAGAACCGAATTCAAGGCCGCAACACCGATTGAAGCCTGGGGCAAGCTATCCGATTGCGCGAACAGAGCGAGTTCCCGAGCGGTCTTTCGTGTCAGGCTCCCCGCTTCCGGCACGGGTTTCCGTCCGTGGTGCGGCCCCGATTCCCTCAGCGTCGACGCCAACCCGCACCGCCTGCTGACGACCGCCGTCCAGAAGATGCAGGCGCGCACCTCGATGACTGGGCTGTCGGTTTCTATGCTCGTGAGAATGTCCTCTATGGCCTTCGACAAGCCGGACCGGTTTCCTTCCCTTTTCCTATTCCTCGGCGAGTATCTCGTTCAATTCGTTTGCTCGAGCAAAATCCTCGACCCTGATTGCCACCGTGCGCACTCCGGGAACCGATACGACCGCGTTCCGGATATCGACCGCGAGCTTGAAGGCCATAGGACAGAAATAGGAGGTCGGCCGAAAAATCAGTGAGACCGCTCCCTGCCCGCTGTCCACCTTCATATCGCGAATCAATCCCATTCGGACCACACTCAGTCCGGTTTCCGGGTCGATCACTTCGGACAGTTCCTGCTCGATGCGTTCCTTCAAATCCATCATTCCAACCTTACCGCGTCGCCTGCCTTAATGGCGCCGCTCTCGACGACTTCCGCAAACAAGCCGCACCGCGCCACAAGCGGTACGCCTCGAAAAGAATAGTCTCCGTCCTTCCACTCGGGTTTTCCGATTCCGGTGACTTCCAGAAGAGCGCTGCCGATACGAAGCCTGGCGCCCACAGCGATCTCGGAAAAGTTCAATCCCTCCGTCATAATATTCTCACAGAAGTTTCCCGGCGCTGCGGTGATGCCTTCCTTGCGCAACGCGACAACGTCCTCCCATGCCAATATGCTTACTTGTCTGTTACCGGAGCCGGCATGGCAGTCACCCTCGACGCCGTGACCCTTCCTCAGGGTCGCTCTGTCCACCGGTTGCTTCGGGGCGCCTTTGCAATCGCCAAGAGAGATTGCGTATACTCGACTCATCAGATCGAGATGACCTTCCTGATTCCCGTGAGCTGCCCTGACTCGTCTTTGAGACGGGGGCCCTATCTGCGGCATGCGGACGCTTTCAATGCCGCAGTATAGGGACACCCCGCAGGAGAAGGCATCCGACCGCGTCCGACAACCCGAGATGAACGGACACGGCGCCACTCCCCGCCGTTTGCCGCCCCGGCAATCATCTTCCAAACGGGCAAAAGCGTCGCAGCCCGAGAAGCTCCGCCGCTCCCGCAATAGTTACGCCGTAGAAGATCGTAGCCGCCTTATTGTTCAGAAAATGCTGTATCGTCGCGTTCACGAGGGTCGTTCCCGTCACAAGCAGAACATCCGCCTCTTGCACAAGTTGCTGCGTCATTTCCGGCCCAAGGACTCTGACGCCCGAAAACAGGTTTCCGATATTGTCGGAATCCATATCGAGCGCCGTCACTTCAAATTGGCTCGCGAGGCGCTCCAGCATTCTGGGCTGCAGGCCGACGAGCGCGACCCGAGTCCCGCGTTTTTCCTCTGCCAGCGCCCGAAGGCATTCTTTGCCGCATCGCACGGGTTCGTCGTCCCTGCAATGGACGGTCTTTTGCGCCAAGCCCAGATAACGCATCACCGCGTTCAATGAGGAAACAAACACAGCTCGTCGAAAATTGTTCTCGAGATTCATTTCCAGGAGGTCGGAAATCGTGCCATTCCAATTCCCGTACATATCCGTGAAGGCCTGTCCGCGCGCGCCCAGGAAGGTAGCCTCCATGAGACTTTCCTTTCCCTTCATGAGCGGGTAGTCGGTGGCCTCGGGGTTCCCAATCGCTTCTCCCGGTTTCAGCGGTCGCGCGGAGATTGACAGTGGTTTATCCGCAAGATGGTTCTTCCGCGCCATCGATGCGAGGTTTCTTTGCAGGCGTTCAAATATGTTGGGCGTCTCGCGTGTCATAATAGACCAAACCGTTCTTTTCGGTCGACCGAACCTGGCCCAGCTCCCGCAGTTTCGTCAGGTGCTTCACGACTTCGTTTCGATGCATTCCCAATCCGTTTGCAAGGTCTTCTATGGTGCAGGGCCTCCGTTTCAGCATTGCCAGCAGCTCCTCTGTTTGCCGTTCTTTCTCGGCGCCGAACGCCAATCTCTCGTACGGAACTATCACCTCGGCTCCTTCTCCGAATATCTGCCGGATATGCTCCATCTCATCCTCGGAGACCCTGACCGCGAATGCTTCCGCCGCGGGCCTGACCACGGTGTTCAGTTGAATCAGGTGCGGCTGAATGGCGTCGACATATCGCTTTATTTTCAACGCATCCGCCGTGGTCGAATTGAAACCCTGCAGAAAGAAGACTTCCAGCCAGATGGTTCCGCGATAGATATGCGCGAACTTGACCAGGCCCTCCATCATCTGCTCGAATTTCACGCAGGGGTGAGGCCGATTGACGTGCTTGAACGTTTCTGAGTCTCCGGCGTCGAGCGACGGAACAACAAGGTTCGCCCCCATGAGCGCCTTTTGAACTTCGGGGTCCCATAAGAGCGAGCCATTGGTCAGCACGGCCACCGGTATGTTTGTCCGCGTTCTTATCGACTCGATCAACATTCCTATTTTATTGTTCAATGTCGGCTCTCCGGAGCCGGATAACGTTATGTAATCGGGTGCGGACTCGTCCTCATCGAGGCGCATCCACAATTCGTCCAAAACGTCTTTAACGGGAACATAATCGGCCTTCTGAACAGTCAGATTGGTGGTGCGGCCGAGTTGACAGTAAATACAATCGTACGTGCACGTTTTGAAGGGAACGATGTCGACACCGAGAGACCGCCCCAGCCGCCTCGAGGGCACGGGGCCGAATATGTATGTTCGGTTTTCTTGTCGCATCACCCCTAGTATACTCTCAGTGGTCGCAGATGTTCTCCCCCGTTTCAAGGGAATCGTTCAGATACGCCCTGGCGATTGTTTCCGGGTCGTCGGAGGCCGCGCCGATAACCACCTTGATGCCTCTTTCGGCGAAAAGCCCCTGGGCTCTTCCTCCCATTCCACCCGCGATAATGACCGTGGCGCCCTTCTCGTGAAGCCAGCGGGGCAACAGGCCGGGCTGGTGGTCGGGCGCGGCCAGCATCTGCATGCCCTCGATCTCCCCGGTGTTTGGATTCGCGTCGATTAACGCGAATTGTTCGCAGTGCCCGAAATGTAGGCACAATTTCCCCTGTGCAACCGGAATAGCTATTTTCATCCTTTTCCCTCCCTTTTTTCACTCATTGAAAACGCAGCGGCTGCGCTGTCCGTCTCCAGCTTGAGTATTGGTTCGATGACCCTGGAAAACGCCTTTGCGGTGGCGGTTTCCGAATATTTCTGACAATACGGCGTGCCATCGTCACTTGCCGTGACGACGTCGGGGTCGACAGGAATTTCGCCCAGGAACGGGACCCCCATCTCTTGCGCCATCTTCTTTCCGCCTCCCGACTTGAAGATGTCAGAATGAGCGCCGCAGTGGCTGCAAACAAACCCGCTCATGTTTTCGACCACACCCAAAACCCGCAGCCCTACCTGCCGGCAGAACGTGATCGACCTTCTCACATCCGATAATGCAATCTCCTGCGGCGTTGTCACAACCACGGCGCCCGCGGCGTCTTCAATCAGTTGAGCGACGGAAAGCGGCTCGTCTCCCGTGCCCGGTGGCGAGTCAATTATCAGGTAATCGAGCTTTCCCCACTCGACGTCTCGCAGGAACTGTTTGATCAGACTCATCTTCAGCGGCCCGCGCCAGATGACCGCATCGGACGCGCTCGACAGGAAAAACGCGAGCGACATGACCTTCAACTTATTCTCAAATATCGTTGGGAATATTGATTGGTCGACCACGGTCGGCCTGGTTCCCTCGAGTCCCAGCAGCTTCGGGACACTCGGCCCGTGAACATCGACGTCAAGGAGCCCGACCTTCTTTCCGGCCATTGCCAGAGAAATCGCAAGATTCACGGCCACCGTGCTCTTGCCGACGCCGCCCTTCCCTGATAGCACGAGAACCTTATGCTTCACCGCGCACATTCTCTTGCGAAGCGCCTGCCGTTCCAGGAACTGTTCTTCGCTCTCCTCGGGTTTCTTATGTTGTGCAGAGCAATCAGTCTGATTGCATATGTCGCACGATTTGTCATCCTGTTTCATCTGACGTCCTTTCTGAAGTCCGAGTTTTGTTATCGGTCTTTCTCCAAGCTTCGAGCCTCTGCCTTCGAAGCCGATTTCTCTTCTTCGGCATCGAGGCCAAGGATTTCAGAGACTCTTGCCCACATCCTTCGTATTTCCACGGACACGGGGCCGTCGGAAAACTCGACGATGCTTTGTTGCCGTATCTGCGCCCGTGTCACTTCATTATCATAGGGAATCCGACCCACCACCTCGACGCCGCACTCGCTGCAACGCCTCTCTATCTCGCTCGACATTTCCGGATTCAGGTCGTATTTGTTCACGCAAGCGACCGTTTTGATTTTAAAATGCCGGGTAAGCTCTCGCACTCTCTCGAGATCGTGCAGGCCGGAGAGCGTTGGCTCGGTGACCACAAGAACGAGGTTTGTCCCCGTAATCGAGGCGATCACGGGACATCCGATTCCCGGCGGCCCGTCAATCAGAACCAACTCCAGACCCCGTTTAACTGCCAGGCCTCTGGCCTGACTCCTGACCAGAGAGACCAGCTTTCCCGAATTCCCTTCTGCGATGCCAAGCCTTGCGTGAACCATCGGACCGACGCGCGTATCCGAAATGAACCATTCCCCGTTAATCGCTTCCTCGAACAGGACCGCGTCCGCGGGACATACTGCGACGCACACGCCGCAACCCTCGCAGGAAATTCTGTCGACCTGAAATGCACCCTCAGTATCGGCCGATTCGCCGTTGGCGGTGATCGCCTCAAATCTGCAAAACCGTTGACATTCCCCGCACTGCGTGCAGCGGTCGGGCAGAATCCTGGCTTTCTTGCCTCCGCCGAACTGTTCCCGATGGCGGGTCACCGTGTTTACAACGAGGTGAAGATTGGCGGCATCCACGTCACAATCGACCAGCACTTTCTTCTCGAAGAGGGCCGCGAAAGAGGCCACGATACTCGTCTTTCCCGTTCCTCCCTTTCCACTGATAACAACGAATTCCTTCATTGGCTCGTTCCGTTTCTTCCCGGTGCGAAGAATTTCAAAACCGCAACGTCTTGTCCCTCCTCACACCCGACAATCACCTTTTGGACCGAGGGAAGCACTTCACACATTGCATCGAGATACAGGCGCTGTGCGGTTGTTTTTCGGTCTTTCAGATACTCTTCGGCAAGCATGACGAACCGTCGCGAATCGCCCTCGGCCTGCGCCTTCTTCCTGGTCCGATACGCTTTTGCTTCTTCTACTATTCGCGACGCCTCGGCATTACCCTCCGGAATCGCCTCGTTCCGATACGCATGGGCGGTGTGAACCATTGCCCGGCGTTCCTCTCGGGCATTGATTACATCCTTGAATGATTGGGCCACGCTCGACGGCGGCCGCGTTTTCTTGATTTCCGTCGAAAACACGGTGATCCCGGTCCTTAATGGCTCCAGTTGCTCCCGGACATCGGCCAGAATTTGCTGTTGGAGCTCGATCCTGCCGGTCATAAGGGCCGAATCCACATCTGTCCGGCTGAGCGCGCGCACGATACCAGACTGGATACACCGAATCGTCACCGCTTCTGCATCTTTGCATCCGAACAGGTATGCGTTCGGGTCGCTGATTCGGTACTGAGCGATCACTTTGGTGTGGATGATGTTCTTATCGCCCGTGATGCAGTACGGCACAATGAACGAGCCATATTGTATTTCCGTCACACGCCCGAACGTTTGCTCATACTGTGCCACATCGTCTAAATCAGCCCCAAAGCCTGCCTGCAACCGGTGAATCTCCCCCGTGGAAACCCGGGTCACATCGTCGATGGGCCATGGCAGTTTGTAGTGGAGTCCCGGCATGACACTGCCGTCAATCACTTTCCCAAACCTTTTGAGAACGCCTGTCTCGTTCACGCCCACAACATATATTCCGCTCAACGGATAGGCGAGCGCCGCGAGCGCAACCAGGCCCCACGCCAGCCGGTGTCCGGCCGCTTTCAAAGCAGTGAATTCCGATGAGAACTCGGATATCCATTCCGGCAATTTCATCTTTTTCTCACCGTGTCAATCGCCTTCCTTCAGGGGCGGCCCGTCCAAGTATTTGAGCAGTTCGGAATCGGCGGACATCACCACAACCGACTGTTGCTTCAGCATTTTCTTGTATGCCTCCAGTGTCCGAAGGAGCTTGAAGAATTCCGGCGCTGTCGAATAGGCCTCGGCGTATATGCGTGCGGCTTCGGCGTCGCCCTCGCCTTTTATGATCTGCGCCTCTTTATAGGCAGCGGCGATGATGTCGCTTTTTTCCCGGTCCGCTTGAGATTTGATCTTCTCGGCCTCTTCTTTGCCAAGGGCGCGATACTCCTTGGCGATGGCGGAGCGCTCGGCTTCCATTCTTCGGTATACGCTTCGGGCGTTGTCCTCGGGCAGGGCGAGCCTTGATATGCCGACCCTGGTTATGTTCATTCCGTAGCCGTCCCGCATTTTCGTGTTCACCTCGGAGGTGATCATTTGCTCCATCTGCGGAATTCTGATCTCCTCTTTGTCGACCGAGATAAGGTTGGACATCGCGTAATCGCCAAGATTGGCGCCAATCGAGGAACAGATAATATCATCAAGCTTTTGCACAGCGCTGTCAAATGTTCTGATCGCGCGGAAAAACTCCAAAGGGTCTTCGATGCGCCAGCATACGAACGCCTGCATAACCACGTTTTTTTTGTCCCCTGTGAGAAACTCGATCATGGCGGTTTCATACAGTTGCAGCCGTTTGTCAAAACGGTTTACCGTTTGCCACGGAAGTTTTCTGTGCAGCCCGGGCTGCTCGAGCGTCCGTATCGGGTTCCCGAATTGCGTAATTACCGCGTATTCGGACTCATCAACCGCGAAAAAAAACGACACGGCGAAAAAGAGCCCCAGAACGACCAGCGCGATGAGAATTCCCGCTCGCTTCATTTCCCCTCCTCCCGTTGTTCTTGCTGAAATCGCAGAAGAGCTTCTATCAGGTCTTCCTCGGACGAGATCCTCCGTTTCGTTTGTGTCTGCTCTTGCTGCATCGAACGTCTCCGGGAACTGTCGCTATAGCCGGAGAGCATTTGTTCGAGCGGTGGCGCGGAGAGCCATAGTTCGGGCTTCCGGTCGGTCTTGTTCCGACCCACAATATATTTTGGAACTTCAGAGAGCGAATCCTCGACCGTTTCCAGGAGCATCCGTGTTTGAGTCAGGGCGGGCGCTTTGCGGTACGCCTGTTCGTGCAGCAAAAAAGCCGTCGCTTTCCCCGTGCTTTGAGCGACCATTGCGTTTCGGTATGCCTCGGCCTCCTTGACGGTCGTGACGGCCCGTGCCCTGGCAAGCGGCAGCGATTCTTTTTGATACCCGCACGCCTCCTCGATGTGCGTTTCGTAATCTTCCTGCGCGCTGACGACATCCTCAAAGGCTGCCGCCACCTGTGCGGGAGGATGTATATCCCGGAAATACACGTTCCCGATCAGTATGCCGAGCTCATGTTCATAGAGACGGGCCTGTATTTCGTCACGGATGACTCGTTCCAGCACATTCCGTTCGGAAGTCATCGCCGGAAAGAACGGTTCGCTTCCCAGCGTCTCTCGCAACACCTGAGAACCTATCATCTCAACAGCCGCATCCGGAGCGGCGCTTTTATAGAGATACCGGAATGGATCGCCGATTTTGTAATGGACATTCATGGCTACGTCGAGGAACGGGCCCTCTCCGGTGATGACAGAGTATTCGCTCAAATAGTGTATGTTTGTCCATAAAATGAGGTTTTTTCGCTCTCCGGTCGTGTAGCCGATTGTCAACCGTCTGATTGCATCTACATCTACTTTTCTCACCCGGTCGACCGGCCATGGAGCACGGTAATGAAGGCCGGGACCGACCGGTTCTTCTTTTTGCAGCGGCCTGCCGAAACGCTCCACGATTGCCCCCTCGCCGGGGCGAATAACGTAGAATCCGGACGCGCCATATACCCCCGCGCCCACGAGAACCACTATCATGACTAATCCCGCGCCGAACCGGCGCCTGGCGGTATGTGGCGAACTTTTCAGACCCGGAAGCCGGGCGAGTCGTTCCCAAAGCACCTTATCGAAATGCGAGAAGACACGATGGAACACAAGAAAAAGAGTGTCCTCGTAGATTACCCTTCCGGAAATTTCGTTTCCACGGATTCGTGCGGCGTATGAGCGGCCCGCCTGGACAAGCACGTAAAACGCGTTGCTGAGGATGAAAAGGCCGATAATCGAAGCGGCCACTCTGTCAAAGCCGACACCCGTCTTGGAAGCAACAAGAGCAAACATGACGAGCACCGATGCCAGCATGTCGGTCTGAGCGTGGCGTCCGTCGGCGATCAGGGCCGTGGATTTGGTCTCTTTGCCAACCGAGGTTTCGAATCGGTACAGAAAGTACGAGCACAGTGCCAGCAAGCCGACCGCAACCGCAGCGACAAAGGGATACCGGATGGGAATCGGAGTCGGTTGGCTTGCTTTCCTGAAAATATTTATAGCCGCCACTGCGAGCACAAGCCCGATGGCTAAGCCGGCTTTGTTTTCCCAGTTGCCGGGAGAGAAAAACCGAGGCTTTGTCTCGGCGTCTCCCTCTTGACTTTTTCTGCCGGCGGCTGTTTTGGAATGCGCGTGGCGGTCAGCGCGAAGCGCTGCGAAGACAGCAGTGGATGAGAGTACGTCGGCGAATGAATGGTACGCTTCTGCAAGCAGGGCAAGGCTCGCCGTAACGGAGGCGAGAACAAATTTAGCCGCGGTCAGCACAACGTTCGTGCATATGGAAATTACCGCTGTTTTTTCCTGTTTCGTCATGATTTGTTGCCGCTCGCGCCCATTTGTGTGAGCACCTTATTCCACAACTCCAAGAAATCCCGTCGCAGTGTCGGAACCGCATCGACGGCTATGCGCCCTTGCGAATACGCCTCCGCGATCCTCCGGTCATCGGGAATTTCGAGCAAAAGAGCGATACGTTCTCGGTCACAATATCGACGCACTTCGTCGTCTCCCACGTCGCTGCGGTTGATGACCACGCCCAGTGGAAGCTCGAGTTCGCGAACCATCTCGATCGCAAGCTTGAGGTCGTTCAGGCCGAAGGGAGTGGGCTCGGTCACGAGCACAACGAAATCCGTCCCTTTCACCGCCTCGATAACGGGGCACGATGTGCCCGGTGGCGCGTCCAGCAGGGCGACACCGTCCGAGGGAAGTCTCTCTTTGACGGCGTGAATGAGCGGAGGCGACATCGCTTCTCCTATTCTCATCGTGCCGTGTATGAACCCGATTCCGTTCGCGGAGCCTTCCGCGACCTCACCGACCTCGCGGCGGAATTCTCCGATTGCCGCCTCGGGGCATATCAGAGAGCAGCCGCCGCATCCGTGGCAAAGTTCGGAAAAGGTGAGAACCTTGTCCTTGATACACACGATGGCGCTGAATTGGCAGAACTCGCCACATTTGCCGCATGCGGTGCATCGAGCCAGGTCTATTTCGGGAACGGGAACTCCGATTTGAGTAACCTTCTCGATTGTCGGCTTGAGAAAAATGTGACCGTTCGGCTCTTCGACGTCGCAATCCGCATACACCACACGGTAGCCCTCGGAAGCAAGTGATACGGCAAGATTCGTGGCTACCGTCGTCTTGCCTGTGCCTCCCTTGCCGCTCGCCACCGCGATTCTGAGTCTCATGCCTGCTCCTGGTTTACTCACGGCATTACCTCTGCCGCGTCATCTGGGCCCCGCATTTTGGACAGGTCCTCTGGTAGCATGGCAATCCTCGTTCATGCGAAACGGTGGTCCCGCAGCTCGGACAGACGCAGTTCCCGCCCGGGCCGACGCCGAAACCTCCCATGCGTCCGCCTCCGCCGCCCTGTCCGGGACCCATTCCTCTGCCTGTGCCCGGTCCTTGGCCCCTCGGGCCGGTTCCGTCTCCTCGTGGCATTTTTCCTTACCTCCTTATAATATATGGAAACGGTCCCGGAACCTTGGTGCGATCCAATCAAGGGGGGCTTATTGCTTTCACCACAGAGCTCAGGAGAAAGTTTGGGTTCGCCGGTTTGCCACAAAGGCTCAAAAGTCCGGGACCGTTCCACACTCCGGCGGTCACTCCGCCTTTTGTTTGACGCTCAGTTCGTCCATGCGCTTCCTTATGTCAGCGAGCGCTTCATCGAAGTACTTCGCTTGCTCGCGAAGGAGCTCCATTTCCTGCTCCGCCGTCGGGCTCACCGCAGGCGGCGCTCCATAGTAAGGAGCATACGGGCCAAAGCCCCGGCCGCCGCGCGCCCAGCCGGGCACGCCGGTCGCGTAGTACCAGTTGCGCCATCCGCGCCCGCCTCCGCGGCCCCAGCCGCCGCCTCGGAAGCCCCGTCCGCGTCCCCGACCCCCGAAACCCATGCCCGGGGCAGGGTTTGCGTATCCGGGTGTTCCGAATCCGGCGCAGAAACCGGCGGCTCTTCCGGTCATCGGGCCAGCTCCCAGCGGTCCTGTCCTGTCACCACCTGGCATTTTGATTCACCTCCCTTCAAAGATTCATTTAAATCCAATGGCCCCGAACGTTCGCTCCCCCCGCACGCTCCAGGGCCCCGGTTCCGAATTTCTCAAAGGCTTGCTCCACCGTTCCGTCGGCGCCGATGAAGACATCGATGCCCGCCGACTGAAGCGTGGCGAAAGCTTTCGGTCCGATATTCCCCGTCACCACTGCCTTGACACCCAGGTCGGCCACGTTTCGGCTTGCCTGAATGCCGGCCCCCTGCATGGCATTGAGATTCTGAGTATTGTCAAATGCCGTCCATTCCTTCGTTTCCGTGTCAATCACGATGAAATGCCGCGCTCGGCCAAACCGCGGGTCAACGGGACTCTTCATATCCCCGCCTTGAGCCGTTACCGCTATTTTCATGAGTTCTCCTCCGGGTATTTCGCCCAATTTCTCGAAAGTCCTCTCCTTCCACGCCCTCGAAAACGATGCCCGCGCCGTCCACACCCCGGCATAAGAAACCGCGAGTCCATAGGGCTGCCCGCCATGTACCATCCGAGCACCTCATTTATATCTCCCGCCAGCCAGGGCACGACCTTAATGTCCGCGGTCGCTATCATGTCCGCAAGAGGACGCGAAATGGCGCCGCACAGAAGCACATTCACTCCAAGCTCGTTCAATCGGTTCACGCGACCCGATGCCGACAGCCCCCATATGGGCTGCTGGGCGCGTGATACCTCCTTGCCATCCCGGATTTCGAACACGTAGAGCCACTGCGCCGCGTCGAAAACCGGCGACACTCTCGATTGCCAAACTGGTATTGCCACTTTCATTTTCTTCGCGCCTCCAAGAGGTTCAAAGGCATCTTTCATGCCACCATTTCGGCTCTGCTGTGGATTCGGTTCCCGCCACTGAAGTTACGACAGGAATACATGGCTGTCTTCGGCTCCGTGAACACACGGGAAATAGCTGTTTTGCAATCTTTCTTCCTGCCGCTTTGTTGCGCCATTGCAGTGTCTCGCCCACCGCCAATTGCAGAAACGGGACAGGTGAATTGACACAAGCGGCAGATGTTGTTAAAATGAACTATGGTGCAGAAACGAAAGGAGGGCGCTCTATGTCAAGGCCACAGAAATGCAGGTATGTGTCGGAACTGCCGCAGGTAATCTTTTTCAAACCAGCGGGCATACCCATGGCAAGGCTGAGAGAAGTCTCTCTACCACTCGATGAGTTGGAGGCCTTGCGGCATGCGCATATCGAAAACCTTCGGCATAGTGAAGCCGCCCGCCAGATGGGCGTTTCGCGACCGACTTTTACCAGGATTCTTGCAAAGGCGCATCGCAAGGTGGCAGAAGCGCTCGTCCACGGAAAAGCGCTCCGCATAAATGGCGGAAACTATGAGATAACGAACACAATCGGGCAAAAGGATTTCACATGCGGGACAGGCAAGGAAACGGAAAAACAAAAGAACGCGACATAATTCTCGACAGCATTGCCGATGGCGTTTTTACTGTCGACGGAGAATGGCGCATCACCTCGTTCAACAGGGCGGCGGAAGAAATCACGGGAATACCGCGCGAGGAAGCGGTCGGCAGTCGATGCTGCGACGTGTTTAAAGCGAGCATTTGCGAGAGCGGCTGCGCGCTCAGACAAACACTCGAGGATGGAAAACAGGTAGTAAACAAGGCTGTCTACATAATCGATGCGGACGGTGAGCGAATTCCCATAAGCATCTCTACGGCCTTGTTGAAAGACGACAAAGGGCGCACCATCGGCGGTGTCGAAACGTTCCGCGACCTCAGCGTGGTCGAAGACCTGCGGAAGCAGATTACGCGCCAATATTCGTTCGGTGACATCATCAGCAAGAACCACGGGATGCATAAAATCTTCGATATCCTTCCGGAGGTCGCCGTGAGTGACAGCACCGTGCTCATTGAAGGCGAAAGCGGCACGGGAAAAGAGCTGTTCGCGCGGGCGATCCATGCATTGAGTCCTCGTAAGGACAAACCGATGGTGACCGTGAACTGCGGCGCTTTGCCCGATACGCTGCTCGAGTCGGAACTGTTTGGCCACAAGGCCGGCGCGTTCACAGACGCGAAGAAAGACAAGCCGGGAAGGTTTGCGCTCGCCGAGGGAGGGACAATTTTTCTGGACGAAATCGGCGACGTTTCCCCCGCCCTGCAGGTCCGCCTGCTCCGCGCGCTCCAGGAGAAAACGTTCGAGCCGCTTGGCTCGACCCAACCCGTGAAGGCGGATGTGCGGGTGGTTGCGGCCACCAACAAGAACCTCGAAGAACTGGTCGAGAACGGAAATTTTCGACGCGACCTCTATTATCGGATCAACGTGGTGAAGCTGACTTTGCCACCCCTGCGGGAACGCATGGATGACGTTCCTCTGCTCATCGACCACATCATAGCGCGCTTCAATCGGCTGCGGGGCAAGGACATTGCCGGTGTGTCGCCCGAAGTGCTGACCATCCTCATGAACCACGATTTTCCCGGCAATGTGCGCGAACTCGAAAATGTTATCGAACATGCCTTTGTCTTGTGCCGGAATGGGCTCATTCAACCGGAGCATCTTCCCCAAAACCTTCGCCCGAAATCGGACAGGCCTGCAATTTCCGCAAGCGCTGCAAATATTCGTGAACTCGAAGCGCATTTCATCAGGGACACGCTTCGCCGCAACAATTGGAACCGCGCCGCGACGGCAAAGGAGCTCGGCATCCACAAGACCACCCTGTGGAGGAAAATCAAACGGCTTGGCATCGAGCCTCCGGAGAATTCTGACGAGAAACGTCGCCCATGAATCTCGTCGAGTGTGCCCCCGCTCGCACACTCCTCCCGTCTCCTTGGAAAACACGAACGTCGCGGATTCGGGACGGCTACCGATGTCGGCAACCTGTATCACCAATCGAGAAACTCGCCCGCCAGCCCCGAAACCGGATTTGGTTGACGCCACAACCTGGTGTGATTTTTCGGTCTCTCTATGGTATATTCGAGAAAGACCTCATGGGTTAGTTGGGTGGTTCGAATCCAAAGTTCTTCGTGAGACACAATGTCCAGAGACATCTCACAGATAATGCGGAAGGTTCGTTCTCGCGACACAGCTCCGGAACTGGCGTTTCGGAAGGCTCTCTGGTCAAAAGGTCTTCGCTACAGGGTGTGCCCGGCGAGCCTGCCTGGCAAACCCGACGTTGTCATTCCGTCAAAACGCCTGGCAATATTCATAGACGGCGATTTTTGGCATGGCGGTCAGTACAAACGGCGGCGCTTGGGTTGCATCGAAGAGCAATTCAGGGAAACTCCGTCCAGAGATTACTGGTTGAATAAGATTCGGCGGAACATGGAGCGCGACTGCGCTGCGACAGCCCGCTTGCTCCAAGAAGGTTGGAGGGTGCTAAGGTTTTGGGAGAGCGCCGTAAAAAACAGGCTTGATGATTGCATTCAGATGACGCTACGGGCAGCCGAAAATGAGACGAACGCCGACTCTTTTGGACATCTTCCCCCAAAAACCTTTGCAGAGTTCTTCGCAGGAATCGGACTCATAAGATTTGCTCTCGAGCGGCATGGCTGGACGATGGCGTATGCAAATGATATCGACTCTCAGAAATACGAGATGTACAAGGGGCATTTCAAAGATGCCGATGCTCATTATTATTTGCGCGATATCCACGAAACAGACCCGGAGGACATTCCCGCTGTCACGCTTGCAACCGCTTCCTTCCCTTGCAATGACCTCTCCGTTGCAGGAGCACGAAAAGGACTCGGAGGGAAACAATCTTCGGCTTTCTGGAGATTCATGAAAATATTAGAAGGAATGAGAAGCCGTAAGCCGCCTATTGTATTGCTCGAAAATGTAACCGGTTTCCTGACATCGGCAAAGGGGCGAGATTTCAGGGATGCGCTCGTGGCAATGAACGACTTGGGGTATGCTGTCGATGCCTTCGTTTTGGATGCCTCGCGTTTTGTTCCCCAGAGCAGGCCGCGCCTGTTTGTTGTTGGAGGTCTGAATCCCTCTGACAGCGAGTTGTTCCCGGGGCAAGAAACCTGCCGTTTCCACGAAAGCGATGTCAGACCTGCAAAGCTGGCTGATTTTATCCTTCATCATTCGGAGATTCGATGGAACATCAGGAATCTTCCTGCCCAGCCGTTTCAACGGTCATCTCTTGAGGACATAATCGAAGACCACCCCCCCGAATCTCCTCTGTGGTGGCAGCCAAGCCGAGCGGAATATCTTTTCAACCAGATGAGCCAGCGCCATCGAGCCCAGGCAGAGAAGATGATATGCGGTTCGCAATGGTCATATGGGACTGTTTTCAGGCGAGTTCGCAAGAGTAAATCAATGGCCGAACTGAGGACCGATGGCATTGCCGGCTGTCTGAGAACCCCGAGAGGCGGCAGCGCCAGGCAGATACTTTTTAAGGCCGGCAAAGGTAAATATTTCGTCAGGTTTATGACACCTCGCGAATGCGCTCGTCTGATGGGGGCAGATGAATACAATATACAAGCGTCTTGTAATCAAGCTTTGTTCGGGTTTGGAGATGCGGTTTGCGTTCCGGTGATCGAATGGATTGCGCAGCATTATTTGAATCCTTTAGTGAGTGAGATGCTGCGGGGACATCCGCTCTATGTCGGTTCCTGAACGGTTGCGGGAATAACTGACGAAGAGAAGGCTCTCACGGTTTTGTAACGTGGTTCGAGAATCTCTGGGCTGGCCAGGCGAGTGGTGGAGCCGCGCGTTTGCCGCTGTTTCAAAAATCCTGAAGGATACTGGGGGAATCCGGTTGTTCGGGGGCATGGAGAAAGGAGAGCGATAGGGCGCTCTAAATAGAGATACCGGGGACACGAAAGAATTGGAACTACTTTTGCCCGTTCCTGCTTGCGGTGACGAGCGTCAACGAATGAGAGATGGAATACTTGACACCGTAGCCATGTTTGCCGAATTCGGCGCGAAACGTCGCCGGCTCATACACCCCTCTGCGCTCCGAAACCTTAAAGCTCTTCTGAAACAGGTTATAGCCGTTGATGAGAGCCTTGTCGACCAGTCTGGGCTCGAAAGAGCTTCTCCGAGGGGAGAACAGGCGCCAGGGCAGGGGAGTGATTGCGATAAGAATGGTTGCGGATGGAGCCGCCACGCGGTCTATTTCGCTCACAAAGGCTGCGAAATGCTTCGGCAATATATGCGTGATCAAGCCCAGTGAGACGACCAGGTCGAATTCGTCATCTGGAAACGGCAGGGCCAGAACGTCCCCTCCGATATAATGAGACTGGCTCGAACCGTCTTCGATTATCGCCTGCTCGAGCATGCCGTGGGAGAAATCGATCCCGCAAACACGGTCGCATACATCCGGCAGCTTGCGCGTGAGTATTCCCGTTCCCGCCCCGAGGTCGAGCGCCTTTTCGTATTTTGCCTGACACCGCTCTCGAAGCGCCTCCACCATTACATTCGCGAAAAATTCCTGGTTCCGGCCAAAGATATTCTCATAGACGCAAGCGCTGGCGTCGTAGCATTCCTTCAGGGAAGGGGTGCGAATGGCTGACACAATGAACTTTGCCAGGTTGAGCCATTTATTCGTAACCGGATGAGAATTCATTTTCTTGCCACCTCTAAAATCTTAACAGGAAGATAGGGCGCCCCGCAAATGCGGATGTAACTCTGTCGCGCCCTCATTTCGGTCAGTCCGCTGGTTTGCCGCACGTAAGACGATAAATTTATCGGCCGGCAATGGGTATAATAACCTTCGAACAATGCGTGCGAAAACCTCCTCAAAAGATTGCTGTGGTAATACAATCCGTAAAACCCGTTCCTCGTCCTGAAATGGAAATATTCTAACCTCTCAAACAGACCGTTTTTCTTTTCCAGGTCCGACGTGAGGGTCATCAAATAGGCTTTTCCCGACGGCTTGAGCAAGCGCCTGATCTCCGCCAGGACCCCTAATATCCGTTCCGGCGGAAGCAGGTCCAACAGGTAACTGGAGGCAATAAGGTCCTGGCTTCCGTCCGAAACATTGATATTCCTGCAGTCTTCCCGGACGAGAACTATATGGTCGCCCTGCTCAAACCGCATACCCTCGGAAACAAGCGATGGCTCCGTTACGATTTCTATATCATAGGGTGAATGCCCATGTTTGACAAGTTTTTCTTTCGCCACTCTCAGCATGGCCATGGAGAGGTCCGAACCGCGAATCGACGCAAGCGGATACCTCCGCGCCATCAGTCTGAGCAAGTACCCTGTGCCGACACCCAGTTCGACCGCGTTCGTTACCGGAAGCGAATCGTCAATGAAGTCGACGAGGTCCCGGTCGGACTTGCGCTCCCACCATCCCATGAGGAAATCGTACAACCGGAATCGCAGGCCGAAAAAGTTCAACTCCTTGCAGACCCCATCGAACTCTTCCTGAACGTCATCCGGATCGTAATAAATCGGTATTTCCTCGGCGCCAAAGGTCCTCAGTTTCTCTACATATGCATGCGCTCTCATTTTTATCTCAACCTTTTCGCCCTGTCGGACCCTCCTTCGAAGTTCATCCAAAAACCCGTGCGCCTCTCTATATTCCCGCTGCAACAGCCGCAGGCTTTGCCCTTTCGGGACGTTTCGGTGTCACGCCGGAATAAAATTGGCGAATCTTCCACATGTCCTCGTCGAGGTCGCCGCTCGGTGTTATCACCGGACCGATTCCGCCGACCTTGCGTGTAATCGAGAAACCCGAGCACGATCGGCGCCTTGGCTCCACGCGCTATTTGATAAAAGCCTGATTTCCAGTGTCCTCCGCTTCTGCGGGTACCCTCGGGGGCGATGATCATCGCCATCTTGTCTTCTTTCTCAAATGTCTCAACGGAGCGGGCAACCGCGCCCGTTGATTTCCGGCGATCGACAGGTATTCCGCCCAGCCACTTAAAGATTGTGCAGAACGGCCCTCGAAAGAGACTGTCCTTACCCATCCAGCGCACCTTCACTCTGAACGCAAACGCCAGCATCAATCCGATCGGCAAATCCCAATTCGAGGTGTGCGGCGCCGCGATCACGACATACTTGTTTATATTCGGTACGCGACCCTCTTTGCGCCAGCCGGAGGCCTTCAGCGCTCCCAGCGAGAACCAGCGCAGCAGTGAATTCAGTATCGGAATATCGAAAACCGTATATCTCATTCCTCGAACCCTCCTCGTTTTGAGGCGCGGATTCTCTTCCCTCGCCATCGATGTACTTACTCTTAAGGCAACATGCGTGCCAGCGCTGGCAGAATATCCGTAACACATTGGGAACACTAGGGAAGCGAAATGCATACATCTGTGTTCGACGCAGGAAAACCTGCCCGGAAACTGCAACATAAAAGTTGCGCCGTGCAAGAAGTAAATTTGCGGATTTTGGAGTGGCATATCGAGCATCTGCAGCAGCAATGCGTGGTTTAATCCCTGCGCATTGATTACCGCGGCTCGTGGGCTTAATTCTCGCAACGTGAAAAGCGGGAAAGGCCTGCCGTCTTATAACTTCCATTCCTGCTTTGCTGCATATGATGGGCAGGTCATGGTTCCCCAGATTATTCTTTCCGTGTGGATGTGCCCCTCGGAACAGAACACGGCCTCGCCCGCACCCTTCGCCCAAATCCCCATATCTTGGCAGAACAATTCCCCGCCCCGTTCGGATAATTGCTGTGCATGCAGACTTTTCTTCTTCAATCTCCCGGACCAATACGGAATGAGCATGCAGTGCGCCGAACCGGTGACAAGGTCTTCGGGTGCTCCCGTGCGAGGTTCGGAACGCCGTGAAAGTCGGAACTGAAGGCTGTCGTCAATCGGCGGGGCTTTCGGATATCCGAAATTGAAGACCACTCGCCTGCGAGAGCCGTTCCGCTGTTTTCCGGGGAATCATCAGGTACGTCGAGGGACATCCCTCGAATGTGATTCGCGCTATCTTGAACCACCACTGCTTCTCCGGGGTTGCGGACAGGTCTCCCCATGGAATATACAACGGCGGATGACCCGGCCGAAACAGGAAAAACACGAAGAGATATACTCCCTGCGAATCCACTTTCATGCCAAGCAGGCTGTTGTAATTCGTTCCTCCCCGCATCGATGCTCCCCACGGGCGGATTGTTTCTCCCAAGGCCGGCCTTGACGCGCGGTACACCTTGGCGAGCGCCTGCCATCCGCTCCAGTGCGCGAGAAAATACGAAAACACGACCCAGCCCGCGATTGCGAAAAAGGTGAAAACGACAGGTTCGAGCCACTCTTTCACGGGTGACCTCTGCTCCTTATACTCGCATTTGAAAGCCGGACAAAAGGTGTGTGTCCGATAAGTTGATGGTCGCTTCGGGGACACCCCCCCTACGCTGGCGTTTCGACAGAAAACATAATTATCGGACAGCTTCAAAAGACCCCTTTTGCCAAGGGGATATATGCGAAGAGCCCCGCTAACCAATTTTAGGTTTCCGGGAACAAGGGTGTCAAGCAACAATGGGGATGGGTGGCGAAATAGTTGCCGCGGTTTCGTCTTTCGTTGCGGAAACTGTGACCATATGCTTTAATAGTTACGGCTTATGGCGCGCGATTTTTGAACGGCCGGAGGACGCAAGGCTAGTTTTTGGCCATTTGGAGAGTGAAAAAACGGTGAAGGCATTAGTCACCGGAGCGGCCGGATTGTTGGGTCGCCAACTGACGAAGGACCTCTTGCGAGCGGGCTGCCGCGTGCGGGGGCTGGATACGAGGGTTCCTGCCGATGTGCCTGACGGGGTCAAGATAATCAAGGGCGATGTCCGAAATGCCGACATGTGCCGTTTGGCGTGTGAAGGAACGGATGTGGTTTTTCACCTCGCGGCGCTGTTGCCTCAGTCGATGGCTTCCGACGAAAAGTTTCAGTCGGTGAACGTGAAGGGAACCGAAAACATGCTGTCGGCGGCAGTTTCGGAATCCGTCAGGCGCTTCGTGTTCTCTTCCACGGTGGAGATATACGGCATTCCCGATCGCGTGCCGTGCTCGGAAGATGCGCCCAAGAAACTGCTTGGAACCTACAGCCGCAACAAGCTCGATTGCGAGGACCTGTGCTCGAAATATTCGGCTGAGTCCGGCATCGAGACAGTTATGTTGCGGATGCCCATGATATTCGGCCCGGGATACCGGCACGAGAAATTCTACATAAAGATGTTTGAAGACCTCGCCCGCGGCAAAACAATCCGGGTGATCGGCGACGGCAAGTACCGGCACCAGGTTGTCGCGCTCTCGGATGTGGCGCAGGCATTCATGTTGGCCGCCGAGAAACCGGCGGGCGCGGGCGAGGCCTTCAACATAGCATCGGACCCCGCGACGGCGCCGACTGTGCGTGAAATGGCGGAACGGGTGACCGAACGGGTCGGATCGAAATCGAAGGTGGCTTCTCTCAATACATCCCTCGTGCGTGGAGCGCTGGCGTTCATGTCGCTTTTAGGGCGTCCGCTTATTCTCGACGAACACAGAGAGGTCGCATTCACCGATTATGTGTTCGAAATCGAGAAGGCAAAAAGCTTACTCGGCTACGCTCCGCAAAAAGACAATGTTGATGCCATCGCCGAAACCGTTGAGTGGTACTGGAACAGCAAAGGACTCTCGCCCTGAGTTAGTCCGGACCGAGATAGAGCGGCAATTCCGCGTGGAAATCCGGTGGGATTTTTCCCTTCAATTCTTCTTCGTCAAGCGCAAAGAGCGGATTTATTTCAATCAATCCCCTGACTCGGCCGTCCGGTCGGCGCGGCACTTCAATTCCTGCCCGTTCGAGCCAATCCGCATATAGCTGAATCATCAATGTTCGCGCCGTCTCCGGGCTGTCGCTCCCGCGCGCATTCTTGACCGGAGCGAATTCCTCATCTCTGTTTACTTCGAGGATGACAGTCCTTCGCGCGCGCGGCAGGGCGTCAAACACGAACTTCTCGAATTTCAGTCCGTTCTTCTCGGCGGGTTTGACCAGTTTCCCCTCTTCATTCAGAAACGGGACCGCTTTTTCCGCGATATGGAAGGGGAGGGAATGCCCTTTTTCGTTCAATCGTTCCACAAAGCGAATGTCGAACATATGAATCGCCAGGTTGCCGGCAGTGAACTTGAGGGAGCCGTCGGCTCTCGTGGCGTACTTGTACTCATCGGGAAGGTCGCTATACTCGACCACAGCGGTCTTGTCGCCGACCCGGCACACAACGCCGACTTTTTCCTCGGGTCCGCATTTGGGAGCCACCTTCGCAGACATTTCCGCGCCGCTCCCAATGTGGTGGCCGACAAAGACCGGGTCCGCCATCTTGATCAAGACGTTGTCGATCTGGAAATAGAAAATATGCCGGACCCCCCGTGCTTTTATATCATCGACTGCGCCGGAATTTTTCAGCGATGTAATCGAACCTCCGTGCCCGTTCGGGCTAGTGAAAATGTGGTCCTTTGCGTCAAGCATGAGACGCCCGTTGAAATCCAGCGCCGGCATCATATCCTGCTTAAAAAAGAAAACGTCGTCAGGCATGAGCCCGAACCAGTCGCGCTCCTCGAAAAATGCGCGAGTGGCCTCGTCATTCGTCTCGCTGGTCATGATATAAAAGGGAAGCCGCGCCCGGTATCTTCTCGAGAGCGCCCGAATCTTCTCCGCATGATGCTCGAATATCGACTTTCCCTTTATCGGAGTGATTTGAAAGGCGCCCTTGGGAATGTCGATGCCGAGTCGGGTGGCCTGCCCTCCCGCGACCAGGAAGAGCGCAACCTCGCCGGCTTGTATAGCCTTCTCGCCAAGTTCTCTCGCGCTCCGGTTTGCCGCAATTTCCTCGGGTGCCTGTGGAATGCCGATGACCTCGGCGGGCTCCAATTTCTCGTCGGGAAGCGGAGTGGCATTCTCTTTCCAGGCGGCGTATAATTCCTCGAGCTCATTGAAATCGACAGAGCAGAGTTGGTCGAGAAGCCGATTCCTGGCTTGTTCGCTTATTTCGCGCCACCATCGAAAAACATGCCCCTGCCCGGCTCTCATGGCGGCGTCGATGACTCTCTGCTTCTCGGGGTCCGGATGCTGAATGTCTTGTATCATTCGCTCCGTCATCCTACCACATGTCCTTTTGAATAAGTTTGCGCTCGAGCGCGTCGCCCTTCCTGGCGAGCGTCCACACCGATTTTTCGAGCGCTTTTTCATCGACGCTCTCCTCTAACAGCGTGTTCATGATGGCGAGGAACTCTTTGCCGTCTATCGTCACCAGACCGATGGCGCCATACGAGAACGCGGGATTCAGCTTCAGCGCCCATCGGTAGTGACTCGCCTGGGCGGGACCGATGATTGTGAAAATCTGGATAATCGGCGAACCGTCCTCATCAGTCGAGTCGAATTTTAAGCGCACTTTCTGATGTCGGTTCCCGCCGACGGGCACTCGCAGCAGGAACCCCGACCGTGTGGCCTTGTACTGTATGGAAGTTCCCTTGGTTATCAGCGCAACGATTTCCTCCGGAGTTCGAGGGGTGTGGTCGGAAAGCCGGTATGTTGGAGCGCTCGCAGGCTCGTCTGACTCGGCGGGTTCTTCGCTCATTGCGAGGGCTGACTCGTCCTCGGGGACCGTTTCCGGAACCGGGTCGGGTGTCCGCCTGCTTTTTTCCTCGCGCTTGTCGGATTTTTGGTCGGAAAGGTGCTTGAACGCATTTATTGCAACCTCTCGCACCCACCTGTCTCTGTCCTTTTGAAGGGATTCAACAATTCCGCGCGCCTCCTCACCACCGATTCTTCCGAGAGCTTCCGCGGCGGCGCTTCGCACCTTATAATTTGAGGAATCCAGCAGTTTGCTCAATGGTTCCACGGCCCTCGAACACGCAAGCTTTCCCAGTGATTCGGCCGCGTATTCCTTTACCCAGTCGTCCTCATCGCTCAGCGCCTCGATGAGCGCGGCAGTCGCTTTCTCTCCTCCCGCTTCGCCAAGCGCACGCGCCGCCGTGCTGCGCGAATAATAGTCTCCCTTCCTAAGTTTTCCGATAAGCGTTTCGACGTCTGCCATCGCGCACCTCCCGAAAGGTTTTGCCGGGTGCCGGTTTGGAGGAAATTATATCATCCGCTTGGTGGTCCTGCAATCGGTCCGGGTCACGGTGAAAGGGGAAAAAAACCAGATGCTGCGCCAATAACCTGTAACACTATCTCCGTGAATGGTGAATTTTTGTCGTGATTTTCATGCCGCCTCTTCCGCAGGGTCAATGAAGGCATTATGATGCGCGGTGAAGGGAGCCTGTGAACCCGTTCCGCGATTGGAATAACAAAGAAACCTCAAAAAACGGCTTTCACAAATGCCCCCGAGCGACGCTCCCGGCCCGGCTTATTGGGGGACACCATGTGGCATGGTGTCCCCCAATAAGCCGCATCACTAATCGTGGGGCAGTCACTGTTCCCGAAGCACACGTTAACGAATTATCGGACAGGCTCCGTACTAACCTTCCCCGCTTCCAGCAACCTTTCTCCGCCGCCTGTACATTTCCTTCCCGCGCGTCAATTGCGCAAAGAGTCCGGCCCCGAAGAGCAGCACCCAGATAAGCAGCCCGGCGTAAAATCGCAAATCGCCGGGACGGGCCAACTGACCGTCGAGCAAGCGATAATATAATTCGCGATACGCCCACATTCCACCGCCCTGTATCATCGCTGCCACGGCGAGCACCGACGCCAATGCGCCTTGCGCCGCAGTTGCAAGGATAATGATAATTCGCTGGAGCCACAGAGCCAGGAATCCTCCAACGAATCCGGCGATGATCGGAAATAGAATCGAGACCCCGCCCGTGGTGTAGAGACCCACCAGAAATGCGACAAGCAGAGCAAAGCCAAATGCGCCGACGACAAAGATGAACGCATAATAGGCCGTAATGCTTGCCCACGCTCCCAGAAGACCCAAAATCAACACCAGCACGAGCGAAATGATGCCGCTCCCGAGCCAGTCTCCGATGAAGTATCCGAGCGAGGCCCCCAATGCGAATCCAAGTATTCCCACCAGTACGAGGAAGAGTCGATAGCCGAAAAAACAGGTGAGAAGACCGAAAAGAAGTGTGACAATCAACCACAGGAACCCGTATGTTTGGACATCCATGGCAAACTGTGTCCTCCACTTGGAAAAGCGCCGTTCAGCGGTTTCATAAATCCTCATGCGATCCACAGGCTCGCGAGAGCGCCGGAGGATTTACTTGCTTATACCACACTTTGCTGTAGCGACGCAAGAAGCGCCTGGCTTTGGAACGGGGGGTTCCGCGATCGGGTTTACCCCCCTTTCATGGCCAAATACGCAAGGATCGCAGAACGCCGCTGTATGACTCTCTGCGAAAACAATGAATTTTTATGCCGTATTGCTCGTCATTTGAAAGGCAATAATATGACTCTCTGCGCAAGGGGACCGGTCCAGACTACCGGACACGAAGTGTCGCGGAATCAAAACTGTCCCCTGAACACGGATTGTCGAACCGTGAGACAGATACGCCGTCCTCGAGACGTGCGGCGAACGCGGGGCAAGAGAAGCCCGGTGAGCTCACAACATTTAGGATCGAACACATTGAATACGATTGAGGAATGACGCGAGTTTGCCCGGTTGACCGGTGGTTTCCGCGGTGTTTCCGCGGTTGAAAAAGGGCTCGGCGTGTGCTATAATCCGCATCGTATGCCGGAGCCGCAAGGGAATATGGTGCGCGATGACAGTCGCCCATGATTACAAGCAAGCGAGAGAACTGGCGAAAAGCATAGCGGAATCCTTCGCGGTCCCGAGTTTTTATGTTGACTTAAGCCGCGAACGAGAGATTTCCCGGAGAATACTTCACTCCGACCCCATTCTGAACAAGTCCCGTCAGATCGTCCGGGAAAAGGACGAACACTTCGGCCACGGTCTCAGCCATTCCGAAAAAGTCGCAACCGATGCGGGCGCAATTGTTCAAAATGAATGGAAGCAAATGAATGTCGGAGCGGAACACGCCGAACGAACCGTCTTGCTCGTCCAGATTGCATCCCTGTTTCATGACATAAAAAGGCGTGTTCCCGAGCATGCCCGGCAGAGCGCCCATGTGGCAGCCGAAATACTCGCCGGGTTTCCGCTCGAGGATTTTGAACGGGAGTGGATTGTTCGGGCGATCGAAAATCACGAGGCGTTTGTCGAGCCCACCCCGTTGCACGATGCCCATGGCCAACTTCTCAGCGACGCGCTCTATGATGCCGATAAATTTCGATGGGGACCGGAAAACTTCACCGATACCCTTTGGGAAATGGTTTCCCGCGAAGAGATACCCATCCGTCTGCTCATCGCCCATTTCCCGCGCGGAATGCAGGGCGTTAGGAGGATTTCAAACACGTTCCGCTCCGAGACGGGCATCCGGTACGGGCCCGAATTTATTGACCTCGGCCTGGCCATCGGAAATCGATTGTACCAGGAACTGATGAAACGGTTCCCCGCTGAAGAGAGTTGAGGGCGAATCGGTTAATCTGAAACGAGCGCGGGTGGCGCTCTGTTTTGAGGTGACTCGACATGGGGGGCAAAAAAAACCAGAAGTCCAATATCCTCATTGTGGACGACGACGAAGATGTGTTGGAAATCACGGAGACATTCCTCAAATCAAGGGGATATGGCGTGATGCGGGCGCGGTCCGGCAAGGAGGCGCTGAAGCTGGTGAAATCCTCGAAGCCTAACCTGATTCTGCTCGATGTCATGATGCCGAAAATGGACGGCTTCTGGCTCTGCCGTGTCTTGAAATCCGACCCGAAGTTCAATCCTATCCCCATCATTTTTCTGACTGCGAAAGATGACGCGCAGAGCCGCATCGAAGGACAGCGGTGCGGATGCGACGATTATCTTGCAAAACCGTTCGATCTCACTGCGCTCGAGGTTCGCATCAAGGCGCAACTGAAGCGATTGTCGAAAGATGAGATCGTGGAGCGGATTGAAGAACTGCTTTCTATCCCGGAACCGAAAGGGTTTCTGGCAAAACTTGACCTCGACGAACTCAACGTGCTGGCAAAACAGATAGAGGCGAAACTGAAAAACAGATGAGAAAGTTGCGCTCGAAACACATGCGGATTGTTCGACTGATGACAGCGATGAATGTGGCTGCATCGCTCGTGGCCGGGCTGCCGGAGGCGTGGGCAAAACCAGCCGAAACCACGTTCACTCCGCCGGCCGGTACGCGCGCACCCGCGGATTTCCCGAGCATCTTTCCGGATGGCAAATACCGATTCGAGTTCCGCTGGAACGGCATCCCATCGGCGGAAAGCGAACTCATCGTTTCCCGGTTTCAGCAGGACGGACAGCCTAATTATCGGTTCGAGGGGACCGCGCGCACCTCGAAGGCGGCCGATATATTCTGGAAGTTCAGGGCTCACGCGGTGGCTATTGTGGACGCCGTCAGCGGGCGAGCATCGAAAATACGCGTAGCCGAAAGACAGAATTCCAAATTGAAAGAGTACGAAACCGTATTCGACTACGGTTCGTCCGAAGCTCACTACACGAGATGGAAAAAGGGGAGAGTGAGGGAAAAGAAAATCAAATTGGAAGGTGACGCAATCGACCCAATCTTCCTGGGAGTGACGCTTTCCCAACAACCTCTGGAAGTGGGGGACCGCCCATCTTTCACTGTTCTGGTCGGAGACAACCCCTATGCGCTTGAACTTCGGGTTGTGGCCTGCGACCGCATTTCATGGGGCGGCCACGAGGTCGATGCCTTCCGAATCGAGCCGATTTTTCACAAGCTCGAAGACGGTGACAAAAGCAGCTCCTCCAAGGTGAAGGAAATGACGGTCTGGTTGAGCAAATCTGCGCCCCGGCTTCCCATCCGAATGAAAAGCAAAACGCTCATTGGGTACGTTACCGGTGAAATGGTGGAATTGACTCCCGCCGACCCGGACCCTGCTCGAACCCTTTCGGTCGAATCTTGAAGGGAGCAGCGGCTTCGGTCAAGGCAAGAGCCATTCGTCTTCGAAGTCGGTTCTGTGCGATGGAATAAGGAAAGGTTTTCAATCCCTTTTACGAATGAAAGAGCAATGGCGTGTCCCCGTCGTCTGCATTATCGCAGGCGTCCTCCTTACTGTTCACCGCTTTCAAGCGAACCCTTCTTTCTATGATAGTCACTTCGCGCGCCGCTTCGCGCTTGTTCCGATAAACGAACTCTATCGGTATCTCTACTCGTTTGGCGCAACCTTCGTTCTCTTGGGACTGCTGCCTGCGATTCTCGCATGTATCCTCTGGAACGAACGCCCCTCGGAGTGGGGCTTGACTCTGGGTAAAAACAAACTCGCCGGCCTTTCGGTTGCTCTGGGCCTGTTTGTGGCGACGATTCCCATCCTCTCGTATGCCGCCGGAATACCCGAACTCGCCGCGGGCCACCCCATGAGCAGGCTCGCTCATACCCACCGCAACGCTTTTCTCGCGTATCAGGCTTTCTCCCTCTTGTCTATCGCGGGCTTTGAACTTCTTTTCCGTGGGTTCCTGCTGTTCGGACTCAAAAAACAAGTGGGCGAAGCGGCCGTATATATTCAGATGCTTCCCTATGCATTATTGCATTTTGGAAGACCGCAAGCAGAAGCTTTCGCCTCAATCCCCGCGGCAATAGCATTGGGATATCTCGCCAGTCGAACGGGTTCCGTATGGTACGGAACCCTCCTCCATTGGCTTTGCGCGCTTACTCTCGGCCTTTTCGTCTGCCGGTTCTTTTAGCCCTCCTGGCCGCAAGATTCAGCGTGCCGCCTCTTTCGTAATCTCAAGAATGGCAACGTGATGCGCAACGAAGGCGACTGCGAGTCTGTTCTATTGCTGTTGATATGGGGTCTTTGGGGGACAGATTCACTGACTGGCTCGAAAATATAGTGTTTGAACCATCTGTTAGTCAAGCGATTACGGTATGTCGCCGAGAAGTGAGCGTAAGGGAGCGGATGGAAGGAAAGTTATACGGCGCCGCTGGCCTTCTGGAGCGCTCTCTTGACCTGAACCTTCAGTGGGCCGAACCAGCCGTCGTTCCCGGCGCTTATCCAATCGCTGCGGTCAATCTCTTCCGGAATCTCGAAGGAGATTCCTTTTTGCTGATAAAGGGTCTGGTAGCCCTTCGGAGATAAATGGAGCCTGTCCGTTCTGGCGCCGGGCACGCGGAAAAGCACCTGTTTCATCTCGGAGAGACGGAAGCTCGTGATTTCTTGCACTCCCTTTTCAGAAAGCAGCAGAATAAGCCGGTCGATCCGTTTCTCAACCACCTCATCGGGGGTTCCATGCGAATTTTCCGCGATCCCCCACAAAAGGTGCGCTTTCTTCACTCCGTCCCAATCGAAGCCCTCTATCAAGCCAACGATTCTGTCGTAACCGGCGTCTCCCTCCCCGCACAAGTCATGGCCCAGGAAGGGTTTGGCGTAAACCGCCCACGAATCGCCCACAAGAACGGGTCGCCGCTCGACACTCCCGGTCCCTTTTATCGAACTCAAGACAAGGAAAAGGCTTGCAACCAACAAGATTGCAGCGATTGTTGCGACGGACCTCCGCTTTCCTCTTTTCAAAAAGACACTCCTAACACTGCAACGGGCTGAGAACAGGGGATCTCTATCCTTCTTGGGGTGGATTTTGCAGGGAGACTTCTGCTTGGGCCAAAAAAGCTATAAAGCAAAATTTCAGCCAGATTTCAGACTGCGCATCAAACTTCGTAACATACTGCTTTTAGGAGGCTTACAGTTCTAAAAAAAGAAACGGGCCTTTCTTAAAGCGTAACATAATATTACGGCTTGTATCAGCGCGTTACTGTGTCGGCGATGCTCTTTGGCAGAATAGTAATAAAATGTTACGTCAGCCGATTCCTCCGGATTGTTCCAAAATCAAACAGTGATTTTGAAATCCGCTTGATTACCCCTTCGTATTTCGTTATAATTGACCAAGATGAGGGAAAAGACAGAGGGATGAGCATTAATAAAAGGAGGCTATCGTAAGCGATGGCATTGATACTCCTGGCCGAGAAAGACCCGAAGCTGGGACTGGGTCTTCAGCGGGAATTGCAGCGCAACGGGCATGAGGCAAACACTGCTCTGAGCCAGGAAGAAGCGCTGAAGATGGTCCTGGCGCGTAACTATGAGATTGTCATCCTCGATATGGAAATTGTTCGCGAGGGAGACCTTGACCTTATAAATTATGTGAAGCAATCGCAGCCCACTTGCGAAATCCTGATTCTGACACCGATCGAAGAGATAGAGGCAGCGGTAAAAGCTCTCAGGCGGGGCGCGTACATGTATTTCGTCAAGCCCGTCGATATCGAGGATTTGTTGTATGGAGTCGACAGCGCCCTGAGGAATCTCGAACGCTCGATGGCGTTCCGCGAATACGAGCGCTCGGCGTTTATCGACATGATGGGTGACAGCCCGACGATTCGCAGAATGATCAAGTTGGCGACAAAGGTCGCCCCGACCGACAGCACCGTGCTTCTGTTGGGTGAAAGCGGCACGGGAAAGGAAATCATTGCCGAATACATTCACCGGATGAGCAACCGGTACGATAAACCATTTCTTGCAATCAACTGCAGCGCTCTTCCCGAAACACTTTTGGAGAGTGAACTGTTCGGATACGTGAAGGGCGCTTTCACCGGAGCGACCACTGACCGCGTGGGGCTCTTTGAGGCGGGAAACAACGGAACAATTTTTCTGGATGAAGTCGGCGACATGCCGCTTTTGACCCAGATCAAACTCCTGCGGGTCCTCCAGAATCGCGAAATCCGCCGCCTCGGAGAAAACAAGATAATCAAAGTCAACGTTCGAATCATTGCGGCCACCAACCAGGACCTCACCGCGGCGATTCAGGAGAAACGATTCCGGGAAGACCTCTATTTTCGCCTGAATGTCATCCAGATAAAGATTCCGCCGCTCCGAGAGCGGATGGACTCACTCCCCTCACTCATCCGCTATTTCATCTCGAAGTTCAATCGACAATTCAATCGCAATATCCGCGACATCGAGCGTCAGGCCCAGTTTATTCTCGCAAACTACAGCTACCCGGGCAATGTGCGCGAGCTCGAAAATATCATCGAACATGCGGTGATCATGGCAGACGACGACGTCATACGGGCATCGAACCTGCCCGATTACCTGCAGATTGTAAAGAAACCGATGCTCGCCCTTCCCGAAGGAATCGAAGAGGCGATTGCGGGAACGACGCATGAAGAAGAGTCCGAACCCGAATTCATGACGCTTGCCGAGATGGAAAAACGCCTTATCACCCAGACACTGATCAAGTGCAAGGGGAACCAGACGCTGGCTTCGGAAAAGCTGGGAATCTCGCGGTCGACCCTCTGGCGGAAAATGAAAGAGTATGATATCCGAACATCGTTCACACCGGAGGAAGCACCGGCCTGAAGCAGACCCCCGGCGGGCCGGGATTTCCACGACCGGCCCTGTCCCCGCGAAGCGCAAGACGCGCATCGTCGATTCGTGAGACACCTTCCTTGCCGCCGCCCGATGTGACTTTCGTCATAGTCGATTCGGTCCCGCCGTGCTAAATTCAAGCAGGCGAAAGAAGAAAGGAGGTTTCTCAATGACTACGGTGAAAAGAAAAATAATTCGCATCGACGAAGAAAAATGCACCGGATGCGGCGTGTGCGTGGTTCCATGTGCGGAAGGCGCCATCGAGATCGTCGACGGGAAAGCGCGTCTGAAAAGCGAACAGCTTTGTGACGGAGCCGGCTTTTGCCTGGGAATTTGCCCCGAGGGCGCAATGGTAATCGAGGAGCGCGAGGCCGAACCCTTTTCGCACGCGGAGGTTGAAAAAGAAATCGAGAAGAGAAAGGCGGAGACGCCGCCGTTGGAATGTTTCCGCTGTGACACGTCGGAGAGCGAGTCCGTTCTGATTCCTTGCCGCATGGACGGCGAGAGCCTGTGGGTATGTGTGAAATGTCTACCCCCTCTGATTCATGGGAAAGGAAATTGAATGAATCCGCCTCACGGTTGCTCAACTGTCCCATATTTACAGAGACGAAGTCCAGCGCCTCGCGCGATGGAATCGCCCGTCTGTGGGGGGCCTGCAAATTGACCGACTGCACCCGGAACACGTTCTTACGAAACGACGGATTCAACCGATGGGGGACTCGCGGATGCTGAAAGAAAAAGTCATTGCCGAAATGAAAAAGGTCTTCGGCGACGACGAGAAAAGGGTGGCGCACGCAATGCGGGTGCTTGGCTTCGCCGAAGAACTGCTCCTGAAGGAACCCGGAAATCACGATGTCGTCATCTCGGCGGCGCTACTTCATGACATCGGTATCCATGAAGCGGAAAGGAAGTACGGAAGCAACTCTGGCAAATACCAGGAGATTGAAGGCCCGCCAATCGCGAACAGAATTCTCCGGTCGTTGAAAGTCAAGCCTGAAGTAATAGAGGAGGTCTCCGATATCATATCCCACCATCATTCGCCGCGAAAAGAAGAAACCCTCAACTTCAAACTTCTCTATGACGCCGATTTGCTCGTAAACCTCTTGGAAGAGGTCTCACCTCAAAAACGCGTCACTCTCCGGCCCAGGCTGCCGGAAATGTTTCTCACATCCGCCGGCTCAACGCTCGCGGACGTGACTCTCTTTGCCGCGCCTCCCGAACACACCTGAGAAATCATGCTTCGTAACCGCAGCGCAAGCGGATTGTATTACTAATTGTGAATTTCCGTCGGGATTTTCACGCCGCGAATGACCTTCGTTGAGCGGATCACGCGCGTCGCGTGAGAGACGCGGGATAGAATCGAGACTGTGAGACTGTCCGATAATTCATTAGTGGCCGCTCCGGGGACGGTCCCTATTCTACGATTCCCAAAAAG
Organism: uncultured bacterium; assembly: GCA_964453435.1. Taxonomy (GTDB): domain Bacteria; phylum Abyssobacteria; class SURF-5; order SURF-5; family SURF-5; genus CAYVQZ01. The sequence goes on from CAYVQZ010000001.1 coordinate 110,981, forward strand.
ACGGGGGATTCCGTAAATAGTGACAGTCCCCTGCGCTCTCGCTTTCGACCAAACACATAATTGTCGGACACATTCACTGTCCCCAAAGCGGAACACCGTCAGCATGAATCGTGGACAGTCTCCTGTCCCTGATTCACCGAACTTTTTTGCAGGCGCGAATTTATTCGCACATCCCGGCTTACACTGTCCCTGAAGCCAAGGTTGGTTGCGGCTCCGCCGCTTCTGAAAAAAAGTCGGTCGGGATTGGGAGCGCTGTTGCAGTGACAAGAAGGCGAATTGCGTAAAACAGCTCAGGCCGATGTCGCATCGTCTTGCCGTTCAGACGGATTATACATGACGGCATCGGCGATGGTATATTTGTCGAGGACGGATAACAGCGACCGCTGAGCCTCTTTCCAGTAGACATGGAAAGGACACGTGCTGCTTTTCTCACAGGATTCGGGCGCGATGACACACTTGCTCACTGCAATGGGGCCCTCGATCGCTTCTATTACCTCGCGCACGGAGATCTCGGCGGGAGATTTTGCCAACGTGAATCCGCCGCTGCTACCCCTGTAAGAATTCACAAGACCGGCCTTTGCCAGATTCTGAAAAATCTTCGAGAAGAAATATTCGGGCATGTTCTCGATCGAGGCGATTTCAGATGCCATCACGAGTTTGTCCGCAGGTTGCTTGGCAAGGTAGAGCAGACCGCGTAAACCGTAATCCGTTCCGCGTGTCAGTTGCATCCCTTCCCCCAATTTCCATCGCGGCAGGTTTTGCCCTCTCCCCAGTGAGCAATTTACGCAATTCTAAACGAACTGTCGCATAAATGTCAACACCCTCGCAAGGAGGGGCTTCCCCCAATAATTGTCGGTTGAAATTTCTAAGGGCTTGCTTATTTGAGAGTTATCAATGCCGGGAAGTGAACGGGCTGCTTTTTTGAAAAATCGGGGCACTTCGTGCAGGCTGTTTTTGACGCAGAGGCCCCATGAATGATAGCAGAACGGCGAGAAAATTGCCCCACGGACTCATCATTTTTGCAGACAGTGGCATAGGGGTTTCCGCTAATACGCCGCCGCGCCGCCCCGCCCGCGAGGATCGGGAACGCCGACGTACGCCTGCTCTTTTTCGCTCCACGCGATTGCATTGACTCGGCCGAGCTGGTCGTGTACGGCTTTTGACGAACGCACCACCGGCCGCCCCGATTTCAAAAACAGCAAAAAGCGAGTCGAAAAACGCATGGCGTCCTCGACAATGATTACGTCGGGACGGAACTGGTGGTGGAAGCGGGGTTGCGCTTGAGCCTCGGCCAGCCCCTTTTCGAAATCAACCATATTAACAATGATGTGCGCCACACCCGTTATGATCACCGGCCCGCCGGCTCCTCCCAGAATCAAAACCGGCTTATTGTCCTTAACGACGACCGTCGGCGCCATACTCGACAGGGGCCGCTTGCCGGGTTGGATTGAATTTGCCTCGCTCCCAATCAGGCCAAACGCATTCGGCACACCCGGTTGAGCGCTGAAGTCGTCCATTTCGTTATTCAAAATTACGCCGGTCCCCGGCAGAGTAATCTTTGCGCCAAACCCGAGATTGACGGTTTGATTGATGGCCACGGCGTTCCCCCACTGATCGACGACGCAAAGGTTGGTCGTGTGGCCGGAAGCCGGAATGGTCATGGCCGAAACCCTCTCGGAACGCCACTTGCGTTTGGTAATCTCTTCCACGCACAAGCTCAGATACTCATCGCTTATGAGACGCTCGACGGGCGCCGGATAAAAGTCGGGGTCTCCGAGATGCCGGGCGCGGTCCTCGAAAGCTTTTTTCATGAATTGGCATGTCCGGAAAATAGTCTGAACACTCCAACCCCTCCGCTCTGACAAGACCTCTGAAATCTCCAACATTTTGAGAATCTGAAGCACATGGACCCCGCCCGAACTTGGCGGTCCCATTCCAATGAGCGTATATCCCCGGTATTCGCCGATAATCGGCTCGCGCTCCTTCGCCGAGTAAGCTTCCATATCCCTCAGGGTGATCAGCCCGCCGTTCTCTCTCATGTAATTGCTCAACCGCTCGGCGAACTCGCCCCGATAAAAATAATCGAGGCCACCTTCAGCAATCTTTCGGTACGTTGCCGCGAGGTCCGGCTGTTTGAACAGTTCACCCGCCCGAAAAGGGGAACCGTCGTCATGGAGATAAACAGCCGAAGAGGCAGGGTCCTCCTTGAGCCTTTCGATCGCGTGGGTGTACCGCTCCATGTATTGGCCGTCGAGACGGAAACCCGCCTCGGCAATCCGTATCGATGGCTCTATCAGGTCGCCGACGCTGCGTGTCCCCGCCGCCTCCAATGCTCTCTGGTATGCGGAGAGAAGGCCCGGGGTCCCGACCGCTTTCGGGCCATACTGACTTCGAGAAGAATCAAACTCGCCGTTGACCAGGTACATGTCGCGCGCCGCCGCAGCCGGCGCCGTCTCTCTTCCGTCAATCGCGCAAACTGCCCCGTCTCCCATGCGAATGACAATGAACCCGCCTCCGCCGATGCCGGAGTTGAACTGGTCGACCACGCCAAGCGCAAATCCCGTCGCCACTGCCGCATCGACTGCGTTGCCACCCGATTTGAGAACTTCGATGCCGACATCTGCCGCGATGGAATGCGAGGCCACAACAACCCCTCGCGTGCCGACCGCTCGCAATGTCTCGCCTCGACAAAGTGGGGAGAAGATTAAGGGGAAAAGGCATAGAACCGCAAAGGAAACCAGGTATTTGCAGTATGCACGCATGAAATCTCTCCTTTCGTTCGATTGGGAATGATATCAAAAGGAGAGAGAGAAAACCAGCGTTCGGGTCGGGGCGCGAATGGGTTTCTCTCTCGCGGTCTCCTCCGGTTTTCAGCGGCGCGGGCCAAACAAGGCGCCGTTTCGGACCACATACTTACCTTTCTTGATATGGTTTTACCAAGTATGTACGGAAAACGTGCCCGTAAAAACGATGCCGAAATCGGAAGAAATACGTTAAGCCATTGATAAACAAATGCTTACATGTTCCGACCATGGACTCCGGTCATTCGGCATAAAAAATGCAAATTCTTGCCGCCACATAATGTCTGATTGCCCGATTCCGGCATGGCTGGGCTACAAAAACCGGCCGTGACAGGGTGGCTTTCGCCGAATCGAGGGTCGGATGTGACGATACGAGGATTAAGAGATGCTCAAACCGCCGCTGCCGAAATTGCCGCGAAGCGCTGCGAATGTTTTGAAAAAGCTCGGCCTTGTCACTGCTTGTCTTGCCCTTGTAATTGGCCTGGCACTGTGGACTCGGAGAAATATCCTTCGATTCGAGGAAGAGACTGTCAGGAAAACAAATCAGTACATGCTCGGAGCGGCAAAGGAGAAGTCCCAGTGTATCGAGGAGTTCGTTCGGGAGATTCAAGACTATCTGGCGCTGTTATCCCGAAAACCCTTCAGCGGGGAATTTCGAAAGCGCGAACCGCTGCCATATAACGATTATGTTGCAGGAAAAGCTCTGTTCGACCATATAGGCGGCAGGGTTGATATGATCTGCAAAATCGATAGGGACGGAATCGTGCTGGATACGGTTCCGTTTGAAAGGAAAAACATCGGAATGGATTTTTCCGCAAAGCCGGGAATACGGGATGCGCTGGAAAAGCGCGAACAGTATGTGAGCGAGGTGTTCCCTATTCAACCGGGTGTGCCTGGCTTCTCGGTCTGCCAACCCGTCTTCCGAAATGAACAATTTATTGGTGTGGTGTGCGCCATGATATCTCTGGAAACACTCAGCCGGTCCGCGTGCCGTATTCAGGAAGGCGGCACGGGGTCGACGTGGATCATAGATAAGGACGGCCTTATCATTTCGCATGCGAATCCGGAACTCGTTGGAAAAAATATCCTCATGGTCCGGCGGGATGCTGTTCCTGACTTTGACTGGTCCGAATTTGCGGCCGTCGTTCAGAGAATGATAAGCGGTGAAGAGGGATTTGGAATATACCATTCGGCCCGTCCGGGCGGAAAGCAGCCCAAGGCCGGCAAGCAGGTCGCAGTCTTTCTGCCAGTAAATTTGCGTGACCGGGAGTGGTCGATCGCATGCGTCATGGATTACGCTGAGATCGCAGAACCGATACAGAGAAACACCGTGCACAACTTCCTCGCTGCGGGCTTCTTGATGGTGATGTTCGGCGCCGGGGGAAGCATCTACTACAAAAACCGAAAGCGCAAAGCCGAACTGGAAGCCATCTCCCGCAATGCCGAAGAATTACGATTATCAAACGAAAATTTGAGGCTCGAAATAGAGCAAAGGATTGAAGCAGAAGATGCGCGCAGGGAAAGCGAGAACAACTACCGCTTGCTGGCTGAAAATGTGACCGACATTATATGGATTGCCGACCTTGAACTCCGGTTTACCTATATCAGCCCGTCGGTCAGCCGTGTTTTGGGCTACGAAGCTTGCGAAGCAGTCGGAAAAAAGATGGAAGCGCTGCTCACCGTCACGTCGTCAGAGACCGCCCAAAAAATGCTTGCCGAGGAATTGGAGCTCGAAAACCGTCCCGATACGAACAAGCAGCGGTCACGGACCCTCGATCTGGAACTCCGCCGCAAGGATGATTCGACCATATGGGCGGAGACAAAGGTCAGCTTTCTCTATGGCTCAGACGGCAAACCAACGGGCATTCTGGGCGTCGCCCGCGACATCACGGAGAAGTTACAGCTTCAGCAGCAACTCTTTCAAGCGCAGAAGATGGAAAGCATCGGCACATTGGCGGGCGGAATCGCTCATGATTTCAATAACCTCCTCGGTGGCATACTCGGCTATGCGTCTCTGATAAAAACGAAGCTTTCAAGGAACCACCATACCTTCGATTATGCCGAGACAATTGAGAAGAGCGCCAGTCGGGCGGCCGAACTCACCGCACAACTTTTGGCCTTTGCCCGCGGCGGCAAATATGAAGCAACGGTGCTCAACTTGAACACCATTGTCGGGGAGACACTCGAAATCGTCACCAGAACCTTCGAAAAATCCATCGAAATCCGCGCGTGCCTTGCCGAAAGCCTTCCCACCGTCGAGGCAGACCCTGCACAGTTGCAACAGGTGCTGATGAACCTTTGCGTAAACGCCCGTGACGCAATGCCGAACGGCGGCAAGTTGACTGTCGAGACACGCGTCGAAACGGTCAGCGCCGCTGACGCCAAGGCTTATCCCGCAGCGAGGCCCGGTTCCTACGTTACCCTGTCGGTGACAGACACCGGTTGCGGAATGGACAAGGAGACCGAAAAAAGAATCTTCGAGCCGTTCTTTACAACGAAGGAAAAGGGGAAGGGAACAGGTCTTGGTCTCTCTATGGTCTATGGGGTTGTCAAGAATCACGGAGGATATGTCCGCATTTTCACCGAGCGGGGCGTTGGCTCGACGTTCAAGATATTCCTGCCAGTCAGCGGAAAAAAACTGACCCGAGATACAAAACCCAAGGACCAACCCCAGGGAGGGAGCGAGACGGTCCTTGTCGTTGACGATGAGGAAGTGATACGGTCACTCACCAAAGACACGCTCGAGTCACATGGGTACCGGGTTCTGTTGGCCGAGCATGGTTTAGAGGCGATCGGCAGATATCGTGAACAGAACGAGGCCATTGGACTTGTCATCATCGATATGGTCATGCCCAAAATGGGAGGACGCGAGACGTTCTTGAAGTTGAAGGAGATCGACCCAAAGGTAAAGGCCATCCTCGCGACGGGATACAGCCAGGATGGGGAGGCAAATGAGATTCTTGACAGCGGAGTGATGGGTTTCATCCACAAACCCTTTCAACTCGACGAACTTCTTTCCAAGGTCAGGGCCGTGTTGGACTCGGAAGAAGCCACACAACAATCTTTGTCACGCCAAAACAAGGATATATCGAGAGGCAGAAAGTCCGGGCGCTCGAGCGGGAAAAAGAGAACCGATGACCAAAATTGAATCGATAACCGCCCTGGCGTTGACGCTCTCGATTAGCGTCTCCTGCGTAAGCTATCCGCCACGCAGCAATGATGTCGGCGCCCGGGGCGAAAACCGACTGGCGGAACTGAGCGAGGTTGCCGACGTGGAACGCAGGGGTGAATTCGAGTTCATCGTCAGGCTTGGTGAGACATCTCTTTTCGATATTGGGCAGTATGCGCTCCGAGCCGGCGCCGAGCAGCACCTCGACAGGGTTGCCGCCATTCTGAAGCAGTATCCCGATTTTATTATCGTTGTCGAAGGGCATACCGACAATATCGGCGATGACCATTACAACCAATGGCTGTCCGAAAAAAGATCGCATACCGTTGCCCAGCACCTTGTCGAAAAAGGATTCGACCCGGCCGGAATCCAAGTTATCGGGTACGGTGAAACCCGGCCGATTGCTTCGAATCTCACCCCGGAGGGCCGCGAGAAAAACCGCAGAGTCGAGTTTCACATCCACCCGAAACCGTGAGGACGCTCGCCGAATCGGCCAGGCATCGAATACCTTCCACGATTCACGCGAACCCGAAAACCTTTTTGGGAACGTCGATGACGAGAATTCAACCTATGCCGACTTCTTGAACCACTGCCCCATTCATTGGTAAAATAGCGGGCGCAGCCCTCTCACAGGGTCCAAGGGCTCCAGCCATTCGGCGCGATAGAACACGGACAATCGAACAATGAATAAACGGCTTCCTCCCGGAAAAATTTCATGGGACAAAATCGCCAAGAAACTTCAAGGCAGGTTGCCGCCCGAGGTAATCCTCGGACCCGCACAGGGTGAGGACGCGGCGCTCGTGAGAATCGCGGACGAAACCTGGGCAGTCGCATCCGACCCCATCACGTTTACCTCCCAGGAGGCCGGCAAGCTGTCCGTCATCGTCAATGCCAACGATATCGCGGTCCGAGGAGCCAGACCCCTCTACTACATCGCTGTTCTGCTTGTTTCGCCGGAGACGGCCGGCGAGGACACGGTCACCGCGCTTCTCGATGAAATCCGGGCCGCCTGCGAACGGATGGGGGTATACCTGATCGGCGGACATACGGAAGTTGCGCCCGGCCTTCCCCACACCGTAATCGTCGGGACAATGCTGGGAAAGATAATTGAGCGGCCCATCACAACCGGCGGTCTTCGGGCGGGTGACCTCGTGGGTATGACGAAATGGGCGGGACTCGAGGGCACATCTATCCTGCTGAAAGAATTCGGCGAACGCCTGCGCGAGTCTTGCGGAGAGGATTTCTTTGCGGAAGCACGGGAACTTCTCGGAGAAGAATGGCTCAGCGTCGTCCCCGAGGCGACTCTCGCGGCGGCATGTCCTCACGTGACCGCGCTTCACGACGTGACCGAAGGCGGCATTGGCGAGGCATTGCACGAGATGGCGCGGGCGTCGGGACTCCACATTCACGCGGACCCGGCCAGTGTGCCGGTTCATCCGCAGACAAAGCGCATCTGTTCCGAGTTGGGGATGCATCCGTTCGGTCTTTTAGGCTCGGGGAGCCTGCTTGTCGGGTGTGCGCAAGACGGAAAAGAGACGCTGGAGAGGATGCTTGCCGACCACGGCATCGAGTTTTCCTGGCTCGGAAAAGCAGAACTCCCCGGGGGGCAGCCCTCCTCGACTCTTCCTCGCTTCGAGCAGGACGAGATTCTCAAGGCAGGCCTGCTCGATGGAGTCGCGGCCTGTGTTTTTGACATGGATGGAACCCTCATCGATTCGGAATATGATTGGTCCGGCATCAGGGATTCGCTCGGGATAACGGCCGTATCCATCGTCGATCATCTCAACAGCCTTGAAGATAAAGAGAGAGAGGAGAAATGGTCCAAATTGCGAGAGATCGAGCGCGAGGCCACCTTGGCCGCGCACGTCAAGCCTGGCGCCGCCGACCTGCTCGCCCTGCTCGAGGAAAAGGGAGTCAAGGTGGCGCTCGTAACGAACAATTCCGACGAGAACGTTTACTATCTCCTCGAAAAATTCGCTCTCTGCTTCGATGAGGTTATAACGCGCGATTCCGGCATGCACAAACCCTCCGGAGCGCCCATCGCCGAGGCGATGAGACGACTCGGTGTCTCCCCGGAGCGCACCCTTTGTGTCGGAGACTCGCCGTTTGACATCGTCGCAAGCCGGGAAGCCGGATGCAACCGGGTTTGCATCCTCTATGACGATAAGAACCGGTGCAGCGCAAACGCGGACATAAGTTTCGCCGACATCGACGCCTTCATCAGGTACCTCAAGCTTGTACTTTAATCCATGATTGACTTCCTCTCCGAATCTCTGGTATAATGGGTACATACAGTGCAGTGAGGGGAGAGAAGAACGACCGAACTCCGGTTCAAGTATTGTCGAGGGTGATGCGGCGGCTATCCGAAGAACAGCGGCGACTGGAAAAAACAATTGCATGCGGTCTCGGAACCGCTTTCCTCCTCGTTTCTCTCCTCAGTTTTTTTCACCTCGCCTCTCACCATCCTTTCCATCACGAGAAACACTGCCAGTTCTGTCAGTACTGGCAGAACTTGCGCGCAGAGGGTGAACCGCCGCCGAGCTTCTCGGTGGCCATGTGCGCGGACGGGACACTTCCGGCGCCACCATCCTCTCCGTTGAGTTCGCTGCGCCTCCTCACCGCGGTCTCTCGAAGCCCGCCCGGCTGTCACATCATTTCCCGGCTCGACCTTTTCCCGGGATAGCCGGTTCCATCTCGAAAAAAGCGTATCTTATCGCCACTTTCCTGTTTGGCTATAAAGTCTCTCTGGAGGGAAGCTCATGAGAGTTCTCGCAATCTCTTCGTTGTTTGCATACTTATTGCTCTGTTTCCCCATTTCAGCAAAAGGGGAATCTGCCGATTCGGAAGTGCAAGCCTTGAAGGAACAGTTTCAACAACTTCAAAGAAGTCTCGAGCAGATGCAAGAGCAGCATGAAAGAGAACTGATGAACCTGCAAAACAAGATTCGTGAACTGGCCGATGAGGTGGACAAACAGGGGCGGATGCCCGCAACCGACTTCGAGCCCGAACCTGTTTACGAGGAATTTCATCCCGCCTATGAAGCGGCGCCTCCCAGCGGCCGCGGCCTCTGGCAAAGCTTCAATCCCGACATTTCCGTAATCGGCGACATCCTCGCTCAGTACACGAGTCATGAGAACGAGGGAGACAGACCCGACGACGAATTCATATTCAGGGAACTGGAGCTGAATTTCTCGGGTGTTCTCGACCCCTTTGCGCGCGCCGACGTCACCGTCGCTCTTCACAAAGATTTCGAACACGCAACGCATGAGGAAGAAGAACACGACGAGCATGAGCACGAATCGCCGCGGACGCACGGCCACAAACATGACTATCAGGTGCACCTCGAGGAGGCATATCTGACAACGCTGTCGCTGCCTCACAATCTCCAGGCGCGCGTCGGTAGAATTCGCGAGCGATTCGGCAAGATCAATCCCGTCCATCTCCACGCGCTCCCCTGGGTGGATTACCCCCTCGTGATCAAGAACTACCTCGGGGATGAAGGGCTCATCGGAGACGGCGCCGAGATAAGCTGGCTGGCCCCAACATCGCATTACCTCGAACTCGTATACGAAGTCTTCAACAACGACAGCGACCGCTCGTTCGCGGGCGACGATTACGACGACTTCGTACATCTCGCGCGCGTGAAAAACCTCTTTGATATTTCACATTCCACCACGCTCGAACTCGGCGGAACAATCGCGACGGGCCCCAACGACAGCGGCCACGGCGGCAACCGCACATGGCTCGAAGGCGTCGACCTAACCCTGAAATGGAGGCCGCCCGAACAGGCTCTGTACAAAGCCCTGACCTGGCAGTCCGAGGCCTTGTTCTCCCAGAAGGACACGGACGAAGGGCAGATAGACACATGGGGGCTCTATTCTTCCCTCGAATACCAGTTCGCCCGCCAGTGGAAAGCCGCCGCCCGCTACGATTATTCCGAGTTCCCCGACTTCGAGAATTTCAGGGAACATGGGTACTCGACCTACTTGACCTTTGCGCAAAGCGAGTACGTCTTCTGGCGGCTGGGATACATGTATGTGGACCGCAATTTCCCCGACCCCATCGAAGAAGACGAACACCGGCTCTGGGTCCAACTCAACTTCGGCCTGGGACCACATCGGGCCCACGAATACTAAGGAGGTGATTCCGCATGAACAGCCAAATTGTGCGACTGTGTTTCCTCATCGCGATGATTTCCGCCCTCTCCTCTGCGGCTCCGGCCGAAGGCGAGGCAAGCATAAATGTGTTGACCACCCACACCGTGCTTCAGTCGATTGCGCAAGAGGTTGGAGGCGACATGGTGAACGTTTCGTGCCTCGCAACCGGACGCGAGGACCCTCACGCCATCCAGGCCAAACCAAGCTACATGGTGAGCGCGCGCAACGCCGACCTCTTCATAAAGGTCGGAATGGAAATGGAAATAGGCTATGAACAGCTTGTCGTCGACGGGTCTCGAAACTATAAAATTAGATTCGGTCAGCCCGGACATCTCGACGCTTCGCTTCGCGTGCTGCGCCTCGAGGTCCCGACAACGCGAGTGGACCGCTCGATGGGCGATGTCCACCCGCTCGGGAACCCCCATTACTGGATGGACCCCTACAATGCCAGGATTATTGCAACGTCGATTGCGGACCGGCTCGCCGCGCTCGACCCCTCTCATGCGGAAGACTACGCGGCGCGGTGCGCCGACTTCGTCAGGCGCATCGATATCGCGATGTTCGGCGAACCGCTCGTGAACGAGGCGGGCGGCGAACGCCTGTGGCGGCTCGAACTCGCCAACCAACTGGAATCAGCAATCGCAACGCGCGGCTGGGAAAAAACCGTCGCGGGCTGGTATGCGCAATCCGCTCCGCTCAGAGGAATGGACATTGTTACCTATCACCGAAGCTGGAGCTATTTCGCGAACAGGTTCGGCCTGAACATTGTCGCCGAGCTCGAGCCCAAACCGGGTATCCCGCCGAGTCCGAATCATCTCCGCTACGTCGTTGACCTGACGCGGCAGCGCAACGTCGACGTGATTCTCATGGAGCCCTATTACAATCGGCGCGCGGCCGATTTTGTTGCCGACAAGACCGGCGCGAGAGTCGTTGTTGCGACCAACGCTGTCGGCGACCAGCCGGGAATAACCGATTATTTCTCGCTTATCGACAATGTGATGCAAAGAATAGCGGAGGCGAGAGCGCAGGGCGGGGAAGTGTGATATCGCGTTCGTAAATTCGCGTTATAGGGGACACCATGCGGCATGGTGTCCCCTATAACCCGCATCGCCAAGTCCCCGCACGAGGGCGTTTCGCCGACACGGATAATCGCGGGACACAGTCGCCGGGCTGCAAATAAAACTATCTCAAAACAGGAGCGCATAATGCTTGACACGCTTGCATTCATGGCCGCGCCTTTCACCGCATGCCTCATACTGACGGGAATCCATTGCTACCTCGGCCTTCACGTTGTCACGCGAGGCGTGATCTTTGTCGACCTCGCACTGGCGCAGGTGGCCGCGCTGGGCACAACGGTAGCCCTGCTGTTCGGTCACGAACTGAATAGCGCCGAGGCATACTATTCTTCGCTTGGGTTCACGTTCGTCGGCGCCGCAATCTTCGCGCTCGGCCGCTTCCGCGATGAGAGAATCCCGCAGGAGGCCTTTATCGGGATTGTGTATGCCGTGTGTTCGGCGACCGCCGTCCTGGTGCTGGACCGGGCTCCCCACGGGCACGAGGCCATCAAGGCGATGCTGGTCGGCAGTATCCTCTATGTCACGTGGCCCGGGATACTCAAAACATTCCTCATCTACTCCGCAATCGGAGTCGTTCATTACATCTTTCGCAAGAGATTCTTCCTTATATCCACAGACGTCAAAGAAGCCTGGAGTCGCGGAGTCGCCGTGCGATGGTGGGATTTCCTCTTCTACGTTACGTTTGGATTCGTTGTCACCAGCTCCGTCCAGATAGCGGGCGTGTTGCTGGTGTTCAGCTATCTTGTCGTGCCCGCCGTCTGCGCCATGCTGTTCGCCGACGGCATTCTCCGCAGGCTGCTTCTCGGCTGGCTGATCGGGTTTCTGGCAAGCGTACTGGGCATGCTCATATCGGTGCAATGGGATTTACCCACCGGCGCGTCGGTCGTGTCATCGTTCGGCCTCATACTCGTCGTGTGCATAGCAATTTCATGCGCGCTGTCGACCCGCCCGGCGCGTCATCCCGCCTGAGCGTTCAAAACGCGCAAGGAAGCCGGAAAGACAGAGCACGGTTTTTGGGGTCACCCATCCTCTTGTCAAGATTGAATCATTTGAACTATTTGCCGGGGGAGTTTGGGAACACGAACTATACGAATCAGGCGAATTTTTCTAATTTACAGTTCTCTCCGCGTTCCTGCAGCCTTCGCGCGAGCCACCTTTCCCGTGATGTTCCCCGTGGTTGGTGTCGGATAAGCAGGCATGATAGTGTGAAACCCGTTCGTCACTATGCAGGAATTTCGACCGCACTGCCGCACCTACAGGAGTTTGAGAAATTCTTCCCTTGTCATCTCTGCATCCCTCAGGATTTTTGATAAGAGGCCGGGGCCAATCGTTTCGCCGACATGAACAGGGACAACGGTCGCCCTGCCGTCCGGATTTCTGAGAAAGACATGGCTGCCTCTTTGCCTCTGTATGGTAAAGCCTGCTTTATTGAGAGCGGCCATTACTTCCTTCCCTGTCAGGGCCGGAAATTTGCTCACACGGCTACCTTTTGAACCCCAATGAGGTGGGTTTTCGGATATTCCCCTCCGTATTCCTCAAGACAAAGGAGTATGGCCTCTCTTGTCCGTTCAATCAAATCATCGAGGGATTTGGCCTGGGTATGGCAACCCTTCAGTTCCGGCACATCAGCCGTATAGAACCCCTCTTCGTCTTGCTCGATGACTACCGTGAATTCTCTCTTCATTATAAGAACTCCTTGGCGATAACAGGTCGTCCTTCTTTGCTTATGATATCTGCCGTCAATCCTCTTGTCAAGATTGAATCATTTGAACTATTTGCCGGGGGAGTTTGGGAACACGAACTATACGAATCAGGCGAATTTTTCTAATTTACAGTTCTCTCCGCGTTCCTGCAGCCTTCGCGCGAGCCATGATGTTCCGATGTCTTAATCCGTGCAAATCGGTGGTTGGTCGGCTCTTCGCGCCTACGGTTTCGAGTTTCAAGTCTCGCGTTTCAAGTTCACAAGAGGGTCCTCGGTTGGGAAGGTGATTGAATAAATCTTTGCCGCGAGCTGCGCCCTCGGCGCCTCCGTGGTGAAATCTGTGTCGTCATCTTTTCCCCGCGGCTCCGTGGTTCATTTTCCGTTCTGTTTTTCTTTGCGCTCTTTGGGCCGTTGCGGTTTGAGGGGCCATGTTTTGTTGTGGTTTTTTGTTGGGCGCACGGCCGTGCGCCCCTACGAAAGGATGGGTAGCCGCCGTGAATCCGCGATAATCAGCGCAATCTGCGGATGAAGAAATCTTTCCACGGATATCCCCGTGTTCCCCGCGGTCAGAAATCGAAGGACCAGTTCCCCGCTCCTATACAGGGCTAGCTAAGAGGCTCCATCGTGAGAAAAAAGCTCGTCTGTTCGAGTTTGACGAATGAGCCGAAAGAAGCGAGTATCTCATACGCGGTCGCTTCCGTCGGGAGCGAGGGCGAGAAAAAATGCGGGTTCGGCGGCGTGTGAATGTAGACGCTGTCTCCCAGGCGCAACCCATATCGAACGCCTTTGATGGGTACCGCCCCTGCATTGCCCAGGGGGATTTCGGAAAAAGAGAAAACCATCTTCGTTTCCCGCAATCTCTGTTTCTCCGAAGCGTCGAACTCGTCGCCCCGCAAATGCAAGGTTGCATTGTCGGCGTAGTAATAGAAAAGGGGTTCGTAGTTGAGATAGAACGACGGCTCCGCGACAACAACGGGCCGCTCGTAGTCCCTCAGACGCTCGCCTATCTCCTTGAACTCGCCGAATCCGTATTTGCAGCCGGCCAGTTGGTAGGCCGAGAGAGTTGTCGAGGTGAGCAGCGTTGTCACGAGTAACCCTGCATATACGCGTGTCGGCATTCTTTCCGGAATCGCGGTGAAACAGAGGGCGAGGAACGGAACCAGCCCGAGGTAGTAATAGGTGTGTTTGTGGAGAAAGAGATAGAAGACGAAATAGCAGGCGAGCAGGACGGCCAATAAACTCCACCGGCGGAAAGGACTGTGATTGTGTGTCATGGTTGATGTGGCCACGCTTCGGGGGCAGTCCCCCAATCTAGGGCCTCGCGAAGTTCGGCCCGTAATTGGGTACAGCCCCCTTCGTTGGCTTTTCGGCGAGCCGGGCAATGGTGAGACAGATTCAGAGTCCCCTTCGCTTGGTTCACGGCGAAATGGACCCCCGAGGGACGGATTCGGGTCCCCTGGCTGAGGTTCGCCGGGATTCGGTCCCCCTCGCAATGCTTCCATCGTGAAGATTGTCAGGCCGGCCAGCCCGCCAACAAGCGCGAGCGGCGAGCAGCCCCACACCATTTCGGTCAACAGGAAAGTGAGAGCCGCGCCCGTCGCCAGCCCGGCCAGACCTGCCGAGCCGTGCAACTGGCTGTCAAGCAAACGGGCGGGGTCCGCGAGAACATGGTATCCGTAATACGGAACGAGAACGACGCCGGTCATCAGGAGAAACAACAGAAAATTGGCTGTCAGCAACCGCCGCCGCTCCGCTCCGCCCAGTTCCCAGAGTATGAGCGAGGCAAGGGGAACGACCGCAAACTGTTTGGTGAAAAAGGCGAAACCCATGAGAAGACCCGCCAGCACGAAATCGCGCCGCCGGTCGCTCCGAGTGGCCCTGAGGTAAAAGAACACCGAGAACATCGAGAGCGCGACAAACACGATATCGGTCTGCACACTCCTGCCCATTATCAAAAATATCGGCGTCGATGCCAGCAGCGCCGCCGCTTCGAGTCCGGCCCCGCGGCGAATCAGCATTCCCGCCAGCACCCATGTCGCCAGGAGCGTCAAGAGCGCGAAGACTACCGGAACCAGCCGCGCGGCGAATTCCGTTTGTCCGAACAGCGAGAAACTCGCATACACAAGATAGGAAAAAAACGGCGGCACGTTGAGGTCGAGCGCGCCGTCGTACTTGGTAGGTTCGAGGAGGGAATGGGAGGAATAGTTCTCTGCGATTGCCGCATACCATGCTTCCTGGAAACCGTGAAAGCCGTCGAACGGGTCCGAGAGGGCGAAGCAGAGCAACCCGATATCAATTGCGAGGAAAACCCACAGAACGCAGGTGAGAACAACGCCTCGCGATAACGGTGAGCCGTTTATTGGCGAGCCTGACGGTGCCATACGAACAGTGTGCCCATCGCGAGGCTATCGGAGCGGTCGGTTCTATTGTTCAGACTTATCGGATTTCTTTTCGGCGGAGGCGGGAACCGGCCGTTCCTTGACTTCGCCGCACTTCCACAGAAGCCAGTTCCACTTCCAGTCGACGTATTCTTGAAAGTTCCGCAACATGTCGGCGTTTTCCGGTTTGAACAGGTGACTGAACCGGCCCTGTCCTTTGAGCCATTCTTCAATCGGAAGCTTTTCGCGAGGTTTCCGGGTAAGCCTGTACACGCCGTTTTCGACTTCGAAGAGCGGCCACAGGCAGGTATCCACTCCGAGCTTGGAATACTGGAGCGAATCGGCGGGATTGATGCGCCAGCCCCTGTGGCAGCACGAAAGCACATTTATGAACGATGGGCCATCGACGGAGAGCGCCTTTTCCACCTTTTTGTTCAGGTCGCGGTAGTACCCTATGGAGGCCTGAGCGACATATGGTATCTCATGCGCGACCATAATCTCGGTCAGGTTCTTCTGGAAGTTCTGTTTGCCCGAGATTTTCACTCCTGCGGGCGTCGTGCTGGTGGCGGCGCCATACGGCGTGGAACTCGAACGCTGGATGCCTGTGTTCATGTAGCCCTGGTTGTCGTAGCACACATACAACATTTTGTGGCCTCGTTCCATGGCCCCCGACAGGGACTGCAGGCCGATGTCGTATGTGCCGCCGTCACCGCCGAACGCGATGAAGCGATACTCGGCATCGAGCTTGCCCTTGCGTTTCAACACGCGGTAAGCCGTCTCGACGCCCGAAATCGTTGCCGCCACGTTCTCGAACGCGTTGTGGATGAACGAGCTTCTCCATGAGGTATACGGGAAGATCGTCGAGACGACTTCCATACATCCGGTGGAGAGCCCGGCCACCAAGTGCGTATCGACGGCAAGGGTCACCTGGCGCATGGTTATAGCGGGAGCGCAGCCGGAACACGCCCGATGCCCGCTGCAGAATATATCTTGTTTCTTCGAAAGGTCTTTTAACGAAGCCATTTAGTCACCCTTGACTTTCACCCGGTTATTCTCTGAGTCCCAGGTAACGCATTTTCGGGTCGGTCTTCCCCTCGAACAGGTCGTGGTACACCGATTCGACCTGCCCGGGGAACAGGTCGCGCCCCCCGAGACCATATATATAATTGTAGATTGGAATATCTTTGCCATACATGGCGGACCTGGTCTCCATGTAGACCGGCCCTCCCTGCGCTCCGAACGAGATGCTGCGGTCCAGCACGGCAATCGACTTCAGACGGCCAAGCGTTTCCGCAAGCTTTTCGTGCGGGAACGGGCGAAACACGCGCAGCTTTATCATTCCCGCCTTCACCCCTCTTTCCCGGAGCGAATCGACGACCTCCTTGGTTGTCCCGGCCGCCGAGCCGAGCACGACGATGGCCGCTTCGGCGTCTTCCATTTTGTATTCCTCGAAGAAGCCGTATCGTCTTCCCGTCAGTTCATAATATTCGTTCGCCACTTGCTCAATGACGCGCGGCGCGTTATACATGCCCTCGACCTGCTGGCGCTTGTGCTCGAAGTAGTAGTCCTGCAGGTCGAGCGCGCCCATGGTCATCGGCTGGGTCGGGTCGAGCAGTGTGTAAATCGGTTCGTACTCACCCGCGAACCGTTTCGCGGACTCGTCGTCCAATATCTCGAGCACCTCCGTCGTGTGGCTGATGATGAATCCGTCGAGCGTGAGCATGGTCGGCAGCATCACATCGCGCTGTTCGGCAATGCGAAACGCCTGGATGGCGTTGTCATACGCTTCCTGCGTGTTTTCCGAGAAAAGCTGAATCCATCCGGCGTCGCGGGCTCCCATCGTGTCGCTGTGGTCGCAGTGTATGTTGAGCGGTCCGCTGAGGGCGCGGTTCACGACCGCCATAACAATCGGGAGTCTCATTCCGGAAGCGATGTACAGAATTTCCCACATGAGCGCAAGACCGTTGGCGGAAGTCGCGGTGACGGCCCGCACTCCGCCCGCCGCCGCCCCCACCGACGCGCTCATGGCGCTGTGCTCGGATTCGACGTAGATCAGCTCGGTGTCGACCTTGCCGTCGTTCACATACTCCGCAAACCTGTGCATGAGTTCGGTTTGCGGCGTTATGGGATAGACCGCGGCAACGTCCGGATTCACTTGCCGAAAGGCCTCGGCGACCGCCTCGTTGCCGGTAAGCGCTAACCTGATGGTGGACATTTGTTTCGTCATCTGCGGCTCCGTTAGTCTTCAGTGAATTCCGATTCCGGCTTCATCGTTATTGCGCCCACCTTTGGAGGGCACACCTTGGCACAGATTCCGCATCCCTTGCAGTGCTCGAAGTCGAAACCCTTGAACTTCCCGTCCTCGGCGATTATCGCCGCGTCGGGACAATTAAACCAGCAGTCGAGGCAATCGATGCATTTTTCGCGGTCGTGAACGGGCCTGAACGAGCGCCACGAGCCGGTCTCATATTCAAAAGCGGTTCCCCCGCGGGGTATCACTCCGCCGATAGGCAAGTCTTTCCAACCTTTTAGTTCGCTCATGCGATTTTGACCTCCTTATAAGCGCGTTTGATGGCGCGGAGGTTTCCGTCGACAATCTGTTTTTTAAATTTCTTCGAGAACTTCTTCGTTATATCCTCGAGCAGAACATCCAATGTGATCATGTCGCATGCCTTGACCAACGCGCCGAGCATCGGAGTGTTCGGAATGGGCCGACCAAGTTCCTCGAGCGCGATCTCCGATGCGTTTACGAGATAAAGCTTCTCTCCGTTCCACTTTATCCTGGAACGAATTTCAGCGGCATCTTTGTTCGTATTGACGATAATCGTGCCTGTTTCGGGCAAGCCCTCACAGACATTTACGGTGTCCAGCAACGTGTCATCGAGCACCACAACGATATCGGGCTCCTCGATTGCGCAGTGAAGCCGGACCGGACGCTCGCTGATGCGCGTGAACCCCCTGATGGGAGCCCCCATCCGCTCGGGGCCGTAATCGGGAAACCCCTGGCTGTATTTGCCATCCTGAATGGCTGCTTCGGCCAGGAAGGTGGCGGCGGTTTTTGCGCCCTGCCCGCCGCGCGCATGCCATCTGATCTCTATCGGTTTCGTCACCTTTTTCGTATCTCCTCAAGCTGACCCATTGACAAACAATCGCAACCGGCACACCCTGTTATTCTGTCACGTTTCGACAGACAAGGAAACAGTTTTCCCGGCGACAATGTTGGCACAGTATAGCAGAGGGGAAGGGGAGTGTCAAGACTCGGAAAAGAGGAAAAACAGCGCATCGCCACGATAAAAAAGCGACCTTGACCCATCGGCCAGCCGCTCCTTTTGTGGAGATGAGCGGATTCGAACCGCCGACCTACGCGTTGCGAACGCGCCGCTCTCCCAGCTGAGCTACATCCCCATTGGCCAAACGAAATTATAGCCAAAGCGGCCATCCTTTGTCAAATGTCACGATTGAGCCGCAAGGGAGAAACAACCCTGCAATAGGATGTATTGCGAACCGTTGCGGCCAATCTCTCATGTTCAAAACCTTCATTTTTTGGTTGGGGTGACAACCCATGGAAATCCGTTGGGCCGGCGCCGGTTCGCTGTCACGCTGAAGGCAAGGAGGCGCAGTATGTCCCCTGAACCGAAAAATTTTTCTGTTCAAAAACGGTGAAAAATATGATAGTATGATGGTGGGGTGAAGCGCAGGATGCATTATTTCAAGCCGCCGGAATTGAGGAAGCGAGAAGCAGGGTGAAAATCGTTGTAGTTGGCGGGTATGGCAACATCGGCAGCGGAGTTGTCGAAAAACTGCTCGAATTTTCTTCCCACCAGGTCACAATTGCCGGCCTTGACCTCAAGAAGGCGCGAGCGGTCTGCAAGAGATTCGAGAGCTATGTGGGCGCGATCCAGGTCGATGTCGAAAAAAGAGCCACGCTCACGGCCGCTTTCGAGAACTTCGACCTCGCAATCAACTGCGCCGGCCCATTTTATAAATACGGCGCCAACGTCGCCACGGCGGCAATCGAGACTCGCACCCACTACGTGGATATCAGCGACGACCCCGACCCCATCCCGAAATTGTTTGCTTTGGACCGCGCCGCCCGGCGGGCCGGAGTGACCGTTCTTACGGGGATGGGCTGGAATCCCGGCATTTCCAACCTCGCCGCGCGCCTGAGCGCCAATCTGCTCGACGAGATTGAGAACATAAAAATAGCGTGGGTCGTGGGTTCGGGGGAGAGTAGTGGCCTTGCCGCTTTGAAACACGCGCTTCACGGGATCACCGGCGACGTGCCGGTGGTCAGAGATTCCACCCAGACCACCGCGCCGGCGTGGAGCGAAATGGAGATGACGGAGTTTCCAGCGCCTCTCGGCGAATTGCCCACGTTTCTGTTCGGACATCCCGAGCCCATCACGCTGCCGAAAACGGTCGAGGCAAAAAACATAACCCTCCGAGGCGCAATTTGTCCCCCCTGGAATAACAAGGCGCTTCGCTTGCTGCGGTCGCTCGGCATGACCAAATCCCCGAAAAAAATAGACCGGGCCGCGAAACGGCTGTGGAGGATACAGCGTCTTTTCGCCGTTGGCGGCGTCGAGCGCTCCGGTCTGAGGATAGATGTGCTCGGGCAGAAGGACGGGCAGGAGCGCCACCTGGTTTTCAACATGGTCGATAGAATCCGTCCACTGACGGCTATTCCCTGCGTGGTCGGGGCCTTGATGCTTTTGGAAGGAGCTATCAAGGAGCGCGGTGTCCTCACGCCCGAGATGTGCATCGACCCCATCCTGTTCTTCGACCGCATCTCCGACGAAGGCGTCAAGATCATGCGCGAAGGGCGCCTGTAAACCATTCCTGGCGCCAACCATCCCCCTGCGTTTCTTTGCAGCCATGCGCGTTTGCGCTTCCCCCATGCCTTTGCCGGCGTTCTGAGCCCTCCGCTTCCCCTCGGTTTAGCAGGGCCAGGACCCTCTCAGCGGGATTGACGCAATTCGAACAATTCATGCAACTCGTCTTCCTCACCCTCTCAATCGGGGAAAAGAACGGAGCTCGGCGTAACTACTAGGAGGCGACCGGCGGCGATTCGGCGCGGGAATACCGCACGAATGAAGCCTGGCGCAGTTTTCCGAAGGCCCGATACGAGAGGATTGCCAGTACCAGGAATACGGCGCGAATCCCGTAAAACGGAGCAAAAGCAAGCAGGGCGGCGGTCGCCTCGAGCGGGCGCCGACTGTAGACGCGGGCCCACAGGTAGCTGAGCGAGGTGAACGCCAGAAAGACTGCCGCAAAGAGCGCGGCATTCTGCATCGAGGACCTCTCAAGCAGCATGCTCAAGGGATGATATGTGACGAAGAAACTGATGATGAACAGCTCGAGCGAATAGCGCGAAAATGTTTCAACGATGGCCGGAAGGAAGGTCAGCCGCCGTTCGAAAAAGCCGAACAGGAACGGTACGAGAGCGAAAAAAAACAGCAAATGCCAATAAGCCTGCTGGTAGAAAGCGGCTGTGCCGGTGAGCGCTGCGCCGCCTAGAAAGAAAATGGGAGAACCCACCAGCTCGGCCTGTTTCGCCCAGAAATATCCAAAGAAGCAACTGGCGAAAAAAGACAGGGAAATCATCTGGGGGGAGCCCGTGTACAGGACAACGGAAACGAGGGCGGCCGCAAGCGGTCCGGCCGATGGCATTCGCATTTTTTCGAAGATGACAAAGACAAACAGCGACATTCCCATCACGAAAAAGATTGAGGGAACCATGACATCTGGCAGCGGACCGGTCAGCAGTCGAAAGAACACGTGCGTGAGAATCAGCATGGCGCCCCGGATGAAGAAGTAAAAAGGCGGATGTGCGCGGAACGTTCGCGCCGCCATGTATCCACACAGGAGACAAAACAGGGCGGAAGGAATTCGGCCGACAATGAACGCGCACGGAAACTTCGGAAAGCAATACCAGGAAAGGTGAACATAGATCGCAGCCACAAGGGCGACTGCCTTGAAATAGTCGTAGACCGCAAGCCGTTTGGGTGAACGTGTCATCGACAAATTCTAGCATCGCAAAATTGCGGAAATCAAGGAATCCCCATTTTTCGCGTTTTTCGGCCCGGTCCCGCGCCGGAAATACGGCGCATACTGCTTTCACGTAGAGTGAATCCGAATATTTTTAATCCCAAATTGGCGCGGATTTTTTTATTTCAGCTCAGTCTCGCGATTTTGCCTCGTTCGGCCGAGAGAGGAGCGCGGGCGCAAATTATAAGGAAAAAGACGGGATTCCTCGTCGCTTCGCCTTTTAAAATGACACAATGGGAAGAGGTCCTCAAAGATACGGGAAAATCCGGGGTCGGAATCTGTCCCACGATTGCTCATATTTTCGAGAAGCCGGCGTAGGGGGCTGTACCCAATTACGGAATCCCCTGTCTTTTGCGCTGAGCGGAGCGAAGTCCCGCGCATTCGCGGGATAGATTGGTGGACTGCCCCCGAAGCACGAATTTCCGGCCGTGGGACAAATTCGTCGGCGGGGTGCTTGAAATCGAAAAGTTCCAAGAAGAAATTTGCGGTAAAAAAATGCGTGCAATTCATGATAGACCGATTTTCGTTGTTCGGCCAAAAGGCCGTTCACGCTCAAAAGGAAGGAGGACACATGCGTATCAGGTCGCCCGCGCCGGCGGTTGACGTTCCACTCGGATTATGCTCGGAAACCGCCCTGAGAATGGCTGAGGCTGCAAGCATTTTTCTCGCATCGCTGAGCTCTCAACAGAGACAAAAGGTCCTTGTCCCGATGGCGAGTGACGCGCGCACAACCTGGGATTACCGGCCGGGAATCCGGCAGGGGATATCCCTGAACGAACTGGAGACAAACCAGCAGCAGCTCGCATATGGCTTACTCACAAGCGGCCTCAGCCATCAAGGCAATATCAAGGCGCTCGCGATAATGAGCCTCGAACGGGTATTGGGAGACCTTGAAGGACCATCGAGTCCAATAGACCGAAACCCCGAACTCTATTACATCACGGTTTTCGGAGCGCCGACGGAGGAGGCGCCCTGGGCTTGGAGGATTGAGGGACATCATCTGTCGGTCAATTTCCTGGTTCTCGATGGAAAGTGGATAGCCCCAACCCCGAATTTCTTCGGCGCGAACCCGGCGCGGGTGCCGGAAGGACCACTTGAAGGCCTTCGCATTCTCGCGGCGGAAGAAGACCTCGCGCGCAGACTTCTCGGCTCTTTGGGAGAGAACCAGTTGAAAAAAGCGCTGATCGACGTGCGCGCGCCCGCCGATATTCTTTCGAACAACAGTCCGCGCGTACGGTTGGACGAGCCCGTGGGAATTTCGTATGCCGAGATGGATGACAAACAGCAGATGTTGCTGAAGGACCTTGTTTCTGAGTACCTCCGACGAGTTCCGCAGGATGTGGCGGAATTTCGATTGCACCGCATCGAGAAGGAGGGGGAACGGTACATCCACTTCGCATGGGCCGGAACCATTCAGCCGAACGGCCCCCACTACTACAGGGTTCACGGCCCCGGTTTTCTGGCAGAGTATGACAACACTCAGAACAACGCAAATCATGTCCATAGCGTGTGGCGCGATATCCGGGACGACTGGGGCGATGACTTGCTCGAGCGGCATTACCGAGAATCGCATGAAACCAAGAAATGAGATGCGGACAAGAGGAGACGAATTTCGAAAAGGAGCGCGAGCAACCAAACGCGCCTGAATTCATTCGGGCGTCGCCCATTGCGCCCGTCGGAGTCAATTACACGGAACCCCGACCGCGCAAAAAAATAGAGCAAGGCCGCGTATAGATTTTGCGAAGAGGGGAGGCAGTCATTCGGCGGAGGAAGTGATTGTATCTATTATTTCTTTCAACCTTGCCAGCACCCTCTTCTGACTTTCCTGAAGCTCATGAAACTCCTGCTCGAGGCTCCTGAATTCCTGCAGCAGGGCTGCTGTTGACTCCCTTCTCTCGCATTGTCGCTTTGGAGACTCTATGGAAAGCAAGTCGGCGACTTCTTCCGCCGTGATAGTTACGTCCGCTGAGCCGCCGTACTGAACAGTCTCCTTGATTGCCATGGCTCGTTCTCGGCTCCTCTCGGCTCGGGAGAATCCCAAATAGTCGACCCTGCGCCGGGCTTTGCCCTTCCTGTTAATTAAACCATGAGGTTAAGAACTTTTCAAGCACAAAATTAATTGTTATTAACACTGTATTTTTTCTAGTTTAAAAAGAAGCGCAGGCTCGCAGATCGATTCGGAAATGGGTCTCGAGAAAAAAACCGCTCCTGCAAGGGGTGCCGGGAATCTATCCCGCGACTCCAACATTTCGCCGAACACCCGGCGCAGGGGCGCTGTGCAATCGCAGGACACGATCACTGTGAGACTGTCCGATAGTTCGTTGACGCCCGCTCTGGGGACAGTCCGCCAATCTGCGAATCTCCAAAAAAGACAGGGAATTCCGTAATTGGCTTCAGCCCCCTGCGGGGTGATTTTAGGTCGAATGCGTAATTACCGGACAGATTCACTGTCCCCGATTATGTGGTGATTCGCAGATTGACGGCGGGTGAACGCCGCCCCCGGAAGGACGTCGAGCATCAGGCCGGTCGAAAAGCCCAGTGAGGATTGAGCATTTTTTGGACCGAGCGGGCCGTTCTCATGCAAGCGGACTCTTCAGAAACGGCCATTCGTCTTCCTCATCGAAAACCGGAAGCCAGTCCCACCAGTGTCGCGTTTCGTCACACCTGCGGCCGCGTTGCGAATCAGGAGCCCGAGGGCGATTATCGGACATTGGTTCTTCTCCGTTTTTCTTTCTTTAACTACCTGAAACCAAAGATAGAGTTTCGGTGCTGGTATGAAACCTCTGAAAGAAGAGCAAAGCCTCGCAGTTATGGGAGGGGGACGCTTCAATTATGCACGCCGGCTGACGTTCTGTCAACTGAACCAAGACCGGCCGCTCGGCTCCGCAAATCCGCCTTGCAAACGAGCCAAAGAAACACAGGAAGAGGGTTTTCGGGGGGCGAGGCGAGCCGGCACGGGCAGAATCAACAGGCGCCGTTCGCACCCCACGTTAGTATGACACTCTCAGCACTTCATATCGGAGAGTTCCGGCAGGAACTCGAATCTCTGCGACACTGCCGACTTGAAGCCCCAGAAGCGCGCGCCCCACGGGGGAATCAACGGATATCTTGCCCGCCTTCACGTCGGTCTCTTCCGCGCTCACCAGTTTATATTGGAATTCCGACCCGCGAGAGAGGTCTCGCAGGGCAACGGTGCACCCCAGATACGCTTTTCCCTCCGTGTTCTGGCCGGGCTCGTGTATTCGTATGCGGGACAGTTTTTGCTCCAACAGGGCAATCCGGTTTTCCAGGAGCATTTGCTGATGTTTTGCGCTTTCGAACTCGGCGTTTTCCCGAAAATCGCCGTGCGCCCTGGCCCTTTCCAGGATTTGGGACATTTCGGGACGCTTGATGTTTTTCAATTCGTCAAGCTCGCCCCTGAGCTTGTCGTATCCCTCTTGCGTGACCCACTCGTATTCCGACATCGCATTCCCTCCTCCCTTCGAATAATACTCATGGCGCCGTTGGCTTGTCAAGACCGGCTCCCGGCGTTCAAAAAGGGAAGACACTGAATCGCCGGAGACAACCCGCTACATATTTAGTTGAAGAGATTTTCCCCTGTTTGCTATACTAAGAGCGGCGGCGCGATTCAATGCCTCTGACCGAGAATCAACAAACCTCGTCGTTTGAGTCTCGTCTCATCCGAGCCTGCAGAGGGTGTTCAGCTTTTCAAAAGGAAGAATTGTGGAAAGAATCCGCCACACGCGAGTTGTGCTCTTGAGCTGTGCGATTGCGCTGGCGACCGTGTTGTTTTTCCTCGCTATATTTATGGTCGGCTTCAGAAGAGGTATCGAGCGAGTGTCCCCGGCTCAGGTGCGCCTTCCGGTACCAACAGAGTCTCACGCCAGGTATGCTTTCAACGGCGTTGCTCCGCTCGAGGCGAATCGGGCCGAATTCGAAGTGTCGATATCGACCGATTCGATTCTCGAGGTCGGCCTGGCCCGAATCGACAACACTCATTCCTATTGGGGCTATCCGGGCAAATACCGTTTTCGAGCTTATGAGAAAAACCTTTTCAGGAACAGGTCATTCGTCGACACAGTCCTCACTTTGCGGATGAATGAATGCGCGCGGTTCCAGTTCGACTGCGCTGCTGCGGGGCCGAACCGGTCCGGCCTGAAAATCATTTATGAGGTGAAAAAGGAGGAGACGGGTAGCGCCAGAGGGTATGAGGCGTTCCGAGACTTTGCTTTTCTCGACCCCGCCGTTTTTGGAAAGAGGAAACCAGGCGAATACAACGTGCTGCTCATATCATTCGACACACTCAGGCCTGATCATCTGGGCTACAACGGATATCACCGCGACACCAGCCCGAACATCGACAGGTTCGCCGAAGCGAACATCACGTTTACCGAAGCAATCAGCCCGGCGCCATGGACGAGCCCGGCGCATTACAGCATTTTCACGGCGCTGAATCCGTCGGCTTACATTTACCGGAGCGCGGGGGGGGACGACGGGAAAAATCTGATTGAGCACGTCGTCTTCCTGCCGGCGAGGACCTTGGCCGAGATATTGAGGGCAAACGGGTATTACACGGTTGCCGTGACAGGCGGCGGACTGGTGGGAACGGAGTTCGGATTTGGAAGCGGCTTCAACATCTATTGGGAGTATAACAGTTATGGCAATGCCGATTCCGTGGAGGGTCCGTGGGTCGAGGACAACGACACCGGCAAGATATTCGACCGCGCTTCTGACTGGCTCAGGCGCAACCACGAAAAGAAATTCTTCATGTTCCTGCACCACTATGAGTGTCACATCCCATATGAGAACACGTATTTCGCTTCCGAAGAGACCAGCGAGTCTCTCATACAGCGTCGCAAGGCTCTGTACGACGGCGACATCAGGGTTGCCGACGGCTATTTCGGGAAACTCATGCAGACGCTCGAATCTCTGGACCTGCTCTCGAACACCATTATAGTTTTTCTGAGCGACCATGGTGAAGACTTCTACGACCACTACACGGAGGCTGATATCGTTCCGGAATGGAAGGAGCCGCTTATCCCGCAGATTTCGATAGTTGACCACGCCCACTCGCTGTACGAAGAGCTGATTCGGGTTCCCCTCATCTTGCGGATTCCCGGAGAGGACCCGCCCCGGAAAACGATTGACAACCAGGTCAGGCTCATCGATGTCATGCCGACAATCCTTGACATTCTGAATATTGATTACGACGGTCCGACGGAAGGCGAGAGTCTTCTCGGCCTCATCCGGACCGGAACGAGAGATGTCGACCCGCCGGCTCTCAGCGAATTCACACAACTGGGACCCGAGCGGAAGTCGGTCCGGCAAGAAGGGTATAAATACATATGGATCGAAAATCCCGAGCAATGCTGGAATTTCAATTTTCGAAACATTCAGCCGCGTGAACTGTTCGACCTGCGAAGCGACCCGGCCGAACGAACAAACGTTTCCGAACGAGACAAAACAAGAGCAACGCAATATCACCGTTTGCTTGAGAGGGAAAACCGGAAATCGTCCGCCATCAGAAAGGCGCTGCTCCAAAGACAGGCTGTCCCTCACGGAAAACCGGAATTCGATGAGGAAACGGTCGAGCAACTGAAAGCGCTCGGTTACCTGAAGTGACCAGATTAGCCCAGGGTGGACCTCCGGAGCCGCTGCCCATATTGTCCGGACAGCTTGACTGAGAAACATCGGAAACTATATAATATGTTTTGCGTACCCTGTCAAACCTCGCTGAATAAGGAGTAAAACAGGGAAAAGAGCAAACAGAATAACGGCTTCTTTTTTGGACATTGCAAGTCTGGAGAAAATCTCGCCATGGCGCCTGCTGTTGAGATCGATAGCTTAACCAAAATTTACCGCTCACTGTTCGGACTGCGGACGGTTACCGCCGTAGATGACTTGACCCTTTGCGTCGAGGAAGGAGAGGTTTTCGGTTTTTTGGGCCCGAACGGAGCCGGAAAAACAACGACCATCAAAATCTTGCTGGGGATCCTTTATCCCACCTCCGGCGACTGCCGGCTGTTTGGAGAACAGTTCAATTCCAATAGATGGTTCGCTCCGGAGATGGCGAACAGCCGTCTGAAGACGGAGATCGGCTATCTTCCCGAGGGCCCTTATTTCCCGGAGTTTTTGACAGGGCGAGAAGTTTTATCGTTCTACGGACGGCTGTACGGGCTGCGGGGCTCTGACTTGAAGAAACGGATGGAGGATGTGCTGGAACTCGTGGGACTCAGCTACGCGGCCGAGCGTCTCGTTCAGCACTACTCCAAGGGAATGCGCCAGCGCATCGGCCTGGCCCAGGCTCTTCTGAGCGACCCGAAATTGCTGATTTTCGACGAACCGACGGTCGGACTCGATCCGATAGCGCGGCGCGAGATACGCGATCTCATGATCCAGCTCAAAAAACAAGGCAAAACGCTCTTCGTTTGCTCTCATGAACTGAGCGAAGTTGAGATGGTTTGCGACAGGATAGGCATAGTGAATCGAGGCAAGCTCGTGAAATACGGAAACTTGCTTGACCTGGTTCTGCAGGACCGGATGGTCGAAATCAGTGTTCGGTCGTTGGGCGAGGATGTTCACCAAAAGTTGGTATCCATGGAGTGCGAGGTGGCCAGGGCCGAAACGGGACTTGTGAACATTCGTTTAACCGGCCAGCGCGGGATATACGATGTGATGGATGTCCTCAAAGCGGGAGCGACCGAAATCGTCCAAGTAAAACCGAAGAAAGAGACGTTAGAAGACCTCTTCATCCGGTCTGTGAAGGAGGATGATTCGTGAATTCTATTCTTATCGGGTTGAATGCATATCGCGAATCCATTCGGAGGAAAACGCTCATAGCCTTTCTCCTTTTCGCCATGCTCGTTATCGGGAGTTCCACCTTTCTGACGGTGCTCTCGCCCGGGGAAGAGGTGAAGATGGTGAAGGACGTGTGTCTGAGCTGCATTTCATTCTTCGGGATGCTCATCGCCGTTTTTGCTGCGGGGGCGCTGATTCCGCTGGAAACCGAAAACAGAACGATTTACACAATTCTCTCAAAGCCCCTGAAGCGGGTGACGTACCTGCTCGGGAAATATATGGGCGCGCAACTAACGATCCTTCTGAACCTCGCGCTGATGGCAGTTCTGTTCCTCGCAATTCTGTTTCTCCAGTCACGACGATATATTGACGAGGCGTCCTCGTCCTTTTCCGTCACGGCGCTGGTAACATCAAAGGCGATGCTGCTGGTCTACTTCGAATTGCTCGTCCTCTCGGCGCTCGCTTTCGCGGTTTCAACGCTGTCGACCTCGACGACGTTGCCGATAATCGTAGGGATATTCATATACATTATCGGACACTCGGTCGATTACCTCAAGAATCTCAGCGAACACGCCGACTCCGAACTCATGTCGATTATCATTCGCCAGTTCTATCTGATACTTCCGAATTTCAGCAATTTCTATCTGAGGAATCAACTCGTGCATAATGACCCCTACGTGCCGCAGGGCATTACAACACTGTTCATCTATGCGCTGCTCTACGCCGGCTTCGGTCTTTTCGTCACGTACCTGTTGTTCCGGAAGAAAGACATGTAACAAGACATGAAACGAATCAACGAACAGCTTGTCTTCGGTGTTCTCGCCCTCGCCTTTTTGGTTCCCATATCGCTTCTTCAACGCGGTATCGAAAAGGACGAAGGAAAGGTGGCCTTCCTGAGATGGATCGACAACCAGGAGGCCTATCAAGAGCAACTGCTGCGACGCATTGTCATCGATGCTGATGAGCGCTCGCCCGAGGAGGCCGCTCTGTTCGAGCGAGTCGAGGAACTTGGAGCAACGCTGCACCCCGACTTCAAGGAATTGCCGGTTGACGAGAAATGGCAGATTCTGAGTCTCCGGCGATTTGAACCACTGTATGAGTCGTTTGTTCAGTTGGCCAGGCAAAGAAAGCTGACGCTTGTGGAGGGTGAAATCGAGTGGGCCAACCCCGATGTGAGTGCGAACGTCGGGGCGCTCGCGCTCGGATTCCGAAAACTGGTGGCGGACATGCTCTGGCTCAAGGTCGATGAACACTGGCACCTCGGTCTTGTGCAGCGGATGCTGCCCATGATGGAAACAGTGGTCGCGCTCGACCCTCATTTTATCGAGGCCTACGCCCTCGGAGCATGGCATCTCGCGTACAATGTGACGGTAATGTTTAATTCGGCTGAAGAGAAACAGAAATATATTGACCAAGGGGTCGAGCTCTTGAAGAAAGGGATCAAGAACAACCCGCGGAACGCGAAACTATATGCGGAAATGGGATTCATGCTCTATTTTCGCAAGCTCGCCGACTGGGAAAAGGCGGCTTATTATCTCGCGGAAGCAATTAAATATGACCACGAACCGTGGGTGGAACGCGCATATGCGCTTTCCTTGGAGCGGCTGAAAGAAGAAGAAAAGGCACTGGCCGTTCTCGAGGATTATGGCCGCCGTCATCCCGATTATGTGATGCATAAGCTCACGATTGCCAGGCTCAACAAGAAGCTCGAAGCCCGCAGGCTGGAGCGGGAAGACAAGATCAAGGAAGCCTTCGAAATCTGGAAATCCATCAAGGAATACGACCCGGCCGACGTGATAGCGCCAAGAGAATATTTACGCCTGAAGGCAAAATTGGCCGAGGAGCAGAAAGCTTCTTCCTAACGAAGGTTGTCTGCCCCCTCAACAAATTCAAGACGATGTCCGCTTGAATTGCCTGCACCCTCACCTTATCGAACGGAGACAATCCAATTGCACCGGCGGTGATGACTGGTGGCTATCGAAGCAAACTTGAGGCATCTGCGAGAGCGAATATCCCGAACAGCGGAAAAGACGGGGCGGGACCCGGCAGATATTACGCTTGTGGCAGTTACAAAAACGGTGGATGTTGAGACAATAAAACGCGCGATAGACTGCGGGGTCACGATTATCGGAGAGAACAGGGTCCGCGAGGCTCTGGCAAAGCATGCCGAGATAGGAGATACGGTCGAGTGGCACATGGTCGGCCACCTGCAATCAAGAAAGGCGGCCCAGGCAGTCGAGATTTTTGATATGGTGCAGTCTGTCGACAGCGTGTCGACGGCCGCGGCGCTTCAGAAGCGATGCCGTGCGGCGGCTCGCACGGTCCGTGTCCTGATCGAGGTGAACACCTCGAATGAAGGCCAGAAATACGGCGTGCCGCCAAACGAGGCCGAATCGTTGATCCGCGAGATTGCGCGCATGGAAACCCTGAAGATAGAGGGTCTGATGACCATGGCGCCCTTGGCGCCGCAACCCGAATTGGCACGACCCTCGTTTCGACAGCTCCGCGAACTGGCCGAAAAGCTTCGAGCCAGGGACATTGTGGGGGTTCGTCTGGATGTGCTATCGATGGGAATGACGAATGACTTCGAGGTTGCGATCGAGGAGGGCTCGAACATGGTGAGGGTCGGTACGGCTATATTCGGACAATGAGGGAAACGCACCGGGCCATGGAAGAAAAACTGCAACGAATCAAAAACGAGGCAAGGGAAAAGGTCGGGGAGTCCGCCGACCTTTCGCAGCTCGCACAGGCGCAAGTCGAGTACCTGGGCCGGAAGGGAGCCATCACCAGGCTGCTTCGGCAAACGGGCTCGCTTCCGCCCGAAGAGCGCCCTGCGTTCGGCAAGCGCACGAACGAATTGAAAATTGAAATTCAGGAACTCATCGACGCCAGGCGCTCCCAGCTCGAACAGCAGGAAAAGAGCCGGAGACTCAGCAAGGAAACCGTAGATGTCACGCTCCCCGGAATAAGACCCAAGCTGGGGCATCTGCATCCGATAACAATCGTGTTCGAGGAAATCCTTCGCATATTCGAAAGCCTGGGCTTCGAGGTGGCGACCGGCCCCGAAGTGGAAACAGACTATTATAACTTTGAAGCTCTCAATTTCCCCAAGGACCACCCGACACGAGATATGCAGGACACCTTTTTCATAAGCGACGCCGTCCTGCTGAGGACCCATACCTCTCCCGTGCAGATCAGAGTGATGTCGTCACGGCGACCCCCTCTGAGAATTGTGGCGCCCGGCAAAGTATTTCGCCGAGATGACGACGTGACCCATAGCCCCATGTTCTATCAGGTTGAAGGGTTGGTGGTCGATACCAATATCACCCTGGGAGACCTGAAGGGTGTTCTGGTGGCGTTCATCCATAAGCTTTACGGCCCGGAAACCGCATTGCGGTTCCGACCCAGTTTCTTCCCCTTCACGGAACCGAGCGCCGAGGTCGACATACGCTGTGTAATATGCGGCGGCACGGGCTGCCGGACCTGCTCGCACTCGGGTTGGCTCGAGATACTCGGCTCGGGCATGGTTCATCCCAACGTGTTCCGCGCAGTGGGCTACGATCCCGAGGAATATACGGGATTCGCGTTCGGCCTGGGCGTCGACAGGCTGGTCATGTTGAAATACGGCATCGACGACATCAGGGTGCTGTACGAGAACAACGTCAAATTCCTCGAGCAGTTCTGACGCTCTGCGCTCTCATACTATGTCGATAGGTTCTCGAAAGGAGCGCCGGCGGAGAGGGGGTTCATGAAGGTTCGGAAAGTTCACTCGAACAGGCTCGCGGCGCCAAATCACAGTGCCACAACAACCCGCGGAGAAACACATTCATGCGCGTTTCGCTCAACTGGCTGAAAGAGTTCGTCCCTACGAATCTCACGCCCGCCGAATTGTCGGGCCGGCTGACGATGGCCGGAGTGGAAGTGGAAGCGATCGATGAGATCAGGCCGGACTTCGAAGGAGTGGTTGTGGGCAAGGTGCTCGAGATCAAATCTCACCCCAACGCTGACAAACTCGTGCTCTGCGAGGTTGATGTCGGCAGACCTTCCTCGCTCCGCATCGTTTGCGGCGCGCGAAATATGAGTGAGGGCGACAAAGTTCCCGTGGCCCTGGTCGGGGCGCGGCTGAAAGATGGAACAAGAGTGAAGAAGACAAAAATTCGGGGCGAATCCTCCGAAGGGATGATGTGTTCCGAGCGAGAACTGGGAATCAGCGAAGACCATTCCGGCATTATGATACTGCCCGCCGAGGCGCCATTGGGTAAATCGCTCGATGAAACGTTCGGACTGAGCGATGTCGTACTCGAGCTCGGGGTCACCCCTAACCGGTCGGATTGCCTGAGCGTGTTCGGCGTGGCTCGCGAAGTGGCGGCGATAACGGGGGGCGGCGCAACGCTCGGGGACGTTCGCGCAGCGGAAAATGAGCACGATACGGCGTCCCTCACATCGGTCACGATCGACGACGAGGTCGGCTGTCCCCGATATGCGGCCCGGGTGGTGTCCGGTGTCACAATCGGCCCGTCACCGGCGTGGATACAGCAGAGGCTCGCAAAGGCGGGCCTCCGACCTCTGAACAATGTCGTTGACGTTACGAACTACGTCCTCATGGAATTGGGACACCCTCTGCACGCCTTTGATTACAACAAATTGGAAGAGAACAGGATTGTGGTGAGGCGAGCCCGAAGCGGTGAGTCAATCGTCACGCTGGACGGGACAAGCCGCGAGCTTTCGGAACACATGCTGGTAATTGCAGACGCGGAGAAACCGGTCGCCATCGCCGGAATTATGGGGGGCGCCAATTCGGAGGTTACGGAACTGACGAACACGGTTCTGATTGAATCGGCCTATTTTGATCCCGCAACAATCCGGAAAACATCGAAGTCACTCGGGCTCTCCACCGAAGCCTCCTACCGATTTGAACGCGGCGCCGACCCGGAAATGGCGCCGGTCGCCCTCGACCGCGCCGCCTCGTTGATGGCAGAACTGTGCGGAGGCAGGGTCGCGCGGGGGCTGGTCGACGAGTATCCGCGCAAATTCGCCTTTCCCGAGATACCGCTCAGGTTTGCCCGCATGAAGAGAATCCTCGGGATCGAAGCGCCGCCGGATATTGCTGTTTCGATTCTGCAATCGCTGGGGTTCGAGAGGCTTACCAGCGATTCCGAAACGGTGCTCGTAAAGGTACCCAGCTACAGGCCGGATATCACGGCTGAAATAGACTTGATAGAGGAGGTAGCACGAATCTACGGGTACGAGAAGATTGAAGCGTCCTATCCTTCTGATACTACCGTCATGGAGCGCGGGATTGAACCGCCTTCTCTCGAAAGCCAATGCAAAGCAATCCTGAAGAGTTGCGGTTTCACGGAGATCATTGCGTACAGTTTCGGCTCGCCAAAGGATATGGCCGACGTGCAACCCAACGGCGGCATGCTCCCCATCCGCATGAAGAATCCGCTGAGCGAGGATGCAAGCGTGCTGCGCACAACGCTGGTCCCGGGGATACTTCACACCGTCCAAACGAATGTGAAAATCGGAAACAAGGACTTGAAGGTTTTTGAGACCGGCAAAATATACCTGCCGGACAAAGAACACGAATTGCCCGACGAGAGAACATATGTCTGCGCGGCCGCCACCGGCCTGCCGAGCCCCATAAACTGGAAACATGAATCGAAAGAAGTTGATTTTTTCGACACGAAAGGCGTTGCGGAAACGCTCCTTCAAACGCTCGGCTGCGCGCGGGTGGAAACAAGAAAAGCAACACACCCGGGATTTCACCCCGGAATATGCGCCGACCTGTTGGTGGATGGAAACGTCATCGGGAAAACCGGTGAAATACACCCGGACATTCTCCACAAGTACGAATTGGCCCAGAAAGTCTATCTGTTTGAATTCGATGCCTCCTTGCTCGAGTCACAAGGCGCCTCATCCCGAAGATACGAGAAGCCTTCCCGGTTTCCCTTTTCCGACCGCGACATGGCCATCGTGGTGCACCAGGACGTGGAAGCCTCTGCAATCCATTCCGCGATTGTGCAAGCAGCCGGACCATTACTCAAGCACGTGGTTCTTTTCGACCTTTATCGGGGCGAACAAATCGGTGAAAACATGAAGAGTCTGGCGTTTACCCTGCGGTTCCAGAGCGACGAACGAACCTTGACCGACGAAGAAATCACGAATGAGTTCAACAGAATTGTCGGAGCGCTCGAAGAATCATTTGATGCAAAACTAAGGTCACGATGAGCGATGGAAGAAAAGCTGACCCGCTTGGAAGAACAGATGAAACGGCTCATTACCGACTTTCGCGAAATGCGCGAGAGAAACGAAGCGCTGCGCCAAGAGAATGAGCGCTTGCTGAATGAATTGTTGGAGAAAAGCCGAAAACTCGAGGTGCTCGAAGAAAGGGGTTCCATCCTTATAGAAGCGCAAACCGAAAAGAGGAAAATGGAGCAGCAGAGAGAGCGCATCCGCAAAGAAACCCTCGAATTGCTGGAAAAGGTGCAAGCGCTGAAAGGCAACGAGAACCCGTGACCAGACAAGTTACCGTGAAAGTGTCGATTTACGGAACCGAGTACGTCTTTAAGACCGACGACCCCCAATATGTGCAGGCGCTCGCCAAATACGTGGACGAGCAAATACAGAAGATTGAGTCATCGAGAAAAATATCCTCGCCCGCCAAGGTTATCACGCTTGCCGCATTTAATATTGCCGATGAGTTGTTGAGAATCAAGCAGGAAAAAGAGGGGATTGAAAACACCATAGCGGAACGCCTGAACGCAATGCTGGAAATGGCAGAGGAGGCCAGCCGCCCGCCCGGTATTCCCGACCACGCCTGATACTCCCTCTCCTCTCCCGCCGCGCGAAGAAGGACGACGGCGGAAGCCGTCCTGAATTCGTCTCAGGATTACCCATGTTGCCGAAATGCCAGCGCAGGGGTCTGTGAGTGTGCTCCCCCACGGTTTACGGTGAAAGTTGTTCGCTTTGGAGACAGTGAAACCGTCTCATGATTGCCTGGCGAAGGAGTTATTGGGAGACATCATGCCTCACGGTGTCCCCCCAATGACCCGTATCAGCAACCGTGGGACACGCTCCTTCTGCCCAGACCCCGCACTTTTGGAAAGATTCTTGCATAGAAGACCGCTTGTCGCCAAAGCAGAAATTGCGCGAAACCTGTCTCTGTCGGGACGGCGGCTGGATGACTGATGCGCATCTTTTTGGTTTCGGACGGCGGCTGGAGGTTAAAGTGGGTTGACAAAACTTGCCTTTCAGCATAAAATATAAATTTATAGATTAATAAAAAAGGAGTTCGGATTGGCTTGACATGGGAAGGGATTGGTAGTAAAATATTTATGAGCTGATTAATAGTAGTCGGATTTTTCTCTGCTTTCCAAGATGTTGGGCTTCTCATTTTCGATTTCGCGACATGTAGTAGTTCACTGGTGGAATTACGGCGGGCTTAGGACGGGAAGGTTCATCGGGTGCAGAAGCGCTGTGTGGTAACAGGAATCGGCGTAGTATCGTCGGTCGGTATCGGGAAGCAACAATGGTGGCGTTCCCTGGTCGAGGGAAGGTCCGGCGTTTCCCCCATCACCTATTTTGACACCTCCGAACTGCCGGTTCATGTCGGTGGCGAAGTAAAAAATTTCAAGCCTTCCCTGTATGTGGACGAAAATCGGCTTCCAGTCACGGCTCGATACACTCAGTTTGCCATTGCGGCGGCAAAGATGGCCGCTGAAGACGGAGGGATGCGGCCGAACCAGCACAGCAACTCCCGCCCGTCTCTGATACTGGGAACAACATCTCCTCCGGTCGACTCGGTCGAAACTCAGCTCAAATCAGTCTTGCAAGAAAAAACCCACCTCCATGTCTCGGCCCATGCCCTCACGGCGATTTGTCCACACGCCCCTACCGCCGAAGTCGCCAACGCTCTCGGCTTCTTCGAATCGACGTCCACCATCTCCACGGCCTGCACATCGGGCTTCAATGCAATCGGAGCAGGATTGAGGGACATCCAAACTGGGCGCAAGGACATTGTTCTGGCGGGTGCCACGGAAAGCACTCTCGCCTTCTTCACCTTTCTCGCATTCATCGCTTCGGGGTTGCTGGCAAAGAATTCCGACATGCCGCCGGAAGCGATTATGCGGCCGTTCGACAGGAAGCGTCATGGCGGAGTGCTCTCGGAGGGTTCAACCTTCGTGGTTCTGGAGGAACTGGAACACGCGAGAATGCGCGGTGCACATATTTATGGCGAAATTGCAGGCTTTGCATCGCGGGAAAAACACAGGGGCTCGATGCGAACACTTCCGATTAAACAAGGCATGGTCCATGCCATGCGCGAAGCGCTCGCGGATGCTCGGATTCGACCGGAGGATGTCGATTTCGTATCGGCCAACGGGACCTCCGGTGTAATCTCGGACAAGATGGAGACTCTCGCATTAAAAGAGGTATTCGGGAAACATGCGTACCGGTTGCCGATAAGTTCCATAAAATCGATGACGGGAATCCCGAATTCAACGGCCGGCCCCATGCAGTTGGCTGCCGCTTTGATGTCTTTCGAGACGGACATTATTCCTCCGACCATCAACTACGAGTGCCCCGATCCGGACTGCGATCTTGATTACGTGCCCAATGTCGCGAGAATCAACCGTGTGAACGTAGCCCTCTTGAATAACCATGCTCTGGACGACAGCAACGCGGTTTTGGTTGCGAAAAGATACAGCGACTCGGATAACCATGTAGTATGACAATGACGGAGTTTCGGCTGTGAAGCCGAGAGGGTGACGAATGGACCCGAAAGCTCTGAGCATACTCGTAGCGGCGTTCGCCAACTTTGCATTGGCGACGTATGTCTTATTGAAAAATCCAAAGAAGATAACGAATATCTCGTTCAGCCTTTTCGTGTTCAGCGCCGTCGTGTGGAGTCTCGCCATATTCATCATTGAAATAGGCCGAGAGCGTGAGATGTTGGAGTTTGCGGGCCACCTCACCTTCTTCGGTGGAGCGATGATGGCCTGCAATTTGTGCTTGTTTTCCTATGTGTTTCCTCAAACCTCCGCGAACACCGTTTCCAAAAAAGTACTGCTCTGGATTTATGTCCCCGGCGGCCTCGCGGCAATAGCGGCCTTTACGCCCTTTGTCCTGGAGGATATAACATACGTCGGCGAACGCGTGAGGCCGGTCTATGGGAACGGGATCCTTCTCTTCACCGGATATGCCATAGTTTTCACCGCATACAGTCTTTTCCTACTCGCTCGAAAGTATTTGGCGCATCCGGGCCGTTTTGAGCGTGTCCAGCTTAAATATACCTTTTGGGGTCTCCTTATTCCGATCACCGCGGTCGTGTTCATCACCTTGGTGCTTCCTCAGGTGGGCATTTCACGATTGTCGGACCTCACACCGCTTCTGACCGTTGTGAGCGCGGCCAGCATTTCGTATGCCATCGTCCGGTTCCGGCTGATGGATTTGGGAGTCGTGTTCAGGAACGTTCTTATCTATACCGGCATCACCATCCTGATGACCGCCGCTCTCATCGGGGTCATCGTGGTCGTCAATCCGATCCTGAAGCTGCCCCCTCGCAGCGCAGTGTTCCTTGCCGCTGCCTGTGCGGCTTTGCTTGTTCAACCATTGCGGTCACAAATGGAGACGCTCGTTGACCGCTACTTCTTCAGGGGGCGATACAACTACCAGGCCGCGCTCACCGAATTCAGTTCGTCAATGACGTGGATTCTGGACCTCGACGACCTTCAAAACCGGATTGTCCACGAAGTTGCATCGATTCTTCAAGTGAGAACAACTGCATTGCTTTTGTGGGAAAACGACGAGAACAAATTCACAACCAGGTCCTCGATTCCCCTTGCGCTCGGGGGCGCGGACGGCAACATACCCGGCGACGCCGACGTCATTAAACGAATGAACAAGGAGCGGTCGTTGCTGGTCAGGGAGGAACTCAAGCGCAGCCTGCCGCTCTCCGAATTTGAGCCGATAGAAAAAGATTTTGCCCGCATGGAGGCAGAAGTGTTCATCCCCTTGATTTACCGGGGCGAGCTCATCGGAATCCTCTCGCTGGGCGAGAAAATATCCTCCGACATTTATTCCAGCGAAGACCTGAACCTGTTGGCGACACTGGGCAACCAAGCGGCGGTCGCCCTCGAGAATGCGCTGCTCCACCACACCGTTACCCTGCTTAAAAATCACAACGACAATATATTAAAATACATGAGCAGCGGCGTTGTCGCGGTCGACCGAAAGCAGGTAATCACCACCTGTAACGACAAGGCCCGGGAAATCTTGCGCCTGCTGCCGCATGGAGCAATTAACCAGAATATCGATGCTTTGCCGCTTCCCCTCCGTTCGATGTTGGTCCACACGCTGGAAGGGAAGGGTCGATATTCGAACCATGAGGTTCAGGTTCTCTCGCAAGAAAACAGTATCAGCCATTTGAGCGCAAGCACGTCGCTGATTAAGGGAGAAAAGGGCGAGGTGACCGGGGCGCTGCTGGTGTTTAACGATTTGACGGACATAAAGCTGCTCGAGGGGGAAATGTGGCGGGCGGACAAACTTGCGTCGCTCGGCACGCTCGCTGCGGGAATGGCTCACGAGATAAAAAATCCTCTCGTGTCGATCAAGACGTTCGCTCAGCTTCTGCCGTCGCGGTACGGCGACGCCGAGTTCAGGGAAAAGTTCTCATCCATCACCGTAGATGAGGTCGAGCGAATCAACACTATCGTCGAGAAACTGCTCGAGTTCGCCCGGCCGACGGCGCCCGCATTCGAGTCGGTGGATATAATCGAGATAATCGAAGAAGTGCTGTTGCTGTTGAGTTCCGAAACAACGAAAATGGGGGTCGCCGTCGAGAAGGTTTTCGATATTCCCTCGGCGCCGATAATCGGGGACAAGAGCCAGCTGAAGCAAGTGTTGCTCAATCTCTGCCTCAATGGCTTACAGGCGATACAGGCAACCGATAACGGGTTCGGAGGCGAGCTGAAAATCTCCGTCTCGCTTCGGAAAAGCAAACATCCTCACCTCGGCGATATTGCGGACCCGATCGCCCGAATGTTTTACGGGACCGAGGCTGCCACCTCGATGGAGGAGGCCGATGCCGTGCTCATCAAGGTTCGCGACACCGGCAAGGGGATAAGCCGGAAGGACCTTGCGAGAATATTCGATCCGTTTTTCACCACGAAAGAAAAAGGGCTGGGGTTGGGGCTGGCCGTGGTGCATGGCATTATAAAGGAACATTCGGGAACTATATCAGTGGACAGTAAGGAGAACGCAGGCACGGAATTCGTTATTTCGCTTCCCGTCAATCAGATATTCGCAAAAGAAAAGGTGTAACATGGATGTAATCGTGGCCGCCTCGAGCGAGGATAGCATTCAGGAGTCGGTTCGCCTGTTGCTCGGAGAAGAATATTTGCTTGCATCGGCGCGAACACTTCCCCAGTTGCTCAACGTGATTGTCGAACAACCGGTTGATGTCGTTATTCTCGATGAATTCCTCGAGAACCTCGATTGCGTGTCGGTTTTCCAGCGGTTGCGTTCGCTTTCACCGGACCTCACCTGCATCCTCCTTACGGTTCGAGCCAATTCCGAAGCAAGCCGTGAAATGAGGGCGACGGGAATCTACGATGTAGTGGCCAAGCCGTTCGACCGGGATATTCTCTTGGCGTCAGTTGCCCGTGCGGTCGAGAGGGCGCGACTGCGCCAGCAGCTTCAAGCCTTGAAGTCTGCGGAACCGCACCCCCCCTCTCGCCCCGCACATGAGCCGTCCGCAAGCGGTGTCGCCGTCGGCCAACGCAGGGAAGTGTTGGAATCATTGAGAAAATTCCTCAAGGCGGTCAGCGATGTGTTTGTTCCCGAACGGCTCTACTCGCTGGTTCTCGACGCCGTTATCGAGATGCTCGCCATCAACAAGGCGGTCCTGCTGCTCTATAACGAGAAGACACAACGGATGCAAATCGAAGCTGCCGTTGGTCTCGACCCCGCCGACTTGAACAAGCACCCCATTTCCCCCTGGGCGAACCTGGTTTCCTGGCTGAAAAGATATGACCAGATTCTCAACATGGATGACCCGAACCCGCAAATCGCGGGCGAGGAACTGCTCAGCATAAGGAAGGAACTCGACCTTCTGCAATCAAGGGTCTGTGTGCCTCTTGCCGCGCGAGGGCGCTTGACCGGCATCCTGCTGCTTGGCAGAAAAGTGACGGGCAGGCGTTTGTCCGATGAAGACTTTGAGTTCTTGTACCTGCTCTCGCAACACATTGCCGCGATCATTGAAAACGCCCGCCGTCACCGGGCCGCCTTTGTCCTGAAAGAGCGGTTCGAAGGCATCCTCCAGAGCGTTAACTCCGGCCTGATAGCCACTGATTCCGAGGGCCGGCTAATAGCTTTCAATAAGGCGGCCGAACAGATATTGGGCCTGAACGCCTCCGAAGTAATCGGCCACAATGTCCAGAAAATGGGTTCCGTGTTCGCCGATATCGTGTTTCGAACCCTTCGTGAAGAAAAATCGTTTTGCCGACAGGAGATGGTTGACCCGGCCACGAAATCGCATCTGGGCATCAGCACCTCCTTGCTTACCGACACGGCCGGCAAACCAGTCGGCGCAGTGATGATCTTTACGGACCTGTCGACCGTGAAACCTTCCCCTGGCACGGAAGGAGAAGAGGACTGGCAGCGATGCGCGCTCTGCCTTGCCCAGGAGATCAAGAACCCCCTGGTGGCGATTCGAACGTTCACTCAACTGGTTCCCGAAAGCTACAACGACGAAAAGTTCCGCACCGAGTTTTCGGAAATAGCGCTGAAGGAAATCGACAAGTTGGACAGGGTCGTGGAACGACTGCTGAGATACTCTCAACCCCTTGAGATACGACCCGAGCCCGGAGACATTCACAGCCTCCTTGAAGATGCCCTCGAACAAACGCTGGAAAACTTCGGGAAAACGGGCATATCGATTAAAAAGGTTTTTCATCTGGCCAACGGATTGATCCCGTTTGACAGAAACCTCTTGAACGAGGCAGTCATCCAGATACTGAATAACGCCCTGGAGGCGATGCCCTCGGGAGGCGTTCTCACCGTCACCACCGGCACGAAGCGATATCCCGGGTCGCACTCCTTCGGAGCCGGCAAAATGAAAGGAACCGTGGCCGAGATACAGATTTCGGATACCGGCGCCGGTATCAGCGAAGAGGAAATGCCGAGCCTGTTCAAACCGTTCCACACGAGCAAAGTGAAAGGGATGGGGCTCGGCTTAGCCATATCTCGGAGAATAATCCGGGGACATAAGGGAGATATCACGGTTTCGAGCGAACCGAACAAAGGTACCCTCGTACGGCTCATGTTACCGCAGGGAGCTCCAAAAGATGCATAAGATACTCGTTGTCGATGACGAACTCAGCGTGCGCGAGGCCATTCGAATCATTTTGAAAGACGCATATGACGTGGTCCTGACGGACTCGGCGGAGGCGGGACTCGAGTACCTGAAATTTGATACCGTAGACCTCGTTTTCCTTGATATCCTGATGCCGGGAATGTCGGGGCTCGAGGCGCTGAAGATAATCAAATCCAGGGACCGGTCACCCGAAGTTGTGATCGTGACTGCGACCCGAACCGTTAAGAATGCGGTGGAAGCAATGAAACACGGCGCCTTCGAATACGTCACAAAGCCGTTTGACGTTGACGAAATAAAACTCATTGCCGAGCGCGCGATCGAAAACAAGCGTCTCATGGTTGAATGCGAGAGCCTTAAACAGCGGATGGAGCGGGAAAAAGAACGTTTCTATAAGGAATTGGAAGCAAAGGTTCGGGAGCGCACAACGGAGCTTGAGGAGGCGAACGCGAAACTGCGAGAAACGCACGAACAACTCGTTCGTTCCGAGAAGCTTGCTTCCCTGGGCGAACTCGTGGCAGGAGTTGCGCACGAACTGAATAACAAACTCCTTCCGGTGCTTGCGTACGCCCAACTGTTGAAAGAGCAGAATTTTGACCACGATACTCTTCGTTATATTGACACGATAGAGAAATCGGCGTCGGGCGCGGCGACGGTCGTTAGCTCGCTGCTCAATTTCGCGCGTCCGTCCAGTTCCACACGCGACCCGGTGAACCTGAATGCGACGATACGCGACACATTGGCATTGCTCGATTACCGGGTGAAGGCGCAGCACATGGACGTGAACATGGAACTCGATGACACGCTTCCGCTCACCATGGCGGATGAAAAACAGATTGCGCAGGTGTTCCTTAACATCATAAACAATGCGTTCCAGGCCATGGAGCCGGAGGGAGGCAGGCTCCATATCCGGTCGGCCCGCGACGGCGCCAACCTTGTGTTTACCATACAGGATACCGGTTGCGGCATACCGGAAGACCACCTCCTCAAAATCTTTGACCCTTTCTTTTCCACGAAAGGAACGGGGGGAACGGGCCTCGGCCTCAGTGTTTCACACGGATTGATCCGGGCGCACCACGGTGAAATATCCGTGCAGAGCAAAGTCGGAAAAGGAACGACCTTCACTATCACGCTTCCCATTACAAGGTCAATAAGGGAAGACAAGCAAGGCAGCGAGCAACCACCGACCCGGGCGACCGCAAAGCTCCGGCGCGTGCTGGTGGCGGAGGATGATCCGGACTGCAGTTCCGCTATCAATGACATTCTCAAAAAAGAGCATCGTGTCACTGCGGTCAGAAGCGGAGAAGAAGCGAAAAGGCGGCTGCTGGAGGAAAATTATGACCTGTGCATCATTGACTGCCGTATGCCGGGTCTGAACGGAGTGGAACTCTACAAGTGGATGCTCGAAAACCGCACTGAGCTTCAGAAACGAGTCATATTCATGACGGGTGACATATTCGTGCCGGAAATCAAGTCGTTCCTGGAAAGCACGGGTTGTCGATATATTACCAAACCATTTGCAATGAACGATTTCAAGCAAGCAGTCAACGCAGTCCTCTCAAGGCAGTAGCGCTGAATGCGAAGTTCTCGCCTGGCATCGGTTCTTATCGGCAGGTTCCCGAAACTCGTGTTGTTCCTGTCGGCGATAGCGACCGTCATTTTCGTTGCGGGCATTCCCAAGCTTTCCGTGCGCCCGTTCTTCGAAGGTGACCTCCCGAAAAACGACGCGCTCATCAGAGCCAACGAGAAATACACCTCCTACTTCGGCAGCGACGAAAGCGCATATCTCGCGGTCGTTCACGAAAACGTCTACAATCCTTCCACATTGGAGAAAATCGAAACGCTCACGCGTGAGCTCAATACGCTGGACTGCGTACTGGCGGAACAGACGCTCAGCCTCGCGACCGTCCGGCGGGTGAAGTGGGACGAGTTCGGCCTTGACATCCGAAAGTACCTCTCGCCTCTTCCGCGCACGGAGGAAGAGATCGAACAACTGCGGCAGGATATTCGCCGCGACCACGAGATTTATGGCAGGCTGATTTCCAATGATGAAACAGCGACACTGCTGGTGGTCAGACTCGACACCGGATACGACCCCCGCGAGCTGTACGATTCACTGCACGCTATCGCAGAGAAGCACGCGGGCCCCGAACGCATTTATCCGTTCGGCCACCAGATTATGAACGAGGAAGCCAACATCGGAATCGCCAGCGATGCGCGGCTGCTCGGGCCCACGGCCCTCTGTTTCATCGCGCTCGGCATTTTCTTTTTCTTTCGCTCTCTGAGACACACAATCGGTCCGGTGCTCATGATTCTTGTCTGTATCCTCTGGACCATGGGCATTATGCACTATCTCGGGTTTCCGCTTTCAATATTGAGTTCCACAATTCCGTCGGTCCTCACTGCACTCGGAAGCTCTTATGCCATCCACGTCATATATAGCTCGAGCCAAGAAGCGACTTCAGAGGGGAGCGTGCGAGAACGGGTAATCCGAGGTGTTCACAGGGTCAGCACCCCCATTTTGCTTGCGGCCGGCACTTCGATGGTCGGTTTTCTCACGCTGGTCGTATTCAAGATACTCTCCATTCGCGAATTCGGAATCTGTGTTGCTCTCGGCGTCGCGTTCGGAGCTTTCCTCTCGATCGTCGTGCTGCCCTCCGCGATGGCCTTGCAAAAGAATTTGTTCAAGGGCAAAAGCCCCCGAAGGCCGCTCGTGCTCGACCGCCTGTTCAATCTCTTCGCAACCGCCGGGCTCAGGCACAAAGCCGTAATCGT
This sequence comes from uncultured bacterium, assembly GCA_964453435.1. GTDB lineage: Bacteria > Abyssobacteria > SURF-5 > SURF-5 > SURF-5 > CAYVQZ01. Next base: position 155,257 of record CAYVQZ010000001.1, read on the forward strand.
CGCATTGCTTGCTTTGTTGACGGTGGTCTCCATCGTCGGGATCACACGAATAAAGGTAGGCGTTGCGCCCGCCGAGGTGTTCCCGCCCCACCATCGCGCCCACGAAGTGATCTCGCTCTTTATAGAGGAGTTCCAGGGACCGTATCACATAAACGTGATGTTCACGACCCCGGAGCCCGAAGGACTGAAATCGCCCGCCGTTCTGAAGCAGATCGAGGCGTTTCAGAAATATGCCGAGGAATTCCCGAGGGTGAAATACACGAAGTCCATCGTGGATGTCGTCAAGAGGATGAACCGCATCCTGAATGAGGACGACCCGGCATTTGATGCGGTGCCGGACGACCGGGAAACAATCGCGCAACTACTATTGGTCCATTCACTCACGCGCGATCCGGTGCAGGTCGAAAAGATGATGGACTACGACATGCAACGGTGCAAGGTGGCCGTTATGACAACCGCCATCGACAGCACCCATCTCGAAGCCATGTACAACGCCCTGGCAAGCTACTGCGACAACAATTTGACGGGCGGCTTGAGGGCCGATTTCGGCGGCAGAAGCATGGTATGGATCGCACAGAACCACTACATTATTCGCGGCAAAATAACCAATATCATTGCAAACACGGTCATCATCTGGATAATTTGCGCGATCGCGTTCCGTTCGGTGCGGCTGGGCTTGATTACCATTGTTCCCCTGTCACTCGCGACCTTGGCGACATTCGGACTCATGGGACACGTGGGAATCAGACTGGACATGGCAACGGCCGTACTGACCGGCATCTCCGTCGGAGTGGGGGTGGACTTTGCGATCCATTTCATAACCCGCCTGAAACGGGAATCGCTTCGCACGAGGCACACCGATGAAGCGGTCCGCACGGCTATCCTGGCGGCCGGCCCCGCAATCGTATACGATGCGGCGTCGAACATCATCGGCTTTGTCACGTTCTTCCTGTCCGACTTCGCACCCATGCGCAGTCTCGGACTGCTCATCTGCTTCACGATGATAAGCTGCCTCATACTGACGCTCATATTCGTTCCCACAATTTTTGCGTTGCTGCCGGTTCCATTGAGATACAAAGGGCGGGAAACCATCTACCTGAAATCCGGACCGATAGAGGAAAAAGAAGAGGCGGAAGCCTCGAAGGAGTAAGAGTGGTCCGCTCGGCGCCGAACGTCAGGCTTTCCATATCCCCGCTATCGGGGTGTCGCAGGATGCGCATTTCCCGTCTTTTATCCACACCCCCGGAATGTGGTAGCCGATCCTCTTGACCACCACTTTTCCGCATCTCGGGCAGTACGTCGATTCCCCCTCATGGCGGGGCACGTTTCCGACATAGGTGTAGTTCAGTCCCGCCGTCATTGCGATCTCACGGGCGCGCTCGAGGGTCGAGACGGGCGTTGGAGGAAGGTTCTTGATCTTATAGGTTGGATAAAAACGCGAGAAATGGATGGGAACATCGGGACCGAGTTCGCTCTGGACCCACGAGCACATTGACGAAACTTCTTTGTCGCTGTCGTTCAGCGTCGGAATGATGAGGACGACCAACTCGAACCACATCCCTTTTTCCTTGAGCAGCTTCAGCGTTTTCAGAACCGGCTCGAGTTCGCCGCTGCATGTTTCCCTGTAGAACTTCTCCGTGAACGCCTTCAGGTCTATCTTCACGGCGCTCAAGTGTTCGCACAACTCGGCCATGGGCTTTGACTGGATGTATCCGTTGGAAATCATTACGCTCTTGACGCCGTGTTGCTTCGCCAGTTCGGCGGTATCGCGCATGTACTCGTAAAAGACGACCGGTTCGGTGTACGTAAACGCTATCGACTCGATTCCGTTCTCCCGCGCCTTCTTCACCACCATCTCGGGAGGCAAATCGATGTCGCGAACCTGTTCGGGCCTGAACTGCGAAATTTCCCAGTTCTGGCAGAATTTGCACTCGATGTTGCAGCCAGCGGTCGCAATGGACAACGCCTTGGCGCCGGGCAGGAAGTGGAACAGCGGCTTCTTCTCGATCGGGTCGACATTCACGCTGCAGGCGCGCCCATAAACCAGGGTGGTATACACCCCGTCGATATTCTCGCGCACGCCGCAGTAGCCGCGTTCCTTTGGAGCGACTTTGCATTCGCGCGGACATATCTGACACTCCACCCGGCCTTCGTCGAGCTTCTTGTAATACTTCGCCTCGCGAACATACTTCTCAAAGGTCGGCTGGTCCGTGGCGAACGCATCCGGGAGCGTGCCCGCGTCCTCGCCCTTCACCCACCTATATGCGGCAGCGGCTCCCCCCAAACCCGCAGCCGCGAGGCTTGTCTTCAAAATGAAATCTCTTCGGTTGAGCCCTGACATTTTTTCTCTCGTTGATGGCGCACGCGAAGGTGTGGCTACGAAATCGCCATCTTGGAAATGTCCCCCAGCCGGCCGACCCCCAAACCTTTCCGGTCCGCCGTTGCGATATAGGTCGGCTCGCGACCCGCGTCTTTCAATGACGGCAAGTCGCTCTCTCTCCTTTTCTGCTCGATCAGTTCCCAACCGACCCGGTCGACGGCCACCGGGTCGGTCGAAACCAGGAGCGAGGCGGGTGGCCACGACCACTGCGCTCGCGCCGCTGGTCCGCCGTGACATTGTCCGATGAGCGCATCGCAAATGACAAGGCGAAGCTTTCCCGCAATGAACGGATGAGCGCACAAGTCGGCAATATAGGGATCACAATTGTTGTCATGATATTTGTTGGGATTATGTATCGCGCCATAGAAGTTCTTCATTCCGAGCGAAACGCCGGCGAGGTCGTGGTCCTTTAGCGCCGGCACATTGATAATCGCGGTGCACAGCCGCGACAGGATTCTGCTGAAACAGGACCCCACTTCACCGGAAAATTCGATCTCATTCTCATAGCCAACGCCGGCGGAATCGGTTGCCATCACCCTGGCGCCGGCGACATTTCCCGAAACAAAGCCCGCAGACGCGAGTTCGCGCTCCATCCGGTCCCACACGATAATTTTTTGTTTCGAAATGCCCGCGCTCGCCAAGCCCTCGACAATCGCCGCCACGAGTTCCGGGTGTGAAGACAGTCCCGGACCGGCCAGAGAGTTGACCTTTATGCCCACGATGTCAGATGGCGAAAAAAAACTGTTCCACGCGGAGCGCGGGTCGGATTTGCCCGACAACGCCGTGACGGAGTTCGCGAGCAGTCGGCGTATCGTTTCGCCGTCCGGCTTCCCATTGTTTTTGAGGACCGACGGATTCCTTGCGATCACTACCTTCGCATGACCCGGGGCGTTCGCAGAGAGCGCCGTCGCAGCTGCGCCGGCGCCGCGAAAGACCCCACCTCCAACGCGTGCGGCTCCCCACAGCGCTGCAGGGACAGCCGCGAGAAAGCGAAGGAATGCTCGTCGGGTTTTCGTCATCGTACTCATCGGAGAGGAATCTGCGGAAATGCTGCGCGTGAAGGAACAACTCCTCGTCGTTTTTGACACATCAATCTCTTCTGACAGTTTAACCTTGCTCAGAGAAAATGTCAAAAGCGGAGGCGGCGCGTAGACAAAAAGCTGGCCCTGGTTTCGATGCGGCGGCGAACTTGCGTGAATCGGCTTTTTTCTGGTATATTTGATTCGCATTAATCCTTGCGGCCATCCATCCCACTATTCACGGGCCGGTAACTCACTTCGTTTCAGGGACCATTCTGAACGTGGAGCAGGAAAACAGCGGCACGCATGCGAACGCCCGGTTGAAAACCCGAAGAAGGACCGCCACGGCGGTTCTCCTTGCAGGCATGTGCATTGCGGGCATTGTCGGAATATATTACTGGCACCGCGCGCGAATTTATGTAAAAACCGACGACGCGTATATCCACGGACACATCCATACCATCAGCGCCCGCGTTGCCGGAACCGTTACCGAAGTCCTCGTTGCCGATAACGAATTGGTGAAAGAGGGTCAGGTCATCGTCAAACTGGACCCCCAGCCGTTCGCGGCAATAGTTCGCGACGCTGCAGCCGCGCTCGCGCTCGCGGAAAATGAAGTGGCGCAAATGAAGGCGTCCGTGCAGGCCGCCGAGGCGAACCTCGCTCATGCCAGAGCGACTCTGAGACAGGCCGAACTCGACCTCCGGCGCATTGAATCGCTGGTGGCCGACGGGGTCGGCTCGAAGGAAGCGCTGGATAAAGCCATCACCGCCCGGGAAGTGGCGCGCGCAAATGTGGCAGCAGCAACCGAAGAGTTGCACAAGGCGCGCGCTGCGCTCGGAAATGATTCCGGCGACGGCATACACCCTCTTATCCTGAAACGGCGGGCGGAACTCGAACAGGCCGAACTCAACCTCGGCTACACAACCATTCGTTCTCCCGCCCGCGGTCATGTTACTCGAAAATCCGTGGAAGCCGGCAACCGCATCCAGCCCGGGCAGCCGTTCCTGTTTATTGTACCGCTCGAGGACCTTTGGGTCGTCGCAAACTATAAAGAAACGCAGTTGGAGCGAGTGCGACCGGGACAACCGGCTGAAATTGAGGTCGACACGTATCCGGGCTTGAAGCTAAAGGGTCGAGTCGACAGCATTATGGTCGGCACGGGAGCCGTATTCTCGCTTTTCCCTCCCGAAAACGCCACCGGCAACTTCGTCAAAGTCGTGCAGCGAATCCCCGTTAAGATTGTTCTGGAGCAGCGTCCCAATCCAACGCGTGTCCTCCGAGTGGGAATGTCCGTCGTGCCGACAATAGACACCACTGTGAGTCCGGACGCCGAGGCAACACATACCGACTGACGTATCCGCTCCGCGGGAGATTAATTCCGGTGCAGCATCGTTGCGCCGGTGCTTCTTTAGCGGCCGGTATCAGAAGCGAAACCGGGAAAACACACCAGCGCTTTCGGTCATTTTATGGGTCGGAATTGATTGTGACGACCGAGCGACTTCACGTTAACAAATGGGTCATCGCGGCGACGGTGATGATACCGACAATTATGGAGATTGTCGACATCAGCGTCGCCAATGTCGCGCTGGCGCATATACGCGGAAGCTTGAGCGCGGGCGTTGACGAAGTTACCTGGGTGCTGACTTCCTACCTGGTGTCGAACGCGATTATCATTCCTATGACCGGCTGGCTGGCTCGAAGGTTCGGCAGGAAACGCTATCTGAGTTTCAGCGTCACTTTGTTTACCCTGAGCTCGCTGATGTGCGGCAGCGCGCCCAACCTGGGAGCCTTGGTTTTCTTCAGGGTTTTGCAGGGTATCGGAGGCGGGGCGCTTCAACCGCTCTCGCAGGCCATCCTGCTCGAATCGTTTCCGCCTCGAGAACACGGCGTGGCGATGGCGGTATTCGGTGTCGGAATAATGTTCGGGCCGATCATGGGCCCCTTTATGGGAGGATGGCTGACCGACCATTTGAGCTGGCGGTGGATATTCTATGTGAATGTTCCCATCGGGATAATCTCCCTGATGATGATATATTTTTTCATATTCGATCCCTCCTACCTGAAACGAGTGAAAGAAAAGATTGATTATATGGGGCTGGCGCTTCTCGTTCTCGGAATCGGTTGTCTCCAACTGGTTCTGGACAGGGGTGAAAATGAGGATTGGTTCAATTCGAGCCAGATTATTATCCTGGCGGGGATATCGGCCGCCGCGCTCATATTTCTCGTGATTGTCGAGCTGACGGCGGAAAAGCCGATAGTGGACCTGCGCACGTTTCGAAGCGTCTCGTTCTCGGCCGGAAACCTCATGATGTTCTTCGCCTTCTTCTGCTTCTTTGGAAGCCTTGTCCTCCTTCCCCTTTACCTGCAACTCCTGATGGGCTACACCCCCACACTCGCGGGAATGGCGCTTTCCCCCGGCGGAATCGCAAGCCTCGTCTCCATGGCCATTATGGGAAGACTGATTGGCAAGATCGACGCAAGGCTCATATTGGCATTCGGAATCACGGTCACGGCCTATTCGTTTTACATGATGACCCAGTTCAACCTGTATGCCGACTACCACTACGTCCTGATGCCGCGCATCGTTCAGGGATTCGGCGTCGGATGCCTCTTCGTCCCCCTCAGCACCGTCACCCTGACCCGAATACCAAGGGAAGAAATGGGCAACGCAACCGGTATTTTCAATCTGCTCCGAAACCTCGGCGGCAGCTTCGGCATCGCGTTCTCGGCGACAATGCTTTCGCGTCATACCCAAGTCAACCATCACCGTCTGATCGAGCATCTGGCGGTCACGGACGCCGGGTTCCAACAAGCGTACTACTCGCTCCGGTTCCGGCTGCCGCACTTAGGCGTAAACCCCGGGGTCCTCGACGATTCGGTCTTCGGAACAATATATCGGGAACTGCAAAGACAGGCGATGATGCTCTCCTTCAATGATTCCTTCACATTCCTTTTCCTCATCTTCTTTATGACGGTTCCGCTCCTCTTCCTTCTCAAGCCTGCCAGTGGAGGCGGTCCGACGGGCGCCCATTGAAGCTTCGCCACCGCTTTTCCGAGCGAACGATTGATAATCTCTTGACAAATTCAACTTATGGGAGATAATATATCCAAAAGAAAATTGGTTGCGAAGCCCATAAGGAGAGAAGACGAATGCGACCAGTCAAACAACGCCTCGCTCCGAAAATACCGACGTTAATCCTGACATTCATCCTTTTCTGCTTCTCCAAGGCCGCCGACTGCGAATTGGAGTGGAGGTCGGTTGGGCCGGCGGGAGGGGATGTGAACGCAATTGCCATAGACCCTTTGGAAACCCAGAATATTTACATAGCTCTGGCGGCAAACCGGGTATACAAAAGCGCTGATAGCGGCAAATCGTGGGCTCCGTTCGGGATCGGCCTGCCCGCCTCGGACGTGGTCGACCTAATCATTGACCGCGATGTCACACCCGGAGTCATCTACGCCGCCACCTCCGGCGCGGGAGTGTTCAAACGTTCTCTTCCCGGTGTCACATGGACGCCAGCGAACGCCGGCCTGGCCAGTCTCAACGTGTTCGTCCTCGTCCTTGACCGCACAAGCACGAATACGGTGTATGCCGGTACGGGATCCGGAGTGTTCAGAACCCAAAATGCGGGCGCTTCGTGGACGTCCCGAAATGGGAGTGACAACGTGCTCAACGGGATCAGCGTCACCGCGCTGGCTGTCGATCCCAGCAGCGGCGCAGTGTACGCGGGCACCGTCGGCAACGGCGTTTTCAAATCCGGTGACGGAGGGAGCACATGGAATCCCATCAACACGGGACTGCCGAGCGTCGGCGACCTGACGGCCACTTCGCTCCGAATTGACCCCATTTCGCCTAACAGTATATTGCTCGGCACGTTGAGGAACGGTATTTTCCGCACCCAGAACGGCGGCGGCACGTGGACAAGCTATAACGAGGGGCTCACGAGCGGTCTCGTGACGCTGAATATCCGCGATTTCGATATTGATTCGTCTCAGGTGGCGTACGCCGCCACTGAGAGCGGTGTTTTCCGAAGGGCTTTCAGCGGGACGAGTTGGTCTTTGCTCAGCAGTGGCCCGAGCGCCCGATTTACGGAGTCGGTTGCGGTCGACCCCTTCGACCCGCAGAAACTTATCGTCGGCACTGTGTTTTTCGGCGTGTTCAGGTCAACCGATGGCGGGTCAAACTGGAACCAATCCAACAGCGGTCTTGTCGGGACACGTATTCGCGCAATAGCCGTAAATCCGGTCAGCCCTTCGATTGCCTATGCGGCGGGGTTTGGCGGGGGCGTGCTCAAGAGCCGAAACGGCGGAGACACGTGGGAATCGGCTGGTCCGGAGATTGCCGAAACACTAGGCGTGGCCCTTGCGATTGACCCGACTAACCCGGATGTCATTTATCTGGGCACAGAGATGGAAGGAGTTTTTCGAAGTGAGAACGGCGGGCAAAGCTGGATTTCGTTCAACGACGGGCTGCCGGAGAACCCCTCGGTCACGGCAGTTGTCGTCGACCCGATCATGACTTCGGTTCTTTACGCCGTGGTCGCGGGGGAGGGCATTTTCAAGAGACAGGCGCCTGGCGCGTGGGCGGCCGCTAATGCAGGGCTGACCGACCCGGCCACCGTGACAGACATAGCCGTGAACCCGGTCGTCACAGCGACTCTTATTGCAACAACGAATGGCGATGGGGTATTTCGCAGTGTGGACGGTGCCGGAAATTGGTCGGCGTCCAATACGGGCCTGACGACGGATTTCTCGTTCCGCTCGATTACTTTCAGTCCAACAAATCCGCAGGTCGTCTACATCGGGGGCATTGCGGCCTCTGTGTATAAGAGCGTCGATGGCGGGTTAAGTTGGGCCTTTGCCGGTTCGGGTCTGCCTGATGCGCCGGACATAAATAGTCTGTCGGCGACGCCCGACCTGTCACCGGTTCTGTATGCGGCGCTGGATGGGGATGGCGTTTTCCGGAGTTTCGATGAAGCACGGAGTTGGAATTCATTTATTCCCGGATTGACAAATCTTTTCGTCAACGGGTTGGCTGTAAACCCGGCCACCACCAGCATTGTGTTTGCCGGAACCGAAGGCGGGGGAATCTTCAAGACCGCTAATCGCGCGGGAGTGACTACTGAAGGCGGGGGAGGAAGCAGTTCCCTGTGCTTCGTGGCGACCGCAACATACGGCAGCCCGTCCGCGCGAGAAGTAATGGTTTTACGGAACTTCCGAGACCAATGCCTCTTGCCCACTGCGCCGGGACGATTCTTCATCCGAATGTACTACCGATTCAGTCCCCCTCTAGCCAAACTCATTTCATCCAGCAAGGCGCTTCAATCGGTGAGCAGGTCCGCGCTGCGGCCGGTTGTGTTCGTGTGCGCCCGATGGGTCGAACATCCGCTGGCTGCCGAGAGGGTTGCGAAGGGTCTTGTCTTCGGAATTTCCCCGTTTGTTGTCCTTTTCTTGCGGAAGAGATTTTCTGCCAAAAAGACTCTCCGTGGTGCGAGCAATTGACGGCCTTATTTCTATGCCCCCATAGCTCATGATGATTCTTGGTTCATGCGTGAAGAGCCGACATTGACTGTGTCCCACCCCCAATTGCGGTTTTTCCCCACCTTTTTTCGGGAGCTATCTTTATGCAAGAGGTTGCGGAAAACTTGGCCAGCAAATTGCCTAAATGGTTAAGTTTTCAATGCTTACGCCCGCCGGCCCTTAAATGGCATTAAGTTTGCATCCGCGCGAAGCGGATTTTTATTGCTACAATATGGGAAATGAGCCGATTTCGAGTGCGAAAGGTATTGCGCGGCTGGCGACCGCGCGCAAAATGTCATGATGCGAGAAGGCTGGGGTGCACCCTGCTTGTGCTACTGCTTGCCGGCCAAGCCCTCGCGCAGCCGCAGGCAACACTCGAGGCACGCCCTGCGGAGATTCCCCTGAACCGCCTCCTGGCCGTGACGTTGGAGTTGGCGTGGACAGGGGATGCCGATTCCTTCGATATACCACCACCGGATATTTCGGAACTCACTGGCTTCGAGGCAATCGAGAACACGCTCTCGGCTTCCAGAACAAACGGACACAATGTGGTACGATACGAGATGAAACTGAAGCCGCTAAAACAAGGCGACTATGACCTTGGTCGAATCAAAGTGGAATACTACGAGAAGGGTCGCGACGTGAGGACCGTAATTCCTCTGCCCGAGACACGCGTACGCGTAACTCGCGAGGAAATACTCGGCAGGCGCGGTAAGCTCGCGCTCGGGACAGGCATGGCCGCAGCGGCCATCGCCATTCTTTGTTTCCTGAAAGCGCATTCGACAAGGGTTTCCCGGCGGAAAGAGCGCAACCAATTCAAATACGCAAACGGTGAACATTCCAAACTGCTGGCGGAGCTTGGTGCCGCACGCCGCCTGTTGCTCGAAGGCAGGACCGGCGAATATCTGGAGAAGTTATGCGGGATGGCCGATTCCGACTTCCTGCGTCCGTACGCAAGAACGGAACGGCTGCGGGAACTGGCGGAGAGAGTCAGGTTTGGGGGAGAGACACCTTCACCCGACCACCTGAGATGGGCGGAAAATCAAGTGAGAAGCGCGATCCGTGAAGCATTTCCTGAAGAGACCGAGTCCGGGGAAGAGCGAGAAGGAGGAACCTGAAGGAATGAGCGAAGACATTCAAGTAATCACCCAGCGCGTGAAGGAGCAGAGCAAGTTCGTTAATACGTTAACGAAAGAACTGGGTAAGGTTATAGTCGGCCAGAAATACATGATTGAGCGCCTCTTGGTGGGCCTTCTCTCAAACGGGCATATTCTCCTGGAAGGCGTTCCCGGTCTCGCCAAAACGACCGCCGTCCGCGCATTGAGTGAGTGCATCAACACAAAATTCCAGCGCATTCAGTTTACGCCCGACCTGCTCCCGGCGGACCTTCTGGGGACCCAGGTCTATAACCCCCGAGACGGACAGTTCACCGTAAAAAAAGGACCGCTATTCGCAAACCTTATCCTTGCGGATGAGATCAACCGCGCTCCGGCCAAAGTGCAGAGCGCGCTGCTCGAGGCTATGCAGGAGCGTCAGGTTACCATCGGAGACGAGACCTTTGCGTTACATGAGCCTTTCCTGGTTCTTGCAACTCAGAATCCTATCGAGCAGGAGGGCACGTACCCCCTTCCCGAAGCGCAGGTGGACAGGTTCATGCTGAAATTGAAGATCACGTACCCCAACAAGCTGGAAGAGCGTGAAATAATGGACCGCGTCGTCGTTGGAAGCGATGTGCATCTCGAGCCGGTCGTGAACCCCGACCACATACTGGATGCGCGGGCGGTTGTGAATTCCGTGTACATGGACGAAAAAATCAAGGATTACATTGTGAATCTTGTGTTCGCGACGCGCGAGCCCGCAAGCTTCGGCCTCCCGGAGCTTGAAAACCTTATCGAGTATGGAGCGTCGCCGCGTGCCTCCCTCTATCTCAGCCAGACAGCGAAGGCGTATGCCTTCATGCAGGGACGAGGCTACGTGACGCCGCAGGACGTGAAATCAATCGGGATGGACGTGTTGCGGCACAGGGTAATCGTTTCATATGAAGCCGAAGCCGAGGAGATGACCTCGGAAGACATTATCCAGAAGATATTTGACCACGTGGAAGTCCCCTAGAGAGGCAAGGCCTTGCTTCCGAAAGAACTTATCAGGAAAATCCGCAGAATCCAGATTTACACGGCGCGCACCGTGAATGATGTTCTTGCGGGCCAGTACCGGAGCGTCTTTAAGGGACGGGGAATGGAGTTTGCAGAGGTGCGGGAATACCAGGTCGGCGACGATGTTCGCATGATTGATTGGAACGTCACCGCCCGCATGGGACATCCATATCTGAAACAGTTTGCCGAAGAACGCGAACTCACGGTGATGCTGCTTGTCGACGCCTCCGGCTCGGGCCGATTCGGTTCCGTCCAACAAACGAAAAACGAGATCGCAGCCGAGATGGCGGCGCTGCTTGCGTTTTCCGCGATTCGAAACAACGACAAGGTCGGACTCATCATGTTCACCGACCGGGTCGAAAAATTCGTTGCGCCGAAAAAGGGACGCTCCCATGTGCTTCGAGCGATTCGGGAGATCCTCTATTTTCGGCCGGAGGGAAGAGGAACGAATATCGCGACAGCCCTCGAGTACCTCATGCGGGTCACGCGCCGACGAGCGGTCGTTTTTTTGATTTCCGACTTCCTTGCCTCGGGGTATGAGCAAAACCTCCGGGTCGCCAACCAGCGCCATGACGTGATTGCGGTGCGAATCACCGACCCGAGGGAGACCAAGTTGCCACCCATTGGTATCATCCGGCTCGAAGACCCGGAGAGCGGCGAGACCCTGCTCGTAAATACCCGGAACGCCGGATTGAGAAATCGATACGAAAAGATGGTCAGGGACCATTTGGCCAATCAGGCGAAGACATTCCGTTCCATGAATGTTGACCGGGTAGAGATTCGCACCGACGCCTCGTATGTCGACCCGCTGGTCAAATTTTTCCGGATGCGCGAGCGCCGACTCGCAACAGGGAAGTAAGGTTGTTCATAAAATGCGGCTTTTGATGAAAAGAAAACGAGCGGTCGCGGGCATTCTTTGGTTGCTCCTTCTCTGGCCGGCATGCGACAGGCCGGAACAGATAGAACCACTCCCCCGCGTCGAGCAGGGTGATGTGGAACTCAGCGCTTACGTCGACAGAGCGACAGTCACCCCCGGCGATATTATCACCTTCACGCTCAAAGCGAGTCACGAGCCGGGTATATCTCTCGAGCTGCCCGAGTTGGCCGAGAAGTTCTCCGACTTCAAGGTCGTGAATTCGGGCGGTTCAGGGCCTTCCCGGAAGGGTGGCAGGGTTATCGTCGAGCGCTGGTACAAACTTCATCCCGACAGCCCGGGCTCCTACGTTATCGACTCTATCGAGGTTCTCTGCCGTCTTGCCGATGGGAAGGAACAAGCAGCTCGAACGCCGAAAATTTTTCTCGAAGTCGAATCCCTGCTTGCGCAGCAGGAAGATACGAGCGACATTCGTGGCATCAAGCCTCCGGTTTCGATCGGGCCGTCATTCCGCCGTCCATTGCTGTTCCTGGCGGGTTTGGCGGCAGCGGCTTTGGCGGTTGTCCTTCTTTGGAAAGCAGTCCAAAGACTGCGGGTCAAGATAAGAACAGACCGTCTGGCCCCACGGCCCGCACATGAAGAGGCGCTGGAAGCCCTCGAGCGCTTGTTGCGGCAGGGGCTCACGGAGCGAGGACGCGCGCGGGAGTTCTGTTTCGGTATTTCGGAAATATTCAGACGCTACATGGAGGCGCGCTTCGGCATACCGGCCATTGATTTGACAACCGAAGAAATACTTCCGCGCTTTGAGGACAACGGAATCATGCAAAATGCGCTGAAGCCCCTTGTCAGAGAATTTCTGACAGATACCGACCTTGTCAAGTTTGCCAGGCGACAGCCGACAGACGCCGAGATACATGAAATAATCGAGAAGGCGAGGACGTTTATCACCGCGACCATTCCGAAAACAGGTGAAGCCATTGAGACCGCGTCCGCTCGGGGTGGTGAGGCAACGTGAGTTCTTTCCGCTTTGAGGACCCGTGGGCCATCGTGCTCGTGCTGGCGCTCCTTCCGTTCATCTACTTTAATCTGAAACGACACAAAGCCGGAAGCATTAAATTTCCAACCCTTGGGCTGTTGCGGCAGGCAATGGGCGAGCGCGCAACGCCTTTTCACCATCTGCCGTGGGCACTGCGCTCGCTGGCGCTCATGCTGATTCTCGTCGCGCTGGCGCGTCCGCAACTCGGCAACAGGAGCACCGAAGTTTTGAGCGAGGGCGTTGACATCATGCTGGCAATCGACACTTCGGGCACCATGGAGGCAATGGACTTCATCGCGGACGGCAAACGCGTAACCCGGCTAAGTGCCGTGAAGAGGGTGGTCACGGACTTTGTTCGCGGCAGAGAAACCGACAGGATCGGCATGATTGTTTTTGGGACGCATGCGTTTCTTCAGTGCCCCCCGACGCTGGACCACGGCCTTTTGCTCGGTTTTCTCGACAAAGCCGAGGTGGGCATGGCCGGGGAATACACCGCCATCGGTTCCGCAATCGCATTAAGCGTCAGCAGATTGAAGGACCTTCCCGGAAAACAGAAGGTAGTCATCCTGCTGACCGACGGAATCAACAATCGGGGCAAGATTTCTCCCGCAACGGCCGCCGAAATTGCTAAGTCGCTCGCCATTAAGGTTTACACGATTGGCGTCGGTTCGAAGGGGAAGGCGCCGTTTCTGGTCAGCACCATACTGGGAGACCAATTGCGGTACGAATATGTCCCGCTCGATGAAGAATCCCTGCGAACCGTGGCCGAGTCCACGGGAGCCCAATATTTCAGGGCGACCGACACCGAAGCCCTGGACAAAATCTACAAACAAATCGACGCAATGGAAAAAACCGAGGTGAAAGTGAAGGAATACACGGAGTATTTCGAGTTATATCCCTGGCTGCTGGTTTCGTCGCTGGCGCTCATCGCGGTCGAAGTTGTTCTGAGAAATACGGTCCTGCGAGAGATACCATGAAGCGGGTGTTATGAAATTTGCAAATCCCCAGTATGTCTATTTTTTTCTTCTGATACCAGCCCTCTTTGCAGTGATTGCCTTCGGGGCGCGGAAAAAGAAGGCCGCCTTGCTGCGCTTCGCGAATAACATTGCGCTGCCGCAAATTGTGCTCGGATTGAGCCCGGAGAGGCGAATGGCAAAGGGCGGGCTTGTGATCGGAGGCACACTGTTTCTCGTGCTCTCCCTCCTTGGACCCAGATGGGGATTCCACTGGGAAGAGATACGACGACAGGGGGTCGACATCGTCGTCGCCTTGGATACCTCTGAAAGCATGTTGAGCCAGGACGTGAAACCAAACCGTCTCGAGCGGTCGAAGCGCGAAGTGTATGACCTCGTGCGTATGCTGCGAGGAGACAGAATCGGTCTCGTCGTTTTTGCGGGAGATGCGTTCGTCCAATGTCCGTTGACCCTCGACCATGGGGCGTGCCTGATGTTTCTGGATTACATTGATTCAACGGTTGTCCCGCAGAAGGGGACAAACATCGGCAAAGCCCTCGAAAAAGCAATCGCGGCGTTCGACAACTTAGAACGGGCGACCAAGGCGGTTATTCTCATTTCGGACGGCGGCAATCTGCAAGGAGACGCCGTGTCGGCGGCGCGGGAGGCCAAAAAACGGGGAATCAAGATATTCACGATCGGTGTGGGCCGGGAGGACGAAGAGGTTCCAATACCCAAACCTGCCGGCGGCTTTAAATACAAGGACGGCAGAATGGTGACCACGAAACTCGATGACAAGTTGCTGCAGGGCATCGCTCTCACGACCGGCGGCATCTATGTGCGATCGGTCACGGGCGATTTGGACCTGGAAAAAATCTATTATGAGGAGATTCATCAGAAGATGGAGAAGCGCGAGCTGGAGACCACTCGAAGGAAGAGGTGGGAAGAACGGTTTCAATGGCCCCTCATTGCAGCCGGGCTGTTTCTCGCAGCCGAAGGAATTATGAGAGAGAGGCAGAGAAATGTGGCGGGTTAGTCTCATCGCGACCGCGGGTATCCTGCTCATCGCATCCGAGGCGCTTGCACAGACAGCCTCGAGCGCCGTGCGAGAGGGCAATTCTCTGTACGCGCAGGGCGAGTACGAAGAAGCTCTCAGCAAATATAAGGCGGCCCAGGTTGAATGGCCGGGCAACGAAAAGATAATGTTCAATCTCGGGGACGGCCAATATAAGGTCGGCAGGTATGACGAAGCGCTTTCGGAATACCTGGCGGCGGCGCAGGCGACCGACTCGCAACTGAAGGCGAAAAGCCATTACAATGCAGGAAACGCCCTTTATCGAATGGGCAGGCTCGAAGAGGCCGTCCAACAATACCTGAAGGCATTGGAACTGAATCCCGGGGATGAGGATGCGAAGTATAATCTGGAATTTGTCCGTAGAGAAATCGAACGGCGCATGAACGAACAACAGCAAAGGCAACAGGAGCGCCAGGAAAGAGAAAAGGAAAAACAACGAGGCGAAGAAAAGACCGGACAAGACGGTACGAACGAGCAGAAAAGGGACCAAGAGCAGAGGGAGGGGTCCGGCGATCAGGAACAAGAACAGGAAGACCAGACAAAAGAGAGCACGCAAGAGCAGCCTGCGCCTGAACAGGGCCAGAGAAATGAGCCAGGCGGCCCACAAGGAGCACGGGAGCGGGCCGAGCAGCGCGGCCAGCCGCTCCCTGAGGAAGCGATGAACCAGGAGATGATAAGAAGGTGGCTCGAAGCAGTCGAAGCAGAAAGCGCCGAAAACATGAAAACCTTCCTTCGAAAGCAACCGCGCGGAGAGGCGGTTGTCTTTCCGGAGGATTGGTGATGAACGCACATGGGCGGCATGCTCGATGTCATTTAATTTTATGTGAGGATTTGATAGACTATTAAGATGGGATTCAGTATGAATCAACAGAAAGAGCGGGCCGGCATCGGCGGGACACGCCTGCCTCACTTTTTCATCGCGGCGGTTGTCGTCACCGTTTTCGTGCTGCTCCCCGCGAACTATGCGCCGGGCGCCGACGATTTGCGCCTCGAGCTATCTCTGAACCGTTCACAGATACACCTCGGTGAGCAGGCTCTGCTCAGGATTACTGTCAGCGGTCCCAGCGGATTCTCTGAACCCGCTCTCCCGGAGACAGAAGGAATTGAGTTCAAGTACCGCGGCCGCACCCAAAGCGTTCAAATAATTAACACAAAAATCGAGTCTTCAAAAGTGTTTTCCTACACGGCGCTGCCGTCCGATACGGGTGAATTCGTTCTTGGCCCCGCACGCATTGAACGTTCGGGGCAGACGTTCGAGAGCAACGCCGTTACACTGACGGTTATGGAACCGGGGCGGCAGGAGGGCACAGCCGATTCCGGGAACGGAGTCCTTGCGGAAGCAAGCGTGGATAATTTGACTCCGTACAAAGGAGAGCAAATAACCTTGCTTTTCCGGTTTGCCCGCCGCGCCGACGTCCATGTTCGAAATGCAAGTTACGAATTACCGCATCTGGAGAGTTTTTGGTCCGAAGGCCTGGAAAGCAGGAGAGAGTACAGGCAAAATATCAAAGGAGAACCCTATGTCGTTACCGAAATTGCGATCCCGTTGTTTCCCATGGAGGAGGGGGAAACAGGGATAGGCCGAATAAGACTGCAGTACGAGCAGCTTGTGCCGGCAAACCGGTCGCGGTTGGAGCATCCCTCGTTCACGGACCCCTTCGGCAGAAGTCTTTTCGATGATGACTTCTTTCAACTGTTCCGGTCAGAGGATATTGTCAGGCGAACACTCTATACGAATCCGGTCCCTATCAAAGTGCGCCCTCTCCCAGTGGCAGATCAGCCGGAGGACTACAAAGGCGGCGTCGGAAGTTTCAGCATGACTACCCGGCTGGACCGGGACCAGGCAAAGGTCGGCGAATCGGCGACACTGACGCTGACACTGAGCGGAGAAGGAAACATCCGCGACATCGAGGACCCGCATATCCGGATCGACGGGGTGAAAATATACTCCGACTCGCCATCGACGAATGTCAAGAACTACCATGACACCGTTGTTGGAGAGAAAATCTACCGACTTGCCCTTGTTCCGCAAAGACAAGGCGAAATCAAAATTCCGACCATCTCGATCCCTTATTTCAATCCCGAAACCGAAAGGTACGAGGTGGCCTCCTCAGCACCCATAAAGCTCACCGTACTCCCGTCGGAGAAAGAGAGCATCGACGTGGCGAAGCCCGGAACCGATGAACAGCCCGGTGAACCGACAAAACAGGATATTCTTCCCATTCACGAGCGAATCGGGCCGATAAAGATAAACCGAACGGAAGCCTGGCTTCGGCGAATACGACCGGCGGCGTACCCTCTCCCGCTTCTCATATATGCCCTGTGTTTTATTACGGCAAAGCGACGGGAGCGGCTGAAAACAGATGTCGCCTACAGGCGATATAAATTTGCGTCGAAAACATCGGACATGCACATGAAAAAAGCCCGCCAGGCGTTCCGGGAGAAAAAATGGGACGATTTCTTCGCCGAGTGCTCCCGGGCGGTCACCGACTATCTCGCGGATCGACTCAATGTCCCCTCACACGGTTTGACTCCCTCCGATATACGGTCGGTTTTGTCCGAGAAAAATGTCTCGGACCGATTCGTGAACGAAATAACGGAATTTCTTGAAGCATGTGATTACGCTCGGTTCGCAGCCCCCCGAAAGAGCGCTTCACGGGCTAATAAATACATGGAAAGAGCGTATCAAATCATTGACCTTCTCGAAAAAGAAGAGGTGATTCGACAATAGCATGAATCTCACTCGGATGCTGCAAATTCTCGCGCTTTGGCTCTTTCTTGCACCGGTCTCGGCGGCTATTGCCTATTCCGAAATCGAGAGCGGTTCCGTCACCGTTCCGCCGGCACACGTAAATGACATCTTCGACGTCGCCAATGAGGAATACAAGAACGGAAACTACGAGGACGCCATCACGTTATACAGGGGCCTCCTCACGGGGACCGACTATGACGCGGCGGATATATACTATAACCTGGGGAACGCGTATTTCAGGCTCCAGCAATACGGAAAGGCGATTGTGTCGTACCGCCGCGCTCTGCAAAGAAACCCTCGAGACAAGGACACCCTTGCCAATCTTCGGTACGTTCGAAACACGGCGACGGACAAGATCGACCGGCCCAGGGGCTCTGAAATCCTGCGGCAGGCGCTTTTTTTCCACTACGACCTCAGCAAAACCGAGTCCGAGTTGATTTTTCTCTGCGCCTACTTTCTGACCTCGGGAGCGGCCATCCTCCATCTATTCCTTCGCGCCACAATCTGGAAATGGCTGTCCATTTGCGGGATTGCAGCCACTGTGTTGTTTGGCGGCTCCACGCTCGCTCACCTGTTCCGGAGCGAGCACCCAAACGAGGCCGTCGTCATTGTCAATGAAGCGACAGTCCGGACTGGCCCTGGCCCGGGCTACATGATATCTTACTATCTTCATGACGGAACCGAGATGAAAATACGCAGAAGAACCGACGACTGGCGCCAGATCGAGCTGCCGGACGGAAGACGCGGATGGCTGAGAAAAACCGCGGTGGAAACAATATAACAGAGGGCGGCTTGCGTGACGAACTACCATGCAGAATTGATACAGCTTCTTGCCGAAGCGTGCGCCTCGGCGAGCAACGAATCCGACCGACATCGTCTTTTACAAGCCTCGAAGTCTTTTGTTGCCGAAAAGAGGGACAGCTTGTATAAGATGCATTTTGAAGGCGCAGGCGGGGCGGGCGTTGTCAGCAGATATACCTCTCTGGTCGATTCGGTGGTGAAGGTCGCCTATTCGCTTGCCCTCGAAACACGGACCGCGCGCTGCCCGCATGCGCTGGTCGCACTCGGGGGATACGGCCGAAAGGAACTGTGTTTCTGCTCCGACCTTGACATCATGTTTTTGCACGAGGGTCGGCTGGACAAAGGCCTCGAATCGATAAACGACTTTTTGCTTTATTTTCTGTGGGACCTCGGATTCAAAGTCGGCCACAGTATCAGAACGATTACCGAGTCGTTGAAGCTGGCCAGCCTCGACGACACGAGCCTCACCGCGATGCTCGAGTCGCGGCTCCTTGCGGGAAACCAAGCTGCTCTCGAGAAGTTTCTGGCGCGTTTGGCCAATCGGATACACTCTGCGGGAATTAAACGCGTGATACGCCGATGGGAACGAGAGCGGCAGCGCAATTACCGCGAAGCGGGCGACGAGGTGTACACCCGCGAGCCCCATATCAAACAGACTGCCGGCGGCCTTCGTGATTATCATACCGGAATTTGGATTGCGCTTGCGCGGTTCAGGCTCAAATCGCCCCGCGCATTCTTCAAGGCCGACCTGCTCACGGAAGAACAGTTCCTGAAACTTGAACGCGCGCTCGATTTCATGTGGCGCGTCCGGAATCAGATGCATCTCCGAAACGGAGCGCCTCAGGATGTGCTGACATTACGCCGGCAGGAACAAATCGCACATGCCTTCGGTTATCGTCCGTCGAGAGGAGCGCTCGCCGTTGAATTGTTCATGCAGGACTATTACGTGCATGCGTCCGAACTCCACCGATTCTATGAGCAGATGCTTCGGATTGGCGGATTATCGGAGAAGCGGCGTTGCAGAGCCCTGAAGCCCCGTGTCGGAAAGGCCGAGCGGGGCCTGCGAATAATCGACCGCCACGCGCACCTGCCGGCGCCGGGCTCGAACTGGTTTCGCGAAAATCCGGCGCGGCTTTTCGAACTGATGTGGTACTGCCAGAAACACGGTGTGATGCTCGGCGAGGACGCGGAGCAAGAGGTTCGCGCGAATCTCGACTTGATCGACGACCGGCTGCGTGTGTCGCCGGTGGCGAGAGATTACTTCCTGGCCATCCTGTCGGACTCGTCACGGGCCGGCTCGACCGTCCGGCAGATGAGCGAGCTTGGCATCCTCGACCGCTATTTGCCTGAGTTCGCGGCAGTGAAGAGCCTCGTGCGCTACGACCCGTTTCATCAGTACCCGGTCGATGAGCACTGTTTTCGGGCACTCGAGAACTTGGCCGCTATTCCTCGCCTGACCGAGCTCGGGACCGAGGCCCTCAAAAAAATTCTCCCCGAAATATCGTCTCAGGAAATTCTTTCGCTGGCGGTGCTGCTGCACGACCTCGGCAAGGTCGATGAAAAGTCGCATGTCAAAAAAGGCGTGGAGATAGCCCATGCAGTGGGACTCCGGCTGGGCCTGAACGACAGACAAATGGAATCGTTGCGGTTCCTCATTCACAACCATCTGAAAATGACCCATTTGAGCCAATATCGGGACTTGGACGATACGGAAGTAATCCGTTCGTTCGCCGTGGAGATGGGTTCGGAAGAGAATCTGAACATGCTCTATTTGCTGACTTTCGCCGACTTGTATGCGGTGAGGCAGGGCGCATGGAACGATTGGAAATCGGCTCTCCTGTATCAGCTTTACAGGCGCACCAAACGAGTGCTGAGGCGGCCGCCCGAGCCCGAAGCCATCGATTTCTGGAATACCCCGAAGGCAAAGGCGGTCTGCGAATATCTCCCGCGTGGTGGTTTCGCCTCGGTCAAACGACACCTCAAGCGCATGAGCCCGCGATACTTTAAGACGTTCTCCGCACAGGAGATAGCCGAGCACATGAGCATGGTCTCCAAACTGCGGCACAGGACGGCGGCATACAAGTGCGTTGCGCTGCCAAACTATTCTCTTTCGCAGGTTACGGTTTGCGCGGGGGACAGTCTCGGCCTGTTCGCGCGGATGGTCGGGACATTTGCCGCTCAGCAACTGAGCGTCTTGAGCGCTTCTGTTTTCACCCGTTCTGACGGCATAGCAATCGACAGCTTCCACGTTATCGATACCGAGAGCGGCGGCCCTGTCCCCCCGACAAAATGGGCGGTCGTGAAAGAAAACCTGCGAAAGGTCCTCCGCGGAGAACGGGCGGTTGGCGAACTGATCCGGCGCGCCGAACTCAGTCCGCGACTTGCACAAAGGAGAATGACATCCCTGCGCAGAGGAGTTCACTTCGACAATCGCGTGTCCGCCACACACACGGTTATCGACGTGGAGGCGCCGGACCGAATCGGGCTTCTGTATGACATCGCTTCCACTTTTGCCGAGCTGGGCTTGAACTTGTCGGTCGCGAAAGTCGCCACCGATGTTCGTCAGGCGCGTGACGCGTTTTATGTCACCGACCTGAAGGGCGGAAAAATCAACGATCCCTTGCGAATACGGCAAATCAGAGAAAAGATAGAAGAGGCGTTGCAACCAGGCAAGTCCTCTTCCCCTACTGACGCGGGCAAGAGACAACAAATCGAAAGGAGAACGAAAGTAAAATGAGATCACGAAGAATGAGCCTTCCCTTGGCATCCCTTATTGTGCTTTTCCTGGCGCTGGCTTTTCCGGCATGGGCGGCGGTCGACAAAGCGTTGAGCGACATCCAGGAATCGTTCGTGGAAATAGCGGAAAAGGCAAAACCATCGGTTGTGCATTTAACCTCCGAACGGCTGCCGCTCAAAGGGTTGAAAGAAAAAATGGAGAAAGAGGATTTCTTCAAAATGTTCCCGTTTCCCCACTTTGACCCCGACCAATTTCGAGCTCAGGCCGCCGGCTCGGGGGTCATCATGGACAAACGCGGTTACATACTGACGAATAACCATCTCGTCGAGAACACCGAACAAATCGAAGTGAAAATAAGCGATTCCGATGGTGACCGCGGGAAAGTCTACGAGGGACGCGTAATCGGCAGAGACCCTGCGACAGACCTTGCAGTAGTAAAAATAGAGCCGGACCAGTCGTTGACCGAAGCAAAACTTGGCGACTCCTCGAAACTCAAGGTCGGACAATGGGCCATCGCAATCGGTGACCCCTTTGGTCTCGAAAAAACGTTCACGGTCGGTGTCATCAGCGGCCTCGGCCGTTCGCGCTTCGGCGGCCTGTTGCAAGCGGTCCGGTACCAGGATTTCATCCAGACCGACGCCTCCATTAATCCCGGCAACTCCGGCGGACCGCTCTTGAACATCAAAGGCGAGGTTATCGGTATCAACACGTTTATCCAGAGCGCCGGAACCGGCATCGGGTTCGCAATACCAATCAACATGGTCAAGGAAGTCTACGACCAACTGGTGGAACACGGTGAGGTAGTCCGCGGGTTCCTCGGTGTTCAGATCGGCGACCTGGATCAGGGCCTTGCCGAAGCCATGAAGATTCCCGATGTGGATGGCGCCTTGGTGGTTGAGGTGATACCGAACACTCCAGCCGAAGAAGCCGGGTTACGCCATGGCGACGTGGTCCGCAGCGTCGAGGGTCAAAAAATCCTCGACTCCAAGGAGCTCCAACAAGTCATTTCCCATAAAAAACCCGGAGAAAAAGTCCGGCTCTCGGTTATGCGAAAGGGCGAAAAGAAGGAGCTGACGGTCGAACTGTCAAAATTCCCCGCCAAATTGGCCGCTGCCACCGAGGCTCCGGAAAAAACTCAGAATATACTCGGCTTTTCCGTCGATGAAATACCCGGCGAAATGGCGAGACCGGACGAAAAGGGAGTCATCATCGCCGATATCGAGATGGGCAGTCCCGCTGACAAAGGCGGCTTGCTTAAAGGCGATATAATTCTTGAAGTAAACATGCAAGAGGTGGAGAGCGTGGCCGATTTCGTAGTGATTGTGTCGGAGCTTAAGCCCGGTCAGTGGGTGAGCTTCTACATAAGGCGGGGTGAGCAAACCTTTTACAAAGCGGTGAAAATTCCCTCTCAAGAGGATTAACGAATTGGCTCCTAACTGTTTGTCGAAAAATGAGATGGGTGCAAAGGAACTCGTCCCTCAGCGCCCGTTTTTCGGAAAAGCTGGCGGAGGCGCGATACTCAAGTCCACGAAACCTTTACGATATCGATTCCCCGGCCAAGCCGGGGAATCGAGTTGATTTTAGTTGCTTTTTGGAAAAGATATGGTATAATGATGCCCGACGAGGGGGGTGATTATGTCTATCGGTAAAATAATCAGGAAGCGACGGCAGGAAATCGGCATGAAGGCCAATGAACTGTCGAAGCGTATCGGTGTCAGTCAGAGCTTTCTCAGCAATATCGAAAATGACTTGAAGGTGCCCCGATTTTTGCTGCTCCACAAGATTGCCCAGGAACTGAAAATGAGCATGGCAGCATTCGACGACATCGAGGGCGAAGGCAAAGGTTTTTCGGCGAAAGGCATTAAAGCCTCCGGACGCGAACTGGCAATCCTTCGCGACCCTGCGTTCGCACCCATGTTTGAGAGAGACGAACTGGGCAACCTCTCGGCCCTGGCGAAAAAAGAGCTTGCAGAATTCTATCGAGATGTGAAACGGTACGACAACGAGAAAAGAAATTCAGACGGGTCGTTGAGAGATTGAACCTGGAAGGCTGGAGGAGTGCCGATGCTCTATGAGAAGCTGGAAAAGTTAGAAACAGAGACCGATTTCGGCTTTAACCAGCGGCCGCTCGGCTATGGCGATTTCAGACGTATTGCCAGGAATTATGAGATTTATGTGAAGGAAAAGCCTCTTTTGAGCGAACTGAAGGGGATTTTCACCTGGTATACCGACAACCCCTATATTTGCATCAGCAATCGCTTGTCCGAACAGGAACGCACGTTCGTCGCCTTTTGCGAGTTAGGGCATTTCTTCCTGCATGACAAGTCGAACCATTTCTTCACAAAGATGCGCGACAAATGGCAGTTGGGAGAAATGGAATATGAAACCCGGGTGTTTGCCTACCTCTGTATAGTGCCGACACCGGACTTGGTAGAAATATTTGCCCGCCGGAAAGGCTCGGGAAAACCCATGGACTTTCGATTCCTCAGTGAGCTGGCGGAACTCTATCACACGACCTTCCCAATAATCGACTCGCGACTGCGCATTTTTTACGACTACATATTTGCGCGACCCGACGTTCTCGACCCGTCAGCGCGGCTGGCATAATTTCTAGAACCGCTCCAACCAATCGGAAATGGCGGACTCTTGCACCTCCATCACCGTTTCTTCAGGCACACGAACCACAGAATAAAGGTCTTGGCCGGGAGCTTTCTTCCCAACCTCGAGATGGACCGGAGATTCTTCCCCCGCAAGCCATAGCTTGATGGTCATGGCGGCAGGCTCCAACCCGTATGCCGCTTTCTCCTGCGTCAGTTTCTCCGCCTTTTGAAATTTCATCCCCTTGAGGTCCCACAACATCTGGTCTATTTCATACGGCGCCATATCCAATCCGCGAGGAACTTTCCATTCCACATCCCGCCTCGCAATCTCATACGACTTCTCCCCTTTGATTACCTCCAGCTTCTCGATATCAGCGGCGTCGAACCGGATAACGGACCTGTCTTTCAGTCTGTCGGAATCCATCAGTAACGCATTGAGAAGCCGCTGGTTGGCGGCAAAAACTTCGTCATTCGCGGACAGCTTCGCATATATGAGGTTCTCATCCCGAGACGGCGACACGGAGAGACTGACAAGAGGCTCTTTTTCCTTTGTCCATAGCGTTACAGCGGCAGCGGGATGCTCACACAAGGCGCTTGCCTTATCGGATTCCTCCTCATCGAGAAAACGTTCTATCCTGGCGTTCCGCAATTCGGAAAGGAGTGCGTTAATTTCGTCCGCATCAGCCAGCGCTTCGGACGGTTCGGTAATGAACCATTCATCGGGATTATCCTGCGACCGCTCAATCGTTATCTCCTCGTCGGGAGAAACGATTTGAAGTCCGGAGAGGTCCGCCTGCGCAAAATGGACCAGTTTCCTGTCGCGCCAGTCATTCACGCCACTCGGGAGTCTATGAAAAATCCCGGCGTCAAGCGCAAGCACCTGTCGTTGTCCCTCTCGGCTGGCGTAAACGAGCCCTTCCTGTGCTTCGGTCGTGTTCCCAAAAACAAGGGATTTCGCGTGGTCTTCAAATGCGAACTCAACACGAGCAACGGGTTCTTCCAGTCCGTATTTTGCCAAATCTGAGGCGTCTTCTTCGACAAACTCCTTAATTTTGCCGTACCTGATTGAGTCGAGGAAGCCGGTGACCTTCCCGCTGTCGGCTCGGAGTTTCTCCGGAGCCGTCAACGTCCAGCCTTCATCCTCGTCTTTTTCAAAGATAAGCGATAGCTCGCCGCGTTCAACGGTCACCGTTTTCATTTCCGGCACGGGCAAATCAAGGATCGTTTTGCCCCGTAAGTCATAAGCGCTGCGGTCTATCTTGCCTTTGACCGACTTTGCAACGGAATAAACGGCTTGTTCGGAGGCCTTCTTCACATAAAGGTCGCGCCCGTCCGGAGTCTCTGCCCCCAGGAGAAGAGCGCCGAGGCTGCTTTCGCCTGCCTCAAGAACCACTTTCAAGCGGGGTTCGGTCAGGCCGAACGGCTCCAATTCTTCCGGCGTTCCGACAGCGCGCTCATACGCGAGACCTGAAAGCGCGTTCAGCATCTGCTCGATGGCGCCCTCCTCGGCGGGAGCGCGGACCGGCTCTTGTATCACCCACCCCCTCGGCCCTTTTTCGGCGACGATTGCGCCATCGGGTTTTTCCAAAATGAGCGACATCACGGTGTCGGGGTCGAAATCAAGGACCAGCTTGGCCTTCTCCTCCGCAGCCGTGCGGGCCTCTTTGCCCTTGACCTCGTAAAAATAGAAAAATGTGCACAGAACCAAAAATATGACGAAGAAAACGAACGTTCGCTTGTAGCTCACGGGTGTCTGCTCCTCCTTATGAATATATAGAGCGCCCCAACCAGGACGACGCCGGGCAATACGACAACAGGAAGGAGGAACGCCAGCCTTGCATCGGCGGGCGTCAACAGAATCGGCGAAAACGTTCTTTCTTTCGGGCCAATCGCAATCAGAGCTTCTTCCCTGCCGAGCCAGTTCATCGTATTCATGAACAAATTGGCGTTGCCCGAGAGATGAATCGCCCCGTTCGTGACGAAATCGGAATCACCGAACACAACCACGGCGCCCGCCTTCTCGCGGGAATCCTCGTCTCCACTGCCAGAAGGCTGTTCCTCCGACACCGCGGCGAGCACTACCGGTCCGCGCGTGTCTTCGCCCGCGTCGAAAGTGACGGCGCCCGCCTTTAAAGCGTCCAGGTCCGTCTCCGCCCAGCTCCCGTCACCCGTTTTCGCGAGCCATGAGGTCCGGAACCCGAAAACCTCCTGCGGAGAGACGGACCGTGCAACCGGAAAGAACGACGCGATATTAAAATTCGCCGTGATGGGATGGTTGGGCGAATATGTGGTAAGGACAGGGGTAAGATAATCGCCGCCGAACAGCCTGCTGAGCCGATCGACCACGATATCGTCACCCAGCGTCAGTCCGTATTCCTCAAGAAACGGTTTCAATGAGTCGGCGGTCTCGGGATCAAGGAAAAATGCTGTTCTGCCGCCGGATTCGAGGTAATCTCGGATAGCTTCCAGTTCCGGCTCGGCCAAAGGTGTTTGAGGTCCGCACACAACGAGCGCGGCGCAGTCGTCCGGGACCGCCTCACGCCGGAGAAGCAGCAATGGCTCCATCTGGTAGTTCTTGTCCTCGAGAAGCTTCTTTGCCTCGCTCAACCCATGCGCCTCTGTCTCCTCAAGAGAGCGTTCTCCGTGGCCGGTCAGGAAATATATCCTTTTCTTTGTTTCCCGGGTGACTTTGATAAGAGCGTTCGTGACCTGTTCCTCGTCCAGCTGAGTGACTGTCTCCCGCGCCGCGCCGCGCTCGAAAAACGCCGCCGGAATTCCGTGGCGGCGAATTTCCTGTTCGTACGGTCTTGCATCATTTGGATGCAGGACGGGATCGATCATGCTCACCTCAACCATTTTCGACTCGTACTCATACAGGCCGAACAACTCGGCGACCCGTTCGTGAACCGGGCTGCCGGTCTGAACAAAGACGGTGACCTTCACCGGCTTGGAAAGATTCTTGAGGACTTTCAGGGATTCTTCGGACAAACTGTGTCGCTTGTTTTCGGTGAAATCTTTCCGCCAGTTGTGGCTGTAGGAAAGAGCCTGGATAATGCCGACAATGCCGATTGCGAGCACGACAACGACCGCCGTGTTTATTCCATATCGTGCTGAGAGGCTGAATCGAGGACTCATCGTCACGCCTTCCCTTTCCATTTTGTGATCTCCAGGGACCGAAGGGTGAAGAAGATGAACAGCGCGGCGAACGTTAGGTAATAGATGAGATCGTGTGTATCAAGCACGCCGCGCGCGAAATCCTCCATGTGTTGAAACAGCGATAATTCGGTCAAAATGAGGCCGTAGGGATCGGGAATGAGATTTTCCGCCGCCCCGAAAAGCCAGAAGAGCAGCAAGGCGCCGTAGCTGACCGTGACAGCAATAATCTGGTTTTCGGTGAGCGAGGAGACAAAAATGCCCAGCGCCACGAAAGCGGCCCCGCTCAAAAGCAAGCCGACATACCCCATGGCAAGGCTCGCTCCCTCGATGTCGGCGAACTTGGCGCTCAGCGCTGGATAGAGCACTGTCAGGGCAATCATACAGCAGTACACGAGCAAACAGCCCAGAAATTTCGAGACCGTCACTTCCACGTCGCGCACGGGATAGGTAAACAGCAGTTCCATCGTCCCCGTTTTTTTGTCCTCGGCCAGCGAGCGCATCGTCAGCATCGGAATGATGAGCAAGGAAAGAAAATTCAGGGTAAAAAACATGGGCTGCAGCACGTGTTCCGTCATATTCAAGCCATAGTGCTGCATCAGATATGGGTTCCGCGACATTTCGAGCGACGCGTTGTAAAATTGTGTGAACTGCAGGAAGAATATCAGGCCCGCCACAAAAAGGAAAACGGCAATAACGACGTACGCTACGGGAGACTGGAAATATGACCTCAACTCCTTCATTGTCAGAATCAGGATATTCTTCACGATTCCACCCCGCTTTCCCTGACGGTCGCCCTGAGGAAGATATCTTCGAGGTCCAGTTTCTCGGGCCGGAGTTCAATCAGCTCAAAACCGTTTCCCACAATTGCCGCTGACAACGTCGCCCGCAGGTCGACTCCCGGCTTGACTGTGACTTCAAACCGTGTTCCACCGTCGGAAGGCCCCGCTTGGCTTGTCTTCTCCACGCCCTCAAGGCTCGACAGTGTCGATTGAATTTTGTCGGTCGGTCCTTTCACGACAACAGATATGCGCAACTGTTGGTCCGATTCCAGACGGCTGATCGAATCTTTCGATACGATGCGCCCCTCATGTATGATAGCGACACTGTCGCAGATCATGCTTACTTCGGGAAGTATGTGGGTGCTCAAGATAATGGTTCTTTTGCCGGCCAGGTTCTTGATCATGTTCCTGATCTCTATAATTTGCTTCGGGTCGAGACCGATTGTGGGTTCATCCAGTATGAGCACCTCCGGCTCGTTCAAAAGGGCCTGCGCGATGCCGACTCGCTGTGTGTACCCTCGCGAAAGTTTGTGGATAAGCCGGCTCGAAACGTCCCGCAGGCCGCACTTTTGCTTTACCTCCTCGCATTTCGCTTTTCTCTCGCGAGACGGGACCCCCTTTAAACCGGCCACGAAATTCAGATAATAATCGACGGTCATGTCGCGGTAGATCGGCAACCGCTCGGGCAGGTATCCGATGCGCCTGCGGACCTCGAGCGACTGGGTAAACACATCGAAGCCGGCGACGCGGGCTGTTCCGCTGGTCACGGGAACGAAGCAGGTGAGAATGCGCATCGTTGTGGTTTTGCCCGCGCCATTCGGTCCCAGAAAACCCAATATCTCGCCGCGCTCCACGGTGAACGAAACGTCCTTGATGGCAAGATTCTGTCCGAAATACTTGGTCAGGTGGTCGACTTCAATCATGGTCGCGACTCCACGTGCGCTGGCTAAAGCAACGAGTCCTGTCTCCACCCGCGGGGAAAGCGGGTGAAGACAGGATCGGCTATCCGCTTTGTTTCCGGAACGGCGTACCGCTTAGTACATTCCGCCGCCCGGCATTCCGCCCGGCATTCCGCCCGGCATTGGCGGCTCTTTCTCGGGCACTTCGGTAACGAGCGCTTCCGTCGTGAGCATCAGGCTGGCGATGCTCGCCGCATTCTGCAGCGCCGTACGGGTCACCTTGGTGGGGTCGATGATGCCCGCTTTGAACATATCGACATAGTCTTCCTTGGTCACGTCGAAGCCGACTGCGCCCTTCTCATTGCGAAGCCGCTCGACAATCACCGAACCCTCCAGGCCGGCGTTGTTGGCAAGCTGTCGGGAGGGTTCCTCGAGCGCGCGTTTCACGATGAGCGCGCCAACGGCTTCGTCGCCCTCGAGTTCCTTCTGCAGCTTGTCCACAGCCGCAACACAGCGAAGCAGCGCCACACCGCCGCCGGGAATAATCCCCTCTTCGACGGCGGCTCGGGTCGCGTGGAGAGCGTCCTCGACGCGCGCTTTCTTTTCTTTCATCTCGGTCTCGGTCGCCGCGCCGACATTGATGACCGCCACTCCGCCGGCCAGCTTCGCGAGCCGCTCCTGCAATTTCTCGCGGTCGTAGTCGGACGTCGTGTCCTCGATCTGCTTGCGAATCTGGTTCACGCGAGCGTTGATATCCGATGTCTTTCCGGTGCCTTCGACTATGGTCGTGTTGTCTTTGTCCACCACTATCCGCTTCGCCTGACCGAGATCGTCGAGTTTGATGTTCTCGAGCTTTATCCCCATTTCTTCGGAGATCGAACGGCCCCCGGTGAGGATGGCGATATCCTCGAGCATGGCCTTGCGCCGGTCGCCGAATCCGGGCGCCTTGACCGCACAGGTCGAAAGCGTGCCACGCAGCTTATTCACGACGAGGGTCGCGAGCGCTTCACCCTCGACATCCTCGGCAACGATCAGAAGCGGCCTGCCCGATTTGGCGACGTTTTCGAGCAGCGGCAGCAAGTCCTTCAAATTCGAAATCTTCTTTTCGTGAATGAGGATGTACGCGTTCTCAAGCGCGCATTCCTGGCGCTCGGCGTCGGTCATGAAGTACGGGGACAAATAGCCTTTGTCGAACTGCATTCCCTCAACAACATCGAGGGTGGTCTCCATTCCCTTCGCCTCTTCGACAGTGATCGTGCCGTCCTTGCCCACTTTGTCCATCGCGTCGGCAATGATATCCCCGATGGTGACGTCGCTGTTCGCCGAGATGGTGGCGACCTGCGAAATTTCCTTTTGGTCCTTCACGCTCTTGCTGAGCTTCTGCAGGTTTTCCACGATGGCCTCGACGCTCTTCTCGATACCGCGCTTGAGGTCCATCGGGTTGCGGCCGGCTGTCACATTCTTCAGCCCTTCACGGTATATCGCCTCGGCGAGAATTGTGGCCGTCGTCGTGCCGTCACCGGCTACGTCGCTGGTCTTCGACGCGACTTCTTTCACCATCTGGGCGCCCATGTTCTCATACGGGTCTTCCAGTTCGATTTCTTTCGCGACCGTGACGCCGTCCTTCGTAATCGTGGGAGCTCCCCATTTCTTGTCGAGAACGACATTGCGGCCTTTTGGGCCCAGTGTCACCTTCACGGCCGCACTGAGCTTCTCCACGCCCTTCAGCACCGTGTGCCGGGCGTCTTCACTGAATTTCAGTTGTTTTGCAGGCATAGCGTTTAGCCTCCCTTCCTAACCTAGCCGATTATGGCGAGAACGTCGTCTTCGCGCATGATGATGTATTCCTTACCGTCGATCTTCACGTCGGTCCCGGCATATTTGCCCATCAGAATCCGGTCGCCCTTCTTCACTTCCATCGGTATCCTTTTGCCGTCCTCACCAATGGCGCCCGGGCCAACGGCGACTACTTCCCCCTCCTGGGGCTTTTCTTTTGCAGTGTCGGGAATGATTATCCCGCCTTTCTTGACCTCTGTCTCTTCGATTCTGCGAACCAGAATCCTGTCGGCCAATGGTTTCACCTTCATAGCCAATGCTCCTTTCGCTCACCGTATGGTGACCCCTGCGAAAATTGACCCGGCTCCTGGCCGGGCAACCTTCGACACATATGACTACATCCGATTATTCCCGCATACCTCCCTTCTCAAACAATACGGCTCCCACTGGATCAGATCTTCTTAATAACCCAAGCAATCATAATGCCAACGAACGCTGGCTTCCCATAAGCTTATTGTTCGCAATGGCTTGAAGGTATCACGGGGAAAGCTATCCGCCGAGAACCAATCATGCGTTTGTCCAAATGGCAAACGCCGATTCGTGCCGGATTGCGAGAGATAGAGGGCCGTCAATTTCAAAATGAAACAAGCTCGCCCCGCATACAACTGGCAACCGACCATCCCGCCGCATACAAGGTTCTGCCATTTCAATGTGAAACGACGATGGCAGGATGAACGACAAAAATCCGCATGCCCATTTGGCAAACAAACTGAGACCCCTTTCCCCGGCGACAAGATATCGGACTCCGGAATCTGAAACATTGTCAGCAGGAGATTGCGGTCTCGTCAGGGAGGAATTTATTGAATTTGATATTGTTTAATTTTACGGTAGAGGGTTCTCAGACCGATTTGAAGAATCTCGGCCGTCCTCTCTTTGTTGTAGCCGGTGGACTGGAGGGTTTTTTCGATGATTGTGCGCTCGACGTCCTGCATGGTCATGCCGACGTGAAGATAGAACCCGTCTTCGGAAGGTTTTCGCTCCCGAAGATTGGGAGGCAAATCGGATACGCCGAGCACGCTGCCGGGACGACACAGGGCCACCATCCCCTCTATGCAGTTCCTCAACTCCCGAACGTTTCCGGGCCAATCATATTCCATGAGCGCATCCATTACACCGCGGCTGACTCCCTTGACCGATTTGTTATGACTCGCATTGAGTTCTTCCAGGAACGCTTCGACCAAAAGCGGGATATCCTGCTTCCGTTCCCTCAGCTCGGGAATCTCGATGAGCACGACGGCAAGCCTGTAATACAGGTCTTCCCTGAATTCGCCCCGGGCCACAAGTTCTTTCAAGTCCTTGTTGGTCGCCGCTATAAGCCGCACGTCGACCTGAAATGTCTGATTACCGCCAAGTCTCTCGAACTGCCGTTCTTCGAGGAAGCGCAAGAGCTTCACCTGGGTGGACGGTTTGATTTCACTGACCTCGTCCAGGAACACCGTGCCGCCGTCGGCAATCTCGAAACGGCCCTTTCGTGTTTTCAAAGCACCCGTAAACGCGCCCCGCTCATGCCCGAACAATTCGCTTTCTATCACGCTCTCCGCCAGCGCTGCGCAATTCAGCTTGACGAAGGGGCAATCGCGCCGCGGGCTGTTGGCGTGGATGGCGCTTGCAACGAGATTCTTGCCCGTCCCTGTTTTCCCGACAAGCAGGACGGTAGTCGGGGTCGGCGCAATTTCCCGAATTTTATTGTATACCTGCACCATTTTCGGAGTATTTCCGATGATGCCGACCATTCCGTAGCGTTCGTCGATGCGCTGGTGGAGGTCGTGCACCTGGAGCACAAGCCGCTGGTGAGAGATTCCCCGGTCGATAACGACTTTGAGTTTCTCCAAATTCAGTGGCTTCGTCTGAAAATCGTATGCGCCTTGCCTCATGGCTTCAGTGGCCAGTTCAATATTCGCGTCGGCGGTCATCACGACCACACATACCTCGGGATTGCGCTGTTTTGCTACCCGGAGAAGGCCCATCCCGTTGATGCGGTGGACCTTCAACTCGGTGATGAGGACATTGACGAGTTCACTGTCGAGAATGTTAAATGCCGTTTCACCGTCGGGCGCCCATATGACATTGTAGCCGCAGTCCTTGAGGAAGGTGAGCAAATCGCTTGTCGCCCTCGAACGGGAATCGACCAAAAGAACCTTTGGGACAGTGATTTCCATATTGCTCCCCGTGCGGGTTGTCTCCATGCTAAGCCACTACGCAATATGTAATTATAACATAACCACAATTCGTATAACCAGCGGCTTTTTCCGCCGGGGAACGAAATTCGCGCTTCGGTTCGGCGGAGCGAATGGAACCCTTGTGGCGTTCATGCAGCCCGCTCCTTTCCTCCACATTCTACCGGTTACCACATGAGGCCGTAGTACGCGAATTTACTTCGAAATCGGCGTTTGACAATTCTCGCGGGATTGGATAGAATTGGGGTGATTATTCAAATGAAATCGAATATGTCTCTAGACCGGCCACGCGCACACCCCAGGCGTCAAGAGAAATACCTCTTATGTCTCATGCTTCGAATGCGAAGTGACACGATGAGCGCGGGAGTGATGCGCGGCGGCCCGATTCCGGGGGACTCGATGCGTCCTCCCATACGAATGCAGGAAACAGCAAAGATACCATCGATTCGATGACAGACAGCGGCCGCTCGAAAGAGCGGCATTCGTATTTTTTGCCTCAGATAACCCCCATGAGAGAATGAACCGATAAGGAGAGACCAATGGGAGGAACCGTTTCGGATAAACTTGACGATCTCGGAAAGCGCATGGAACGTGAGCTTGCCATGGGGGGCAAGGAACGAATCGAGAAGCAGAAAGCATCAGGCAAGCTGACGGCCCGTGAAAGGTTGGACATGTTCTTCGATCCGGGGTCGTTCCGGGAACTGGGAATGTTTGTGCGTCATCGATGCGCCCACTTCGGCATGGCTGACACCTTTATACCCGGCGAGGGAGTCGTTACCGGCCACGGAACCGTCGACGGGAGGCCCGTCTTCGCATTTTCACAGGACTTCACTTCCATCGGTGGGACGCTGGGCGAAATGCATGCAAAGAAAATCTGCAAGGTCATGGACCTCGCCATGAAGAACGGGTGCCCCGTCGTGGGATTCAACGACTCGGGCGGCGCACGCATCCAGGAAGGCGTGGACGCGCTGAGCGGCTACGGCAGCATTTTTTTCCGGAACGCATGCGCCTCCGGCGTTATACCACAGATCTCGGCCATCATGGGACCGACGGCTGGAGGGGCTGTTTATTCTCCGGCAATGACCGACTGGGTCTTCATGGTAAAGAACACGAGCTATATGTTCATCACGGGACCCGAAGTCATCAAGGCGGTCACGGGCGAGAAAATAACCTTCGAGGAGTTGGGCGGAGCAATGACCCACAACACAAAGAGCGGGGTGGCCCACTTCGCGTGCGAGAGCGATGAAGACGCCATTGCGCGCATCCGCGAGCTTCTTTCGTATCTTCCGCAAAACAACATGGAAGACCCTCCGGTGGTCGAGTCGGGAGACGACCCGCGCCGCACCGACCCCGCGCTGGATGGCGTCATTCCGGATGAGCCTCGCAAGAACTACGATATGAAAGAAATCATCCGGTCGGTGGTGGATGATTCCCGATTTGTCGAGCCTCACCAATATTATGCCGAAAACATGATTGTATGCCTCGCTCGGCTCGACGGACACACTGTGGGCATCATCGCGAATCAGCCCAAAACGCTCGCCGGAAGCCTGGATGTAAACGCCTCCGACAAAGCAACGCGCTTCATCCGCTTTTGCGATTCGTTCAATATCCCGCTGGTGACCATGGTCGATGTGCCCGGTTATCTGCCCGGCAGCGACCAGGAGTGGAGCGGCATTATCCGACACGGCGCGAAGCTCCTGTGGTGCTATTCGGAAGCCACCGTGCCCAAGATAACGCTCCTGATTCGCAAGAGCATCGGAGGCGCATACTTGGCAATGTGCAGCGCCGACCTCGGAGCGGACTACGTCCTGGCCTGGCCGACTGCGGAAGTCGCGGTCATGGGGGCGGCGGGAGCCGCAAACATCATTCATCGCAAGGCGATAGCGTCAGATCAAGACCCGGATGCGGTCCGGAAAGAAAAAATACGGGAATACGAAGAACTGTTTTCGAATCCGTATATCGCCGCCTCGCGCGGAGCCGTCGACGCCGTTATCTATCCGCGCGAAACCCGGATGCGGCTTATCGACGCCCTGCGAGTGCTGCTGTCCAAGCGCGAGAGTCGTCCGCCAAAGAAACACGGGAACATCCCGATGTGAGTCGGCGCAGGCCATAAACGGAATGAGCAGGGGGGCCCGCGCATTCGCCGTGGCGGGCTGTCTCCGAAACGCGCGTCAATAGAATTTTCGGACATGTTGATACAACCTGAGGAGCCATTGTGGAACTCGATAACAAGGTCGTGGCCGCGATCAGCGCCGGCGTGACCTCATACATTCAGGCGGAAAAGACGGCGCGCCATGCAGCGCAACCGCAAGCGGCGCGCCATGCCGCAAATGAATGGAGCCGGTCCGGACGCCAGGAAATCATGCGCAATCGGCAGCTTTGGCAGCTTCGAATCGTGCCTCGATAGCGGGCTCTCTTCGAACGACGCGACCTTCGGCAACCTTCATGAGGAGGAAAAGAGGAATGACACCCCCGAAGAAAAAATCCGGGAAGAAAACCGTTGCGAAAAAGAGCGGAAAGAACCCCGTTCTCATAACCGACACCACGTTCCGGGATGGCCATCAATCAACCCTCGCCACACGCATGCGGACCGAGGACATGCTGCCCATTGCGGACCGGATGAACAAGATGGGCTTCTGCTCGATGGAAGTGTGGGGCGGAGCGACATTCGATGTGCCCACGCGATTTCTTAATGAGGACCCCTGGGACCGGTTGCGCACCTTGAAAAAGGCGATCCCGAACACGCCGCTCCAGATGCTCTTAAGAGGCCAGAACCTGGTCGGTTACCGCCAATATCCGGACGACATAGTGCACGCGTTCGTGAAAGAAGCGGCCGAGGCGGGCATCGACGTCTTTCGCGTGTTCGACGCTCTGAACGATGAACGCAACTTCGAGACTTCGTTCGATGCAATAAAGCAGGCGGGGAAAAAAATTCAGGGAACCATTTGCTACTCATTGACCGAGCGCCGGCTTGGCGGCCCTGTTTTCACCATCAAATACTTTGTCGACAAGGCAAAAACCCTCCAAAAGATGGGGGCGGACATTTTGTGCGTCAAGGACATGGCAGGCCTGATTTGTCCGCCGGACGCCTATGACCTGATCAGCGCGCTCAAGGACGCAGTGGACATTCCCATATGCCTGCACACACACTACACGAGCGGGATGGCGTCGATGAGCTACCTCAAAGCAATCGAAGCGGGCGTTGATATAATCGATACGGCGCTGGCGCCGTTCGCGCTGCGCACATCGCAGCCCGCCGTCGAGCCCCTCGTCGTGGCGCTGCAGGGCACCGACCGCGACCCCGGGCTGGACCTGAACGAATTGGTCGAGCTGGGCAACTACATAGAGTCCATCGCTCCGAAATACCAGCAATACCTGAACACAACCAGGATGGCCGTCATCGACACCCGCGTGCTCGTCCACCAGATACCGGGCGGCATGACGTCGAACCTTGTGAACCAGCTTCGCGAAGCCGACGCGCTCGACCGACTGGACGAGGTCTACGAGGAATTGCCCAGAACCCGGAAAGAACTCGGATATCCGCCGCTCGTTACGCCAACGAGCCAGATAGTCGGCATACAGGCCGTCCAGAACGTCCTGTTCGGCCGCTACAAAATGATCTCGGACCAAGTGAAGGATTATCTGTTCGGCATGTATGGGCGAACCCCGGCGCCTATCGACAAGGAGGTCCTTAAAAAAGGCCTGAAAGACTATCCGCGCGGCCAAACGCCGACGACGAAACGGCCGGCCGACCTGCTGGAGCCCGGCATGGAAAAGGCGCGCGAGGAGACAAAGGGACTCGCCAGGAACGAAACCGATGTTCTCATTGCCGCCCTTTATCCCGTAACCGGAAAACGGTTCCTCCGATGGAAATACGGGCTCGAACCCGTGCCTGCCGAAGTAAAACCAAAAACGCTCGAGGATGTCGCGAGGGAAAAGGAACTCATACAAAAGGCGCTTCGGGGCGAGCTGATCGAGAAACCGAAAAAAGAGGCTCCGCCCCGAAGCGCACAGGCGCGCACATTCAATGTGTTCGTGGACGGAGAACACTTCCAGGTGACAGTCGACGAAGCAGGCGGAAAACCTGTCGTGCAGAGCATATCACGTCCAACCGCTGAAACACCAACACAGGCAAAGACGGAAACGCCCGTCGCGAGCGCCCCCGAAGCTTCGGGTCCCTCCGGAGGCGCGCCGCTTCCGACCGTCGAGGGCGCTACTTCCGTCACCGCGCCGATGCCGGGGGTAATCATAGAAGTGCTGGTGAAAGAGGGAGACTCGGTGAGCGCCGGCGACTCGGTCGTGGTGCTTGAAGCGATGAAAGTCGAAAACACCTTGACCGCCCCCGTGAGCGGAAAGATAGTGGCAATCAATTGCAAGAGCAGCGATTCAGTGAAGAAGGGTGACGTGCTGGTTCAAATAGCGTAGTAGAAGCGTCATTCAAGACCGGAGGTCGAGAAACAAGGTTACTCGTAGCTTATGCGATAGATGACGCCGGCGCGGTCGTCCGAGACCAGCAGGGCGCCATCGGGCATGACGAGAACGTCGACCGGACGGCCCCAGGCTTTTCCTCCCTGCAGCCAGCCCTCGGCAAACACCTCGTATGTGGTTGCTCGATTTCCTTCAAGCCGAACGAGGGTTATGCGATACCCTATCGGCACGCTCCGGTTCCACGAGCCGTGCTCCGCAATGAAAATCTGGTTTCGGTACTCCTCCGGGAACATCGCGCCGGTGTAGAACCGCATGCCGAGCGCTGCGACATGCGGACCGAGCTTCATCTCGGGGCCCACGAACTCGTCGCAGTCCCGCTTGTCGCCAAACTCGGGGTCCGGAATGTAGCCGCCGTGGCAGTATGGGTAGCCGAAGTGGAGCCCTTTCGAGGGCGCGCGGTTCAGTTCGTCGGGCGGCAGGTCGTCGCCGAGCCAGTCGCGGCCGTTGTCGGTGAACCAGAGTTCTTTTGTGGCGGGGCGCCAGTCGAAACCGACCGTGTTGCGCACGCCGTGCGCGAACACCTCCTGCGCCGAACCGTCGGGCTTCATCCGCGTTATCGACGCATAGCGCTCGTCCGCGGGCTCGCATATGTTGCACGGAGCGCCGACCGGCACGTAGAGCATGCCGTCCGGCCCGAACGCGATGAATTTCCATCCGTGATGCTCATCACTCGGAAAAGCATCGCTGACGATGACGGGACTCGGCGGATTATCCAGGCGGCTCTCGATATTATCAAACCGGAGCACCCGGCTGACCTCGGCCACATAGAGCGAGCCGTCACGGAATGCCACCCCGTTCGGCATATTCAACCCGCGCGCAATTATATAGACCTTGTCGCCCTTATTGTCGCCGTCATTGTCCGGAATCGCGTACACGCTTCCTTCCCTTCTCGTGCCCACGAACAGCGTTCCGTTCGGGCTGAGGGTTAAAGACCGGGCATTCGGCGCATCGTCCGCAAAAACCTCGATTCGGAATCCCGCAGGAAGCTTCACTGTATCGAGCTGCACCGCCTGCGTGCTCTCCGCAAAGTTGCAGGAGAACATGAGGAAAAAGGCCGCGCTGAAAAGCGCGAACATCACCGGTTTTTTTTCGCGGGTATGGTTCATGGAGCCTCCTTTCCTTAATTCTTTCACACTATTGCAACAAAAGGCCATTGAGGCAAGTGAGGGCTCCGCTGAATAAGTTTGCTCTCCGCCGACTGGTCTCAGGGCCGGTCAGCCGACAGGCTTGACCGGCCCGCAGGCCTTTGATATCATCAAAATGGCGAAATTTTCGTTTTTATGGTCAACTGACGCTGCCGGATAACCCGGGAAACGCGGGCTTATGAGTGTGTCTCGCGGGTGCGCGTTTTGTCGAAACGCCGGCGCAGGGGACCGTGAATCTGTCCAACGATTGCTCATGTTGCCGAGAAGTCAGCGCAGGGGGCTGTGCCCAATTAGGGAATCGCCCCGTCTTTTGCGTTGAGCGCAGCGAAATCCCGCGGACTCGCGGGACCATTCCCGGCTTGACCGGGGAATCCGGTTATTCTTCGCTGAGCGGAGCGAAGTCCCGCGCAATCCGCGGGATAGATTGGCGGACTGCCCCCGTAGCGCAGCACATGGAATTATCGGACAGACTCATTGTTCCCGAAGCGAATAACACCGTGAACCGTGGGACATCGTCGCAGTGCTCCGCGCTGAGTTTTCCGCATAATGGGCAATCATGGGACGGAGGCCTTAGCTCTGTTCACGAGCCTCGCATATTCTCCGCTCTGACCGCCGGGAGGAATGACAAATGAATTCGCTCGTGTTGTGCGTGATTGTCTATGCGGGCTTCATCGTGGCCTACAGGACGTACGGAAAATTCGTCGGGCAAAAGTTGTTTGCCATCAGCAAAGACGCTCTCACACCGGCCCAGGAAATCAATGACGGGACCGATTACGTCCCAACCAGAAAAGAGATTCTTTTCGGACATCACTTCACCTCGATTGCCGGAACCGGCCCGATTGTCGGACCCGCGATCGGCGTGATCTGGGGATGGGTTCCCGCCATTGTGTGGGTCGTCGTGGGTTCCATTGTCATGGGGGCCGTCCATGATTTCGGAGCCCTCGTGATTTCGACTCGAAATCAGGGAAAATCAATAGGAGAGGTGACAAAGGACCTCGTCAGTCCGACGTCGCGCGTGCTGTTTCTGTTTGTGATATTCTTCGCCCTTTTCATTGTGGTTTCGATATTCGCGATGATTATCGCTATTCTTTTCATCATGTATCCGACCCTCGTGTTCCCGATATGGATGGAGGCGCCGATAGCCGTAGGTCTGGGTTATCTTGTATATCGGAAGAACGCCAACCCGACGGTCTTATCGATTATTGCCGTCCTACTGCTGTACGTCTTCGTGTGGGTCGGGACATACATCCCGTTCAATATGCCGGGCATAATTGCGGGCTCGCCGATGGTCACGTGGATTGTGCTGCTGATGGTGTATGCTTATATAGCATCCGTTTTGCCCGTGCAGACCCTGCTCCAACCACGCGACTATATAAACTCCCACCAGTTGCTGATAGCGATGACCCTGCTTTTTGTTGGACTCGTAGCGGCGCATCCGCACATAAGCGCGCCCGCTTTCGTCCCTTCACCGCGTGGAGCGCCGCCCGTGTGGCCGTTCCTCTTCATTACGGTTGCGTGCGGAGCAATCTCAGGATTCCACAGCCTTGTCGCATCAGGTACTTCATCGAAACAGATTTCGAGCGAATCACACGCGCAATTCATCGGGTATGGCGGCATGATGATGGAAGCCGCACTGGCGACAATGGTGATTTTGGCGTGCACCTCGGGTCTTGGCGGGCTCGAGGCGTGGAGTGCGCGCTATTCCAATTGGGCTGCGGCTTCCGGACTCGGCGCAAAGGTATCTGCTTTTGTCGATGGAGGCGCCAGCTTTCTTATGGCGCTCGGATTGAGCGAGACGCTGGCGGTCACGATACTCGGGGTCTTCGTCGTGAGCTTCGCGGCAACGACCTTGGATACCGCCACGAGGATTCAGCGTTACGTTGTGAGCGATCTGGCCGCAACGGTGAATTTCAAACCTTTGACGAAACGTCATCCGGCCACTGCCTTGGCGGTCTTTACCGCGCTGGCGCTCGCTCTCGCCAAGCCGGACGGCAAGGGCGCCCTTGTTCTGTGGCCGCTTTTTGGCGCAAGCAACCAACTCCTGGCCGGACTCGCCCTCATGGTTATCACCGTATATCTTTACAAGCGGGGAAAATCCATAGCGTATACGGGCATTCCAATGGTGTTCATGGTCGTAATGACCGGCTGGGCCATGGCGTTGAACCTCGCGGACTTCTACAAGACCGGGAATTGGCTGCTATTCGGAATAAATGTCATCATCCTGCTGTTCGTTGCCTGGATGATTGTCGAAGTCATCAATATGCTCAGCAGGAAGGTTTCGACGATGAAACAACCGGCGACGGGGCAGACGGAGGAGCTCGTCGAAGGGGATAGGTGAGTTGGCCGTTCGTGTCGTAGTAGGCTCAACAGGAGAAAGATTCTTTCACCGGAGGGATATCCCGATCAGGCGAACGGGACCTTGATCAGATGCGACTCTCGCTCCCGATGCGATTGGCCGGGTTTCCACAACGGCGACGTTTCGCGCCAGCCTCACATCTGAGGCAAACCCGTCTATTCCTGTCTCCCAGATTCTCTCTCCGGTGATAGCGTCGTAGGCGCCAAGATTCGAAATCGTTTTCGTCATTTCAGAAGGGTCGGCAGAGACATCGTAGAACTGCTCGCGTTCCACATAGCGCAAAGCATAAAGAAATCCTTCCCCGTATTCGAAATCTCCGCGAATTTTCGGAATCGTCCATCGCGTCTCGCCGCTCTCAACGTCAACGCCCTGCAACACCATGTCATAATTCGATAACACATGTTTGAGAGCCTTATCGAGGAGGTTCTCGGACTCGTCAAGTTTCTCCGAAAGCGTGAAGCCGGCGGATGCCCTGTCGAGCCGGACCAGCCCCGACACATACGCTAACGGAGGACACACGACGGCCTTTCCTGCTTCCTCTCCTATTTCCGTCATCCATTCTCTGTGGCCCGACGCAAGGTCAATGCAGCTCAGGTATCCGTCCTTGGTCGAGATATAGAGATACCCGCCACAGGATTCGGCCGTACAGACCGGCTGTTCCAGCAGGGCATACTCCCACTGCGCCCTGCCATCAGTCGAGAGGAAGCGCATATTTTCCTGGTTCCAAAGGACGATTCCCGCTCCGGTGGAAACAACGGTGGAGTACGCATCTCCGGAGAAATCTTTGGTCCATTCGCATTCACCGGTGAAGCCGTCCAGCATCCGGACACGTGTGCCTTGCTGCATCGTGGCGTCCCGGGGTGAAGGCTGACCATGAGCTATTGCTTTGCTTCGCCGGCCGATGA
The DNA here is from genome assembly GCA_964453435.1 of uncultured bacterium. Classification (GTDB taxonomy): domain Bacteria; phylum Abyssobacteria; class SURF-5; order SURF-5; family SURF-5; genus CAYVQZ01. The sequence goes on from CAYVQZ010000001.1 coordinate 196,898, forward strand.
GGAAAACACGACCCCTCTCAGCCAGCATCAGATCGGCGCTCGTGTCTTCAAACTCGCGCTCCCACAACAGTGCGCCCGAATTTATATTGACGGCGCTCACTATCGCTCCTCCAGCGGCAACCGCTCCCGAAGGAAAAGCCGGTCCGACACGTGTGGCTGCTATGAACACGCGGTCCGTTGCCGATGCTGGCTCCGCGATGACACGGGCATTTGGAACGGTAAATTTCCACAAAGGAGCGGGAATTTCAGAGGAGCACATCCATACCGTGTCGCCGTAATATGCGAGGCAGTGATTTCCGTCGACAACCACAAACTCGGAGCGGCTCGCCTCATCGGGCAATTTTACATTCCACCTCGGCTTTCCCGTTTCAGTGTCGACGGCTTTCATCTCGTTATCTGCCGACAAAAGGTAAATTAATCCGAAATCGGGGAGTACCTCATACTCTGCATGGCGGGGATTTATCTCGGAGAGTTCCCAGATTTTCTGGCCGCTGGTGTCCAACATTTTCATGCGGACAAAGAGGACCGCGCCCGTAACGAACACCGCGAGGGCAACCCACATGGCCACCGAAACCGCTCTATCAAGTTTCTTTTCCTTCTGCGCCCTCTCCTTTCCGCCGCGCGAACTCGTATCTCTCGCCATTTTAAGCAAATTCTTGCTCCAGCATTCACCGCCACAGACGTGGATACCTTCATGAAACTGGATGCATTGAATGCAGACCGGACTTTCACAGATTATGCATCGAGCGACAGCCGCCCTGTTCGGGTGATTTTTGCATGGAAGCTTGCGCCTGAACTGAGGGGATTCGCCCGGCAAATGCGACTCAGTCAAAGCATGTCCTCCGTGTCACTGCGAGGAAAGTTCACACCGATTCGAATCTCATGACAAGCATCGTGGCTCCAACGCGAAACAGCTTCTTCGGTTCGAGTGGCAGGCTGTCGCGCACACGCTGCTTCCCTATATATGTGCCGTTCGTGCTCTGCAGGTCCTCCAAAAGGAATTGGTCCTGCGTCTTGCTGATTTTGGCGTGATTTCGGGAAATGAGATGGTCGTAGGGCAGGTGCACCACATTCTCTGTGGCCCTGCCCATTGTTATCGGCAACTCATTGCAGGCGATAACCTTTCCGTCGTCGGGCCCGTTCATAATCTCTATGAGAATTCGACCCGTTGCTCCGTCTTCAGGGGCTTGTTGCGGCTCCATACCTTCATCACCGTTCCGAATCTCATTGAATTGTCAGAATTTCTTCCACAAATCGCTCCACGTGACCTGCGCCGACGACTAACTCTCCTCGCCCGCGCTCGGAATCAGAAAAATTCAATCTGACAGACGCACAGACGCAGTCGAGCAATTCGAATGATTTGCCCGGATTCGACCTTCGCTGGATTCTGTGGGATTGCTCGAAAACAGCATACAGCGCCTCGTCGTATATTTTCACACCGTGTTCGCCTTCGAAGAAATCCCTGGCCTCCGCAAGCATCTCGAGGATTTCCTCGTTTGTTGGGTCGGGCAGGTGTAATACCTCAAAGCCTTCCATGAGCGCGCCGTGCTCGCTCTCACACGATCCAAAGCCCTCGGGTGTCGCGGTTGCGGCGACGAGCAGTCTTCCGCTCACGATATACTCATCGATAATCTCGGCGACCAGTTCTCCGAATTCGTGTGCGCCGGAGTCGAGAAACACCGGCAGGTCCTCGATGGCCAGAATGGATTGCGAACCGCCGACCCCGTTAAAGATGTCCAACAAATCCGAAGTAAATTCATCTTCCATACGGCATCGGGCAATCAGCGCCGGAGTGCGCAGCCTGAGCATGCCGCCGTACTCGCGTCCTGCGTCCATGGCGCCCTCGCGAAGCACGCACTCCAACTGTTGCAGGAATGCTGTTTTGCCGACGCCCGGTTCGCCCACAACAATGAGGCTTCTGGCATCGTCGAAAAGCGACGCTTGAGCTTTCTCAAGCTCGGAACGGCGACCGATGAACGGTGTATAGCATGGCGCATCGGTCGTGCACGCGATTTTGCTTGTGAACTGAGTGGTCAGTGTATCGAAGTCTTCTACGAAGATGGCCGGCCGCCGACGTTTCAGCTCGCGATGCAGCCTGTGGGCGGCAGCCTTCGTGTCAACATTCAAATTTCTTAATACGCGTACGGGAATGTTTCGGCCCTCCTCCAGAATGGCGAGGAGAACATGCTGCGGCAGCATCCGGTCATAACCGTATTTTCGCTGCATTTTCCGGGCGAGCGCCATTACGCGCCTGTAACGCGGCGTCTTTCTTATCCCCTCCCAGTACCATGGTCCCTCTCCCTTCGGAAGAGCCGAGATAATTTCCGAGCGGAGTTCGCCCGCCTCGAGCTTGTCGCCGAGAGAACTCACGACGAGACTTTCCTCCTCGTCCAAAAGACCGAACATCAGGTGTTCCACTCCCAAATAATACTGGTTGAGCCGCCGCGACTCCTTCTTCCCCATACCCCGGACGCGAGCCACCCGGGAATGCCTCGCTTCGTCTTTGTCGACAGCGGCTTTCGGAAGTCCTTCCGCACTGAGAAGTTGGTCCACAAACTTCTCAAGTTTCTCGAAACTCCGAAAACGGTTAGCGCGTTCATGCGCCATGCATTTCAGAATGGTCTCCTCGAGCCATTTCGGACACGAACGATTCCGCAATATCGGAGAGACCGGTTCCCGGCGAACGAAATCCTTCAAGGGGTCACCGGCCTTTGCCGACACGATGGGAACCGCCCCGGTGGCCGCCTCATACATAATCGCTCCGAAGGAATAAATGTCGGTCAGTTCATCCGCCGGCGCGCGGTCATCCACCTGTTCGGGCGCCAAATACGCCATGTCGCCGAATCCGGCTCCGTCACCGGCAAAAAGGGAAGACCTCCTGAGCGCTTCGGTAAGTCCCACGTCGGTTATCTTGGCGTTCGACCGCTGAAGCAAAATGTTGTGAGGGCAAAGCCCTCCGTGAACTACTCCCACATTTCCGTCGGGCAGCCTGGCGCCGTGAAGAAATCTCATTCCGGCTATGACCTGTTTCATGAAGGGAATTGTCTGATGAAGCGGAAGGGCCTTGCCCGGCGTGGAACTGAGAACATCAGACAGGCTGGGACCGTCGATGTAATCTATAAAAAAATGGACAATACCATCGAATTCTTTGACCATGTATGCGCCTGCAATCTCATCGCACTCGCCAAGGTTTATCCATACCTTCGCTTTCTCGACCAGGGAACTACCCTCTACGAGCGGCAAGACGGCGTCATTCGGCCTCTTGACGACGAAAACGTTCTCTGAAATGCGGTCTCTGACCACGTAAAGCTGCCAGATTTTGCTCCTGATTCTTTCGAGGACCACATATTGGCCGTCGATCCACTGGCCGACTTCGAACATGTTCAACCCCTTCCCAAAAGGGTGAATTCCGGATGACAATAAGATTATATTCGTTAAAAAGTGATAAGTCAATGAGACGGAACTATTTTTATTGGCACGAGTTATGCTCCCAAAATCGGAGAATATTGACAAAAGGCTTCCCCCAAAATAGAATGGCGCCAGGGAATATATGCCACGAAACTTTCTCAAAGTCGACCTTCATACTCATACGGCGGATGACCCAGAGGAACTTATCCTGCATTCGAGCTGCGAGCTTATAGACAGGGCGCATTCACTGGGCTTTGACGCCATAAGCATTACGAACCACAATGCCATTTCATTCAGCCCCTACTTACGGGATTACGCGCGGGAACGGGAAATTATTCTGATTCCCGGCGTTGAGTTGGATATTGAACGAAAGCACGTTCTTATTGTAAACGCGAGTGAAGAGATTCTTGGAGCGCGTAACTTCAATGATCTGCGCAGGCTGAGGACATCTGCGCATATGATCGTTGCTCCACACCCGTATTTCCCCGGGTGGGCGTCGCTTCTGTGGAAGACCCGGCGCAACATCGACGTGTTCGACGCAATAGAATATTCATGGTTCTATCATAGCCGTGTGAATTTCAACATGCTCGCAATGAAAACGGCTTCGCGATACGGGCTGCCTCTGCTCTGCACGTCAGATTGTCACCATTTGCAGAACTTCGGCTCGGCGTACTCGCTGGTGTCCGCGGAAAAGGACGCCGAAGCAATAGTGGACGCTGTCAAGGCCGGGCGAGTCGAGATTTGCGCCAACCCGTTGACATGGATGGAATTCGGCAGGCACGGGATCGACCACATAGTCGGAACAACCGCTGGGCTGCTGAAAAACTTGCTGGTGAGCAAAGACCAATGAAAAAAGCGTTGCGGCTCCTGATTGCGCTGTTCCTGGCCATCGTTCTGCAGAACGCCGAAGCCTACGAGGTCAAAAAATCCGCCCTCTACGTCTTTTTGCACGAAGTAAAGCCGACCGAGGAGGAAGGGGCGAAAGCGCTCGAGGATGAGAACTATGCTCTGGCCCTCCGAAAGTACAGAGAAGCATTGAGAGGGTACGAAAGATTATGGAAAGATTTCCCCGACCTCCCCGAGCAGCGCCCGCGCGGGATCGACCGGATGGTGGACGAATCGATGGAAATCTGCAGGAAAGTGATCGAGGAGATCAAGGAAAAAGGGGAGGAACAGGACAAATTCCACCAGCAATTAAGCCAAATGGTGCAAGTCGACTTCACGAAACAGGATATCTATGATGTCGCAAAATCACTGACCTTTATTACGGATGTCAACATCATAGTGGACGAAACCGTGTTCAAATCGAATGAACTCCTGAATCCGTATGTCGACCTCAGAAACGATAACCCCATTCCGCTGAAACAGGTAATCCAACAGATTTGCCAGCAAACCGGGCTTGCGTACTCAATCGAGGAAAACCACGTTTTTATCAGCACCCGCGTGAAGCTCGACCAACAGAAATAGAACGTGATTCAGAAACCGCCCACGCCCCCCGGCCGATGCTCGCGCGGACTTGATTTCCCGCCCGAAATCAGTATAATAGGACATCGTCTGCTCAAGGGATTCGTATTCCACAATAAATACAGGTGAGCCCATGGAAGAGCTTATCAACAACGCCCGAGAACTGAATTGGGGCTATATAATGAGCACCTTGGTCATCCGATTTGTCGGCGTTTTCATCGTGCTCGCAATCCTTATGATTGGCATGCAGATTCTTGGCGCGGTGGTTTCGCGGCTGGTTGCCGGGTCTGAAGAGAGGGCGGCACGCAAACGAGAACAGGAAGCACCGGCGGTGGCGATGGAAGAGGCCGCCGAAACTGAGACCGCCGACGAAGAAATGGTCGCCGCCATCGGCGCCGCGATTGCCGTGGCCATGGAATCGGAAACGAAGGCGGCCTCTATTCTTGCCGACACCGGCGTGACCGCTGACCCGTGGGCCGTGACAGGACGCGTTGCCATGATGAACGCCCGCCTTCAAGGCGGCTCCCACCGGGAACCGTGATCAAGCTCTGCCATGTCCCTCCGCTTTCCCGAAGGTTCTTGAACCCGTAAAACCAGTCCGGAAGACCCCTTCCGCAGGATGCCTTTCGTAGTCTCAATCAAATTGTGCGCATGTCGTTCGTATCCCGCCGGGAAATCGCCGGGAGAAAACCCATCCCGCGAAAGGCCGGACCCCGAAAATCTTTCTTCCTGTCTGTTCACCGTATCCGCTGACATATTAAATAAGAAGAGAACGAGTGAGATAGATTTCAGAGAAAGGATTCCTCGGATGAAGAGTTACATATGCAAAACGTGCGGCGCGCAGTATGCGGCGACCGACGGACCGCCCGACCGCTGCATCATCTGCGAAGACGAACGACAGTATATTGGATGGAACGGTCAGCAGTGGACGACCGTCGGGGAGATGCGCTCGTCAGGATACCGAAATGAGTTCATGGAACTCGAGCCCGGCTTAACGGGAATTCGCACACAACCGGGCTTTGCGATAAGTCAGATGGCCATGCTGCTGCAAACTCCCGACGGGAATTGTCTGTGGGACTCTCTCAGTTACATCGACGAGGATACATTCGAAAAGGTGAGGGCGCTGGGGGGCATCCAGGCAATCGGCGTCTCGCACCCGCACTTCTATTCATCCATCGTCGAGTGGAGCCATGCGTTCGACAACGCCCCTATTTATATTCCCTATGCCGATAAAGAATGGATTACCAGAAGCGACCCGTCAATCCGTTTCTGGGAAGGCGCGAAGGAGTTGTTTCCGGGTGTCACGCTGATCCAGTGCGGCGGACACTTCGAGGGCAGCGCGGTTCTTCATTGGTCGCAAGGAGCCAGAGGAAAAGGGGTGCTGCTCGTGGGTGACACGCTCGGAGTGGTGCAGGACCGGCGATATGTGAGCTTCATGCGCAGCTACCCAAACCTGATCCCGTTGCCGGAGTCCAGTATCCGGAGAATTGTAAAAGCGCTCGAGCCTTACAAATTCGACCGAATATACGGAGCCTGGCCTGGCAAAGTGGTGTCCAGCGACGCAAAGGCCGCGGTTCGGAGGTCGGCCGAACGCTATATTGAATACATTCGCGGCTAGGACGGGGCCGGCATTAGCTGTGTCACTCAACGGCGAATGTGCTGCTGTTTGCGAAAACGGGGAATTTCCGTAACGATTTTTTCATTCCGCGTCTTTCCTGACATCAATGTCCGCAATATGATGCTGAGCGCAGGGAGCTATACCCAAGTACAAGGCTCCCACCCTGTTATCTGCAGGCTGGACCGGGAAATCCGGGCTTTCCTTCACAGAGCAAAGCGAAGTCCCGCGCAACTCGCGATTGCGCCAATGCCGCGCGCAGCCCAAGCCTTCGCAGCCTCCTCGTTTCCCGCCAAGTTGTGATATACTTCCTCAACGGCTCGTCCCGAAGCGGCGCGCGCTGGCTTTGTAACGGATGGCCTTCAGCTATCGGACCCATTCCGAGACGGCGATTGTATGTCGATGAAAAAACAAGGACCGCACAAGAGAAAAGATGTCGAATCCTCCGGTGAGCAAAGGCGCGGCGCCCGCAGTAGCGCCCGCTCAAGACGGTCAGCCCGCTCTCTGCCCGACTTCGCGGTAATCGGAGGCAGTCAGGCGTATCGTCTGCTGAACGCCGATTCGCAGAAGGAGCGCATCGGAGAACGCGACACCCCATTCGGAAAAAGCCAGCCGGTTTTCCTGTTCGACAAACCCGGCCAAAGCTTCTTCTTTCTCTCCCGTCATGGCGAACATGGTTATTCGACAGCAGCCTCATTCGTCAATTACAGGGCGAATATATACGCCCTGAAGGACTTGGGCGCGCGGCGAATCGTCTCCTGGTCGGGACCCGGAACGCTCACGCCCGACTATGCAATCGGGCAGTTCGTCATCGTCGACGACCTCATAGACGAAACCCGCAGGAGACCGAGCACGTTCTTTGAGCGGGGAGGTCTGGGGTTCATTCGGCAAAATCCCGTCTTCTGCCCGCACTTGAGAGCCATCATCGGCGAGGCGCTCTCCGACCTCCGGCTTCCGTTCGCGAACGGAGGCGCCTACGTGTGCACGGAAGGTCCCCGACTGGAAACACCGGCCGAAATCCGGAAATATCGGCTTTGCGGCGCCCACCTCGTTGGCATGACGCTCGCGCCCGAGGTGTTTTTAGCCAAAGAACTCGAGATGTGCTACGCCGCCATCTGTTATGTCACCAACTTTGCGGAAGGCGTGCGAGAAGCCGAGTTCCAGCCCGGGGTCCTCTTTGAAGGACTCGCGAGCGATGAGGAAAGAGACGCCGTGGAACGGAGTGTCGGCAATTTTCCGAGGATAATCGAGTCAATCGCAGGATTGACGGCGAACCGCCCACCGGAGTGCAAATGCGGCATGGCGATGCAGCGCTACCGAAACCGGGGAGACATCGGCGAGGATTGGCATGAATGGATTCCGTGATCATTCGCAGCAAATATCTGAGCGATTGCGCAGGCGCCATTCTAACGAATGCAGAAGTTGCAATAGAAGAAGGGCGCATTGTCAATGTGCGTCACAACGCCAAGAACGAAATCGAGCCGACTTCTGTCATTGACCTCGGCCATTCAATCCTGCTTCCCGGCCTGGTGAACGCTCACGCCCACCTCGAACTCACCAAAGCGCAACCTCACGTCGCCTCCCACCACCGCTTCACCGATTGGATTCGCGAGGTCGTCGCAGTGACAAGGCAATGGAACGACGAGACATTCAACTCGTCGCTCCGGCTCGGTATCGAGCAGAGCCTCAAGGCGGGAACAACCTCCATCGGGGATATCTCGCGTGGCGTCACGCAACGTTCACAGTATTCAGCCGGCACGATGCAAGTTCGATTGTTCCGTGAAGTCATAGATTTCAACCCTGAAACCGCAGATGAAACATTCGAATCGCTCCTGTCCGAACTGGAGCATGCCCAGCGGCTTCCGAACGTGCACATCGGCCTCGCCCCGCACACTCCCTACACCGTCTCTGAGCGCCTCTTGAGACGATGTATCGAGTTGGCCCACCGGCGCTCATGGAGATTGTGCATCCACCTCGCGGAGACCCGGGCTGAACTGGAATTTCTCAAGCGGGGAACCGGCCAAATCCGAGAGTTCCGCGAGGAGTTTGGAATACCCCGAGACTGGAAGCCCCCCGGAGTATCTCCGGTGCAGTACCTCGAAAGCCTCGGATGCTTTGAGCAACCGGTCACGTTGATTCACGGCAATTATGTTGAAGAAAAAGATTTTGAAATAATCGCATCCTCTGAATCGAGTGTTGTGTACTGCCCCCGCAGCCATCGATACTTCGGCCACGAAACTCACCCGTTCCAAAAGATGATGAACCGCGGCATCTGCGTGGGCATCGGGACCGACAGCCTGGCAAGCAGCCCCTCCCTGAGCGTACTCGACGAGATGCGGTTCCTGGCGGCCGCCTGTCCCGACCTCGAGAGGACGACCATCATACGAATGGCAACCTTGAACGGGCTGAGGGCGCTCGGACTGCCCGAGGATGAGGCCTATCTTCTCCCCGGTTGTCGCGCCGATTTGGTCGGTGTCCGTTTGCCCCGCGTGGAACCCCTGGACGGGTTGTTCTCAGATGAATCCAGCATCATCTTTTCCATGGCCGGCGGCGAAATCGTATTCAAGACGCCTCTATAGAGCGCCACCGGAACGACAATGGAGACAAATCCGAAAGGCTTATCCATTTTGCGACTTCCGCGCCAGTGCTTTAATTTTGCGCCGCGAGTGATTGACTTTTGTTTCCGACGAATATATGATGATTTCGGTTGCCGTCTGTTGAACGCGTGGACACGATATCCCACGTTGCGATACCAGGGGGGGACGCGATGGGTTATTACATCCACTACAATGAAACATGCGGCGAAGCGCGGATCCATTCCGGCAATTGTCCTCAATGTAATCACGGATACGCCTCGGAAGACTTACCAGAACAGGCGCCCGGCAAATGGATTGGTCCGTTCAACTCGTATCACAGCGCCGAAATGGAGGCGGTAAAAGCAAACGCCGAAGTGCTCGATTGCAAACATTGCATTTAGCGCGTCCACTCGAAACCTGTGACAGCCGCTGCCATGCCTCTTTTGCATGCCGCCCTCACACGGATGCTCACGCCGGCATGCCTGCTCTTGACTTTTGGTGAGACCCACAGGAAAATCTCAAACCAACGAAAGGGAAAGAGTTGTCTCGATACAGCGCTGTTATATTTGATCTGGACGGAACCCTGACCGATCCGAAGGTTGGCATTACGAGGTCCGTCCGATACGCCTTGTCACAACTGGGCGTCCAGGAAAACGATATGGAAAAACTGACATCGTTCATTGGCGCGCCCCTCATAGACTCTCTCCGAAAGCACTATTCGTTCGATGAAGCAACGGCGCATAAGGCCGTGGAGCTTTATCGAGAATACTTTTCGGAACATGGGATATACCAAAACGAGGTTTTTCCCGGCATTCCGGAACTCCTGCGCGCACTCAATAGCAACAAAACAAACCTGCTCGTCGCCACGCTGAAGCCAACCGTCTTCGCCGAGAGGGTGCTCGAGCATTTTGGCCTCCGCCGACACTTCTCTTTTGTTGCGGGCAGCAACCTCGACATGACCATTACGGTGAAGGCCGACATCGTGGGCGCTGCGCTTGCAAAAGCCCCTACTGTCGGAAAGCGCGAAATCGCGATGGTGGGAGACCGTGAACACGACGTGCATGGGGCCCTGAAGCACGGTATCGATTCGATCGCCGTCACCTACGGATACGGGTCGGTCGAGGAACTCGAGAACGCTCGGCCGACACATTTGGTTCACTCCGTCAAAGAGTTGCAGAAATTACTTTGTGGCCGCGCTGTGAAACAGTAGCGGGAAAGCGGCTTCGCCAGAGGCGCATGCAGCGCACTGTAAGCGCGCAGCAGCAACCGCTCATTGGGAGACCCCATGTCCCATGGTGTTCCCAACCATAACCAACGAATTTTATGGAGGCGGTGGACCGGCGACTCACATTATTGAACGCAAGCCGCGCCCAACGTCACGCGCCCAATGCGCACGCCAACCGGTGAAAGGGGAAAAAGCAAATGAGCAAACCGATGCCGAACATCGCGTTCGCCGGCATGAGCCTGATTTTCAAAGTGCGAGACGCGATCCGTCCCCCCGAAAAGGTGCTGGTCGAAGTAGACATCTCTCCCGGCGACAAAGTCCTTGATTATGGCTGCGGACCGGGCACTTTTTCGATAGCGGTCGCTCGCATGGTCGGAGATTCCGGGAAAGTCGTCGCCCTCGATATCCATCCGAAGGCGGTGGATTCCGTTCAAAAGAAAGCGGCGGGAGAGGGGCTGACAAACATAGAAACCGTTTTGGCGAGCAATCCCCAAGGTCTCGAGACGGGCGCTTTCGACGTTATTCTCCTCTATGACATTTTCCATGATTTGCACGACCAGAACGGTGTCCTCCAACACTTGCACCGGGCGCTCAAAGCCGACGGAATATTGTCGTTCAGCGACCATCACTTGAAGGAAGAGCAGATACTCGCGGGAGTGACCGGAACCGGGTTGTTCCGCCTGTCCAAAAGAGGCCGACGAACATACACTTTTTCGAAAATTCCCGGCGCGGCATAGGTTTTGCAAAGCTCTGCTCGATGAGATGAAACAAGCGGCCCGGGCTACGCGCGCTTTCCGCTTTCCGAATTTGACATGACCCCCGATTCCGGATAATATTTGCTTCAACTCCATCTCTCCCGGAAACCCCTTCACCCGATGTCGGTTGTACGTGAGCTCGACTGATTGAAAAGCGAGGTGTGCGCGGGCGATGAAAGAAGTCTTCACGATGTGGAAGTACACGAAGATGGTGGTCTTGGTGGCGGTCACCGCCGCCTTCTATGCGGCCCTGCAAATTCCCCTGAAACCGCTTCCCATAATTCCGGGAATCACCGAGTTCAGACCCGCCGCCGTCATACCGGTTGTCTTCGGGTTGCTTTTTGGTCCCGCCGGCGCGTGGGGCGCCGCATTCGGAAACCTGATTGCGGATTTCTTTGGAACCTTCGGGCCGGGGAGCGCTCCGGGCTTCGTGGGCAATTTCTTCTATGGCCTGCTCGGGTACAAAATGTGGGCGTACATGGGGCTTGCATCGTCCCACGAGGACCTTCAGCTCGATTCATGGAAGAAGGGCGTCAATTTCGGACTGGTCGCGGTCGTGAGCAGCCTTGCCTGCGCGCTCCTGATCGCATGGGGCCTCGAGGTATTGCGATTGCTTCCGTTCGCGGCGGTCGGCCCGATAATCGCCATCAACAACATATTCGCTTGCCTGATATTGGGATTCCCCTTGATGAGACTTCTTTTTAGAAGGTTGAACCGGTGGGACCTTGTCTGGTACGCTATCATGAATGAGACCGACATGTCGCGTTCAATAAGTCCGCGTGTCGGCGTCTGTCTAATATGGGTGGGCGTTGTGGGCGGAATCATTGTCGGCATTGCGATGTCCGCCGGGTTGACCGGCGCAATTCCGTTTGTGAGCGATACCGGCGCGGCAGCCACATCGGTTGCGCTCGGTGTTACCCCGTTCGTCCTCTGTCTCGTGGTCGGTTGCCTGCTCGAATGATAATTCCTGTCCGGTTTTTCATGCTGCCGCGCCGCATTCGCCGAAAGGCTCTGTAGGCTGTCTTGTCCATTATCGAAATAGACTCACTCAGCTTTCGCTATCGAGCGGCTTCGAAGCCCACTCTCCGCAACATAAATCTTGTCATTGATGAGGGCGAAGTAGTAGTCATCATGGGCCCGAACGAGGCCGGAAAATCCACCCTCTGTTTCACCCTCAATGGCTTGATACCCCACCTCGTGAAGGGGTCGTTCGAAGGCCGCGTTAGTCTGAACGGGAAGGACACGAGCCTGCACACGACAAGAGAACTGTTTGCCGAGGTCGGACTCGTCTTTCAGGATTTCGAAGCGCAACTGTTCTCGACACTGGTCGAACTCGAGGTCGCGTTCGCCCCTGAAAACCTGGGTCTCGACAGGGAGCGAATCGAAGAAAGAATCGGCCGCTCCCTTGAACTCACCGGCTTGAACCGCCTGAAAGACAGACAACCTGCGACACTTTCCGGCGGGCAGAAACAACTGCTCGCCATAGCGTCGGTCCTCGCGATAGAACCCCGAATATTGTGCCTCGATGAACCCACAACCGACCTCGACCCCATGAACAAGCGACGGGTTTTCTCTCTGGCGCGAAGGCTGTTCAAAGAGGGCACGAAAACATTCATAATCGTGGAACATGAAACCGAGGAAGCGGTCTCGGCCGACCGGATAGTGCTCGTCCGAGAAGGGCAAATCCTCGGCGACGGCCCGCCACACAAGGTGCTTCGAGATGTCCAGCGACTTGAGCAATGCAGCGTCATGCCGCTGCAATTGACCAGACTTTTCCAACGCCTCGGCTCGGCCACCCTGCCATTATCGCTTGAAGAAGCAAAGGACCTCTGGAGCAAGAGCGGCCGTTCATTGTCGCAGGACCGCCTCGAGAAGCTGCGGATTTCCGCCGCCGAGAGGACAAAGAAATACGGTGGCCCCGTGATAGAAGTCAGAGACGCGCATTTCTCGTATGAAAACAGCGTCGATGCGCTCAGGGGAATCGACCTCGCCATCCGCGAAGGAGAATTCGTCGCGATACTCGGGCAGAACGGCAGCGGGAAAACCACGCTCGCCAAGCATTTCAACGGATTGCTTACCCCGGCGAGCGGCTCCGTTCTGGTTGCCGGCGTCAGCGCTTCCGACATGACCGCCGCCGCACTGGGAAAGCAGGTGGGATATGTTTTCCAGAATCCGGACCACCAAATCTTCGAGGAAAGCATCCTCGACGAAGTGATGTTCGGCCCGTTGAATCTCGGCTTCGCAAAAGAACAGGCCGAGCGACAGGCGCGGGACGCCCTCGAAACGGTGGGTCTATGGGAACGCCGGATGGAAGACCCGTTCACGCTCACGAAAGGACTGCGACAGAAAGTGGCGGTCGCATCGGTGCTGGCAACGAGGCCGCATGCAATCGTATTGGATGAACCCACAACAGGGCTCGACTATGGCGAACTGAGGCAGATGATGGCTCTCGTCAGACAACTGAATGAAGCAGGTCACACCATCATCATCATTACCCACTGTGTCTGGGTGGCGGCCGAGTACGCGCACAGGATTGTTTTGATGAGTGAAGGAAGAATCGTGGCGGACGGAACCGCCCGCGACGTTTTCTCGCGAGAAGAGTTGCTCGAGCGCGCGGATATCATCGCTCCGCAAATCGTGCGATTCAGCAACGGCCTCGGAACAACGATTCTCTCGGTCGAGGAGTTCCTCCAATGCGTGTAGCGGGTCATCAATCTCGATGAAGACCCGGATAACGCAAAATGGCTCAGGGTCATCCGGACCAAACGCGAGGAAGGGAAATCATAGTGAACCCGTATCTGTATGAAGCGAAAAACACCTTTGTCCATATGCTTGATCCCCGAACAAAAATTCTGATTTTGCTGGCCGCGTTCGTCATCGCTCTCGTGCCGTCAACCATCCCTCACGCGCTTCTCGTCCTCGCGCTCGTGGCGATATGCGTCTCCTTCGCAAAAAGTTGGAGCGTGGTCGCGCGGATTCGGGTGTTTCTTTTCATCATTACCGGTTTCACCGTTCTCATATGGGGCGTTATCCCCCGAGGAGACGAAACACTGTGGTGGTTTATCAGGCGGGAGTCGCTCACTTTCGGCGTAATCACCGCCATCAAAATCGATGCAATCCTGGTGGCCGGCATCCTGTTTCTCGCAACCACAAGGAATGAGGAAATCACGACCGGTCTGGTCAAACTGGGTGTCCCTTACGTTATGTGCTTCGCCTTTTCCACCGCGCTGCGCCTCGTGCCGACGTTCGCGCAAACCGGGACAACGGTCGTCGAAGCTCAGAGAAGCCGCGGACTCGACCTCGGCGCCGGCCCCCTGTGGAAGCGCATGAAGGCCTATGTCCCCATGATGACCCCAATTTTTCTGGTGTCGATTCGGAACGCGAACATGATGGCTCTGGCGCTCGAGGCAAAGGGATTCGGCGCCAAAAAGAGAACCTTCTACATAGAGCCGCGTATGCGCGCGAGCGACTGGGTTGCCTTGGTTTTGACGGGAATACTGCTGGCGGGAAGCATCTGCTTCGCGCTGCTCTGGTAGAACCAAATCAGCGGCGGAACAACCGTTTCTTTATCGCCAACCTCTTCAGGTCCGCTATCGCGCCGGTGGGGTCGAGGTCCTTCGGACAAACTTCCTGGCAGGAGAAGATGGTATGACACCGCCACACGCCGTGAAGCTGGTCCACCAGCCTGATACGCTCATCCTCGGCGTTGTCCCGCGAATCCTTCACAAACCTGTCGGCCCATAAAAGCGCGGCCGGACCGAGGTACTCCGGGTCGGTGCCGGTGACCGTGCACGAAGCATGACAGCACGAGCACAGGATGCAATCGAATAACGGCATCATCTCCGCGTGTTCGCCGACGGTTTGGTGTCGTTCCCGTTCCGGCGGCGGACTGCCCGGCATGAGATACGGCTTGATATACTTGTATTTCGCGAAAAACGGCTCCATGTCCACGACAAGGTCTTTCAACACTTCGAGATGTCCCAGCGGCTGCACCGTGATCGTGTCGGAGTTCAAATCGGCGATTTGTGTTTCGCATGCGAGCCGGTACCTGCCGTTAATGTGCATCGCGCACGAGCCGCAGATACCCTCGCGGCACGAGGCTCTGAATGCGAGCGAGCCATCCAGTTTCTCCTGGATGTAATAGAGCGCCTCCAGCACCGTCAACCCCTTCTTGAAACGCGGTATCCGAAACGTGTCGAAGTGCGGGGTCGTCTCTGTCTCCGGATCGAACCTGAATATCTTGAATGTGAGAGCGCTCACGCCCCTGTTCCCTTCTAATATGTTCTCTCTTTCGGTTCGAAATAGCCGAGTGTGACGTCGCTGTACTCGAGACGCGGTCCGTCCGCCGTATGATAGGCGAGCGTGTGCTGCAGAAACTTGTCGTCGTTGCGCTCGGGAAAATCCAAACGAAATTGAGAGCCGCGACTCTCTTCGCGGGCAAGCGAGCCCGCGACCACCGCCCGCGCGACGTCGAGGCTGCCCTTCAATTCAATGTTCCACATCAGGTCATAATTATATCGGCGTCCGGTGTGCTTCAACCGGATGCTGTTGTACCGCTCGCGCAGTTCGTCCAGTTTCTCCGAAGCCTGCCGCAGCCCCTCTTTCGTCCGAAAAATCCCAACGTTCTCGTTCATCTGGCGGTGCATCTCTTCTTTGATGACCGTGGGGTCTTCCGAACCGTCCGAGCCGAGCAGCTCTCGAATCTTTTCTTCCTCCTGCGCAAGCGCTTCCTCCAGCGCCTTGTCGCCGGCGCCTGCGTCTGTCTTCCCGCCCACGTATTCGCACGCATGCGCTCCCGCTATCTTTCCGAAAACAATTGTTTCGAGAAGCGAGTTGCCGCCGAGACGATTCGCCCCATGAACGCTGACGCATGCCGCCTCGCCCGCCGCATAGAAACCGTTCACCTTTGAGGCGCCGTCCGTGTTGACGTCGATCCCGCCCATGGTGTAGTGCTGGCCCGGCTGGACCGGAATCGGTTCATCGACCGGGTCGATACCGAGGAACTTCCTGCAAATCTCGCGGATGCCGGGCAGCCGCGTAGCTATCTTCTCTTCTCCCAGATGCCTCAGGTCGAGATTCAGGTACGCGTTTTCGAATCCGCGGCCCTCGAGAATCTCGGACATCATGTTGCGCGCAACGATGTCGCGCGGCGCGACCTCCATCGCTTTCCGGCTGTTCGGGTAATTCGTCAGGAACCGTTCGCCCGCATTGTTGGTGAGATATCCGCCCTCACCACGGCAGCCCTCGGTCATGAGGATGTTCGAGCCGTAAAGCGTCGTCGGATGGAATTGAATGAACTCCATGTCCTTGAGGGGGATACCCGCCCAATACGGAACGGCCATGCCCATGCCCGTATTGATCATCGCGTTCGTGGAGCTCGGATATAATCGGCCCGCTCCGCCTGTCGCGAATATCACGGCGTCGGCCTTGAACGCCTCGAGCGCGCCGGTAGCCAGTTCCACCGCGATGACACCGCGGCATATGCCGTCTTCAACGACGAGCCTGGTCACCAGCCACTCGTTGTACACCTGCAGTTCGCCGCGCTCGGCCGCCTGCTCGTACTTGACAATCTGCTCGAAAAGAGTGAGCAGCAACGTGTGGCCCGTCTTGTCGGTCGCGAAACACGTGCGGGGGAATCCGGCGCCTCCAAAGGGCCGCTGCGCGATCTTGCCCTCGGGCGTCCGGCTGAAGGGGCACCCCCAGTGCTCCATTTCGATGATGCGCTCCGACGCTTCCTTCGCCATCCGCACCGCCGCATCCTGGTCGGCAAGATAATCGCTGCCCTTGACCGTATCGAATGCGTGACGCTCCCACGAATCGTGCGAACCGCGCGGGTGATTCCCCAGCGGAGCGTTCACGCCGCCCTGCGCGGCCACGGAATGCGAACGGACCGGATACACTTTCGACAAGATGCCGACGCGCAGGTTGTGCATGTTGACTTCCAGCGCCGCCCTCAGCCCGGCGAGACCGCCGCCTACCACAATAACATCGTGATATCTCATTCCGTCTCCGGGCTCCTGCCTAATGGCCAAACATTTTCGGGATATAGATATAAATGCTGTAGAACATGACAATCGCCGTCAGCGCGCCGGCAATCCAAAAGAGCGGTTTGCGACTGCGGGTGGCCGCGAAAAAATCCACTGCGATAATTCGTATGCCATTGAACATGTGAAAGGCCACCCCGAGAATAATCAACAGCTCAAGCCAGTGCAGCTTCTGTGCCATCGCGGTGCTGGCGTCGTACGCGTCACGTCCGAATAACAGGGCATAGCCGTTCAAATACACGTGAGGAATCAGGTAAACGGCAAGCAGGAAGCCGGTGACCCGTTGCAGGCCGAAGGAGGGCTGCCCTTCGTGCCGGTTCAACACAAAATCCTTAAGCCACTTCACGCATACACCCTATTTTGTGAACGGAATAATCACAAAAATACCGAAAACAATCCACACGAGTCCGAATGCGACCAAGCCCCACCCGAACCCCTTCTTCAGCTTGACAGGCGGACTAAAGTCCAGAAATATCGACCACAACCCGTTGAAACCGTGATAAACGCACGTGGTAAGCAACAAATAGTCAAACAAAATCCACCATGGGTTCTGAAGACGAGCCGAGACGCTTTCGAAGCTGATGGTTTCTCTGCCCAAAGGAAGCACTATGATGTGAACCGCCATCCCGAAGACGAGATACAGCCCCGTGACGCGCTGGAGCAGCCAGGGCCAGAGCCCGCGTCCTTTTGTCATGCGAATATCTTTCTTGCGGATCCTAACAATGGGAGAAACAACATGCGGCTCATCAGGAAATGTCCTGAATGAAACATTAGCAAACATGACACGCTTTGTCAAGACGCGCGCTTTCTCGGAAACCGGACAACTTTACGCAAAAACCCTTTGATTCCCGAACAGGCGAAAAGCGCCGGAGCGCGGTGGGTTCCGCTGAGAATCCGCTTTGACACCTCCCCCGGCCTGTGCTACACTGAACTAAAAGGAGTCCCTTTTTCGGGGAAGTATCCGAATATGAAAGAACAAAAGGACAAGCACGTGGTTGTTGTCAGCAAAAATTTCCAGTTTCCGTTTTCAAAGGGTATCCTCTCGCAAGGACTCATCGCCATCGGCATGAAGACGGAAGCAGCCTACCGCGTTGCCGAGGAAATAGAGCGGCGCCTGCTGGAACGAAAGTCGTCCCGCATTAGAAAAGCGCATCTCAAACGGATGGTGCATTCCCTGCTGGAACAAAATTACGACAAAGAACTTGCCGACAAATTCCTCGACTGGAAGAAAGCATCCTCCCCGATTCTCGTTCGGGGAGACAGCACTGCCATCCCGTTCTCCAAGGGAATTCTTTCGCAATCCCTCGAGGCGTCCGGCATCGAGCCCGATATTTCGCATTCATTAGCCCTCTCTATCGAAAAGCAACTGCTCCGCCGCAAAGACAGCGAGGTGCATCACAGCGAGCTGCGGGAGATGACCGCGAAAATGCTCCGCAAGGAGTACGGCGCTTCCTATGCGGACCGGTACCTGCTGTGGAGAAAACTGAAGAATCCCGTGCGACCGCTCATCATCCTGCTCGGTGGCACGGCGGGAACCGGCAAATCCACCATCGCTGTCGAGCTCGCCCACCGGCTCGGCATTACCCGCGTCGTTTCAACCGACTCTGTCCGCGAAGTCATGCGCATCATGTTCTCCCACGAATTGATGCCCACAATACACAAATCCTCTTTCGACGCATGGCAGGCCTACGATTTGCCGAAAGGGGTTCACGAGGACATCGTTATCTCCGCATTCATGGAACAGGCGCTGCGGGTGTCGGCGGGCATCTACGCGCTAATGGACCGGGCCCTGAACGAGAAAATCAGCACAATCCTCGACGGAGTGCACATCGTCCCGGGCGCCGTACACAGAGATTACGGCGAAAAGGCGCTCCTGTGCAATATGGTGATAACGACCGAAGACGCGGACATTCACCGCGAGCGGTTCCTCATCCGGAGCCAGCAGGCGTCAACGCGCGGCGCCGAGAAATATCTCAATAACTTCGACTCGATCCGAAAGATTCAGGACTTCATCGTTCTCCAGGCTCACAGGCAGAACATTCCCGTGTTCGACAACGAGAATTTCGACCAGACAGTGGCCATGATCGTGCAATACCTGACCGCCTTTATCCGCAGTCGAGACAACGCCCTTGCCGAATCCATCAAATGAACGCCCTTTTCCTTATAGACGGTGAACACTACATACCGGTGAACCGGGACGGCATTTCCGCGGTCGCGTCCGCTCGCGGCTACACCGCCGTGGCGGCGGCGTTCATCGGCGGAATGGAAAAAATCGGCGCGCCGGAAGACCTCAACGCGCTCGGCTTGCCGGTCGTCATCGAGGAAGACCCCCTCGTCTCAATCACGCGCGCCATCGAAACGTATCGCCCGGATATCGTCGTCGACTTGAGCGATGAGCCGGTCGTCAGCTATCAAAAACGGTTCGAATTCGCCAACCTGATACTGAGCCTCGGCGCGAGGTACGAAGGGGCCGATTTCCGGTTCACGCCTCCGCGCTTCGAAGATGTCTGCAAAAAACCGTCGCTCTCCGTCGGGGGCACGGGCAAACGCGTCGGCAAGACCGGCCTTGCCGCCCACATCGGGCGCGTGCTGAGCGGGCAGGAGGGAATCGAGGCCCGCTATAAACCCTGTATCGTGACAATGGGCCGCGGTGGCCCGGCGCATCCGGAGATTATCAGAGGCGACCATATTCGCCTCTCGCCCGAGCATCTTCTCGAGGAAAGCCGAAAAGGAAAACACGCCGCGAGCGACCATTACGAAGACGCGCTCATGACGCGGCTGCCCACCGTCGGCTGCCGCCGCTGCGGGGGCGGGTTCGCCTGCGTCGTTTTTTACTCGGTCGTGCCCGAAGGAGCCCGCGTCGCAAATGAGCTCCCGGTTGACTTCGTCATATTCGAAGGCAGCGGCGCGTCGATGCCCCCCGTCGCAACGAACGCGTGGGCGCTGGCAATAGGAGCGCACCAGCCGCTTGAATACCTGACTCGCTACATGGGACCCTACCGCATTCGCAAAACGGACCTCTGCGTGTTGACCATGTGCGAGAAACCGATGGCCGAAAAACAGAAGGTCGCCGAAATGGCCGACGCCGTCCGCAGTTTGAATCCGTCCGCCGTAATCGTCAAGACCATTTTTCGCCCGAAGCCGCTCGAACAGATTCGGAATGAGAGAGTGCTTTTTACGACGACCGCCCCAAAGCTCGCAAGTGAAATCATCCGCCACTATCTCGAACAGGAATTCGAATGCGCGGTCGTTGCGGTCAGCCACAATCTGTCCAATCGGCCGGCGTTGCGCGCCGACATCGCCGAAGCTGTCAAGAAAGAATCACCCTCGGTGCTGCTTACGGAACTAAAGGCGGCAGCGGTTGACGTCTCCACAAAGCTCGGCATGGAAGCGGGCCTCAGGGTCGTGTACGCCGACAATATCCCGCACGAACTCGAGGGCGAACCGGCGCTCGCCGACGAAATCGTCAACCTCGCCGCGCTGGCTTGCAAACGGTTTGAGGCAGGGAATACGCCATGAAGAAAACGAGCAAGGGAATCATGCTTATCATCGACGGGCTCGGTGACCGTCCTCTCGACGAATTCGGGGGGCTGACTCCGCTGGAGGCGGCGCAAACCCCGTGCTTTGACATGCTCGCCCGGAGCGGGATAACGGGACTCATGGACCCCGTTTCACCCGGCATCCGCGTGGGCACGGACGTGGGGCATCTCGCGCTTTTCGGATACAACCCCCTTAAGGTCTACTGGGGACGCGGACCCATCGAGGCCATCGGCGTCGGTATAAAGCTGAAGCCCGGCGATGTCGCGCTGCGCTGCAACTTTGCGACCGTCGACGAGAACCTCATCGTCCTCGACCGGCGCGCCGGTCGAATCAGAAACACAAAGCCGCTCGCCGACGCGCTCGACCAGATGCCTCTCGGAGACGGCATGGTGGCCACGTTCAAGCCCGCCACCGAACACCGGGCGGTCCTCGTGCTCAGCGGCGGACGGCTCTCGGCGGAAATCACGAACTCCGACCCCGGCCCGGCGGCGGAAGGCGAACCGGTGCGAGAGGTACAGGCCAAACGGCCCGGCCAGCCGCTGGCGGAGAAAACAGCGCGATTCGTCAACGAATTCGTTCGGAAATCCTACGAGATTCTCAAAGACCACGAGATAAACAGGGAACGCGTGCGGCAGGGGAAACCGCCCGCCAACATCGTGATCACGCGCGGAGCGGGGATGTCGGTGAAAATGCGGAGCCTGACCGACAGATTCGATATTCGGGGCTGCTGCGTCGCGGGTGAAAGCACCGTCCTCGGTATCGCGCATATGTCCGGGTTCAAGATATTGACGAACGAAAAGCTGACTGCGAATATCGATACGGACCTCGATGAAAAAGCCAGGCTGACGCTCGAAGGCCTGAAAGAGGCCGACCTGGTCGTGACACACATCAAGGGAGTCGACCTGATGGCGCACGACGGCCGCCCCTTCTACAAGCTGGAATTAATCGAGCGCACCGACCGAATGCTTCAGAAAATAATCGACGGGCTCGAACAACCGGACGACACATATATCGCGATAACCTCGGACCACTCGACGCCGTGCGCGATCCATGAGCACAGCGCCGACCCGGTTCCGGTCCTGATTTATGGGAACGGCGTGCTCGTGGACGATGTGCTGAAGTTCGGCGAACGCGCCTGCGCCCATGGCGGACTCTGCCGCATCAGGGCCAACGATTTCCTGCTCTCTCTCCTCGACCTGATGGGCGTAACTTATCGCTTCGGAAGCTGAGGGAAAGACAATGCTCGTGGCCAGAGACATCATGACGCGCGACTGCATCACCGTGCACCAGTCGGCGTCGATTCGGGAACTCATAAAGCTGCTTTCCGAGAGGGGAATAACCGGAGCGCCGGTCATCGACGACGAAAAACACCTGGTTGGCATGGTGTCGATGCGCGATGTGATCCGCGAAGAGGTGCGCAGCCTCGGCGCCAACCTCGAATATCAGGATATCTACGAATTGTTCTCCTCCGCCCTGAATGTCGAAGAGGCCGAGGGGGTCTCGATACGGCAACTCTGGGTCGAAGAAATCATGGCGCGCGAGCCGCTCTACACGGCCACCGAAGATACGCCGATCCGCGAGATTTGCGACACCATGTACCGGCACGGATTCCACCGCATACCCATATTGCGAGACGGAAAAGTCGTCGGGCTGGTAACCGCGATGGACGTGATTAGAACCATTGCAGCCGGAACTCCCGTTTAAACACAATACCCATCCGCGTTTTGTGTATCCGGCGCATCCTGCGCTCAGCGCGACCTCGCCGTTGTCCTCTCCGAACGAGCGTTCTGTTGCGAACGCGCTACCGCCGAAGCCAATTCCCTCAGAATCCGCCTGTTCCGAATCTTCGCCGCAAGCCGGCGGTCAACCGCGTTTCGGCATGTGACCGAGCATACCCGCAAATCGAACGTGTTCAGACAGTAGCCGGGACATCCGTCTTTCCCGACGCACACGCCCGCCGGACATTCCCGCTCGCGCAAATCGGCAAAATCCGACGCGCGCACGCCCAGATAGCGCCCGCACCGCTTTGTCGCATGCTGAAAGAGAAAATGGTTATACTTCCGGTTTATGAAATCGGGCTGGTATCCCACTATCTTCACATTCTTATCGCGAAGAAACGTATCCCTCGTTTCCCAAATTCGACCGCATTCACACTTCCTGAATTCAGACCGTTGCTTCTTACTCGGCGACATCCGGCCATCTCCTTTCACACTTTTGCATCCGTTCCGAGAACTTCCTGCCGCAATGTCCGCTTCAGAATTTTACCCGTCGGCGTCGTCGGCAGCGTGTCCCGAAACTCGACCGCGCGCGGAGCCTTGTATTTCGCGATTCGTTCGCGGCAAAAATCGATTATCTCCTTCTCGGTCGCGGCCTCGCCTTCCTTCAAAACAATATACGCCTTCGCTATCTCTCCCTTTATTTCATCCGGCACACCTATCACCGTCGCCATCGCGACCTTGGGATGCTTGTACAGCACGTTCTCGACCTCGGCCGGATAGATATTGTAACCGCCGGTGATGATGAGGTCTTTCTTCCTGTCCACGACGTAAAGGTAGCCGTCCGAATCATATTTCCCCATGTCGCCCGTGTGCAGCCACCCGTTCCGCATCGCCTCGGCGGTCGCCTCGGGATTGTTGTAGTACCCCTTCATCACGTTCTTCCCGCGGATGATTATCTCGCCGACCTCCCCGGTCGCCACGTCGTTGTCGTTCTCGTCCACCACCCGCGCCTCGCACCCGATCGGAACACCCACGGACCCGGCTTTCCTCTCCGCGTCTATCGGATTCGACGTGACAAGCGCGGTCGCTTCGGTCAAGCCGTATCCCTCGGTGATGATGGCGCCGGTTCGCTCCTCGAACCGCCTCAGAAGCGAAAGCGACAGCGGAGCCGACGAGCAGAAACAGATTCTGAGCGATGAAAGGTCGTACTTGTCGATCTCGGGGTCGTTCAGCAGCAGGGCGAACATCGTCGGCACACCCGAAAAGGTGTTGCAGTTGTATCTGGCGATGTTCTCCAGCGCCATCGACGGGACAAAGAACTCCATGAGAACGCTGGGGACCCCGCCGTACATCGCCGTCATAACGCATATTTGCGCCAGCAGATGGAACAGCGGCAGACCCGGAATCAGCGCGACGTCGTCGGGCGTCGACTTCAGCAGAACATTCGCCGATTCGAGGTTGTGCAGGAAGTTCGCGTGCGTCAGCATCGCGCCCTTCGGCTTGCCGGTCGTGCCCGACGTATAGATAATGCAGGCCACCGACCCGGGCGACAGCTCGGGCGACGAAAACTCCTCCGATGCCTTCTCAACAAGCGGCCCGAGTTCGGTCACTCCCTCCGGCGGGTTCTCGTCGAGGTACAGGATATGCTCCACACTCTCGAGTTGGTCGCGAACAGGCTCGATTACCGGATACAGGTAATCGGTTGTCACGAGCATCTTCGCGCCCGCGTTGTCGATGATGTATTTCGCCTCGTCCGCCTTCAGCATCACGCTCAGCGATATCATCATGGCGCCGAGCTTGATCAAGCCGAAGTATGCGTAAAGGAATTCGAGGCGGTTCGGAATGAAGAGACACACCCGGTCGCCGGGCGTGACGCCAAGTTCTCGAAAGACATTCGCGTACCGATTCGCTGCCCGGTCCAGTTGAGAGAACGTCACCGTCTCGTCCCGAAAATAAATCGCGGGCTTGTCCGAGAGCTCAGCGGCCTGGTGCGCCAGCATTTTGCCGAGCGTATCAACGTGTTCGGGAAGTCGCTGCATCGAATCACCTCAGGTCATAGAAAAAACGGCGCGCGTCGGCGCAGATTTCCTCAGGCTTGAAAATTGATAACACCTCGTCATGAAGCGTATTGAAATAATTGATGTCGCTCGTGTTCATCGGCGGAAGCAGCGCGCGCGGTATCAGCTTCGCGTGGACCCGGAAGTGGTCCTCCCCCCGGCCCGAATAGATAGCCATGTTGAAGCTGTAGAATCCCTGGCCGTCAAGATATTTCATCGCCGCAGACAGCCCCCTCGAGAAATCGAGCCAGTCGCTCTCTGCGATGTCGAGGATGCCCGACGCTTCCTGAAATATCGCCATGATGTCGATGAACCCCTTGGGCGCGAAGCTCGTGAGCCAGCTTATTTTCCCGGTGCGCGCAATGAATCTCTCCCCGAGTTCCGCCTCCTCTTCGAGCAGGTCGGCCCAATACGCGCTCGAGTTCTCGGCCGCGTATTTCCCGCTCGCATCGAGAATCGCCGTGTGATAGTTCGTCCCGCTCTCGCCCGCAATAATCTGGAGATGCGGATGGATAATCGAGCCGCCCGCCAGCGGCATGTAATTCCAGTTAATCGAGAGATACAGCGAACCGCCCGGCTGCGCTTTTACCGCCGATTCCAGATAGTCGCAGGCCGCAAGAAACCCGTCGCCCAGCAGTTCCGGCGCGAAATCGTGCAGCGGCTTGAAATGCTCGTCCGAGAATATCCCCACCGCGCTGTAAGTGTCGTATGGAAACATGTTCGGGAAAACGACCGCGCTGCCCCGCTTGATTCGGTCCTGCCCCGCGAAGCCCGGAAGGAACTTCGGCGTGATACTCTCGAGCATCTGCGGGCAAAACGGGCAGCCAAACTCGAGCGACCGCGCCGCCACCTCGTCCAAATCCGGCTTCGGCAGCGTGCGAACCGGGAAAAACAGTATCCGCGAGGTCCTCCCCGTCAGCGGGTCCACCCGTATCTCGGTCGGCCTCTCGTTCTCTTCAAAATTCTGCATCGGATCAAGGAACTTCGTGATGCGCGAGTATTTCCGGAATTCGATTGTCATGGCGGCTCCTGCCCCGCTTCGTCCTGCAAGTTTCTGGTTATGAGAGAAACCGGTTATTACTCTACCATTTGAGTCTATCCATTTCAAGGCCTCCCGAACCGGCGAACCGGCCATTGAAACCGTTCAACGCAACACACAGCAAGACACGGGGAAGACTACTTTATCCACAGATTGCGCTGATTTTCCGAGATTGAAGACGTTTATCTTCCTCCTTTATGAAAGAGGGACAAAGAGACTGTCTCGCGATTGCCAAGCGAAGGGGACTCTACCCAATTACGGAACCCTCCGTCTTTTGCGCTGAGCGAATCACGCGCTTCGCGTGACCGCGCAATCCGCGGGATAGAATCGGGACTGTCCCCGAAGCGAACAACCTTCACCATGAATCATGGGACACACTCCAAAGGGGGATTTTCTTGAACAGAACAATGGCTCTCACGCCAAGCCGCCAATGACGCAAAGGAAAACCGGGAACCGCCGATGAACACGGAGTGCGCCAAGAAGCGTACAAGTTCTTGCCAGTGAAAGTCTGGTCTGGACAAAGGGTAGCCGCCAGTCCAGCACCGAGTCCCACGTGTGGGGAGGCAACGAACCGCATGAAGCTGGGAGGAGGGAGGTATCAGGCTCCAACGAAAGTGAAGGTATTGAGCCCCGAAATTTATCACGTGTCGGAGGCCGACAGCGTTCCGTGGCTGGAAGGCAGCACTGCGCGAGTCCGCAAGGGCGAGGACTCAGCAGCCCGACGGGGTCAGAGGCCGGTTGCATGATACCACAGGGAGCTTGTATGAACTTGGGAGGGCCGGGATATTCTCCGCTTGGAGAGGGAGTATGCGAGGACAAGCGGTGAAAGGCGAGGAATCGCAGACGGTATCCCGGCAGTCGGACCACTTCATAGTACCGGTGAGGCGGGGTAATGCCCGCGGAGGAAAGGGGGTGGCGGTAGCGCGATGAGTTTCGAGGAGACACCCGCCGTACGCAGAGACGGAGAGTGGGTGAAAACGCGACTGAAACTCATAACCGAGCGTGCCAGGAGAGAGCCGCGATGCAGGTTCACGTCATTGGCGCACCTGCTCAACGAGGGGTTTCTTCTGGAATGCTTCAGGGAGTTGAAGAAGAACAAGGCTCCCGGCATTGACGGAGTGACGGCGAAGCAGTATGAGGAGCGCCTTGCGGAGAATATCAAGGATTTGGTTGAAAGGCTGAAGGGCAAGCGGTATGTGCCGCAGCCAGTCAAGCGGGTGTATATACCCAAGGACGACAAGAGTCTGAGGCCGCTGGGACTGCCTGCGGTTGAGGACAAAGTCGTTCAGATGGGAGTCAAGCGGATTCTTGAGGCTATCTGGGAGGTGGACTTCTCGGATGTATCGTACGGGTTCCGGCCAGGTCGAGGGTGTCATGACGCCCTTGAGGACGTGCGCAGGACGGTCATGACGAGGCCTGTCGGCTACGTGGTGGATATGGATATCGAGAAGTTCTTTGACACCGTAGAGCACACGTGGATGATGGAATGCCTGAAGCAGCGGATATCCGACCCAAGCCTGTTGAGGCTGGTGGCCCGATTCTTAAAATCGGGGGTGATGGAAGAAGGGAAGTATCTGGAGGTGGAGAGGGGCACACCGCAGGGAGGCCTCATAAGCCCCGTGCTTGCCAACATCTATCTTCACTACGTTCTTGACCTCTGGTTCGAGAAGAGGGCGAAGAAGCAAGGCAAAGGCTTTGCCCACCTGACCCGCTACGCGGACGACTTCATCGTGTGCTTTGAGCGGGAGGATGAAGCAAAAGCGTTCGCGGGAGAACTGCGCGAGCGGTTTGCGAAATTCGGACTGAGGATATCCGAGACGAAGAGCAGGACAATCGAATTTGGTCGGAAGGCAGAGGCGGAAGGGAAGAAAGCTGGGACCTTCGACTTTCTCGGATTCACACACTACTGCGGGAAGACGAGAAACGGGAAGTTCAAGGTGGCGAAGAAGACCAGCAAGAAGAAGCTCAGGCAGAAACTCAAGGCGATGAACCAGTGGCTGAAGCGCATCCGAAACGCCGTTGAGATGAAGGTATGGTGGAGGACACTGTGCCGGAAGCTCCTCGGCCACTACCGCTACTACGGAGTGAGCGGGAACATGGAAGGGCTGAAGCGGTATTACTGGACAACGCTCAGGCTCGCCTTCAAGTGGGTAAATCGGCGAAGCCAGAAGAAGAGTTATACCTGGGAGAAATTCCGAAGGGTGCTTGCGTGGAACCCGCTGCCCAAACCCAAGATATATCACTCTCCGTACCACCCGTCCTCGACTTGAGGATGCGCTACCGAAGAGCCGTGTGAGGGAAAACCTCACGCACGGTTCTGTGAGGGGCATGAGAATGGAACCCACGGTCGAATCTTGTGACACTCCTCATATCGAAAGAGAGGAGCAACGGGGAATACAAAGCAGACCTACAGGAAACCATTTGGCATGTCTACTCGACTGAAATGATGAAAGACTTTTCTGGATCCACGGATTCACACTGAGTGACACAGATTAAGAACGGGACAGGGGCGAAGAGCGCATTACGACGGACTTGGGAACATCGATTCGGCAAGCCTGTAATGGTAAATATTATTTATTAAAAATAAGTTAATTCAAATTTCAAGACCCCAAAGCACTTCAGTCGCATCTACCTGTCGCTGAATCATTTCTTTTTCTGAGGGGAGGGTTGCGGTATGGAGTTTCTCATTCAGATCGAGCATGGTTTGGACAAGGGAAACCATTTTGTCTGTTTTGTCCTTGAAGTCCGAAAAGTCGTTACTCCTCTTGACAGATTCCGCTACTCCTTTTCTTTATGAAATCCGATTCGTCGTCGCTTTGGGCTCTGCGGGGCCATTAATTGACGAATGGCATTGAAGACCGCCTTGATTTCTCCATCATGCTTCTCAATCTTTGTTTCAAGTTCGGCGAGTTTTCGGGCCAGTTCCTCATGAGTCGAAAGGAACTCTCTCAGCTTCACGAACGCGCGCATAATGGCAATATTGACATGAATGGCCCTCGTGCTTCTTAAGACGCTGGAGAGCATTGCCACGCCCTGCTCGGTAAATGCCATCACGCTCTTCGAAAATTTCAGCGAATCCCTCTTCTCGTCCTCGGAGGATGTCACAGATTGTGATATCCTCATAATCTCCTCGCGTGTGAGGCGAAACATGAAATCGTCCGGAAACCGCTCTTTGTTTCTGCGAACAGCCTGGTTCAGAACACGCGTTTCGACTCCGTAAAGGTCTGCCAGGTCTTTGTCGAGCATGACCTTTTGACCGCCTTGAAGACCTCGAAAACACAATTCTCAGCTTTCAGCAACTCTACGAAACAATTGCCCGGCCTTTCGAATGGAAATTCACCCGAAAGGATTTATTACAATTACTGCAGCGACTCGATGACATACAAAAAATGGCCGCGTGAAAATACGTCACCGAATTTTCGACCCCGAGCGCTTAGCGTCAGCGCAGCAGCTTCTCGACGCCGCCCATCGCGCTCACCCAGTCAGAGAGTCGACGCATACCCTCGTCAATGCTCACGGCGGGACGATACCCGAGCATCCGCTTCGCCTTGCCGCACGTGTATGTCACGTTCCGGCCCGAAAGCGCGATGGCATACCGAGTCATCAGCGGAGGCTTCTTCGAGCCGGAGAGCTTGTGCAGCTTCTCGGCCACAGCGGCCGAGGCGTAGGCGATCCCGTAGGGAACCGATATCTTCGGTTTTGGGAATCCGGCGGCGTCAGCCAGCTTTGTCAGGAACTCGCGCGCGGTGATTCGTTCGTCGTCGGTCACGAGAAACGCTTCGCCTGAAATCTCTTCGTGCCGCACCGCGAGGATGAGACAGTCGCAGACGTTCTCCACGTAGCTGGTCGAAGTTTCGGCGCGTCCGCCGTCGATTAAGAACAGCATCCCCCGGCGCGCCAGTTTCGCCATGATTGGCAATATGGTCGTGTCGCCCGCCCCCCACACCCAGGTCGGCCTCACGGCGCATGCGTTGACGCGGCCCTGCTTTGCCGCGGCTGTCACTTCCCGCTCGGCCAGCGCCTTGGTTTCCGAGTAGAAATCCTTGTATCTGAGGGGAAACGACTCGTTCTCGTCTGCGTCGTACTTGTCGGTAAAATCGAAGGCGACCGACTGGGTGCTCACGTAAACTATTCGGTTGACACCAGCCGTCTCGCACGCCTTGAGCATGTTTCTCGTGCCTTCCACATTCAGCAGGTAATACTCGCTCAGCGGCGCATTCCCAATCTCCACGAGGGCCGCCGCGTGATACACAAGGTCGATCCCGCCGGCGGCGTCCACGAGCGACTCATAATGCGTGATATCGCCCTCCGCGAGTTCGACCCCCATGTCCTCCAGCGCCGCCGTGTCGCTGCTCCTCCGAACAAGACACCGAACCTCGTCGCCTTGTTTCACCAGCTTTTTGACCAGGTTCGTTCCTATGAAACCGGTACCGCCCGTCACAAGTACTTTCATGTTCCACCTCCGCATCGCCGTGCTCGTCGCAAGCTATTTTATCACGAAATGAGACAGGGGGAGAATGTTTCTTCGAACATGAATGAACAGGGAAGGACGCCAACGGAATTCATGAGACCACAGAAGAAAAAATCGGCTTCTCAGAAGTGAATCCGGCTGAGGAGATGCTGCCTTTTCTGGTAGATGAATATGGCGGCCAGGCCGAGTCCGCAGAGGATGAATGTGGAGGGTTCCGGCACGGGAGCCGCACCGTGTATAGACACATTATCGAGCGCAAACGCCGAATTGATTATTGAATCGCCGTCGACGATCTGAAAGGAAATGGTCGCCGGCTCCCCCCAAAATGCGCTCAGGTCTTGCTCGGTGAGGTCGATGTCCACATGAACGAGCTCCGGCTTGCCGAAAATATTGTGCGAGGAATCGATGTCCTCTTCGAACAAAATGACGGACTCTGTACCATTGGAGAGAACAACCTGAAAAGTGTCCGCGGAAGAACCTTTCGAGCCGAGCGCATAGTCGAATTCGAGGGAGGTAAGCGACGGATCAAGCACGAATGTTTGAGATGCGGAGTCCGTTTTCCCCCCGCTTCCTGCAAGCGCGCCGTACGTATTACCCTCGGCGTCGGTCAGCAGGCGTTTGTTTCCTTCGGTCACGACCCAGCCGACCAACGGAAGGGTCTCGAAGTCCTCTGTTCCGTCCGTTATCAGCGTGGCCCTGGAAGAGGTGTTCGACAAGCAAAGGGCACAAAGAAGTATGAGCGAAAAGACGACAATACGCTTGGGCATGAACGCCATCCTTTATGAACATGAGCCGGTATCCACCAGCAAGAACAGTTTATCATGTCAACATGAATCGGGCTAGCGAAAAACATTTTATTCCGGAATAATTCAGACATTTTAAGACAGCCGTGGACAACTTTGGTCAAATAAAATTTGCGTTTAAACGATAATAATCGAGATAACTCATGTCCTGCTCAAAAGCCTACAGCGGATACCTTCGAGCGTCCTGAGGTGGAAGCTCTCCCGTTCAATGAATTTTTCGACGAATCTGCGCGTGAGACCGTGGCTGATTTCGCGACATTGCGAGAGCAATTTCACGCTGACTTTCTTGTACAGGATCGCTATTTCAACGGCGTCGTCCTCATCGGGAAAGCCGGTTGTTTCTCCGACTTGTTGGGGGTGGAAGTGATTTCGGCGCCTCAGCAGAGATATAATCCGTTCCAAGTCCGCGGTGTTTTGGGGATCGGAATGCGGCAGCGTTTCACGCTTTCTGAGGGCGTAGGCAAGGTCGCGAAAGCAGCGTTCTTGTCGCCTTTCCTCGCGAGCGATCGCGCTCGCCGAAACGCTCAATTCCCGACTCTCGCTCCGGGCTGCCAGACCCTCGTGGAAAGCGGCCCCTTCGCGTTTCATTCGAGCCAGTCTTTTGAGGGTCTCTCTGATATTCAGGGACTGGTTCATTACGGTCACCGTCACGATGTCACCTTCTTTCCTACAAATGTATAGGGTCTTGAGCAGATTGTCTATTGGACTTTGGTCCAATACCGGTTCTGGCCGGGTGACAAGGGCGTGTTGCCGGAATAACTTTCCGGGCGCTTTTGGTTGTCATTCTGAGCCCTCCGAGTCCCTCAGGACAAACTCCCGCGAAGAATCTCGCGATTGACTGCGCCAAAAAAGAAAGATTCTTCGTCGCTTTGCTCCTCAGAATGACAGTATGGGAGTCTTTTGGAAGAAATAGCCTTTTCGGCAACGGGGTGACAAAATTCGACCTTTTTCCGAGCAGCAAGTTATGAAAGGACTGACCGGTAGATTTCCAGGTAAGCATGCAGCGCGGCCCGTGGCGGGAACTTCTCAACGGCGATAGCGCGGCCGCGCCGGCCGAGCTTTTTTTTCAGGTCGCGATTCCGTAGAATCTCGGCTGTCTTCTCGGCCATCGCGTCGACATCGCCGAGGGGCAAAAGGAACCCCGATTGTCCGTCTTCGACAACCTCGCGCAATCCGCCGACATCGGCAGTGACAACCGGTACTTCGCACGCCATGGCCTCGAGGGCGGCAAGCCCGAAGCTTTCCATTTCGCTCGTCAGTACGAAGACCGATGCATTCGACAGGATGTCGACAACCCTTTGGGTCACTCCCATGAAAATGACATCCGGGGCAATGCCCAACGACCTCGCCAGCCCGGCGGCCTTCGCCCTGTCGGGTCCGTCGCCGACCATCAGCAACCGGCACGACATGGCGTCGCGAACCCTCTTGAAGATTTCGATGACGTCGGAGACCCTCTTGACGGGTCGGAAGTTGGAGATGTGGACAATGGTCGGCACGGGATGGCCTTCCGGCGCTTGTTGGGCAAAAGGAGTTGTTCCGCTCCCTTGGCCTTCGCCCCGTCCCTCTTCATCGGACAATTTCAAATCGGTTTTTGCGCTGTCGCGGCAATACTCTTGCATATCGACAAAGTTGTAGACCGTCTTCACCTCCTTGTTGAGACGAAAACACTCCTTCACCGTCTTCGTGAGCCAGTTCGAAACGGAGGTGACGGCGTCGCACGCCTCGATGCAGAAACGAACGAGCGGGCGATAGGAAGGATCGGCGCCAACCAGCGTGATATCGGTTCCGTGCAGCGTACAAACGATTTTCAGTGGTTTCGGGGCAAGCATTTCGCGAGCAAGGTATGCGCTGAGCGCGTGGGGAATCGCGTAATGGACATGGACCAGGTCCAGGTTGGCGGCGTCGGCCACATTCGCCATTTTCACGGCCAGCGCCATATCGTGGGGAGGATATCTCAAGGGCGGATACTGCGTCGCCTCGACCTCATGAACCGTTATGCCGGGATGGCGCGTGCCCGCCAGGTTAAACGGTATGTCGTGGCAGACAAAATGTACCTCGTGCCCTTCTTCCGCGAGAAGTTTGCCCAAGGCCGTGGCGATTGCGCCGCTGCCGCCGACCGTGGCGTGGCAGGTGATGCCTATTTTCATGGACGGCACCAGAGTTCGAACGGATTCTCTATGCGAAGCGCGCCGTGCATATAATACGGTTCTCCGTACTTCGCGCCGACCATGGCGCCATAGGTCCGGTCACGGAGCGCCAGCGTATCGAGGAAACCGGGCTGAGAAATTCGGGTCTCATCCTCATCGGCCGCGTCGGGCCGGAAGAATTGGGAAGCGTGCGCCCTCACAGCCTCCATCTTTCGTTCGAAATATTCGTCGATCGGGACGATGAACGTCGGCTCGAAGCGGTAGCGCGTCATATAATGAATGACTCTCTCGGGACGATACCGCTCCTGGCCGGTCTCGATCTTTCGGAGGCCTGCGAAGTAGGCGGCCTCCTTCACCAATCTTCCGCAATTGGCATGGTCGGGGTGTTCGCATTCCCAGTACGGAATTATTATCATGGCGGGCCTGTATCTGCGGAGCACGGTGATGATTTTGAGACGCGATTCAAGGGTGTTCGACACGTTTCCATCCGGCATGTCGAGACATGCTCTTGTCTTCGCCCCGATAATTCGAGCGGCCGCCTGTGCTTCCTTTGTGCGAATCTCGGGGGTCCCGCGCGTACCCAGTTCCCCGCGGGTGAGGTCGACGATGCCCACCGCAAGGCCGTTGTCAACGAGGCGGCAGAGCAGGCCGCCGGCGGTCATGTCAACATCGTCCGGATGCGCTCCGAACGCAATCACATCGAGCTTGTCGGCCTCGTGTGCGTCAGACATATATGACCTGCCTGTCGAAGTTCTTGATATCGATTGCTTTTTCGAGCGTCCCGATCAGTTGAACGCCGTATGAAAACAAATAGGGGAAAACGTTGAAGACCCGCTCCTGGTCTTTGCCCTCCGGAAACAGGTGCGCCTTAAGTTTTTCAACCTGCTGCTGCGCGACCTCGTGGTCGTCCTGCTGCGACTGTGCAAGCCTGTCGCGAAGCTTGTCCATCTCATACCCGATCTTCCTCTTCAATTTGTCTATCGGCTCGACGAGAGTCGGGTCCGCTTCATCCACCTCGCGGCGAAACTCGTCGAGGAGCATCTGCATGACATCAAGCTTGCGGTCGCATGACTGGACGATGGGACGGGGCGCCTTCTGCGCCATGACCGCCTCGAGAAGCTCTTTCCTGCTCTTTCGGGCATCGTCCACCTGCAATCCGTATCTCTCCAGAATCTTCGCTATCTTTGACTCGACAAGCGCCACCCTGCTTCGCGGATAGACCACCGGCATGACGAGGTCGAAAAACGAATAGACGTTTCGCATCTGCGCGAAGTAGGCGACCTCGCCGGGACCGGCGACGTAGGCCACTGTCGGTAATATGTGGTCTTGCACGAGCGGCCTCAGCGCCGCGCTCGGGCTGAACCGCTGCGGCTCCCGGGCAAGCAGGTCAAGCATCTCCGCTTGGCTGTATTCGAGTCCGACCCGTTCAATAATGAATCTGTCCTGCTTGAATCGCACCTTGTTGCGGCGTCCTTGGGCGTAGAAGAAGAAATTGACGTCATCAACCTTTCGCTCGATTTGCTGATGATAGCCGAGCGCGCGCAGTTGTGCGCCCGCCTCGTTTATCAGGCGCGACGACCGCAGCGGCATTTTAATCTCGGTTCCGATGACGGGCCGCGCGAGTTGCCGCGAGGGCGGCAGGTGAGCGTCGATGATAATCAATCCGTACGAGCCGAACAGGGCCTGCATTAAATGGGAGAACCAGTCGGCGAGCGAGTAGCAGCGCTCGAGCGAATTGCGCAGCAAGTCCAGAAGAAACGGCTTGAACTCGCTCTCGTTCGTATCACCCGCCATCAGGTCGATGAGAAAGTTCAGGGACGGCTCGAGCGGAATGTCGAAGATGGACTTTCCCTCCACCTCGGCTTGCGGTTCGTACAACAGACTGATTACGCGGCTGTCACGGTTAATGAACTCGGCGTGGCGGACCTCCCGGAAATCATGGTCTTCGGATGCGTTCCAGAAGACGGGCACGGCGCGGAGACCGAGTTCTTCCGTAAGGTGTCGGGCGAGTTTTATTGCGGTTATCGTCTTGTAGACCGTATACAGAGGGCCGGTAAAAATTCCCGGCTGCTGCCCGGTAACAACGGCAAAGGCGCCGTCCTGGCCAAGCATGTCGATATTGCGGAGCGTCTCGTCGCTGCAATCCATCCGTTTGTTGTACAGCTTGATTTCGTTCACCTGCTCCTCGGTGAACCGCCGCTGCTGAGTGCCGCGCAACTCTTTGAGCGCCCCTGCCAGGTCGCGCGGGTCATAGCGGAAAAACTGCCGCAGCTTCCGGAAGTCTTCACAGTAATCCGTAAACAGCTCGCGCACCCGCGTCATCGCTGCCCTCTCTTCCCGTCGCGCGAGGGACCATACTCGCCCACCCGGACAAGCTGCATCATGTTTGTGGTCCCGGGGACGCCGAGCGGATATCCCGCAGTAATGATTATATTGTCTCCCTTGCGAACCATGCGCCGACTGAGCAGTTCGCGTTCTACGTTCGATATCATTTCGTCGACCGTCTCCGCGTTTTGCACACGAATCGGCTCTACGCCCCAGTACAGGCTCATTCGGGGAAGAATGCGCGGATTCTGGGTGGCCGCGATTATCGGGGCGTCCGGCCGGTACCTTGATATTTTCTGCGCGGTGAATCCGGACGACGTGAAGCAGACGACAAGCTTGGCGCCGAGGGGTCCCGAGGTGGTCATGACAGCCAGTCCGATTGCGTTCTCGAAAGCCATGTCGTTCCGGTTTTCGACCCTGTGACTCATCCTCTTGTTTCTCTCTCCAGAATCCCCGATCAAGTATCTGTCCGCTTCTGCGGCGATCTTTGCCATCACCGTGACCGCCTTTACGGGATACGAACCGATAGCCGTTTCGCCCGACAACATGACCGCATCGGTTCCGTCATAAATCGCGTTTGCGACATCCGAGGCTTCCGCCCGCGTCGGTGTCGGCCGGGCTATCATCGACTCGAGCATCTGCGTCGCGGTTATGACCGGCTTCCCGTCTCGTATGCAGCGTCTGATGATATCCTTCTGAATCTGGGGCACTTTCTCCGGCAGCATTTCAACCCCGAGATCCCCGCGAGCCACCATGATTCCATCAGCTTCGGAAATAATCGCGTCGATGTTCTCGAGCGCTTCCGGTTTTTCAATCTTGGCGATGATTGGCGTGTCAGCCTTGAGTTTTTTCAGCAAGGCTCTCAACCGGCTTACATCGCCCTTTCGTTGAACGAAGCTCAGCGCAAAATAATCCACGCCGAGGGCGACTGCGAAGCGAACGTCCTCCCGGTCCTTCCTTGTTAGGGGAGGCGCGGATATCTTCACCCCGGGAAGATTCATTCCCTTGTGCGCCCCCAGTTCTCCCCCGTACACGACGCGGCAGAAAATGTCGCTTCCCTTTACCTCGGTGACTTTGACTTCCATCGAACCGTCATCGAGCAAGATGCGGTCACCGGCTTTCACGTCCTTGTGCAGCCGCTTATACGTGGTCGAGATGAGGTTGCCTTTTCCCTTAACGGGGCGGGTTGTAATTATGAGGATGCCCCCTTTCCGAAGGGTTAACGGCTTGCCGGCCAACTCGCCGGTTCGGATTTTCGGCCCCTGCAGGTCCGCAATTATTCCGATGGGCCGTTTGAGTTTCGCGCTCAGCCTCCGGATTTCGTTCAGGTTGCGTTCGTGTTCCGAGCGACGGCCATGTGAGAAATTGAGGCGGGCCAAGCCCATTCCCGCCGCAATCAACTCCTGCAATACGCTCGGGTCATCGGTACTCGGACCAATCGTGGCTATGATTTTCGTTCGCCTCATCGTCTCCGACACGTGTCAATGCGGGCCATTCGCGCTTCGCTGCCCGACAAAAACAGAAAGGAATCTCCAGAAAAATCCGGCAATTTCAATGCATTATAGTCAAACAACGAGGCTTTTGCAATTAAGTCCATAGCTGCGAACCGGGCATGTTTCGATCCGTTCTGTACGGCGATTAGCGTCGGCGGCGACATTGCGCCAAGGTCCGGCAACATCCGCTCATTCTTCCGCGCGGCTCGAAACAGCAGACGCCCCGAGAACGACATTTACAGCGGCTGCCTGACGCATGTGGAACTCGGTCCGGAGTTCCCACGCCCAGAGAATAAGAAGGGAGATATTCGGTATCAAGGGGATTTTGATGACACTGGAAAAGAAAATCAGGGTCACAACAGTTGCGGCCATC
Organism: uncultured bacterium; assembly: GCA_964453435.1. GTDB lineage: Bacteria > Abyssobacteria > SURF-5 > SURF-5 > SURF-5 > CAYVQZ01. The sequence goes on from CAYVQZ010000001.1 coordinate 233,951, forward strand.
ATGAGCTGTTTCGGTTTCTCTTTCTCCAGCACCGAAAAGAAGAAGGCGGGATATATCCCCATCAGGTGCTCTTCCCACATGATGGGAAAGGGGAGCAACGCAACAAAAAACCACGGCAGCCCGTCGCTTTCGGGATTTTTTGACACAATGAGCGCAACAATGCCGAACAGCAGAATTCCAAGGATGTTTATGGTCCCCACGGCCTCCAATGGAGCATACTTGAGAAGCGACAAGTTTACGCTGTAGAGGTTCTTGGAGTGATAATACAAGGTGGCGGGCGCGTGCGAAACAAAGTCATAATACGTGGTTAGGTCGATGCCCTCGACCAAAAGGGAAGCCAGGAACCCCAGTGCGCACGTGGCGACAACGCCCCCGAATGCGCTCCAATTCCTCTTCCTGGCGGCAGTGAAAAGAAGGAATATCAAAACAAGCAAAAGATACGGCTTGACCATAAAAGCAAGGCCCAGCGCCGCGCCGCCGAGAAAGCGGACCCCGACCTTTTTGGACAGGCGAACCGCCGACAGGTGAAGAGCGACCAAACCGCCCACCCAGATGTTGGTGTTGCCCAGTTCCACATTCCGCATAAACGGAAGCAGGCCGATAATGACAATCGAGGCCAATGAAACGAGGCCTACGGGGGAGAGCCTCCCTTTCTTGAAATAGTAATTTACCGCAAGGATGAGAGAGACCGCAATGGCGGCTCCAAAGCACCAATTGAGAATGCCGACGATATTCTGATATTGTCGCAGGCTGCCGTCTCCCCTGTTCAGCAGGAAACGCATGAAGGCAAAATACGTCGGGGCCTCTGCCTGAAGATTGCTCAAATAAGGGGTGGTCCGGCTGGCGGCGCCAACGTACATGAAGCCGGCGTCGCACAGAGAACCGACTCGAAGCATGTGCCCGCCCCACAGGAAAACGATCATGCTCAAGAAGCACAAAGGCAACGCCGAAAGAATGATTCGTACCGCCTTGCTTCCGGTTTTCCCATAGAAGAAAAGGAACGGAAAAAAGAAAATATACGCGCCGAAAAAAATCGCTATTTCATACCGACTCATAATCTTTGTATGCGCTTGCGGGATTGAACGTGTTGGCCTTTGCCCGGGACGCTGTCAGCCTGTCCCACCATCGAACAGCGCGCGGGACCGTGAATCTGTCCGGGAATCCGTCGAGGTGTGTTTCGGGAGCATCACGCCCCCGTAACACGAAAACCCCACTTCATGGAACACTCTCGGATTCCATAAGGGAACCGGCTCCTCCGAAAGCCTATTCAACGACGATTGCCTGCAGGTTTTTGGCCACCTCCTCGTTCAGTTCCACTCCAAGCCCCGGCGTGTCGGGTATCACGAAGTATCCGTCGACGGCCCCCCGCTCGAGTGCATTCGTCACCAGCGCGTAGTGCTCGTCGCTGAAGTACGGGAACCACTCCTGTATGAGGAAATTGGTCATTACCGCATCGAGCTGAACCGCCGCCGCCGTTGCGACGGGGCCGGCGCAATTGTGCGGGGCAACCACGAGGTTGTAGGTTTCCGCGTAGCTCGCGATTTTCTTGGTTTCGGTCAACCCGCCGGCGAGGCCGATATCGGGCTGCAGGATGTCGAGCGCCTGGTCCTCGACATATTTTCGGAAGTGGTACCGGCTGTAAAGCCTTTCACCCGCCGCTATCGGCACGTTCACATTCTCGGCGACTTTCCGCATGCTGTCCACGTTCAATGCGTCAACGGGCTCCTCGTAGAAGAAGGGGTCGAGCTCCTCCAGCCGCTGGCCAACCTGTATCGCCGACATGGTTCCCAGATTTCCGTGACACTCGATCAGTATGTCGATGTCCGGACCGACCGCCTCGCGCACGGCCTTCACCCGGTCGTACACGCACTGCGCCATCTCACGCTCGATGACCCGCTCCGGGTAGCCCCAGCTTCCGTCGGGCTTGATGGCAAACGGGTCGAACTTCATGGCGGTGTAGCCGTCGGCGACCACCTTCTTTGCGGCCTCGGCGAAATCTTCGGGTGCCGACGCCCCGATATACCAGCCATTCGCATAAAGACGCAGTTTGTCCCGAACCTTTCCGCCGAGCAGTTCATATGCCGGCACGTTCAACGCCTTCCCCTTAATGTCGTAGAGGGCCTCATCGATGCCGCTCATGGCGCCGTAGACGACCGGGCCTCCGCCCTGTCCCCAGAAGGTGTCGCGAAACATTCGTTCCCAAATATATTCGATTCGAAACGGGTCTTGACCCAGCACCAGGAACTCGGCGATTTCTTTCGCCATTCGGGCGCCGGCTTCGCCTCCCAGACCATATGCGAGCGCTATCTCGCCGATTCCCGAAATGCCCTCGTCGGTGCTGATGCGCGTTATGACCGGGCTCATCCACGAACGCGGCGGCGGGGCGGTGAAAATCTCTATCTTTGTGATCTTCATGAGCGTTTCTCCTCCTTCCAATAATCAAGCTGATTAATCGGGTTCCGTCTGCGCCGTCGCGGCAAGGCGCTATGATAGCACGGCTGGGCGGCCGAACGCTCCTCATTATACATGATTCCTGCCCCAAAAGATGCGGGGTCTTCCACGGTTTTTAGCCAGGGCGTCGGGTGGAGAGCGCGCCTCTCAGGCGGTCCCACGCGTTGTTCTGCCCGCCGCCCCTGCCCGCGGCTGCGGCGAGTGGCGCGTTTTTTGCTAATACTAGAGTGTCGGTAGTTTCCAAATTCACGCCGGGTCCGGCTTAAAACTATGATTAGAAACGGCTTATGAATTATCTGACTTTCCAGTGGGAGAAGGCGATATGGCAATCCTGACGCTATTGTTCGGACGCGAAGTGTTAGAGACGTACGAGATATGTAAGGAAAAGTTGATTATCGGCCGGGCGGAAGATTGCGATATAGAAATTGACAACCTGGCAGTCTCGCGTCACCACGCGATCATAGAAAAACAAGACGGCATCTTTACCATCAACGACCTCGACAGCAACAATGGCACGTTCGTGAACGGCCAACGGATACAGGAGTCAGCCCCTCTTACCTTCGGCGACGAGATCGGTATCGGCAAACACGTGCTTGTTTTTGACAGCCATTCCCGAAAGGTCAAGCCTTCCGATGCCGTCCCGGCAAACGCAGGCGCACAACCCGATATGGACCTGGCGGGCCGCGGAACCATGTTCGTTGAGCCGGAGATGATGCAGAAGATTCAGAAGAAGGGCACTGTCGCCCGGAAAGCTCATCTCCTAATCAAGGATGGTGTCACAGACAACGGAAAGATCATCCCCCTCGAAAAAGGCGACATCGTGTTCGGAAAAACATCGGATTGTGACGTGAGAATCAAAGGATTGTTCGCGTCGCGGCGCCATGCCATCCTGAGCCGCCTGGAAAAAGGATATCAGGTGACCAACCTCGCCGTCCTCTCCCCGACCCGGGTGAACGGAATAAAAATCGAATCGGCTTTCCTCTGCGACGGCGACGAGATCGCGATGGCCGGCAGCGCGTTCGTGTTTCATACGGAGCGCTGACAGAGACCGGCTGTTCCGACTATCGAGTTCCCATTCCTAATTTTGTTTCCGCGGGAAATGCAGAAATAAAAGGGTAAGGGAATGGATGGTTCTTTTGCTCCAATGGCAATTCCGACAGCGCTTCGCGCCAGCGGAGGCAACGTTGCCGCTCGTGGTCCCTCCTGAACGAGGGGGCGTTCAGGACGTGCAGAAACCAATGCTTTTACAGGCTCGCTTTCCCGGAAACGCTGTGGATCAATTCAATCAGTTGGTGACCCCTGAACGGTTTTGTTAACAGGGCGTCCGGCTGATGTTCGTCCATCTCCTCGGGATATGCGGTGACCATGACAACGTTGATTGCAGGATAATTCTTCTTCACATATCCGAGCAACTCCGTACCGTTCATGCCCGGCATTTTCCGGTCCGTCAACACCATGGCTATCTCCCATTCGGCGAGGAGCCGGACCGCCTCATTCCCTGAGGACGCGAGCAAGACTTCATAGCCTTCTGCCGCAAGCACGCGCGCTATCTGCCGCCGTTGTATTGGATCATCCTCGACAACCAGAATCGGATGCTCAATCAAGGCGCTTCCCCCGGCTTCTTTCTTCTCGTGTCTGTTCGGTCATCACCATTTTTTCCATTTGGCGACACCCGAAGCGCGGTAATAATAATGCGATAGTATGTCACAACGCTCTTGAAGAGTGCAAGGAAAAATCTTTTGGGCGGAATGTATCGGTGCGGCCTCAAAAAATTTTCTTATGGTTCCACATTCTGTCGAAATCTCAGCGCAGGGACGGGTGGCGCCGCCGCACGGGTGGCGCCGCGGGTTCTTGGGGGACACCATGCGACATGGTGTCCCCCAAGAACCTTGACCGGGTAATCCACTTATTGTTTTCGCTGAACGAATCACGCGCTTCGCGTGACCGCGCAATCCGCGGGATAGAACAGGGACTGTTCGCGAAACACGGACGATCTAACTGTGAAACACATTCTTTGTCTACATTTCTGTTTCAAACAAAAACACTTCTCTATTTGTGTATGAAACAACCGCTCCGCGATGGAATTTCCCGTCCGCGCCTCCCCAATTCACGCAACCCGCTCAGCAGGAATGAATTAGCGGGCTTGCAAAGCGCTCCGATTCGGCGATGCGTTTTTGGCATATAGCTTGCCTTATTCAACGGCACAGAAAAGATGGGAGGATTTTGATATGCATTACAGGCACAGTTACCGGCGGTTCGACAACAACCTCGGCGAGCCGTTCTTCGATGAGTTCGAGGGCGGCCAATGGCATGACGGAGCAGGGCATGGTCCCGGAACTTTCTTCACGTGGATGAACAGCGACTACACCTTGCTCCATGTCCTGCCGTGGCTCGGCGGCGTCGCGCTTGCGATCGGTATCCTGATCTTGTTGTTCCCGATGCTCCTTGTCATTGCGGTGGCGGCACTTTTCATCGCGGTGGGGGTCGCCTGCTTGTCGATGTGGTGGCAACTGAGGCAGCAGAGCCGGCCGTACCGGGTCAGCGCAGGAACGCCGTGGTGGGAGAGGCTGAGAGCCTGGATATACGAGCGGCTGAATTGACTCTTTGTCCCCGCCGGAGTCGGCAAATCAGTCTTTCTACATGGGCGATAAACGCAAACCCGACATACACAACGCCATGAGTTTCCAAGCCGTCCTGTCAGAAGATGCTCACTTCTTGTGCCCTGTCACGCGTTGCAGAACATTGCGCACAAACTCGGTGGCGTTGACATCCGTAAATCCGGCCGCTTCCATATATCCGATTACCTCGGCGTCGCTGTGGGCGCGGCCTTTGCTGCCCAGCAGCGCTTCATGAATCGACCATGTCGCGGCAATGAGCGGCCCCGTCTTCTGGCCGTTCAGGTTCTCGGCTATTATGTGCATTGCTCCGCCGGATGGCAGCATGTTGAATGCTTTGCGGATTATTTCACGCGCCTCGGCCGGGCCGTACTGCGTCAGGTTTCCGTTCAGCATAACGACGTCGGGCCCCTCCGGGAACGGGTCTCGCGTGAAGTCGCCCGCATGCGTCTTTATCCTGTCTGACAAGCCGACGTCGGCTATAAGTTCATCCGTTACGCGGCACACGGCGGGAAAATCGAATATGATGGCGCGGAGGTTCGGAAATTTCCTGCACAGCGACACGCAGTATGCGCCGGAACCGCCACCGAGGTCGAGCACGAGGTTGTAGTCGGAAAAATCGAACTGCTTCGCCAGCTTGCTGCCCGCTCCGAGCCCGACGTTGAACATCGAGCGCGTGAGCATCTCGTGCTGGTCGGGTGTCAGTTTCTCATAGATTCCGAGAACCGAAGGCGAATCCGGGTCGGTCAGCCGGCCGCCCAGATTGACCCAGTCCGTGAAATCGGCCTTGCCCATGAGAGTCCACGCGCCGTAATAGCGCGGTTTCCCCTCGACCAGATACATTTCCACATCCGGCGCGTTCACATAGCGACCGTCCTTTCGCTCGAGCAATCCGAGCGCCGCACACACCACCACAAGCCGCTCCGCATTCAACGAAGACATTCCGCATGCGGAGGCAATCTTCTCAATCGTGTCGGCGCCTTCGGACACTTTCGTGAACAGACTCAACTCGACCGCCGCCATCAGCGCCGCCGCATGTTTGAACCCGAATCCGATATTCTGTATCCGCTCGGTTCCGATTCGTGGGGATTCCGCCATCGCCCCGCTCCTTTCGACAGGATTTTCCGCAAAAATTCCGATGGGACCGCAATTGTGCAGTATGGTTCCGACGATTATATCATACGCAAAAATCAGCAACGACCTGTGGGACCGCAGGAAAGAGCGAGACTCGGCCGCGATCGCATTGCATGCCTGTAATTTGAACGTTTTTCATGGATCATATACAATCGTTCCGCTGAGGTTCGCCATCGGGTTGTTTGCCCGATTTGCTCGGTTCGAGCGGCAGACTCGTGATAAAAACCGGAGGAATATCATGAGCGAAGACGTTTACACAAGACTGCGCGAGTTTCTGGACAAGTTGCCGGCGGGATATCCGGCCACCGACAGCGGTGTGGAGCTCAGAATACTGAAGAAACTCTTCACGCCGGAGGACGCCGAAGTCACGATGAAGCTGAAGTTTGAACTGGAGGATGTGCCCACCATCTCGAAACGCCTCGGAACGAGCGAATCGGAAGCGGCCGAAAAACTCGAGGACATGGCCCAGCGCGGCCTGATTTTCCGGACACGAGAAGACGGAAAAGCCAAATATATGGCCTTCCAGTTCATCGTCGGTATATACGAGTTCCAAGTGAAAAACATGGACCGCGAGTTCGCCGAACTGTTCGAAGAATATGTCCCCTACCTGGGCATGGCGCTTCTACCCATCAAGACAAAGCAGTTGCGCGTTGCGCCCGTCAATTCCTCCATCGACGCGGCGTCGGCGGTGGCCCCGTACAACCGCGTGCGCGAACTGGTCAAAAACCAGGACCTCATAGCGATGGCCGAATGCATCTGCAGGAAAAAGCAGTCGCTGCTGGACAACGAGTGTGACCGGCCCCGCGAAATGTGTTTCATGTTCGGCGATTTCGCCCAATACTATATGGACAACAAGATGGCGAGACCAATCACTGCCCAGGAAGCGCTGAAGCTCCTCGACCTCGCCGAGGAATCCGCCCTGGTGCTGTCTCCCACCAACAGCCAGAAGCTCGAGGCGATTTGTTGTTGCTGCGGATGCTGCTGCGGTCAGCTCAGGGGACTCAAGCTGCTCGAGAATCCCGCCGACTACGTCCAATCATATTACCGGGCCGTGATAGACTCGGGCCTTTGCTCCACGTGCGGCACGTGCCTTGACCGATGTCAAATCGACGCAATAGAAGAAAAAGAGGACACCATGGAAGTCAACCCGGCTCGATGCATCGGGTGCGGACTCTGCGTGTCCACGTGTCCGGAGGAAGCAATCACCTTGGAAGAAAAACCGGAAGCCGAGGCGCCGCCCGCCGACATGATGGAAGTTTTCAGCAGAATCGCGAACGAGCGCGGAATATGATTGCGTCGCCTTTCGGAAAAGCGACGGTTTTTGGAGGCGCCGAACATCTCATTAAGAGAAAATACGCCGGAAAATGATTGTGTTGAGACTGTCTCACGATTACCAAGCGCAAGGGACTGTCCCAGATTTACGGGCACGAAGTCCCGCGCCTCGCGGTATAGAATCGGGACTGTCCCCTGGCCGAACGACCACGTATCGAATTATCGGACAGTTTCACCGTGCCCGGAGCGAATGTTGACCAATTCGGTTTGACGGACCCACTCCGGAGCGCGCAACTCGGATAACGAACGATGAAACCGACTCTGATCTCCAAGGCAAACACGGTCTGGCAGGCGCTCGAGGACGCCGCTGTTACTTTGCCGAATAAGGCCGCATACATTTGCCGGGAGACCGCCATCAGCTTTAAAGAGGTCGACGAAGCCTCCGACCGGGTCGCCTCCGGATTGCTGAGGCTCGGATATCATAAGGGCGACCGCATCGGCATCATCGCGCTGAACCAGCCGGAATGGCTGTACGCATACTTCGCAGCCTCCAAAATCGGGGCTGTTATCGTCGGACTCAACGTCCGCTATCGCGACAGCGAACTGGAGTATATGATAAACCAGAGCGAAACGAGAGGATTGGTCGCCCTCACCGAAATGGGGGGCATGGATTATGTCGGGTTTTTCGATTCGTTCCGGAGCAGGATTCCCTCGGTCAAGGAAATATTCTTTCTCGGAAGCGAGGAAAGGGAAGGACGACATTCGTTCGACTCGCTCTTGAAATCCGAAGTCGATGAACATGCTCTCGCCACGGCCCGGGACGGGGTCAAACCCGACGACCTCGTCATAATTATCTACACGTCCGGGACGACCGGCCGTCCGAAGGGGGCGGCCATAACCAACAAGAGCCAGCTTGCCGCGGCCCGCGCGCAGGCCGAACACACATGTGTCGCGCCGGATGACCTGATACACCTGGCTCTCCCGCTCAACCATGTCGGAGGAATCTCGTGCGGCATTCTGACCGCGCTGCTGGGCAAAGCGACGTGCGTGCTCGTCCCGATGTTCAGTCCCGACGAAATCATCAAACTGAGCAGGAAATATCCTCCAACCGTCTGGGTCGGGGTCCCGACCATGCACACGCTGTTGCTGATGAACGACGACATCAAGACAATCGACACCTCGACCGTCCGGCTCGTCATTACGGGTGGCGCAAACGCCGAGCCGGCGCTGCTTGAAAAGCTGTACGAAACATTTCCCAACGCCACGGTCATGAACCTCTACGGGCTGTCCGAGGCCTCGGGAACCCTCGTCATGAGCCCGTGGGACAGCGATTTCGACACGACGGTCCGCTCCATCGGCAAGCCCATCGGCGACTTTCAGGTCAAGGTGGTGGATGCCGAGGGAAACGACGCTCCCACGGGGGAAACCGGCGAGTTATTGTTCAAGGGCGATTCTATCGCCGCCGGGTATTTCCGCATGCACGAAGAGACACAGCGAACCTTTGACAGCGACGGATGGCTGCACACCGGCGATATGGGCTACGTGGACGCTGACGGATACATTACCCTCATGGGACGGCTCAAGGAAATGTTACTTCAGGGCGGATTCAATGTCTATCCGGTTGAAGTGGAAAACCTGCTCTCGAGGCATCCCAAAGTCTCTCTTGTGGCCGGAATCGGAGTGCCCGACTCGGTCCTGGGCGAGGTCGGCCGGTATTACATCGTTCCCGCGCCGGGCGCCGAGCCGACCGAGGACGAGATCAAGGATTACTGCAAGCGACACCTCGCGGACTACAAGGTTCCGCGACAGGTCGTCTTTCGCGCAAGCCTGCCCTTGACACCCGCCGGCAAGGTCATGAAATCCGAACTCCGGAAAGAGTATGAAGAGACCGGAAAATGAAGAAAAGCGGGGACGGCGAATCGGTTATTGTGGGACACCATGCGGCATGGTGTCCCCCAATAAGCAAGTTGTTCATGGGCCTCGGTAACACCACGGAAACAATGAACGTGTTCACATTTTTTGAGGCAGCGAATCGGTTCGTCAATTAAAATGCGCAAATGCAAGGGCAACCGATAAATCCAAGATTCGTGTGACATACTCTCTTGGCGGTATCTCTTAAAGTTCGGTTTGTAGCGTAAGACTCGGAAAACTCGGTCAAGCAAAACGACAGACCCGCATATGGACACGAACGAACACGACATAACCGAAAGCCTGATTCGCGATGCGCAACAGGTTCTGGAGCGAAAAGGCATAGAAATAGAGAGCGCCTTGGTCCTGGATATCCTCGACGGCGCGGACTGCAAGATAATCGAAGAGACCAGGAAGGGCCACCGGGTGAAGGCGGCAAGGGTACCGCCGGAACTCGTCGAAAAATCCATGCGAACCGCTCCGAAATCCGTTGAACTTTACTCCACAAGCGGAGATCTCGCCGCATACCTGGGAGAGGGCGCGCGCGCTTTTTCCACGGGGTCATCCGGAAGGATTTTTTACGACGCGAAATCGGGAGAGCGCCGATCGACTTCGCCCGACCTGGGAAATTTTATCCGGGTCGCCGACTACCTCGAAAACATCGACCTGGTAAGCACCGCGATGGTTCCGCACGACGCCGACCCGAGAATCCAGGACGCCCGCAGGTTACTCGATGTTTTTAACAACTCACGGAAGCCGGTCGTCACCGGAATCTATCCGCAGGCGGGACAGAGCAATTTTGAACGCATGAAGGACATGCTGCTGGTCATCCGGGGGTCCGAGAATGAATTACGGGAGAAGCCTCTGGCAATATTCGACTGCTGTCCCGAGCCGCTGAAATGGTCGAAGACGCTCAGCGAATGTCTCATCGATTGCGGTAAATACGGAATCCCGACGGAAATCATTTCGATGCCCCAGCCGGGCCTGAGTTATCCCGCCACCTTGTACGAAGCCGCGGTTCAGAGCGTCGCCGAAACCCTGGCTGCGTTTGTCATCTCGCAAATGGCGAACGAGGGCGCTCCCGTAATATGGGGCGGCTCGCCGATGACGGTAAACTTCGAGCGGGGCAGGACCGACGCCGAGCTTGCGAGCCCGGGCGCGATGAAGTTCATAGCGGCATACGCTGCCGTCGCAAGGAGATACGGTGTGCCCTCGCACGCCTACGCCATATCCGATTCCCGAATCGTCGATGTCCAATACGGAATCGAGAAACAGCGCGCCATCAGCGTCGCGATGCGCGCGGGAATTAACAACATCACCGGAATGGGCATGTACGGGGAGGAAGACATCCTGAGTTGCGAGGCGCTGGTAATCGATAATGACATCGTCGGTGCTGAACTGCACCTCGAGCGCGGGCTCCAAAAAAGGCGCGAGGACACGCTGGGAGATGTATCATTCATCGCGGACGAAGCCATTATCAATCCGGAAACCTCAAAATACCTGCGCAGCGACGAATATTTCTCTCCGAGAACATTCGACCGCGACAGAACGAAACCGACGCTCGACCGGGCGTCGGAGGCGGTCGATGAAATCCTGGCGAAACATACGCCGCAATATCTGTCTGCCCGGCAGATAAAAGATATGGAATCCTGTTTACATCATATTGTGTAGAATTTTTGGACGTGGGCTTTTTGGAGAACTTGATTGCCGTAATGAAGGAACCGATTCCGGGGTCCTTCGTGTAACGATCACAGCAAATGGGAGGGACTGTTGATTTGCAGGGATATGGCGATTTGCGGGCGAGCGCGCGGACGATAAAAGGATTCTTCGATCGAGTCGGTCCATCTTTTTATTCGTCGTTCTTTACCGCGATAGGTTATCGGGCTTCCCTGAAGTACTTCATGCGCTCCAACATCCCTCATCTCGAAATCCGAGAAGGCATGAAGATACTCGATGCGGGAATCGGAACCGGCTTCTTGACGGTGAGTCTGCTCAGAGAAGCCCCCATACCCCTTACGGTAACAGGGTTGGATTTCTCCGAAGGAATGCTCGTTGGCTTGAATCGCAGGCTCAAAGAACTGGGTTGTGAACATCGGGTCAAATTGCAGTTGGCGGACATGCGTCGGATGCCGTTTCAGGATGAAACCTTCGACTTGGCGATGACCTCGGCGGCAATGGAGTATCTGCCGGATGTATCGGAAGGGATTTCCGAATGCGGCCGTGTCCTCCGGGACGGTGGCAGACTTCTCTTCATCGCGACGCGAGACAGTTTCATGGGCAAAGCGATAGCTGCCACGTGGAAGAACAAGATATTGAGCCCGGACCTTGTCAGGCGCTGTATGGAACAGGCCGGAATCAACCGCATCGACACGCTGCGCTTTCCCTGGTGCTTTCCTCACGTCAACTGGTGGGGAATGGCTTTGCTGGGCCATAAGACGTGAACGGAAATATGACCCCGTAACTGGAGACTGTCCGATAATTACGTTTTCTCCCGAAAGACGAGCGAAAAGGACTGTGAGACTGTCCAGGCCGCAGATTGGTGGACTGTGACTCTGTCTCAAGATCGACGGTGAAGGTGGTTCGCTTTGGGAACAGCGAAAGCGTCAATATTTGATTCGTGGAAAGCCTCAGGTTGATTCCCGGTGGGACTGGGGGGATTAGAAATGGCACTGAACGCGTAAACCGGACCCTCCTGGAATCACAAATTTGCCTGTTTGTGGACTTGAATGATTCGAATCAGTCGGTGGACCGCTCGATGAAAAGCCCAATGTAGTTTCAAGGACTCCATCGTGAATTGCTATTGAAAATGCGCCACACCGGTCCCGGATCGGTCAGAAGAAAGCCGGCAGCCAGAACCTTCTGGCTGGCGACCCGCGAATTTGACATGGTTCGGGAATATTGCTATCATATGTCAGGGTCTTTCATTATACCTATCACCTTTAAATTAAGGTATATGGCGCATCTTTTCTTCCAGAACTGAGAAATCAGATAGCTGACAGAGAGCGAGAAATGCCTGACGAAACGAAAGAACATCCCCCGGGCGTTGATACTGAAAAAGGCAGAATAAAATTTGATTATATAAAAAGCAACTACTTCCGCGCGATTCATGTAGACGGCGTTTTCGGAGGCACTTCTCCCAGCGGACTCATTCGGATGAGCGTTTGGAATGAGCGATGGCCTATTCCAAAGCAAACTATTTCCGAGTTGAAAGAAGACGGATCGGTCGGGAGGGAAATTAGAGAAGAAAGGATTTCTCGTGATGCCATTGTAAGAGAAATTGAGACCGATCTGGTCATGGATGTGGAAACAGCCGTGAAAATTCGAAATTGGCTCGATGATAAGGTCAAAAACCTTTTGAAAGTAAAAACCCAATCTGAAGATGGAGGGACCGAATGATTGCACCAGCAACGACTGTTGCTTCAGAAGTGGGATGGAACATCAAAGATGTGCATTTTTATACTCCTTCAGAAGAGAAAGGAACAATTCTCGTTGCGGATGTCGGAGATTCCCAAGTCTCAGAAATTTTACAAGCCGGCCCTTATGAAACGCTCTATGAACCAGATCGTATGGTTGGAACTGCTCGGCCGAATCGCCTGAGGAGACAATTGGATGATTTGCGAAGCCTCCCCGATAATTGGAACGGATATGGTTCGGCTGCACCCAACGCTACCGCTTTCCATACGGTTGACGAGATCCTATTCGTTTTGCATGAAATGGAGTTGCGCCTGGAGCCGAAAGCCGCAGCTCCCTCGGCAGAAGATGGAATTGCGCTCTTGTTTTCTGAAGAGGACAAAGAAGCTCTTATAGAATGCAGCAATGAAGGCGAAGTCGCTGCCATCGTGTATCGGCGTGGCAAAGATTCATTGGCGTGGACCATAGGAGATTCGAGAGACGAGATTCGAGAAGCTCTGCAGAGAATAGACGCTTATATTCATGGACGTATCCATCCCTGAGGGAATGCGCCGCAAGGGCCGGCCACTAGACCCCTGCTTTACACACGAAGAAAGCCTCTACATAAGATTTCCGACAGAAAACCCTGTTGCATCAGATATAAGACTGCCCGTCCAATCAGTTAACAGGTCAAAATACAGCACTCCTGAATGGACTCAACTCCCCCATTACAAGGATTCTTATGTAGGTGCTTTGAAGGTAGGGCAGCTTCCCGCTCCTTTATTTTCAACAGGAGGCCGTGAATTCAGAATTGGCTTATACCATGAGCCTGAAGATCTCAATTACGCCCATTCAGAATTGAAGGTACTCAAAGAAGGGGAAGCAGACCATGGTCGCACAAAAATAAATAAAGCCGTGAAATTAGAGATTAGAAACGAGATTGTGAACCATGTTGAGATTGTTTTACGTCCACAGCAGTAGCTGTATTCGACAGGACTCCCGGTTGGCCGATGGTCAGGTGTCACCCTTTTCGATGAGATGGATTGGCGTTTTTCCTTTATAATGTGATTTGAAAATGCCGATTGTCCTGTCTATATAATCTACGCCTCCTGGGGCGGTCATGGCACCGGTGATTACTAATGCCTGATAGAGGTCGCTGGTTTGTTGGCGGAACTCGCGGTTGCTTTCTCTTTCTGCCTCGGCAGACCGTTTGAGTTGCTGGGTCAATTGATGATTCTGCCAGGCGTAATAGGCGATAACTACGGTGGCGGTCGCGGTGATCGCAGAGAAGAAAATCATTTCTAAATACCCTCCTTTCCCTGGGGCATCTCTATCTCTATACCGGAGCCTCGATGAATTTGAGAAACTGGTTGCCGAGATCGGTGGTCCTTGACGCCATAAGTCCAGCGCCTGTCATCGTTATATGCAAACTGTTGGTATTTACCAAGCCCCGGGTAAATAGATCCTTCCAAATTTGGTCGTATAGACCGCGTTTATCTGTAAGTTCCGGATATGCTTTATGCAGAATTTGGGACAATGATCCAGCAAACATAGAATGTAGGTCATGTCTCCTTTGCTGCTCCCATTTCTGCGGATCCTGGAACAGCTTGAGAATTCGCAAATGCCAGACTGTGAATTCATCGATGAGATTAATGAATATTTGTTGCAGCGATTCTTCTGGTGCATGAGGAAGTGCTGCATTAAGGATCACATTCCGAAGAGCATCTTTTTTTTTCTCTGGCTTGTTCTCATGGCTGACCTGGTGGCTGTCATAACAGTATCAATAAAACCTTCGTTTTCTCGGAGCTCTTCCAAGTTGATATTTTTCTCAGCCTCCAATTTTCTTAGAGCTTCGCCAACATCTGTCATCCATTCATCGCGCCGTCTTTCCAGGGGCGGTGTAAGGAGGAGATTCAGAAGTTTGCCAACTGCTGCTCCGGCCAGCGGGATGGAACTCACAATCACATGGGCACCATTGTGCACGAGATCGCCCGCAGTTCTCTTTGGTGGTTCGTAATCTTTTCGGTCGGACATAACTCTCCGCTCCCAGATTTAAACTCGGGCAGGCGACCCGGAGAAAAGAGAGAACTCTTCTCTGGTGAGAGAGGATCGCTCTACCTGAGCCGTTTTAGCTCTCCCCATGTCTGAGAAGTTGAATCATAGAAGAGCAACCACACTTGTTCAAACACGCCAGATGGAAGGCAGATGTCATCTTCAAAGAGATCGAACGTGGACTTATCGAAAATAATAGACGGAACCCTTACCACCAAAAACATGCGCCCCGAAAATCTATACGCCTTTGCTTTCTCCCATTTTTGTTCCAGCAAATCATTCAGTCTCCGGATGGCGGTTTCCGAATCCATAATTTTATCGCTTTTTTTTCGATCGGCCAAGCAGAATTTTCGCTTCTTCATCACCATAAAAAGAATGCATGATTTCGAGGCCGATTGTATCTTCAACTTCAAAGTCAGGTTTATCACGATGTTCTTTTACCTGATATTTCATGCCGCAGGCTTTGTTATAAGAAGCCAAAAAATACTCACAAGCAGCCCTCTCTAACCTTCTTTTTTCTGAGTCATTCATAATTTTCCCTCCGAGGTTATCTATCGAGACCCGAAAAGATTGGAAGGCTCCCAAACAAAAGGATTATTGCCGCCTCTTGGCTCGCCGGACCCGTTCGAGGAACTGGCTCGGCAGTAATATGAACAGATTGCAGTAAAGAATAATCGGCCCTGCCCTTCAAAAGCCTATTCTCGGTAGTTATGAAATATGCGCCTCCATGTTTCTGGGCATGGAAGATATGGTCAGCATCATCCTTCATATTTTCCGCTTTACCTTTCCCCGCGAGAATCTCAAGTATTTTCCGGTGACAAGCTTCTTCATCTGGAGTCTTTGGTTTTTTTTTCGGTATATATCAACCCTCTTTTTTGGCTTTGACGAAGAGTGGCGTATTTGGATGGTTGACCTCTTCTAAGACTGAAGCAGGTATTAATACTCTGAGTTCTTTCTCAATGCCGAATCTCAAAATTTCGTTCGAAGCCTGGCTTTCTGGAGAATGGGGATTGAATGCACAGGAATCAAAAACAATGTTGAAATTCCATGGATTAGTCGGCATGATTTCTCCTCGACTTAATTTTCCAATGGGGCGGCCCAGGCGAAGAAAACTTTTCTCTGGACAGAGGACCGCCCCGGTTGCCCGATAGTTTTCATAGAAGTTTCGGGTCATTTAAATTGTAAGGCAAAATAGCTCCGCCGCGGGTATCGAGTCGCCCGGTGTATTTGACGATCTCACCTTCCTTTAGTCTGAGAAGTTGTCCCTTTTCACTCATTGGAAATCGTGCAAGCACATCATAGGTAAGAGTTCCCGGCTTGTGGCGAAATCCGACCGAGATTCCCCCCATTGATTCATCTATGTATGAGACTTCTCCCGTCCAGCGAACATATTTTCCTTTATATGTTTTCCAGAGCTCATCCTTTTGGAGTTCTGTCAGATCGCTATCCACTCCAAAGAGAGCGTCCAGGTCTGCAAAAGACTCATCAAGGATTGTTTTCTTCGGTACTGACGGGATATCGGCGACGGATGGTGATGGTTTATCGCTGTCTGAAGCGAGGACGCTGAAAAAGGCGATGACCCCCACAATCGTCACCAGGATTCTCACCCATAGAGCCCATCGTTTTGCGGCCCACATTAGAGGGATTCCGATGGGCAAACAGAATAACAGCCCGAGGATGATGAACCAATTACTGTAATACCAAGGATATTTCCTGACTTCGATCTGAGCTTGGGCAGTGAGCGGCCGGCCGCATTTTGGGCAGGTGGGGGCTTCGGTCGAAACGGCTGATCCACAGTCCGGACATTTTGTAAGCGGCATGGTTCTCCCTCCTAGTTGTTCTTCTCCCCTACCGATTCTGGCTATTTTGGGTTGCAGACTTTGCAGGGCTCATAGCCGGCGTCGCGGGCTTCCTGGACGGCATTGAATTTGACAAGGTTCTCTTTTTTAATTTTTTTCGCATGGCGACAATAAGAATAGTGGAATTTACTGCCGTTCTTCGAGGCCCAGAACTGTTCTGTCTCGGCTGTGCTCACTGCGGTAAAGGCCAGAACACACAAAGAGACGACGGCTAAAATGAGAAGGTTCCTTTGTTTTGATCGGATTGGCCTCATTTGAAGTCCGCTCCTTTGTCTTGCTGGCCATGACTTGCATGAGCTGTCGCCGTTGCGCCCGTGCGGAGCGCCGCGCTTGCTGCATCCGTGTTTCCCAATGGCTTGCCCACAGTTTCTTTCGTCTTTGATGTTGTGGACCTGGTCAGCTTGCGCAGGGCTTTTCGGACGCGGCTCAAGGCCTTGGACGCTTCATCTCCTTCGATAACATCTCTCTTCAGAATTTCATTTCGCAGTATCTGCTCGATTTCTTTGTCCTCGACCTTCAAGCCTGAAGCCATTTTCTTAAGGTCTCTTCGGATAGCGGCGATCACGCTGTCGCTCAGAACGAGCGCACCGATAACAAAGCGGTTGACGCTTTGCACGCGTTCGTAATAATCCTCCCGGGCAGACTTGCTCAACCCTTCCTTTGAAAGAACAAACAATTTCTCTTGGTCGTCGGCTTTTCTTGGATTGATTTCCAGGAAATTCAGGGAGGAAACCATATCATACTCAATCGGGCGTTCAAACCGAACCTTGTAGAGTTCCCAATTGATGCCGTTAGTTAGCACAGCCCACTGTGCTCCATGATTCGCGCAGTAATCAACCACCTGCCGCAGGTGGCTATCCTTGAGGGGCAGTCCGACGGCCTTGACCTCCACCAGGTACTGGATGTTCCCGTCTGTTTTTATGGCGAGATCGCAATAAGTGCTCCGGACGGCATACTCGGTCGTTATGTCAAGGTATTTCTCAAATCCAAAAACTTCCCCAAGGATATCCTGCACGATGGCCACGGTATCCGCTTCGTTAACATCGCGGTCGCGTGCCGTTTGCAGAATCTTTTGAAACTTCGAAACTGTGGCAATATACCGCTCGATGGTTTTTTTGGGAATGTTTGCCATGAGATTTTTCCTCCGCACATTTGTCCCTTGATTTCCCCCTGGTTTGTCTATCTATGTGAGCTGATCCTGGTGGGGATCAGGATATATGAGCAAGCGGAGGGGATATCGCGCGGGGAAGCCCGGGGAGGATTCCCTCTTCGTTTATCTCCGCCGCTCTGACCACGAAACGGCTTTGATATCTCGGGTGCCCCAATCGAGGACCCCGAAGATGTCGCGGTTACACGTGGGGCAAAGCTTGTTTCGGCTGTAGGATTTGCCAATCGTCACGAAATGTGGAATATGAAAGTCGAAGAATTTTTCGGGCAGTTTGGTCTTACAGGACGGGCAATACATTGCGCTCATAGCCTCATTCGAATTTGACGCCGATGACGCGGTGTTGGAATTCCACGTCGTTGCGGTCGACGATGTAGGCGCTCAGCCATCGACGTTTCGCAGTTGTTCCCTCGGCATAAAGGCCACGGCGTGGCTGCCCTGAGGGTGCGGCTCATTGCTTTCTTTGAGCTTGGGGAAATTTTATCATACCGCAGGAGCGGCGTCAATTATTAATTCGAGCAAAGATTTTAAGGACAAGGACAGGCGAATCGGCCTGTCCTTAGTTGTTTCTGGTGGAGGTTTGCGTCGGCGTGTTTATCTATTCGCTTCGAAAACGGACCGCCAATCGACGGTCTTGACGTGAGAAGGTTTTTGCTACGAGTTCCAAATGGTGCGCCAATTCATGGCGGATGGTCTTCAGAACATCGCGACCAATCCTGTGATCCGGTAAGTCAATTGTCGCAATGCCCGGACTCGTGGCGCATTAGACTTATAGGGCTGCCGAACGGTCGCGCAGGAGTTCCGACCTCTGTTGCCCGCCACTGATTGGAGAGGAGTCGAAATTTGCCAGGTATTTTCAAAAAGCGTATACGGTCGGTCTCCGTCGCTTCGGGAATGTTCGATGCCGTCCTCATCTTGACCCTCTCCATGTGTTTCTTTTATACTCGCCTTCAGAAAGCCCTGAATCAACGAATATTTGACCCTGAAAAGAGGTGAATAATGGCCAGTGAAGAGCTTGATACGCTTATCCAGATGTTGAGAGCGCGTCCGTTGGAGGAAACGCCACCGGTCGACGAGGCCCGCTCATATTTCGAGACGATGGCCGAATTGTTCCCGGTCGCCGGCGACATGAAATGCGAGCCGGTGAGCGTGGACGGCATGAAAGCCGAATGGATCGCCGCGCCGGAGGCCGCGGAGGACCGGGCAATCCTGTACCTGCATGGCGGCGGCTATGCCATCGGGTCCATTAACACGCACCGCGACTTGACCTCGCGCATCGCCCGCGCCGCCCAAGCGCTCGCCCTCCTCATCGACTACCGCCTGGCGCCCGAGCACCCTTTCCCGGCGGCGGTCCATGATGCGGCAGCCGCCTATCGCTGGCTGCTCTCGAACGGCTTCAAGCCGGAACGAACCGTCATCGCCGGCGACTCGGCCGGCGGCGGTCTCACAGTCGCAACGCTCCTGGCGCTGAGAGACGCCGGCGACCCGCTGCCCGCCGCCGGAGTTTGTCTCTCGCCGTGGGTTGACCTCGGGGTCTCGGGCGAATCCATGACGACGAGGGCCGATATCGACCCGCTCGTCACGCGCGACGGAGTGCTCGCCATGGCAGGATACTATCTCGGGAATACCGACCCTCGCACCCCGCTCGCTTCGCCCATCTACGCCGACCTCGACGGGCTGCCGCCGCTTTTGGTGCATGTCGGAACAGCGGAGACGTTGTACGACGACGCGACCCGTCTGGCCGAACGCGCAAAGGCGGCGGGAGTGAACGTGACCTTCGAGCCGTGGGCCGACATGATTCACGTGTGGCACTACTTCGCCTCGATGCTGCCTGAAGGCCGGCAGGCGATCGACCGTGTCGGCGAATTCATCCTCGAACACACGAGCTGAACGAGCATCGCGGAGACCCCGGATGAGGAGACGGGAATTCATACGCGCCGCGACAAAGGCAACGCTGGCCACCGCGTGTCTGGGTTCCTTGCAAACGATATCATGCAGCGGGCGGACGCCTCCGCCCACGGGCGCAAACCGGCCGAACATCATCTTCTTCATAGCCGACAACCTCGGTTGGAAAGACCTCGGATGCTGCGGAAACGAAGATGTCGGCGCGCCGAACATCGATTCCCTCGCTGGCGAGGGGGTCCTCTTCTCGAACGCGTTCATAACCTCATCAAGCTGTTCTCCGAGCCGCGCCAGCATCATCACGGGACAATATCCGCATACGAACGGAGTGACCGGCCTCACCCACATCCACAAGCGGCTGATGCTCTCCCCGTTCGCAACCACGCTGCCCGAAGTCCTGTCGGAAGCCGGATACGAAACGGCCATCGAGGGCAAGTGGCACGTCGCTCCCTATCTGCCCACGCGCTGGTACGGCTATCGGCGCAGATTGAGCGGAGCGCTGCCGAAGGATTTCGCCATTGAATCGTCGCGAAAAGCGATTCGGTTCATCGAGGAGAACAGGGACGCCCCCTTCTATCTCGAATTGAACTACATGGACACCCACCGCGACCCCTATGGGGATTTCCACTATGCCAACGGATTCCATGTGGACCCGGACACCGTCAATGTGCCGGACTACTATGCGCTGCCCGACTGGCCGGAAATACTGGAGGATATTGCGAAATATTACAGCAACGTCTCCAAAATGGACAGGATGATTGGGGAGGTTCTGGGGAAACTGGCCGAACTCGGGCTCGCCGAAAAAACCCTGGTCTGCTTCGTGAGCGATAATGGCGCGCAGTTCCCCGGCGGTATCATGTCGCTGTACGACCGCGGCATCGGCACGCCGCTCATCATTCGATGGCCCGAACGAATACCGGGCGGAGCAGTCGAGGAGCGAATGGTCAGCACAATCGACATCATGCCGACCATCCTCGAGGCCGCCGGCTGCGCCATACCCGAGTCCGTGCAGGGAAAATCGCTGCTTCCGATTTCCATCGGCGAACTCGATGAGGCGCAGCGCAAAGCGGTTTTCTCGGAGATGACTTATCACGTCGATTACATTCCCATGAGGGCGGCGCGAACCAATCAGTGGAAATACATCAGGAACTACTCCGACGACCCCATCGGCCTTGACCAGTTGGCCCACAAGGAATGGGCGCAGCGGCTGTGCGAACTCCCGAATCAGAACTGGCTCCGGCCCCGTCCGCCCGAGGAACTCTACGACCTCGAACACGACCCCACCGAGCAGCGGAACCTCGCTGGCGAGCCGGAATTCGGCAACCAGCTCGAGACGATGCGCGCGCTGCTCGATAACCACATGCGTGAGACCGCCGACCCGTTCCTCGGAAAAGGCTTCGAGAGAAACTACTCGCCGGAAGAGAAGAACGAACCCTCCCGCAAGCGCTATTTCTGAGACGCCGGAAAAACTGGAACACGAATGGAACGAATGAAGCAAATGACGCGAATGAGCAGGCCAGGGTTCCGGAGATTCTGGAACCACGAATGGACACTAATACACGGGAATTGTTTGCTATATGATACTTCGTGAAGCTTCGTGGATAGACCTTTTTCGTTGGCTTGTTTTCTAACCCCAAACGCTGAACTCGAAACGGCTGCATTCTATCCCATTGGCGGCTTCGGAAGCGCCAGGTCAAGCCTGGCTGGTCTTATAACCTGAGAGGTGGTTATC
>CAYVQZ010000002.1:0-243438 GCA_964453435.1 uncultured bacterium
AACCAGAAAGGCGCAACGGCTTTTCTCAACCACGGATTCGCACCTGTCTGCGTGCGACGCACAGGCAGGCGGATTATCACGGATTTATAAAGATTAGGAGACGAACGACGAGAGTTTAAACCACGGAGAACGGGGATACATCACGAGGAGAAACTATCTCACGCGAAGGCGCGAAGACGCAAAGGAGAAATTTCAATGAAAAAATCAGTTTAAAATCATTCTTTTTGACCACGGATTCACACTGATTGACACACAGATTAAGAACGAGGCAGGGCGCTTCGCGCGGAAAGACGGGAACACGAATGGTACGAACGGATAACGAATGACACGAATTACACGAACAGGACATAAAGATTTTGGAACCGCGAATGAACGCCAATGGCGCGAATGAAAAACCAAAGACCTGCCTTAACCACGGATTCACACCTGTCTGCGTGCGACGCACAGGCAGGCGGATTATCGCGGATTATAACCGCTGCGGAAAAGCGGATTTAGCCGCAGATGCACACAGCGCGGCGTAGCCGCAACCAAATCTTGCTTGGGGACAGTCCCGATTCTATCCCGCGGATGCGTGGTCACGCGAAGCGCGTGATTCGCTCAGCGCAAAATACGGAGGGTTCTGTAATTGGGTGGAGTCCCCTGCGCCTGGTAATCGTGGGACAGTTCCCCCTTTAATAAAGGGCGAGGAAGAGTTCAAGGTTCAAGGTTCAAAGTTCAAGGTTTCACATTCCCGTATCCGCGTGCATCGGTGTTCATCTGCGGTTGCCGGTTTTCCTTGGCGCCTTTGCGGTTCAAGGAGTCATTTTCTGGTTTCCCGTTTTCGCGGGAATGGTAAGGGACCGCATTGTGCCTGGTTGCGGTGAAAATGTGCGTCAATCGAATTATCGGACAGTGGGACAGTGAGTCTGTTCCTCCGCACTCTTTGAATCCTTCGGTTTTGGCGCGTATTACGTTGGGCCCGAAAACAATCGGAGCGGACAGTTGTATGGGCGTGACGCCGCTTGACTTTAGAGCCGAAATTTGGTACCCTTTTTTCATCGGGCTAAGCGCCCGAATCTTTATTGAGTGGGCCGTTAGCTCAACTGGTAGAGCAAGTGACTCTTAATCACTAGGTTCGGGGTTCGAGTCCCTGACGGCTCACCAGTGGCGATATCTGAGTGTCTGACCGTAATCGTGGGCGGGTGGCGGAATCTGGCAGACGCGCATGACTTAGGATCATGTACCATTTGGTGTGCGGGTTCAACTCCCGCCCCGCCCACCGCATCGTCTCATCAAGCCATCTAACTCCTTCGGAGGGAATCACTTGAAAGTAAATGTCGAAAAATCGTCGAGTTATAACAGGGTCTTGACCATCGAGGTTCCGGCAGAAACGGTGAATGCCGAGATCGAAAACATATATTCGAGGATTCAAAAGACGGCCACGCATCCGGGCTTTCGCAAGGGGAGGGTTCCCCGGAAGATTTTAGAGAAGAAACACGGAAAGTCGATACGTCTCGAGGCGATCGAGGCCACTGTTTCCAGTTCGCTGAAAAAGGCGCTCGAGGAGGAGAAGCTCGTGCCGCTGACCGACCCTGATCTCGGGGACATGAAATTCGATGACGAGGGACCGCTTTCGTTTACGGTTACAATCGAGGTGGAGCCGGAAGTCGAACTCGGGGAGTACAGGGGAATCGAGTTGAAGCGTCCGAAGGTCGATGTGAAGGACGAGGACGTGCAGCGGGTTCTCGAACGGCTCCAACTGAATAACGCCAAATATATTCCTTCGGAGCGTCCGATCGAGAAGGGGGACTTTACGCTGATTGACTTTGAGGGGTTCAAGGACGGCGAGCCGGTGAAAGGGTTGAAGGGCGAGAACTTCGCTGTTGAGGTCGGCTCGGCGGCGTTTGGAGAGGAATTCGACGAGCAGCTTGTGGGGATGACGAAGGATGAGCGCAAGGATGTAACGGTCGCGTATCCCGACGACTTCCGCGCGAAGGAGCTTGCCGGTCAGAGTGTCAGGTTTGCGATACAGGTGAGGGACACCAAGCTTCGGGAGCTGCCGGAAATCGACGACGAGTTTGCGAAGGATTTGGGTGAATACGACAGCTTGGAGGAATTGAAGAAACATATTCGGGAGAGCCTGCAGAAGGACTTGGAGAAGCGTGTCGAGCATTTTCTCCGGGAGCAGGCGGTTCAGAAGGTTACGGCCGCCTCGAACGTTGACCTGCCGCCGAAGCTCAAGGCGAGGGTTGCGGCGAATGTGTTTGAAGAAGAGGTCAAGAGGCTGAGCCAGAGCGGGATGGACCGCGAAACAATCACGGCGGACCGCGACCAACTAGCCGAGTTTGCGGAGGCGGAGGCGACGCGCCAACTGAAAGTGACGTTTGTGACGGATGAGATTGCGAAACGGGAAAACCTGAGTGTCTCCGATGAGGAGTTGAACCAGAGTATCGAGGAGATGCTTCAGGAGTCGGGGGAAGAGGATGCCCGGGTACGCAGCTATTTCAACAGCGAGCGTGTCCGCGAGCGGTATCGCGACCAGCTTCAAGTGAAAAAGATATTGGATTTTATTGTGGGCAATGCTAAAATAGAAGAGGTGACCGAAACAGAAATGGATGCGGGGAGTGGAGAGGAGCCGGGAGTTCCGGAGAGCAAAGAAGGAGAAGGGTAAAAGATGCCTCTGATCATACCAAGAATTGTCGAGCAGGACGCCCGCGGGGAGAAGGGCTGGGACATAATTTCGCGCCTGCTCAAGGACCGCATAATTTTCATTGGCGAGGCGATTGACGAATGGGTGAGTCAACTGATAATCGCCCAGTTGTTGTACCTCGAGGCCGAGGACCCCGAAAAAGACATTTACCTTTATATCAACAGCCCGGGCGGTTATGTCACGGCGGGCCTTGCCATTTACGATACGATGCAATACATTCGGGCGAATGTATCCACCATCTGTCTTGGACAGGCCGCGAGCCTGGGCGCGCTGTTGCTGGCCTCGGGCGCAAAGGGCAAACGATATGCGCTTCCCTATGCTCGCATCCTCATTCACCAACCGCTGGGCGGTGCCCGGGGACAGGCCTCGGATATCGAGATTCAAGCGAAGGAGATTCTGAAAACCCGTGAGATGATCAATGAAATATTGGTCAGGCACACGGGACAAACCCTGGAGAAAATCCGGCAGGATACGGAGCGTGATTATTACATGTCGGCGGAGGAAGCCAAGAAATACGGCATTGTCGACGAGGTGCTGAGGAAGGACTCGGAGATTAAGTAAGCGGGGAAGTGAAAGATGGGACACAACTACGGAGAGAGCGGCGACGTTCCCACTTGTTCCTTTTGCGGCAAGAAACAGGATGAAGTGCGGAAACTGATTGCGGGTCCGATGGTGTACATCTGCGATGAGTGTGTCGAGCTATGCGGCGAGATGCTCGAGGGCGAGGCGCGGGCGACACCCGCTCCGGATAGGCCCAAGGTTCCGAAGCCGAAGGAGATCAAGAAAAGTCTCGACGAGTACGTCATCGGACAGGAGCACGCGAAGAAGATTCTGTCGGTAGCGGTGCACAATCATTACAAGCGCATCGAGTGCGAAGAGGATGAGGACGAGGTAGAACTTCAAAAAAGCAATGTGTTGCTCGTTGGGCCGACCGGCTCGGGCAAAACTCTCCTCGCTCAGACGCTTGCCCGCATTCTGGATGTTCCGTTTGCGATCGCCGACGCCACAACGCTGACCGAGGCGGGTTATGTCGGAGAGGATGTCGAAAATATCATTTTGAAACTGCTACAGAACGCGGATTATGACCCCGATCAGGCCGAGATAGGGATCGTGTATATTGATGAAATCGATAAGATTGCGCGGAAAAGCGAAAACGTTTCGATCACTCGAGACGTCTCCGGCGAGGGTGTGCAGCAGGCGCTTTTGAAAATCCTCGAGGGGACGATAGCGAACGTTCCGCCGCAGGGCGGCCGAAAACATCCCCAGCAGGAATATATCCAGGTGGACACAAATAACATTTTGTTCATCTGCGGCGGCGCCTTTGTCGGGATCGAGAAAATTATCAGTTCCCGGCTGGGGAAAAATGTGATCGGCTTCGGGTCCGAATCGAGAAATCGCAAGAAAGGAACGATAGACGAGATTCTGAAGGGTATCGAGCCCGAAGACCTGCTCAAGTATGGCATGATTCCCGAGTTTATCGGACGGATTCCAATCATTGCGACATTCGACGAACTCACCGAAGCCGACCTCGTGCGCATTTTGCGGGAACCGAAAAATGCTTTGGTGAAGCAATACAAGAAGTTTTTTGAGATCGAAAACGTCAAGCTGACCTTCACCGACGACGCGCTTGTGGAAATCGCGCGGCAAGCCATGGCTCGCAAGAGCGGCGCGCGGGGGCTTCGCGCGATAATGGAGCAAGTGATGCTCGAGATAATGTACGAGACTCCCTCAAAGACCGACGTGCGCGAGTGCATAATTTCGGCGGCGGTGGTGCGCAAAACCGAAGAGCCCAAGCTCGTGCGGGTGAGCCGGAAGCGCTCGGCTTGAATATCACCGCGAATTCGAGGTGTTGAGAGGCGGTTTGGAAGCCGCCTCTTTTGTTTTGTGGCTTTGGGGGCGATGAGTGTTCGACAATTCCGTTTGCACGTCGGCTGCTCGGCGAACATCCGCCAATGTATCCCGCCAGTCACGCAAGGCGCGTGATTCGCATTATATGAAGCGTCGGACACTTTCGCAGTCCCCTGCGGTTGCTTCCCGACAATATAAGTAATCGTGGGACACAGTCACAGTCCCTTCACCGGACAACGGAATGAAGATAACATCCGCCGAATTTGTCATAAGCGCCTTTGAGCGCTCGCAACTCCCGCGGGACAATCTGCCTGAAATCGCTTTCGCGGGCAGGTCGAACGTCGGCAAATCGTCGCTCCTCAATTGTTTGGCTGGGAGGAAAATGGCTAAGATCAGCGGGACGCCGGGGAAGACGCGGGCCATCAATTTTTTCGTGATAAACAGGAAGTATTATTTTGTGGATTTGCCCGGCTACGGGTATGCGCGGGTTGCCAAAGACATGCGAAAGAACTGGCAAAAGTTAATTGAGGATTACTTCACCGGGCGAAAGAATCTGAGGGCGGCTATACTCATTATCGACGGGCGAAGAGAACCAGTTCCCGATATGGACATTCAGATGTTGGAGTACCTGTCTGCATTGGAGATTCCGTGCGTTCCGGTTTTGACAAAGGTCGACAAATTGAACCGTTCTGAACGGGTTCGGGTCGAAAAATCTTTTTCCGGCCGATTCCCGGAACTCGGTCCCATTTTCTTCTCTGCGGTGACGCGGGAGGGATTGAGCGAGTTGCGCGGCCGAATAGAGGTCTGTCTCACCTGAGTCCGATATCTTCTTCGGACACCTCATATATAAAAATACAGTATCCGATAATCTCTTTCGGTCGCAGCTTCTTCAGCCAGTCATGGCAATTCGGGTCGTCGAGGTAGACGTTCTGGAGGTAGGTGGCGCTTATCGCCCATGTGCCGGTTGACGGCCGGCACTCGTCAAGAGGACTATTGGCAAGCCCGTAATATTTCATGACGCCCGGCGGGCCGAAGTATTTTATTTTCGCATCTGCCAGGTTGCGGGATTCGACATATTCGGCCAGTTGCTTCAGTTTTTGTCCCCAGTCAAGGTTTGAGTCCACGAGGTATTTGTATCCGTTTCGCGGTCCGCCGGCCAGTTCATTGAAATACGCCAGGTAGTTCGGATAAATCCACGCCGCCGAGACTGCGTACCACACGCATGCCGCCGCCAACAAGGCTCTCCGTTTCCCATTCGCCACAACCGTAATTCGCGCGGCAAGGATACAGAAAAGGGGGTAAAGGGGAAGAATGTACCTGATTCCTATGTTTATTTTTGTGGGAAGCGAAAAAAAGAGAATCATGACGAGCGAGGACAACAATATGACTCGTTCACCCGTTCCGTCCGTCAGGGGTTTTCGTCGAGCGATGACACTTGCCAGGAGGCAAATCAACAATGGCAGGGGTGTTTTCATCAGGAAAGCGACCCAGTAGAAATACCACCAGCCGCTTTGTGAGATTTGTCCGAAAAGAAAATTGTCCTTCCAACTCTTTGCCGCCGCCAGTTGCGTGTAAACGCCGAGGAGGTAAGAATATGCGGGCACGCGAATCCGTCGCTCTGCGAGTTGCTGAACGGCCTGCCAAAAGGGTTTGCCGCTGAGCTGCTCGGCCCGGGGCTCCAGCCAGAGGGGCATGAATGGAATGCAAAGCTGAAAACCGTATCCGGCCCACACTACCGCTGCCGCCACGGCAAAGATGCCCAAAAGCCGGGCGGGATGTTGTTTTGAGACGGAGGAATGGACTGGTTCCCAGGTCGCCTTCCAGCGCACAATTACGATGATAAGGAGAAAAACGGGTATGAGGATGATTGCGGTGAATTTCGAGAGGAGCGCGAAGCCCAGCGCGAAGCCCGTCAAAAGCATGGCGGAGAGGGACGGCTTCCTGAGAAATCGGTTAAGAAAATAAAGCGCAAATGTGCTGTTGAGCGCAAGCAACAGGTCAGCCGTGGCGAGCCTGCAATGGGCGAGCGCCGTGGGGCAAAACGCATAGAAGAACAGCGCAAGCAGCGCAGCGTCTGCATTGTAGGTCTCCTTTGTCCACCGGTAGACGATTATCCCCAGCGCCGCCGAGAGAACAACAAAAGGAAGTCGTACGAGGAAGATTATCAATTCGGGCTGATAGTTCGATTCGAACACGAGCTTCGGGCCGATGTATTCAGTATGGATATAACGTTCGTCGCGGAAGAGGTCGGAATCGAATTGGAGCGGAAGCAGCATGATGCTGTTCAGGTAGTAAGAAAGCGGAGGGTGGAGTTGCAGTGCGACAATTTGGGGATTTCGTGTCTCCCAAAGCTGGCGTCCCACCCCGATGTAGCTTGGCTCATCCCACGTCAAAGAGGTGTGCCTCATGCTTCCCAGGGCCAGCACGAGGTGAGTTGCCACAAGTGCGGCAACGATGTGCGAATCGGATAACCCCCGAAAGAATCTCTTTGGCATCGCACCTGCTTCCGTTTGGAAATTGCGCGGTCAGCTAATTGTAGCTTTCGCTGGATAAGGAGTCAAGAAGGGGGATAATAACGAAAGATAAGGGCGGGGGGGGGACGAAATGGCTGGCGCCGGCTCACTTCTCCTGCAGCGTTTCTTCGATCTTCATGCCGAAGTGTCTTCCTCCGGCCTCGAGATGTACAAGCAACTCCGTTCCTTTCTGCAGGGAGGAAACCGAAGCAGATTTTCCACCGGGCTGGACGAGTCGTATTGTCTCGGCATTTTGCAGAATAGTCGAGATTTTCCTGCCTCCGGTTTCAGCAACGACCAGCACGAGCGGGCGCTTTTCGATCTTGCAACGCCCGACGTTTGCCATCTGGCTTTTGCCTTCATGGTCAACCAGCATGACTTCATCGCCGGTCCGCAGTTCGGAAAGGTACTTGGTTTTTCCGTCTGTCCCAAGGATGTAAGCGTGAACCGGCCCTGCGTTCACGCGAAAGGGCCTTGCGGCCACGTAGGGGTTGTCTTCGGCTTCCGATTGCACGAGAAAGAAGCCGTCGCTCGCATTCCCGATCAGCATTCCCTGCCCGGCTCTCATCTGCGTGCACGTGTCCACGCATACCCGGTCACCCATGCCGAGAATCTTTGTCTGCGTCACACGGGCAGTTTCAAGTTCCAGCATTGGCAGGATTCCGTGAATAATCTCGACAGACTTCGTGACCTCGTTTGGGTCGTCGGTTTTCAGCACAACGCCGTCGACCCCTTTCTCAAGAATTCGGATAGCGGTTTTGGCGGCCTCGGAATTTTTGACTTCGACAAAGAGGTTCCCTCTCTGCGCGATGAGGTTTTCCAGGGGAATGATTGTCCAGTCCTTCATACGCAGGATCAACTGTTTCTCGTTGGGAAACCGTGCCGCTCTTTCCTCGTCTTCTTTGCTTTGAATGTCGATTGTGAGAACATCCTGGCCAAGCTTGATATCGCCGTCCTCGGCGACCGTCGACGCCATGCCGAGCTCTTTGACTTTCTGGGTGTATCCTTTTGGGACGACCACGGCATCGGCCCCGCATTCGAGCGCTCGGATTACGATATCTTTGTTCCACGGGTCGGCGTTGACCCAGATTTTTTTCATTTTGATTTTTTCTCCAAGACCATCTTCGCCTGCGTTGCGGTTGCCCCGTCGTGCACGATTTTCCCGATCGCCTCGACGATTTTCTCGGGATGTTTGTGTTGGAAAGCGTTTCGTCCGATGGAAACCCCGCTCGCGCCCGCTTTGAACGCCTGTTCGACCACAGTCAACAACTGGTCTTCGGTTTCCATTTTTTCGCCTCCCGCGATAACCACGGGAACCGGGCAACCGACAACGACCTCCCTGAACGATTCGGCGCTGCCGGTATAGTTGCATTTCACGATGTCGGCGCCGAGTTCTGCGCCCACCCTGGCCGCATGTTTGACATATTTGACATCGTATTCATTCTCGATTTTCTTTCCGCGCGTGTACATCATTGCGACCAGGGGCATCCCCCACTGGAAGCACGCCTTTGAGACCTCTCCGAAATACTGCAGCATCTCCGCGTCTCGTTCCGCTCCGAGGTTAATGTGGATGCTGACGGCGTCGGCTCCGAGCCGCACCGCTTCTTCGACCGTGCATACGGGGACCTTCGTGTTCGGGTCGGGACTCATGGATGTGCTTGCGAAGAGATGGATGATCAATCCCACATCTTTCCCGCTGCCGCGATGCCCGGCGCCCACGATACCTTTATGAATAATGATGGCGTTGGCACCGCCTTCAACCACCTTGTCGATGGTGTTCGGCATGTCGACGAGTCCCTCGATCGGCCCGAGGGTTGTGCCGTGGTCCATGGGAACTATTACGGTCCTGCCGGAGTTGCGGTCGAGAATTCTTTCGAGACGTATTTTTTTTCCAATCATCGTCAGACCTCTATTGTTCGTTTTCTGGGCATACTGCGATTGTAAAAGCTCCCGTCGTTGGCGAAAAGGTGAAGTCATTTTACTTCATCTTCTCGGAAATTGCAATCGAGTGGAAGATTCCATATGCTGTTTCGGGTGTTTCGGGTTGACGTTGCGATTGCCTGCATGGTCACCCCTGCGATTCGGTCGGGAAGTTGCAATGGGGGTGGAAATAATATAGAATTAGAAAGGAAAAGAAAGCGTATTTAAGCGCCGGATACCGGGGGGTGTCAGGCGCTTTTCTCAGAGGAGTGGTAAAGTAGTATATACCGGAACGGAGGAGGTGAGTGGGATTGCTTGGCTGGCAAGAACTGCTGATCATCTTGGTTATCGTGATGCTGATTTTCGGAACGAGCAAAATCAGCGGCATCGGCAAATCTTTGGGTTCGGCTATCAGAGATTTCCGAGACAGCGTGAGGGGAGAAGCCCCGGAGGAGGAGGAGGAGGAATCTCCCAAGGTGAGCGCGGAAAAGGAAAGCCCGGAGGAAGCTGGCAAGAAAAATGGCTGACCGGAAGATGACCTTTACCGAGCATCTGGTGGAGCTCCGGATGCGTTTGGTGAAGGGACTAATCGCTATTGCAGCTTTCTCGGTAGTCGGCTACATTTTTCGCGGAACCATCCTCGAGATCATAAAGAAACCGTTGGGAGAAACGGTTCCGCTCCATGCGTTTGACCTTTTTGAGCAATTTTTCGCTTCCCTGAGAATTGCCGTGTACACCGGGCTGTTCTTCGGGTTGCCTATCCTCGTTTATCAGATTCTCATGTTTTGTCTGCCTGCCTTGCGACCCAACGAAAAGCGGGTGATTCTGTTCGGTCTCGGCTTCGGCGTGGTCCTCCTTTACACTGGAATCATATTCGCGTACATCTTCATCTTGCCTCTCCTGATACCGCAGTTGTCGGGATTCTTCAGCGGGGGCGTGGAACAAACCTTTTCTCTGAATATGTATGTCAACAAGATTTTCCGATTCATTATTGCATTCGGTTTGGGGTTCCAACTTCCCATAATTTTAATCATCCTCGAGCGTATCGGCGTCATAACGGTTGAGGGTTTGCGGAAGAACAGAAAATATATGATGGTCGGCATTTTCGCCGTATCAGCTTTCCTGACACCTCCTGATTTGATATCGCAGGTGCTTCTGGCCGTGCCCTTGCTCATCCTCTATGAAGCCAGCATCTGGATATCGGTATTGCTCGGAAAGCGAGCGCAGTCGTCATGATTGGCATCGGACCATTGGAAATATTGGTGATTCTGATTGTGACCCTCATAGTGGTCGGTCCGGAAAAAATGCCGGAACTCGCGCGCGCGCTCGCACGCGTCATGCGCGACCTCCGCAGCGCGATGGATGAAGTGCGCGAGCAGTTTGAAGAACTCACGCGCGAAGACCTTTTGAACACCCGGGAGATCGACGCGTATTACCACGAAACCATTGACAGCGTGAAGAAGTCCATCGAGCCTCCGCCCGACGTCAGCGACCTCGGCAAGGAGATAGAGGAATCCCTGCAGGAAAGAGAGGACACGGGGGACGACTCGAAGAAGGAAGCGCCCCCATCCCAGCCGTCTCCTTAAACGATTCTGAAATTTTGACATAGCTGAATCACGTATGTTAGTATCGGTCACACTTTAACTTACAAAGACCAGCGCCGATATATTCCTTGCGCGTCGAAAGAAATAAGCAAGGCCGGAAACGCGGATATTACGGAATGGTTAAGGGCTTATTTACCGGAACGAATCGAGAGAGAACATGACGAAAAAGATATGTGTCTTGGGGCTCGGCTACGTTGGGCTGCCGACGGCCTGTATGTTGGCCGTGCAAGGATACAGGGTTGTCGGCGTGGATGTAAAACCTCAAGTCGTTGAGACGGTTTCCGGGGGCGGCATTCACATCGAGGAGGCAGGTCTGAAAACGATGCTTCAGGCGGCGATAAACAGCCGGAACATGATTGCGCAGACGGGAGTTGAACCCGCAGATGTTTTCATAATCGCTGTTCCGACGCCGTTGAGTCGTGACAAGACGGCCGATTTAGCGTCTGTCGAGCGTGCCGGCAGGTCTCTCGTGCCGGTTCTCGCCACCGGTAACCTCGTCATTCTCGAATCGACGGTTCCGCCGGGAACCACGTCGGGGCTTCTCTGTGCGATTCTCTCCGAATCGGGCCTGAAACCGGGCGTGGACTTTCGCGTCGCGCACTCACCGGAACGGGTTCTTCCGGGGAACGTGTTCAGTGAGTTGGTCTCGAACGACCGAGTCATTGGCGGAATTACGCCGGACTGCGCGAAGGCGGCCGCCGAGATTTATGAGACCTTTGTCGAGGGCGAAATATTTTTGACCGACGCGACGACGGCGGAAATGGTAAAGCTGGTGGAAAACACGTTTCGTGACGTCAATATTGCGCTTGCCAATGAGTTGGCTCTCATTGCCGCGGAGCATAATGTCGATGTCTTCGAGATAGTCTCTCTTGCCAACAGGCACGCACGAGTGCGCGTTCATCAACCAGGCCCCGGCGTCGGCGGCCACTGTATTCCCATAGACCCATGGTTCCTTATCGAAAAAACGAAAAAGGAGAACGAACTGGTCGGTCATGCCAGGGCGGTCAATGACTCGATGCCGGAACAGGTGGTGCGGCTTGTCGAATCCGTGGTGGGTTCGGCCGGGGGCGTGAAGATAAGCGTGTGGGGGGTTGCCTATAAAGGAAACGTGGACGATACCCGCGAAACCCCGGCGGTTCCCATTATACGCGGATTGAAAGAGCGCAAGTATGAAATTGGGATATTCGATTTTCATGTAAAGAATTTCGAGTGGGAAGTTGACAGCCTTGAGAATGCGGTTACCGGCGCTGATACCATTCTTCTTCTGGCGGACCATAAGGAGTTTTCGTATCTCGACCCCCATCAAATCGGGCAGAAAATGAAACGGCGGGTTGTCATAGACACACGAAACTGTCTCGTGGCGGAAAAGTGGAAAAGCGCAGGGTTCGATTTTTATTCGCTCTGGAAGAAAAAGTAAGAGACAGGTCCCTTTCGCCTGCGCCCGCCGCAACCAAAGGAAGGCCGAACGCCGATCGTGACCGAGAAGATCTATTGCAGTGTGGTGGCTCCCATGTATAACGAGGAAGCCAACGTTGTGAAGTTCGTGGAGACCGTCGAAGAAATTATCGGACGCATCGGAAAGCCATGGGAGCTCATTCTCGTTAATGACGGCAGCACGGATAATACGAAAGAGGTGGCTGAACGGGTGTGCAGAGAGAAACCATTTATTCGATTTCTCTCATACACTCCGAATCGCGGGCGGGGGAAGGCCCTGAGGACAGGGTTTTCCGAAGCCAGGGGGCGATACGTGCTGACCATTGAATCCGACCTGAGCTGGGATACTTCGGTCATGTTGGACATGCTCTCTATTCTCGAACGGGGTGAGTCGGACATTGTGCTTGCTTCCCCATATGCGGCGGGCGGGCGAACCGAGGGGGTGCCGGCCCGGAGGCTTTTGGTCAGCCGCCTGGGAAACATTGTCCTGAGCTTTGTAATTCCCGGAAAATTCAAAATGGTGACGCAGATGTTTCGGGGATACAGGAGAGAGGCGCTCGAGGCGCTCGAACTTGAATCGGATGATAAGGAAATCCACCTGGAGATATTGTCCAAAGCGCTGGCGTTGGGGTATCGCGCCACGGAAATCCCGGCTGTCCTTCGTTCGCGCGATACCGGCCGGTCAAAATTCAAATTTGGGAAAACGGTATTCTCGCATTTGGCATTTTCATATTTCGAGAAGCCGCTTGTGCTTTTCGGCTTGACGGGTTTTCTCTTCCTGGCGCTTTCCCTGTTCATCGGCGTCTATCTGCTCATCGAGTTTTCGCGCGGAAAGCTCAACCCCGACCGGCCCTTGATGACTCTGCTTATTATCCTCGTCGTTGCAGGGCTGCAATTTGTCTCTCTAGGACTTATCGGCACGCAAATTGTCCAACTCCGCAAAGAGATTTTTCGGGTCCAGATGGAAAACCGAAGGATCGAGCGGAGACTTTCCGAAGAGAAGGAATAAAAAAGTGGTTGCCGGTTAAATGAGGCGCTCGGTCTGTCTGCTCACGAATGCGTATCCCGATTTCCCCGAATCCAACCGTGTAGTCTTTATTCGAACTCTCGCCCGGTTGTTGCGCCGGGAAAACTGGGAGGTCTCCGTTTTAGCTCCCCGCGTGTTTCGCGAGAGCAAACGACTCGAACATGAGGGCGACGTCGAAATCGAAAGATTCGGCTCATTCCTGGGTGACAGGTTGCTGATTCAATATCCTCGCACGCCCGTGGTCCGCCTGTTCGGCTACATGGCATCGGGAATGGTTTCGACCGTCAGGTGCATCCTGCGCAAACGTATTGATGTGATTCATGCCCACTGGGTCGTTCCGGCCGGTCTCATTGCTGTCACAGCCGGCGCCCTGTGTCGAAAGCCGGTAATAGTCACGGCGCACGGCTCCGATATCACACTGATTCCTCGGAGAAATCGGTTGATGAGACGGTTGGTGAAGTATGTTCTGAACCGTTCTGACGCAATTACTTCGGTCGCCGAGCATTTGAGCGCGGAGATCGAGAGCCTTGGAGTGGACCGGGAGAGAATACTTACTTTTCCCATGAGCGTGGCACTCGATTCGTTTTGTCCCGAGGGCCGTGTGCGTGAGGGATTCAACGATAAGCGGATAGTTTTCAGCAATCGCGGCCTCTATCCGTTGTATGATGTGGAATCCTTGATACGAGCTGCGCCCGCAATTATCGCGGGTATGCCCGGCACGGAAATCGTTCTCGCCGGCGAGGGTTCCGAGGCGGCGAGCTTGAGAGCGCTGGCCGAAAATTTGGGAATCGATACGCGTGTGCGATTTGCGGGCGCGGTCCCGCATCGTGAGATGCCGGAATATTTGCGAGGCTCGACGGTATATGTTTCGACATCGCTGTCCGATGGAGCGTCTGTTTCCCTGTTGGAGGCGATGGCATGCGGCACATTTCCGGTGGTAGCGGATATTCCGGCGAACAGGGAATGGATTACCGATGGCGAGAACGGCTTTCTCTTCGCCCCGCAAGACACGAACGAGCTGGCTGCCAGAATCCGTCAGGCGCTGCAGGACCCCGAGATTCGCGACCGGGCGCGCGAGGTGAACATCGGGATTGTAAGAGAACGATGTGACTGGATTGCGAATGTGAAGAAACTGACAAGCCTGTACGAGCGGGTTATCCGGGAGCACGGTTGAAAGCAATCGGCTCTGTGAATGGGCCGTGGCGATATTATGCGCTTTTCTTGGCTTTCGTTAACCGCCTTGCACATTTGGCGGAACCGCAGTGAATTTACAGGTTTAATGTTCGATTTCAATCACCATGGGTCGTCCCGTTTGAAACGACGCCTAAATCCTTAATCTCTGCTTCGATCGTGGCTATCACTTTCTCCCACCCGAAATTTTCGCGCGCAAATTGCAGCGCCTTTTCCGAAAATTGAGCCCTCAGGCGCTTGTCCTCTGCAAGTCTCAGGATCGCAGAAGCGAACGCCTCGTAATCAGCTTCATCCACGAGAATCCCTGCTTCCGCCCGCTCTACTGCTTCATATCCCCGGACCTTTGTTGCGACGACGGGCTTTCCGCAGGCGAGATATTCAAACAATTTCATGGGCGAATAACCGGACGTGAGCTGCTTCGGCAGCGAAATGCAGATGTCTGAAATGTTAATGCAAAGGGGCACATCAATGTGCGGCGCCGAACCCGCGATCAAAATGCGGTCATCGAGCGAGTCGCGCTTAACGGCATGTTCGAGCGCTTCCCGTTGACTGCCATCACCTATTATCATGAATCGGGCATGAGGATTTTTCCTGATGACAATCTTGGCGCCTTTGATAAGCATGTCGAAGTCCTGCCAATGCGCCAGGTTTCCAATATAAGATATGAGGAACGAATTTTCTGCTATGCCGAATCGTTCTCTGCCGCGCTGGAGAAACGCCGGGTCGCAGATTGGATGGAACTTGTTGAGGTCGGTTGTCACACCAAGCACTTTGAGTTTTTTGTCCGGGAGGTTGTAATTACTCACAAAATAGTCTTTTATCTGTTCGGTGATCACCAAGGTTCGGTCGGAAAAATGGCCCCCCACATATTGGAGGAAGCTGAATACTTTGGCGATAGCCGCAATGCGCAATCCCCGTCCTTTCATTCCTATTTCTTCATTCTCGAGGGAGGTGACTTCATAAAAGATTTTGGCGTGGTGGAGCGGTTTTGTCAGCACGGCGGCAAATGCGGCCACGGGCCCGTTTGCGTAAACAATGTGGGCTTTCCTCGAAACTTGAACAATTCGCAAGAGAAGTTTCAGGAAAACACCTGCAAGCGCTGAATAGCTCACTGTTCCCCGTCGATTCCGACAAGAGCCCACGCCGATAAAATTGCCGAATTCCGCCTCTTTCTCGGACCCTGCCAAGAGAGTCACAGTGTGCCCGCGCTGCCGGAGGGCCGCCACCTTCTCCCGAACGTGCGTGGACGAGCCCCTGTGAAGCGTAATATCCTCGATTGTGACGAAAAGAATCCTCAATGAAGAAGTTCCTCGAGTTGGGGATGCCAGGCATCCAATAGCTGATATAGGTTCAGCCGGAAGTCCTCTCGCGAGAGCTTGAGAACTTCCCGAACATTCCTTGACACGTTTGGCATATTGTAATATGCTTTATCGTTGCGAATCAAGGTGTTACGAAGGTTGTACGGCCCATGCAGGAAATGCGGCGGCATCCATCCATCGGAATCTTCGAGCCATCGGAAGCGATGACTGGTGGCAAAGCCTACCGGAGCGCCGTGCGTGACGCTCTCGGCAAGCGGTATCATGTCGAAGTGTTTAATGTTTCGGGCGAGAATATTCGGTTGCCCTCTGCCAGACTTCGGAGAATGTGGGCTATAGCAAAGGTCCGGAAGCGAAAGGATGTATGGATCAGAGATTTCTATCCGGTTGCCGGCATGGGATTCGGAAATGTGTCGGGAAAGAATGTTGGTTTACTTCTCCATATGTATACTGAGGGAGAAGAGAGCGATGCGCTTGGGCGAATTTTCACAAAGCTGTTCCTCAACAATGTCAACAGATGTGAGTGGGTTGTAACAATCGCCAACTACTGGAGAGATTTCTTTTTCAATATCGGCGTTCAAAATATTCGGGTGATACGAAATGGTATGGATGTGAAGCAATTCGAGTTTCACCCGGAGGAGGTTACTGCGTTCGAACGAAAATATTCTCTGAAGGGGAAAACGGTAGTTTATATCGGAAATTGCAGGAAGAATAAAGGCGTTGTAGAAGCATACGAGGCGTTGAAAGGGACCGACTACTATCTCGTCACGAGCGGCGAGCCCGACGTGAAACTTCCGTGCCCGAATTTCGAGTTACCTTACCGCGAGTACTTGATCCTGCTCAAAATATCCTCCGTTGTTGTCACCCTTTCCAAGTTCCGTGAAGGCTGGTGCAGGACCGCCCACGAGGCGATGCTCTGCAAGACACCGGTCATTGGTTCGGGCGCCGGCGGTATGGCCGAGCTTCTCGAGGAAGGGCGGCAACTCATCTGCCGGGACGCGTCGCTTCTACCGGAACTGATTGAGGCAACTGTTCGGGACAGAAACAGAATCGGTGAAGAAGGGTACAGATTTGCAAAGACATTAACAATGGAGCGGTTCGAAAACGAGTGGCTTGACCTGATGGAGGAGGTGTTAAGCGACGACTCGAAAGCCGGGTGAAACGGCGAACACCCTCGGGAAAAGAGCGCCGTTGGTTTCCCGACTCGTGAACTGGCTATCGCTTCCCGAGGACATTGTTCGGTTGTCAGCCGACACCATTTCCTATGGCGTCGGGAAGGGAGCCGAAGCGCTTGCCGCGTTGGTGTTGTTACCCGTGCTGACACGCGCATTCACGCCGGAAAAATACGGTATATGGGACGTCGTAATGACATTCTTCCTGCTGACAACGATGGTGGCCTCGCTTGCACTTGAGCCCGCGCTGGCTGCCTGCTACTTCGAATCCGAGGAATTTGAACGAAGGAAAACCGTCGCTTCCACAAGCATTCATTTTCGATTTGTCTCGTCGATTGTTGTGGCTGTCTCCACCTTCCTTTTCGCGCCCTGGATTTCCCTGATCGTCTTCAATACGACGGTTCATGCAGAATATTTTCGCATAATCGGATGCGTTATCCCTTTTTTCATGACCATGAGCATATTCAAACAGCTGCTTCGCGTGCATTTCGCGCCGGGAAAATACAATATTATTGCAATTGGCTACGCAAGCATTTACGTCGTGTTAGGAATAGTTTTCGTGGTTTTCCTGAAAATGGGGGTAGCCGGGATTCTTCTTGGCATGCTCGGGGCCGCAGTATGCTTTTTCGGGACCGGCGCCATATTGACACGTCCCCTCTTTTCTTTTGAGGTCTCATTCCTCCAATTGAGAAACCTTCTTGCATTTGGCGTTCCATTAGTTCCCTCATTGGTTGCGTACTGGGTTATCGACTTCTCAGATAGATATTTTCTGACAAAATTGAGCACGCTGGAACATGTCGGCATCTACTCCGTAGGCGCGAAGGTCAGTTCCATCATCGTGTTGTTTGTGACGTCGTTCCAAATGGCATGGGGTCCAACCGCTTTGAGCGCTCAGTATCAGGATGACGCGAAAGAGAGATACGCCCGCGGTTTGTTGTTTTTTCTTGCGCTCGGCTTCGTAATCGCAACCGGTCTCGTCGCGTTCGGTCGAATTCTGCTCATGGTTCTGACCCCGCCGAAGTATTACGAGGCCGAGAGGGTCATAGGCCCGCTCGTTTTGGCGAGTGTCACATACGGGGCGTTTCTTATCGTAAACATAGGATTGATGATTACAAGGAAGACTCATCTTACCAGCATAGCTATAGTAAGCGGCGCGCTTGTTAATCTGATGTTGAACTTCATTCTGATTCCCAAATTCCAGATAATGGGGGCCGCAGTCGCTACGGTGGTTGCATATCTGGCAGCGTTCGGACTGCTGTATGCGTTTGCACAGAGACACTATCCGGTTGACTACAACATATATCGGGTGTTGAAGCTGGCGCTGCTGTCAATCGGGACGATGGCAGTGGCGTCGCAGATAAGTTTTGAAGCAATTCTCGTAGATACAGCCGTGAGGACGAGCCTCTTTTTGGGATATGCTGCGTTGCTTTGGCGAATCATTCGTCACAGCGGCAATTGACTACTGCTGGCATCGGAAGAGATAGAGAAACGTGTTTGCAAACAGGTCAAAATGTTCAGGAACGCTTTTTCTTGGTATTCTTGCCGTCCTTGTATTCTTCAATTCCCTAAAAAATGATTTTGTCGGTTATGACGATCAGAACCTGGTCGTGAACAACGCCGCGATACGCAGCTTGAGTCCCGACAATGTTGCGCGAATGTTCGTTCCGCGGGCAAGGGGGAACTATCAGCCGGTTCGCACGCTCTCTTATGCGATAGACTACTCGTTGTGGGGGCTCAAGCCGTGGGGGTTCCTGCTTACAAACATATTTCTGCACGCGGTAGGGGTTGTGGGAGTCTGGTTTCTCCTGCGACATCTTTTGCCGAAACCGGTGGCGTTGCTTGCCGCCGTGCTGTTCGCGGTTCACCCTGTTCACGTGGAAAGCGTGACGTGGATATCCTCGAGGAAAGACGTCCTGTCGTTCGCCTTCTTTGTTCTCGCCATTCTGTGGTATGAGACATCCGTTTCTGAAAGGAAAGCGCTTCCGTATGTGGGCTCCCTTCTCGCTACCGCGCTCGCGCTCCTGTCAAAAATCACTACGGTCGTTCTCCCGTTCTGCATTCTTTTGTTGGAAATTTGCCGCGACGGGTGGCCGGGCGTTCACGGTTTCAGGAACAAACTCGTTCGGCTGTTGCCGCATTTCCTGTTTGTCGCCATCGTGATTGGATTGAATTTTTTGCAGGAGGAAACCGTATCATCTCATGGAGATGCCCTGGCGGGGCTGGAGCAGGTCGGCCGTCCCATTGTCCGCGACATGTGGTTCAGTATGCCGCTGGTTGTGTGCCGGTACCTACAGATGCTTGTGGCGCCATATGGTTTGATCACTCATTACGACGTCGCCCGAATTTCGGAAATGGCGGACCCGAGATTCTGGGGACCAATGGTTTTTATTCTTGCAATAATTCTTTGTGGAACCATGTTTTTTCTCCTGGAGCGGCGAGTCATCGCGTTTTGTGTCGGCTGGTTCTTCCTCACATTTCTGCCCGCTTCCAATATAATTCCCGCAGCAGGCCTTATGATGGACCGATACATGCATATTCCTTCGGTCGGTTTTGCGGCTTTCATGGCCATGGTTCTGGCCTACCCGATTTCTCATCTTCACCGAAGAAGGTCGACGACCATGCGATTGGCGGTCGTGTTTCCGATTATTGGGGTCGTTCTTTTTCTGTCGGTGCTTACGATTCGTCGCAACACTGATTGGCGCGACACGCTCACGTTGTTCAATCGGACATTGCAGATAAACCCCCGCAGCGTCGACGCCCGGCTCGCTGTCGGCGCAATGTATCACAAATCAGGCGATTATGATCGAGCGATTCAAATATATCGTGAGGCATTGGAAATCGTTCCCGGAAACTATCGGATTTTGTACAACCTTGGCGTTTCATTTTTGGAGAAGGGGTGGGTCAGCAAGGCCATAGAAGCTTTGGAAGAAGCGAGAGACGCCAATCCCCAATTTATGGCGACCCGCTTCAATCTGGCGTTCGCCTACTATCAACAAAGGCGCTATGAGGAGGCAATTGCCGAGCATCACGCAGTGTTGCGTTTGAATCCGGAAAATGCGTTGTCATACGGGAATCTGGGCCGCATTTACCTCCAGACCGGAGACACGGAGAAAGCTTTGGAAGCCCTGAACCGCGCTCTTGCCATTCAGCCTGACCTTATCCCGGCGCTCATGGATCGCGTTCGGTTGCTTATCGAAAAGAGCGACTATGAAAAAGCCGAACGAGACATCGACCGGATGAAATCTCTTGGGGTTGACACAGAGCTGTTGAACGAGTTGCGAAGGCCCGTGCCGGAGAAAGGCCGCTTTCACAGTGGCGGGGCATAAGGTTAAAACACAGAATGTGCCGGCGGGTTGAGGCTGTACAAGCTATGAAGAACCGATTCGAGTTTTGCTGAGGGGACCGGTATCAATTTCCCTCTAAAGTAGACGAAGAACGGCGAATCCTCATACTGTTCCCAATCTCTCAGAAACGTTTCATTTTTTTCAAGGATGTTCAACCCGTCGATCCTCTTCCATCGCTCCCTGATCTCTTCGTCCTCCAAAAGATGCTCAGGCGCATAGATATTTCCGCCAAGCGCGGCAATTTTG
Source organism: uncultured bacterium (assembly GCA_964453435.1). Lineage (GTDB taxonomy): Bacteria > Abyssobacteria > SURF-5 > SURF-5 > SURF-5 > CAYVQZ01. Next base: position 20,305 of record CAYVQZ010000002.1, read on the forward strand.
AAATATGCCGTCTCGAAGCGCGAAGAGACGCCGGGCGCGACCATTCTGATTGTCACAATTTGGATCGCTTTGAGGGAGTCGTCTGCGTAGGCGAGGCGGAGCGCGTACGTGAGGTTGTTAAACCTGAATATCAATGCGCCCTCCACCGAGTCGGGCACGTTGAAATAGAAGAAGGTGGTGTTTGACCTCGATGGCTCATACTTCTCCACTGTTTGTTCGATTATAGCCGAGGTGACCAAGGAGGCAAATCTCCATGCTCCCTGCTTCTTCTTGAGATAATATGCGCTTGTGCCTGCGAACAGGACTGTGAGGAGCAACCCAACCAAGACAGCCGGCCCGTTTCTCGATGGGAATATCTTCTCGGACACTTTGAACAGTCCCAGAGCGACAAGAATGGCGCCGGCAACCGAACTGAATACGACATGTCGTTCAGACGGCACAAGTCCCAGGATCAGAACCGGCGCAGACCCCACAACTATCCATACCAGGAGAAAACATATGCGCCGTTTATTTAAGACCAATGGAAGCAGGACGATGGCCAAAAAAGCAATACCGGCAGGGAGATGAAAAGGCAGACCTATTTTCGACGCCTGGCCGAACCACTGGGTCGCCACCGTCCAGTCAATTGGCGAGAGAGCCATAAGAAACGAGTGCCATGCTCCGGAGACGACACTCTCCAGGCTCAAGGTAACCAACGGGGGGGGCAAGTTCACGTGGCGCATGACAGTGTGTCTCACAAAAACGAAGGAAACCGTCAATAGAACGAAAGGAGCGGTGTGCTTCACCGCCTCTTTGGCCGCAGTCCTCCAACTTGCTCTCTCTCGAAGAAGGAGTTCATAGAGTATGAGCACAACCGGCAGTGATACCGCTGATTCCTTAGTGACGAGGGCGGCTCCGAACAGGAGAAGCGCTGAGGCATAAAACGGTATCGAGCCTGTCTTTCGCCAAGCGATATAGCTGATGAGCGCCGCCAAAGTGCAGATGTTTTCCACGACACCGTTCAAACTCGAAATCCAGAAAAGCGCTTCGGCGTGAACATTGGCGGTCAGGAAAATGATTGCTGCGGCAAACGCGGCATGCCATTGGGCGCCCAATTGCAGGGCGATGTAATAAACCTGAAAGCAAAGCAGTCCGTAGCAGACCAGGCTTATCAGGTGGTACCCTTCCGGCGACTGATTGAAAAGCGCGACCAAGACGCCGAAAAAGAATTTGATGCCGGGCCGATAGTACAGCCCCCATGATGGTCTCACGAACTCCTTGAGTCCATCAGAGGCTTCCGTGGCAGAGTCGCGGAGCGCATGATAAATCACAAGGTAGTCGTCAGAATTGAAACGGTGAGTCAACGTCTTCCCGAAGAGGACGAACACAAGCAGGAAGAGGACGCCAAGTGTCAGAAGGTGTCGGTATTTGCTCACGTATAGGTCCGAAGCAAGCTCACCTTTTCGAGGCAAGCAGCAATATCGAGAGCCCGAACGGAAGATTCATTCTGCGAATAAGCATTTGCTCCAATCGCATGACACCGAGAAGCATCCGGTTCAGGAGACGCCAGTTCTCATGGTACTGGATACGTCGTGGCGTCGGGTCCCGTTGAAATCTCGCTTTCACAAGCCTGACGGCCGCGACGGGCGCGAAGAGAAAAGAATTGAAGGAACTCACTCGAGTCACGAAGAAACCCGCATGTTGCGCCTTGCGGACAAGCTCCGATTTGGAATATCTCCTCTTGTGATGAAGAACGACGTCATGCGCGCTCCACAGTGTCTGGTACGCGGGCACACTTGCCAGGAGCATGCCTCCGCTTGCTGTCACTCGAAAGATTTCACGCAATACGGACTCATCATCCTCGCAGTGTTCGAGCAAATCGGCGGCCACGACCATCGCAAACGAGTTGGATTTGAAGGGCATCAAGTCGGCCGATGCCTGACACAGTTTTGAAAAACCAAGGGAACGACAGTGTGCCAACGCGCCGAGATTCAGATCGATGCCGACCACTGTGCCCGCGTTCGCGAATCTTCTCATCATGGTTCCGGAGCCGCACCCGACATCAAGGACTGGTTCTCCTCGCAGAGAATCTCGGCCGATGCTTGAGAACAGGATGTCGCGTGTTCCCAAAAACCACCAGTGTTTTTCGGCCAGTTCAAAGAGCGAAGCGTATTCTTCCGGATTCATGGGACGTTTTTCATTTTCGTTGCGTAAACAAGCATTATGTCAAAGGGATTAACATAAATCACGCGATTCCTAATTCCCAGTGTTCGAGCGAGCCGTTCAAGAAGACGCTGCACCGCCGAACTGTAAATGCCTGTTCGCCTGATGAAGAATCCAACGTCAACATACTTGCCGACGTATGTGAGCCGGACAGGCTCGAAATGATATTTCGAGAGGAGGCGGGTAATCGTCGATCGCGAGAAGTAAAAGAGATGTTCGCCTTGCTTGATTCCCATCCACCGTGCGCCCGAGAACCGAGCGACAAGACTCGATATGTCGGGTGTGGTGAGCGCCAGCAATCCGCCGGCTTTGAGCAGACGATTCACCTGTTCCAGTTCCTTGGCCGGATTCGGGCAGTGTTCGAGGTAGTCCCACATAGTGACGACGTCAAACGACTCGGGAGGAAAATCCGCTTCCTCCAACTGTCCGCAGAACACCTCGGTTCCTCGGATGTTTCGGGCGAGTTCACACGCATACTCGGAGATTTCAACTCCCTTCGTTTTCCAGCCCAACCGGTTGGCTACCTCGAGCGAAAAACCGGTGGCGCAACCCACATCCAGGAGGCGTCCCTTGTGTTGCAGTAGCGTTTCGATTTCTTGCATCCGCCTCTGAAATGTCTTCTCGATTTTCACGCGGTCGGCCGCGTAGTCGTCATACCCCAAGGCTCCCGAGTTTGAACTCTTGAAATAGCTTTCGGAGTAGAGCCGGCGAAGTTCGTCTGCGGGGGGAATCTTTTTCGCGCGAACCAATCCGCAGTCGACACATTTGACCAAATCCAACTCCGGGTACAGGTAGTTGAGCGATGTGCCGCCGCAGAGGATGCAGGGAGTGGTGTCAGTCGGTGGAGCGGGGCGACTCATAGAGTTTTTTCCAATCGTTCATCCGTATCTTCAATACTTCCCACAACATCGGCAGGGTGTCTCTGAATACGCTGACTTTCGTTGAAGGCGAATTGTTCCATAATACGCCGATTTCGCCGACACGATATCCATATTTTCGAGCGAGGAAAAGCGCTTCCACATCAAAGCCGAAGCCGTCGAGTTTGGCAGAGGCAAATATTCGCGCAGCGGAACCGCACGTGAAGAGCTTGAAGCCACATTGAGTGTCATGGATACCGGGGACAGCCGACAAGCGGACTATCGCATTGAACACTTTTCCGCTTAGAACCCGGTACCACGGGCGCCAACCCACGATTTTGGAGTCGCTCAACGCTCGCGACCCAACAACCACTTCAAACCCATTCTCCGCAACTTTCTGAAGCTTATGTAGTTCCTCTATCGGGGTGGCCAGGTCTGCGTCGGTTAGCAGCACATTTTCCGACTCCGCTGCAATAGTTCCCGTCCGCACCGCATAACCCTTGCCCTGATTCCGGTCATAGCCGATAAGCCGAATACGGGAATCGTTTTCTGCCAAATGCCTCACGATATCAATGGTGGAATCGGTGCTCCCGTCGCTCACCACAATTATCTCGTGCGCTATACGGGATTTGTTTAAATGCTTGGAAATCTGTTGGATTGTCAAGCCGATTCTTTCGGCTTCGTTATAAGCGGGAATGACCACGGACAGTTCGGGTTTATGAGTCATAATGCAAGCTATAATTGAGAGGCAAAGTGGATAGCCTTTTTTGTCATCGGAACAAGCCGTGAACATTATACTTGCGGCAAAAATACGTGTCAACCCGCAATGTTTGGAATAAGTGCAGACGAGAACGATGACCCCAAAACCGCGCGTTTCGAGACCACTTCCCCCTGATGAGGAAAGCATATGAGGACATCCCACTGCCGGGTCCGGTAAACTCTATCCTGTGGCCGCTGTCTTCGCAGACTCGAAATGCCGCGTTGATTTGACATATTTTGTGTCATATGTTATACTTATGCCGATTTCGAGCAGTTGCGGTTGCTCGGAAGTTTTTACGCGGTTATGCAATATTGCATACCCCAAATTAAATTCGGTTGTTGGCGACGCGTTCAAGTCTCGAAATGGCTGACGAAAGGAGTTCGTTCTCATGACAAAGAGGGAATTAGTTATTGAGGTCGCCAGACAGCTTGGATTCACCCAGAACGATGTTGCAAGGGTGATCCAGACGTCATTCGACGTGATCACAGACTCTCTTGCCGAAGGGAAACGCCTCGAAATCAGGAACTTCGGCGTGTTCGAGGTCAAGAAACGCGACGCTCGAATCGGTCGTAATCCGAGGACGGGAGAGGAAGTGCCGATCCCAGAGAAGCGTGTCGCAACGTTCAAGCCGGGCAAACAGATTAAGGAGAAGGTAGAGAACTCCCGCCCTGAACCAGCCCAACCCTGACATGCTGACCTCCGTGGCAGTCTGAAAGGCACAGGAATGTCGGTGTGAACGGAGAGGCCTCTCGCAAACCCCTTTACTTGCCGGAGTTATATGTCCTCATCGATGAAGGGATTCTTCTCTGTGAGGATAGCGCGCGAACAATGGAGCAAGCTATTCTTGGGGGAGCCGATGCCATCCAGTTCCGCGCAAAGAAGCTATCCAAGCGTCGCTATTACGCCAAAGCTGGGAACTTGCAAAGGATAGCTCGAACTCATCGGATACCTTTTTTCGTTAATGACCATTTGGATATCGCTATTGCTATCTCTGCCGACGGCGTACACTTGGGGCAGACCGACCTCCCCGCGTCGGCGGCGCGTCGGATCATGCCCGACGCAATGATGCTGGGTATTTCAACACATTCTTTGCGACAAGCGGAGAAGGCTGTCGAGGATGGGGCCGATTATGTGGCTATCGGCCCTGTATTTCCCACCACCACAAAAGATAATGCCGAGCCGGTTGTTGGAACCGACGCGGTTCGGCTGGTCAAAAGCCGAACCGCAGACATCCCTGTCCTCGCGATCGGAGGCATCACCTCTCAGAATGCAGCCGAAGTAATTCGCTCAGGGGCCGATGGCATAGCAGTCGCTTCAGCGGTTTTGCTTGCCGACCAACCGCTGCTTGCGGTGAAGGACCTCAAAGAACGGATTCAGAAAGCGAAGAGAACTCGATAATCCCCTTTCGGCGCAGGCGGAGAAAACCTCACATCTGTTCCCTCATTCTGGTTTTCCCTGTATCGTGCTTTCTTCGCATTTTCGGTTCCCTCGTCTCCGGGATACACATCGGCCCTTTTCATCTCGGCATGCTGAGAGCGACTTTTTGCTTCACAACACGCTGTCCAAAATTCCTGGGAAGGTCATCGAGCAATTTCGATGGGTTGAGGAAAAAAACCAAGCCGGATGATTCCCTCCTGCCTGGCTCGTTCAAAGCCCGACAGGCCGTTAAGACTCAGGGGCGTGTTGCCGGAATAACTTTCCGGCGCTTTGGTTGTCATTCTGAGCCCTTCGAGTCCCTCAGGATAAACCCCCGTGAAGAATCTGGCGATTGATTGCGCCAAAAAAGAGAGATTCTTCGTCGCTTTTGCTCCTCAGAATGACAGTATGGGAGCCTTCTGGAAGAAATAGCCTTTTCGGAAACAGGCCGTCAAAATTTGTTCTTGCAAAACCGGCTTGCCATACTGTATCGTGTTGCCGAACCGGGATGCGCATATCGTACGGAGAATTTTCATGAATGAAACACAAGAAGGACGAATCTTTTATGGCTGGTGGATAGTTCTTGCCAGTTCAATCATCATATTCTTTGGGACTGGCATAGCGTTTTACTCCTTTGGTGTTTTTATTAAACCAATAGAGGCTGAGCTTGGATGGAGCCGGGAAGTTCTGTCCCTCGGCGTTGCGGCCTGGGCTCTTGTTTTCGGTTTTTCCGGCCCGATAGTTGGCATCCTGCTGCATAAATATGGCGCTCGGGTGGTGATTGCAGGTTCAGCTTTGATTGCCGGCGTCTCGTACATGCTCCTAATGTGGGTTGGCCATCTCTACCAGTTTTTCATCCTGATGATTATCATCGGGTTTGCCGCGGTCGGTATCACGCTCATACCGAATCAGACGCTCATCTCAAACTGGTTTCAGAGATATCGGGGCCGCGCCATGGGGCTTATGATGGCGGGCATCGGCCTGGGAGGCTTTACCATGCCCCAGGTCGCGAACTATGTCATTGAATCGAGAGGTTGGCGAACATCTTTTTTCCTTTTGGGACTTTTTATATTAATTTTTATCGTGCCGGTCGCGCTGCTTGTTATCCGCACGAAACCATCGGACATGGGGCTGAGACCTGATGGGGAACCAACCCGCGACCGTGAAGAAACAGAAGGCTCGTTCTTGGGAGATTCAATGGAAGCGGGTCTGCCCGTCGGACGCGCCATGAAGAGCGTATCGTTCTGGATGCTATTTGCTGCGTTTGCACTGTTGGTTTTCGGGGAATCCGGGTTCACCGTGCACTTTGTCGCCTTGGTGGACGATGCGGGGGTATCCTCTCAAATGGCGGCGTTTTTCTGGGGGCTCGTGGCGGGTGTGAGCGTTGTCGGGCGCCTTGGTTTCGGATTTCTGGCGGACCGCTGGAATCCCAGAAATCTCATAACGATGACCCATGCGTTACACGGTGTGGCGACCGTGGGGCTTCTCGTATTTTTTCTGGATATGGGTATCACATCCGCTATCACATTGTTTCCGTTTTCAGTCGTCTACGGGCTGTCCCTGGGTGGCTCCGCAGTTTTGCTGCCGGTTCTGGTCGGTCGTTGCTTTGGTCTTTTAAATTTCAGCAAGCTTCTCGGTCTGCTGATGAGCGGGTTTGCCGTCGGAGTGTTGGGAGGCCCTTACGCAGCGGGCGCCATCGCCCACAAGACAGGCAGCTACCGTCCGGCAATCATCATTTTCGCTATTGGATTCGGCCTGGCGGCGTTTGCTGTCGCGCTTGTCCGGCCCGACAAATATAAAAGCGAATTCGTGCAGAGGTGAGCAGGTGTTTGTGCCGACAAAACGTATGAAACCGACTATGAGACACTTACTTTTCTTGTCTTGAGACAGAACGAGGAAGCCCGTGCGGCTTCCTGCGAGCGGTCCCGCCATTCCACTCCTGCCGTGACATCGGAACCTCATCGGGTTCCAGCCGCAGGGAATCGGCGGAACCGAGCGGAGGTTTCGTATCAACTTTTCTCCAAACCATTTCGAAATTTCGGATTGGACGTTGAGTGCTCCGATGCGCTTTACGATGTTCTTTCGAACAGTGTCATCAGCACTCGTTTCTTTGCGGAACTCTCCGGCCTTCAGGCATCGAGTATTCGGATTCATTCGTCGGCAAGGCTGAGGATATCCCGGGGCTAAGTACACGTGGCCACAAATACCATTCCGTATTGCATAGCGCTATGCAGAAGCGGCAGGTCAGAAATTCCGGGGACACGGAATCACGCGGAGCGTGACCTTCGGCCGAGAAGTCCATGTCCCCGGAATTTCCAATGTGATGAAATACGTGAGCGGAATTATGAACCAGTGCACGAAGGCTCCGGGCGGAAGGACAGCACCGTGGTCCGCATGTTTTCTTGCCGTGAAACGATATCAAGAGCCTGAGAGTTCGAGCGGAGAAAGAATAAGGGAGAATGTGCGATGAAAGAGAAAGGTGGAGTGGTTTTTATTACGTCGGACCGGATCGGACGCGGGGATGACGAACTTGGGCAAGACCTCATGCTCAATTTCCTCCATCAATTGTCCGAATGTGAAACGAAGCCGGATTTCGTGATACTGATGAATGGGGGCGTCAAACTGGCAGTCGAGGGTTCGGAAGCGCTGGCCAGTCTGGAAGCCTTGGAAGCCAATGCGGTCACTATTCTCGCGTGTGGAACCTGCTTGAATTTTTTCGGAATCAAAGACAAGCAAAGGGCGGGCAAACCATCGAACATGGTCGAGATAACCGCAACGATGCTGAACGCCAAAAAAGTGGTCACGGTGTGAGAATTCATATCCCGCTCCGTGAATCCGCGTTTCCGAAGTTCGACGCATATCAAGCGGCGAAAAAGACTCTCCTGCGACTGTCCCACCATTGTCCAGCGAAGGGGACGGTCCCAGATTTACGGGCACGAAGTGCCGTAGAATCGGGACTGTCCCCGAAGCGACCCGCGTTCCTTCGCTGAGCAAAGCGAAGTCCCGCCAAAGGCGGGATAGATTGGCGGACTGCCCCCGAAGCGTACACTGATCAATCGTGGAATACACTCTCTGGGGTGCTTCGGAAACTATGAAAGCAGGTGTCGCCGGTTGCGCCAAATATAGATAATCGTGAACGGCCCAAGAGTCAAACATGCTGTGGAGATGATAAGGTTTTCTACAAACGCGTGGGAGAATTCCGTGAAAAATCCCTGCTGAATCGCATACAGGGTGTCCATCAACCCGAGGAAAATGATTGCGCTTCCCGCCAGCAGACCGAAGAGCAGACCCCAGGGCCGTTGACGTATGATGCCGATTGCGCCGATTATGGCGCAGAGGCTCATATACACGTCCGCGACGGTAAAGGACTGTTCATGTTCTATGTAAGCCCTGTCGTCCGAGACTGCCACCGTCCCCGACGTATAGAACTCGAGCCAGAACGCCACCGTAAGTGCGGCGAAGATGATGAGAATGACGGCCAGAACCACAAGGCCTCTCGGTCTGGGTGGACCCTGCATATTTTTGTCTCCTCCGGGTGCATGAATGCCGACCGATGCGAAATCTCAACGCTCATGTCTTGTGTTCCAATCTTGCTGTGGTGATTTTTTCAAACCGGAAGCAGGCTTCCCTCTATCCGATGTCGTTCCCGCAACGGCCTGCTCAATCAAGCTGGCGCAGACTCGCATCCGTGCTCCCTTTTCAGCATACCCAATGTCAAGATAATCATAAAAGAAGAAGTGTATGAATGCAAGTGGGCTTATGCCGATTCGATGGCTTTGTTAGCGGGACGGAGGGTAGAGATACATGCGGCAGGGAGTCCTCTGCGAAGGTTTTGTGGTGATATACTAATTTTGGGGACTGACAGACAGCGAGGCGGCAGCGAATAGCTGATGGTTGATTTTCATGTTACAATCTGATATAGAAAGTAACACAGCACGGCGGAGCCGCAACCAACGGTTATTGAGCAATGCATGGCGTCCCCAATAACCCTGAAAATACGAGCGAAGCAGCATGGAACATCACGACAAGAATTCATGAATTTGGCGCTTGGTAATATAAGGGTGTTGGATCATGAACAGGCTCCATGGTTCGCCAAAAGGGTTTACGCTTGTTGAGCTGCTCGTGGTGATTGCTATCATCGGAATCCTTGCCGCTTTCTTGCTTCCGGCCCTCAGCAAGGCGCGCGAGGCTGCGCGACGCTCCGCCTGCGCAAATAACCTGAGGCAGCTCGGGCTTGCGCTGGGCCTGTATGCGTCTGAGAACAGAACGAAATATCCCCCCGTCGAGAACGTGAGTAATAAGTTCATGTTCGATGCGGGTGGAATGTATCCGGAATATCTCTCCGATGCGTCTATTCTCGCTTGTCCTTCCGACCCCGAATACGACCCAAAAACCAACTTTCGCTTGAAGGCGGATGCGATAGTGAGGGAGAACGTTTACGGAGCGCAGACACGGCAATTCAAAGGCGGAACAGTACATCCGGACTGCATTGGACCCGTGAGTTACATATATCTCGGCTGGCTGGTAATGAATGACAGGGAGCTTCTCTCGGGGGCCGCGATATACACGTGGATGGACTTCGTGCTTCCGATCAGCCACTGGGCAACCGACGGATGGCGGGACCGCGAAAGAAACATAGCGTCCTTTGGATTCGCCGGCTCCGGGAATGCCGGAGGTAACCTGCACAGGCGGCTGTCCGAGGATGTTGACAGGTTCCTTCTTTCTGACATCAATCACGTTCTCAGCAGTGCGAGTTCGGGCGCTAGCAGGGTGCCGGTTATGTGGGACCAACTGTCAACCCACATCAGCGATTTCAGCCATCTTCCCGCCAGCCAAAATGTATTGTACCTTGACGGGCACGTGGAGCACAAACGCTACGACGACGTGACAACAGAGTTCCCGATTTCTCCACTGTATGCGGCTTTTAATGGCGGAGCGAGCTATCGAACGTCGGATTACTGTCATTGAAGGCGCATTGGAAAGAGGAAAAGACGCAAAGCGGTCGCGACAATGTGCGCCACGTGTCGTCGAAAAACGTTAAGGTAGAGAATCGTTCCGGAGCTACCCGATTGCCTCGGTTTTCTCACAGCCCTCTTTCTCTTCTTACTTTGTCCACAGTCTTATCCAGAAACCGGTTTACGAGCGAGGGCGCAAGCCTGTTGGCCAGGTTGAACATTTTCCCCGGAAGATTCGGAATGATGATGAAACGACCTTTCTCCATTCCGTGAATGGCTTCTTTTGCCACTTCCTCCGGCTTCATTAGTTTGGCGCCTTCGGAAATCCTGAGTGTCTCAAGAGGCTTCGCCTTGTTCTCGTTTTCAAACATCGGGGTATCGACGTCCGGCGGACAGAGCACCGAAACGCCGATTTTGTAGGGACGCAGTTCGCTTCTCAGCGCTTCCGAGAAGCCGACGACTGCAAATTTGGAGCCGGAGTAACTCGTATATCCGAAGATGCCTTTCAGACCGCCCAGGCTCGATACATTAAGAATCCACCCCGTCCGTCGTTCAATCATTCCGTTGATGACCTGCTTTATCGTGTACACCGTGCCGAGGTAGTTGACTTTCAGCTCGGTCTCCATTGATTCGATGGAAAGGTTTTCCACGTACCCCGGATTCACGTAGCCGGCGCAATTTACGAGCATCTGAGTCGGGCCGCAGGCGATTTCGGCCTCCCGTATCGCATTTTCCACAGCCGTAAAATCGGCGACGTCAGCGGCGCAGCATCCGAACCGTTGTCCGGAGCTTTTGGCGTTTCTTCTAACCTCATCCAAGGCTTCCTTCAAGACATCGTTTCGCCTGGCGATCAGGAAGACGTTCGCCTGCCGTTGGGCGAATTCTTTGGCGAGGCACTTCCCGATTCCGCTTGAGCCCCCCGTCACGATGGCGCACTTGTTTGCGAGATTCATCATTTTTCATGATTCCGTTGCGACAGTGTATTTTCCTCACGCTTACCCATTGTACCGAGAAATGCCAGCGTGGCGACGCGGTAGCCTATTACGGAATCCCCTCTCTGTTCACTTGACCGAATCACGCGTCCCGCTCTCTTCGCACCTTGTCGACGGTCTTGTCGATGTACTTGTTGATCAGTGAGGGGGCCAGGCGATTCCCGATATGAAGCAGCTTTCCCGCCAGGTTCGGGATGATAAAGAACGAGCCTTTTTCCAGACCCTTTATTGCGGCGCGCGCCACGTCATCCGCATGCATCAGCTTTGCCGTGTCGGAGATTCTCAGCGTTTCTGGCGGCTTTTCGCGGGTGTCGTTCCTCACCCGTTCCGTGTCGACATCGGGCGGACAAAGAACCGAAACGTGTATTCCGTGAGGGCGGAGCTCACTGCGGAGGGCTTCCGAGAACCCGATCAGGGCGAATTTCGCTCCCGAATATCCCGCGTAACCGAAAACTCCCTTCAGGCCCGCGAGACTCGAGATATTCATGATCCATCCCTCACGTCGTTGCATCATGCCCTCGATTACCTGCTTGCAGGTATACACGGTCCCGAGGTAATTCACGCGTATCTCTGTTTCGATGTCGGAGATTGGGAGTTTCTCGATGTAGCCACCCAACGAGAAACCGGCCGAGTTGATGAGCAAGGCGGGCGGACCGCATTCTGCTTCGGCTGCCCGCATGGCCTCCTGCACGGCGGGCAGCTCCGACACGTCGCAGCGGTAATAGCCAAATCTCTGCCTGCTGCTCGAAGCCAGGTGGCGAAAATCGTCAATCGCCTTCCGGAGAGGAGCCTCTTCTCGCGCCATGATGAAGACATGCGCGCCGCGCCGGGCCAACAGGTCCGCTATGGCCTTTCCGATACCCTTGGAGCCGCCGGATACGATTGCACATTTGCCGGCTATGTTCACTTTTCTTCTCCCGGCTGGAAATTGTGAACCACACTATCTGTCCAACCATTGGCCGATGCCTGATTCGAGCGCCGAATCATAAAGCTTTTTTGCGACAGCTGCATCCTCGACAGCCAGCCCGAGATGCATTGACATAATTCGTTCGTCCGCCGTGTCTCGTCCGGTCTTCGTCGAACACACGACCTCGGATAAGTCAGCATACAATTCCGAAAACACACCGAAGTATCCCTGCTGCCGATAAAAGCGGAACTGCGGGACATCGTCAGTGAGAATTTTGTCGAATTCTTCTAATGCGCTGCGGCTCCAGTATGTGTCGAAGTCTACTGGACTCGCGAAGGCGCCTGCTTTGACCCAGCCTGCCTCTATAGCAGGCTCGGGAACCTTCTTGATCGGTCCCGCGGTGACAATGATGTCCGCCTCGACGATTGTCTCACGAGGGGAGCCGCATTTTTGAAATTGCAGTTTCGGAAACGTCTCTGACATCTCCGCAACGTATGTTTCGAGCACCTGCGGAGAAATGTCATATGCCATGACGGAATTAAGCGAGGGGAATGCTGCTGTCATCGCTTCCAGGTGTGAGCGACCCTGTACACCGCAGCCAATAATCGTCAATGTCTGCGGATTGGAATTTGCAAGGTGTTTCGCGGCAACCGCCGAAGCGGCGGCAGTCCGCATGGCCGTGATCCACGTCGCATCCATAACGGCCAGCGGCATGCCGGTTTCCGGGTCGTTCAAGATAAGAAGGCCGCTGATGTATGGCAGGGACCTCATCGGATTCTGCGGATAGCCGCTCACCCATTTGAGCGCCGCCGCCTGCAAGGAAGGCACATACGCCGGCATCGCATGAATGAAAGAATCCGGAAGGGGGTGAATTCCGGGCTTTGGCGGCATTTCAACATTGCCCGCGCCCTTCTCTCGGAAAACCTGCTCCACGACATCCATTATCCGGGTTATCCCGAGACCCGTCCGGACAACATCATCTTTCGAAAGATAAAGGATTGGGGATAGATTCTTCTTCGACATTCGCTTCTCCGGGGGGTTTCTCAGTTTCGAAATGATATCAACACCCGGAAAGGAATGTCAATCGGGCGTTGGGTTCAGCTTGTTTCTTATAGTTTCTATCAGGCACTGGGAATTATACACGGGCGACCGTGGTCAGACGGTTCCTTGAACCCCCCTTCATGTCATGATATAATTTGCGAGAAAGGTCGGTTCGTCCGGAAATTTGATGGAAGATATTGTCACAAAAAAGGATAGGCTGGACAGGCTTCTGGTAGAGTTGAAGCGTGTCCCCACTCGGGCCAGGGCGAAGGCCTTAATCATGTCCGGACGCGTAAAGGTTGACGGAGAGATTATCGACAAAGCGGGGTCACTGGTCAGGCCGGACAGTGACATTGAAATTACTGAGGGACCCGAGTTTGTCAGTCGGGGCGGCGAGAAACTGGAGCATGCCATTGACCATTTCCGACCCCAACTGGAGGGTCGGGTTGCACTCGATGTGGGAGCCTCGACGGGAGGCTTTACCGATTGTCTCTTGAAACACGGAGTGCGCAAAGTATACGCGGTTGACGTCGGTTACGGACAGCTTGCGTGGACAATACGAAAGGACCCCCGTGTCGTGGTGATGGACCGCATAAACGCGCGAAATTTGAAACGCAGCATGCTTGAGGAGCAACCGGAGATCGCCGTGATAGATGTTTCTTTTATATCTCTCACACTCGTTCTGGCGCCTGTCGCCGATGCGCTTGTCGACAAAGGAAAAATACTTGCACTGATAAAACCCCAATTCGAGGCGGGGCGCGATAAAGTTGGCAAGGGCGGAGTCGTGCGTGACCCGAAAGTCCACAAAGAGGTTATCGGAAAGGTGACAGCCCACGCACGGCGGCTTGGCCTGCTGTCAAGAGGCACGGTCGAATCGCCCATTTTGGGTCCGGCGGGCAACAGGGAATTCTTTGTTTGTCTCGAGAAGGATGCCGGTTCCATCTCACGGGAGTAGGGCCATAATGTCGATAGTGCGGTGTCCGAAATGTCGAGAGCTTATGCAGCCGCGGGAAATAAGCGGGCATTACGGCGCCAGGTTCTCGCTCTTTCAGTGTCCCGAATGCTCGGGCCTCTGGTTGGACAAGGATATCGCCTTTGCGATAAGCAGAGATTCGGCCGTCGAGGTGGAATCCGATGTGGAGTTTGAGGAGGTGTCCACCGTACCTCGAGAGGCGCCGCTGTATTGTCCGCGTTGTACGGTCTATCTGATGGAGCAAAGCGGAAACGGCCTGCCGAAGGGACTCCACGTGGATTATTGCACGACATGTCACGGTTTCTGGTTCGACAAGGGCGAGCTGATGATTTACAAGAGCTACCTCGAAGAAAAAAAGAAACGGAGCCGGAAGAGGCTTGGTGATAGCGAAGCTGCAAGGAGCAGGGAGAAGCAGCGCCGTGAGCGCATACGAGAGCAGGGCCGAACGGGGGACATCTCTTTGCATGTCCCTTACTCCGGCATGGCGGCTGCGAGACTGTTGAGCAGGGTCTTAGGATTTCTGGGATGATGGATATACAAGAGAAAAGGTCTGTGACCAAAATCGGCATCATAGTGAACCCGACCAAGACCGAGGCGTTTCCTCTCATTGGAAGGGTAATTTCCTGGCTTTTGGAAAAAGGTGTGGAAATAGTTCTTGATTCTTCTGTTTCCGATGCGATAAGCATGCCTGTGGAATCGAGTCCTCCCAAAGATATACCCGGCCATGTCGATTTCATCGTGGCGTTTGGAGGAGACGGCACCATGCTGAACATGGCCAAGCATTTCAATGGAGTGGCGACACCGCTCATGGGTATCAAGGTGGGCGGCCTCGGATTTCTCACCGGCGTTACCGAAGAGGAAGTGTTCAGCACGCTCGAGGAAGTATTGGCGGGTCGGCACAGGATCGAGCGACGAATGATGCTGAGCTGCTCGGTCATACATTCGGACGGCACAAAACACCGCGAGCAAGAGGCTCTGAACGACGTCGTTATTCAAAGGGATGCTTTGGAGCGCATTCTCACGCTTGAGACATATGTTGATGAAGAATTTCTCGCCTCGTATGCGTGCGACGGCTTAATCATCTCGACGCCGACCGGCTCGACCGCTCATTCGCTCTCGGCGGGCGGGCCGATTGTATACCCCGAGGCCGAGGCCATTTTGATAACTCCCATATGCCCTCACATGTTAACGAACCGTCCGCTCGTGCTCACCGCGGACCAGGTGTTACGGGTGGTCGTGGTCTCACAACAAGCCTCGCCCGGTTTGATGATTGACGGTCAGGTGGCGGTCGAACTGCATCAATGGGACCAGGTTATCGTTCGCAAGTCTCCTTTTTCGATCAATCTCGCCGCCTCGTCGAGGAAGAGCTATTTCGAACTTTTACGCACCAAGCTCAACTGGGGACGCCGCTAATCTCATGCTGGAAACGCTTCACATCAGGAATTTCGCGCTGATCGACGAACTCGTGGTCCCGTGGAGGCCGGGACTGAACGTGTTGACGGGCGAAACCGGCGCCGGTAAATCGATTATTATCGATGCCATGAGTCTCCTGTTGGGCGAAAGGGCGGCCGGAGCCTTCGTTCGCAAGGGCGCTCAGTCCGCCGACATCGAGGCCTTATTTGATATATCGTCGTATGTGCAACTCAAGGAGCTTCTGGACACCTTCGAGCTCGATGGCTCTCGCGACGAACTGCTGCTCAGACGCCTCATCACCGCCGAAGGAAGAAGCAAGTGCCTGGCGAACGGGTCGGTTGTGACGCTTGCAATGCTTTCAAAAATCGGTGACCTGCTTGTTGATATCCATGGGCAGCATGAGCATCAATCATTACTCAGTTCCGCCAAACACCTCTTCTTGCTTGACGAGTTCGCAGGACTCGGAGCAGACGTGGCTTACATCAGCCAATGCTATCAGCGACTGAAAGAGCAAGTCTCGACTCTGGAACGCGTGAAGGCTCGCGAGACGGCACAAAATCAGCGTGCGGCCGAGTTGCAGCAGGAGCTTGAACTCCTCGATAAGGCCGGTTTGAAAGAGGGGGAGGATGAAGAAATCAAGTCGCGGAGAGATGTGATCGCGAACGCGGAGCGAATTCACCGGCTCGCCTCGGAGGCATATGACGTGCTGTCTGGTGGCGAGATGCATCCCCAGCCTCTTGTGCATATTTGGGACAACATAATGCATGCGCTGAAGGAGATAGCAGAGATTGACCAAACTCTGAGGGGACTCGTGAGCGAGTATGACGAGCTCAAGTTCAGGTTTTCCGACTTGGCTGACACTCTGCAGTCATACCTCGGACGACTGGAATACGATGCGGCGGAACTCGAGGCGCTGGAACGGAGACTCGAGGCGATATCCAAACTCAGGCGACGCCACGGGTGCGAATCCCTGCAAGCTTTGCTCGAACTCAGAGAACAGATGCGACACGAATACGAACAACTCACTGGGACGGCCGGCGAGAAGGCCCGCCTGCAGAGCGAAATCGAAAAAGCCAGCGAGGAAGTCGGCAAGATGGCCATGGTGCTTTCTCAGAGAAGAAGGGAGGCGGCGGGCAGGCTCGAGAGAAAAGTGCAAACGCACCTTCGCGACCTTGGCATGGGCAGAGCTCGTTTTGTCGTGTCGTTGAAACAGGAACAGTCTCCGGATGGACTCGCGAGATATAAAGACAAAACTTGGAAGCTCTGGAGCACCGGAATAGATACGGCCGAGTTCTTGTTCTCTGCCAATGTCGGAGAACCGCCGAAACCGCTTAAAGCGATTGCATCCGGCGGAGAAATTTCGCGCATCATGCTCGCTATCCGCACCATACTTGCCGAGGCCGACCACGTGCCCGTAATTATTTTCGATGAAATCGACGTCGGAGTCGGCGCCAGCATGGGGATGCCCATCGCCGAGAAATTGTCCTCCGTCGCATCTTCACGCCAGGTAATCTGCGTGACTCATCTCCCGCACGTGGCCGCGATGGCCGATAATCATGTGGTGGTTGACAAATTGGTGCAGGGTGGACGCACTCGCACCGAGATATCCTTCGCTTCGGGGCAGGACCGCATTCGGGAAATTGCGAGAATGCTCGGAGGGGAGGCGACCGGCCAAATTTCGCTCCGGCACGCCGAGGAATTGCTTGGGCTCTCCCGAAAGGCGAAATGAGACGCCTGCGCTATCTTCTTTTTCTGCCCATTTTCTTGTTCATAACGAATCCGTCGGCCTCCTCTTTGCACGCGGCCGAGAGAGGCGTCGGATTCACCCCAATTGTGCTCACCGTTGCCGGTGTTATGCTTCAGGCGGATTCCGGCGACCTCGACGGCAATGGCGAACAAGACCTCGTACTTGTTTACAAGCCGTCGCGCGAATCATATGAGAAGTGGTGCGCCGTTCACTTTCAGCAAGATGGCGCGATTAAAAACAGTGCAGACCTGCAAATCTCTCTGGGCGACAGCGTTAGCGCCATGGAAGTTGCCGACATCGATTCCGATGGAACGGACGAGTTGTATCTGTTTGACAATGACGGAGCGCTTCGGCTCCTTTTTGCTCCTTCGTTTTCCGGGGAGCCGGAGAGAGTGCTTCAGTGCAAGACAATCCTGCCCGGCATCAGCCGACACCTCAGCAAGGTCTCATGGATGAACGATATGAATTCGGACGGACGAGTGGATGTTTTGGTTCCGGTCGCCGACGGAATGAAGCTCTTTTTGAACTCCGAAAATTCGGGATTCATCGAATCCGGCGTGCTCGAGTTTCCGCTGAAGGGTTCGGTGAAAGGCGAGGGCGGGCAGAATTACGTAAGCTACCGGCTGCCCCACATAACGTTCTCCGATTTCGACGGCGACGGGCATACTGATGTGGGCGCATTTGACCTCGAACGGATGGACTTTTTCCTGACAAATGGCGGCCCCGTTCCCACGCAGCGCGTGTGGTCGCCGCTCGTCAGAAAGTTCACCAAAGATTTTGTCGCTGCGACCGGCTTCCAGGACCTGAACAACGACGGAGTTCCCGATGCGGTCATTGTTCTCATGTCACAGAAAAAGAATCTCCAAAGCGAAGTGCAAATTTATTTCGGAAGGCAGGACTTATCGTACGCAGACCAGCCGACACATGTTTATTCCGGCGACGCGAGACTCATTTTGCCTCTGTTTCTTGACGTAACGGGTGACGGAAAAATGGAGATGCTGCTCCAGGATATCGACGTTGGGTTCGGCTTCTTCCTCAACTACTTTTTAGCTAATCGCATTCGGGTCAGCACAGGATTGCACAAAATTTTGCCGGACGGCACATACGACGCCAAGCCGTGGGTTCAACGGCCGCTTTATATACGGGTAAGCGAGGCCGGAACGGAACCCGCGCGCGGGGTGGGCGATTTCAACGGCGACGGTCTCGATGACCTGGCCGTTGGCAGAGCCGAAGACCGGTTGTCAATTGATCTCGCCGATAAAGAGACCGGCCTGTCCGGAGAACCCGGCCACGAATATTCGGTTCCCGCATACGGAGCCATGTCGACATTGGACCTGAACTCGGATGACCGGAGCGACATCATCATTCTGTATTCGGAAGAAGAGAGGGCCGGTCAAATAACGGTGCTTCTGTCGAAGTAGTGTGCCGCTTCCTCCCTCCAAATCGCCGCACAGTTGTGCCTCGGGTGGGGAATGTTTTTCTCCCGTCATTTCGTTCCTGCCATTCTCATGAAAGTCACGACGAGAATTGACGGCCTTCGGGTTAGCAGGACGGGGGAGGGGATTGGAAATCAAGGGTAATTGTTTCGGCCTCGTTTTAACACTTGGAAGCAGCCGAAGGAGACCTCCGGCTCATAGTTATCGTCAACTATCCGGGCGATTTGCGGGTATTGCGCAGCGAACCCCTGGTAGGAGAGCGCATCGTGCGGAGACGCGGGCACTCGCGAAAGGACAACGAA
Source organism: uncultured bacterium (assembly GCA_964453435.1). Classification (GTDB taxonomy): domain Bacteria; phylum Abyssobacteria; class SURF-5; order SURF-5; family SURF-5; genus CAYVQZ01. The sequence continues at coordinate 39,306 of CAYVQZ010000002.1, forward strand.
CTTGGGGTTGCTCGCGCGCAGTTCCTCCGCCGTCCGCTCCACCTCCTCTTGAGAGAAATATCCGGGCCACAAATAAACGAATTTCGTGGGAGCGAGCCGTTCAGTGAGAAGGTTTACGACCGCAAGCGACGGGAGTCCGGCGATGGTGTCGTCCGGCTCCGTGTGTTCCTTTAAATAGCGTATAAGCTGACCGAACATATCCGCGTATCCCGTATCGAAAATTATCCCTGCTCCATCTGCATCGAGACGCGTGACATCCCGTCTTTCCACCGACCAGCCCCACGCGACCCGCTCGGTCTTGAGGAGCAGCCGTGCCGGACCGAACGCTCTCCCAAGAAAGAAGAGAAGCAGCGCAAGGACAAAAATGGTCTCCAAGCCGCGGTTCTCGCGTGACAAGCCGGTCTTTCTTTTGAGCCACCCTGCCCCTCGATGGATAAGGAAGAAGCTCAACACGATCCAGGGGGCGAAACCAAAACCAAAGTGGTTGAGGTCCTGATACGGAAATGTTTGCTGCAGCATGAGGGAGGCATACATAAGAACAGAGAGAGAACGGAAAGCCTCTTCGGTGAGTCCGTTCTCACGAACATGGCTCACGAAGAAGACTGCGTACGCCGCGACGACCACCACGGGAAGATACATGTACAGCTCGGGGTTCCATTGAGCCGACAACAAGAAATTCAGAGTAGTATTCGTGCAGAACAGGTACAGCAGCGCCGCGGTCAAAAGAATACCTGCCATCTGAACGCTTCTGCGGTTTTTCTTCCGTCGAGTCCAGAGAAAGCAAGCAATCGTCGCGAAAACGACAATCGTTGCGGGGAAGATGAGAGCGGATGAAGGAAGCCGCGGGAACGGAACGACCATTTCTCTGAGTCGCCATGTTTCACCGACCAAAAGCACTTTCTTCAGTAAGCCGAGAGTGCCGAGTTCAAAGGAAAGAGGGATAAACCAGGGAAGTATTGCGCCCAGAAACCCTGCAGCGAGAAAACATTCATAGAGCAAGAGAGTCGTCGCTGACGGATTTTCGATTGGCTTGTCTCGTGAAATCCGGAAGACCGGGCAGACCCACAGCATGAGTCCACATGCCACAAGCGCCGGTGTCGTAAGCAAAAGAAAATTGTGGACCGTCCTTTCTCTCACGTACAGCATGGGCAGGACTGCCCCGAATACCACAACGAGAACGAGAACGAGAAATTTCGACAGCAACCCTTCCGCCGGATTCTGCTTGTTCTCTCCAACTCGCCAGAACACGCCCATCAAGCCGAACGCCGCCACCGCGAACACGCCGATGCTCTGTTTGAACGAAAAAGCCATCCCGGCGGCGATGCCGGCAAGGACGACGGGGCCGATGGCGCCTCTTTCAATTGCTGCCATGACGGCATAGAGTCCGCCGAGACCGATGGGTACCGCGTACCACGAACTGTACGGAATGTTGAGAATTGGCGGACCGAAGAAGACGAAGGCGAACGCACACCACACCGACAACCAGCGCGGCATCATTTTTAAACTGATCGCAAAAAGACACAGGCTCGACAGGAACCCGACGGCGGCCAGTCCGTATTTAACAGCCATGATACGCGCGCCGAAGGTTTTGAAGAGCAATCCGTTGACATAATAAACGGCGGGTGGCCAGAACGGGTCGAAATCGACATAAGGAGTCTTTCCGAGGGAAAGCAGATAGGACTTGTAGAGGATGAAGCCTTCATCGGCGTGGTGCCACGTAACGGGAAAGGAGAGTTCGAAGGGAGCCAGCAAAACATATGCGCATCCAATGAGCGCGAACGCGAGAACGAGCGCAATATGTTTCATGCCCATAGGATGCCAACCAGTATGCCTGTTTTTGACCAACCGTGTTTGTCGGAGCCTTCAGGAGGAAATCATTCAATGTAGCCAAGAGCCTTCAATTGATTCGAGAGCTCGTCGGTAAGTTCCCTTCGAATTGCGGGATGCCGATTCATATTCTTTCGAAAATCTTCTGCCATCCCCCTGTGTTTCTCCAAAATGTCCGGCTCCTGGTTGCTCAGATTCAGGATTTCCCGTGGATCGGACGCAATGTTATAGAGCATTTCCTTATTCCGTTCCGTGAGGTTTATATATTTATAATCTTGCGTACGGATTGTATACATGTGTCCCATGGGTTCCGCGAGCGCATTTTCCGAAAAACTGATAATGGTCCGGTTTGTGTCAGCAGCCTCATCCAAGAGGTCTATGAACGGCCGCGCCCGCAAATGCGCGGGAACATGAACGCCGGCCCATGTCAAAATGCTGGGCATGAGGTCCGTCAGCGAAACGGGTGAGCGAACCCTTGCGCCGGCGGAGAGCGATGGGCCCGTTAGTATGAGCGGAACCCGCACCAGTTCGTCATACAGGGAATTTCCATGGCACAAAAGCTCGTGCTCGTAGAATCCTTCGCCGTGGTCGGAGGTTAATATGACCAGCGTGTTCTTTCGGCAATTTCCATCATCAATGGCGCGGAATAGCTCATTCAGTTTCGAGTCGACTTTCTCAATCCTTTCAATATATGCGGTCCGCAGACTGTCCAGCATTGAGTCGTCCACGGGCTGTCGAAATACTTCGGTTCCCCCGAGGTCAACAAAATAGTCGTGCACCTCATACGTGTGAATGAAAAGGAAGAACTCGCGTCGCGGGTCGTGTCTCTCGATAAATCTCGTGCCGTTTTCAATGGGATCGCCGATTAGCGCGTCCTCGAGAGGAGCGCTTGTGAAGGGGTGCTTGAACATGTGAAAACCTCGGTCGAAACCATAATTCGGGCTTATATAGCCGCCCCCCGTAAATGCAACGGTGTAATAGCCGTCGCCACGGAGTAGTTCAGCCATTGTGGGCACTTCGGAACCTAAGGCCAGGACGGTCATATTATGGGTCGGATTCACGCCGTGTTCCGAGGGGGTCAGTCCGGTGAGCATGCTCATATGTGACGGGACTGTCCAGGGAGATGTCGAATATGCGCGCTCGAACAGCAGGCCGCCTCTCGCCATGTAATCGATTGACGACGAAACACCCAGCGATGCTCCATAGCAATCCAGGAAATCAGGTCGAAGAGTGTCGATAGATATGAGCACTATATTTCTGTTCGTTGCCTTCTTGACCGCGGACAGGGCGACCGGGTAACCAGTACTGATTCCTGTTCCGGTGAGAGCTATGGCAAGAAGGACAAGCACGCGGTGTAGGAATTTTGGGTTGAGCGCGCGGCGCATCGACGTAAGGGACGCATGGCGTATTTCGGGACGAAACGTCATGAACAGCAGAAAGACGAACAGTGCGGGGGGAATGTTCATGAGTAAAGCGGAGAGGTATGCGTGAAACGCTTCGTTTATGACAACATGCCGTTCGAGCGCCGGTTGAGTCCACCAGATGAGGGCGGGCAGACACAGCGCGTGCAGCCGTCTCAACCGGGCGTCGTCCTCATGAACTTGTAACAAGTCAATTAGAACGTGTCGGAGAAACCATATGAGGCTGGTGAAGAAGCAGGCGACTGCCATCCAGAGCAGCGCCATCCAAATCGCTTTTTCACCGCTGCTCATATACGATTGCTGAAAATGAGACCGCAACAAAACAGCCGGCGCAGTCGCAGACGCGAGTATCGCCATGGCGGCTCGACCGTTCACTCGCCATTTTTTCGAGTCAGTCGGTGGCAAAGTCTTTTCTCCTCCTAAGCGACCCTGCTCCTGTTCACAGACTCTGTGCCCCACGGGTGCACATTTAACCGAAAGATGGGCATAGGAAAACCCGCCCCGGATTTACGGACCAAGCTTGTCGAGGTCGTACAATCGGGACTGAGTCCGTCCGATAATTCAATACGTGGTCGTTTGGCCAGGGGACAGTCCCCTTCGGGACAGTTTCACTGTCCCCTGAACAGAGAACCTCCATACGAAATTATCGGACAGTCTCCTTGTCCCCGAAGCGCGGATTGCCCAATCGCGGGTCAGATACGTTTCCGTGATCCCTCTCTGCAAACCGATTCAATTTCCACTCGGCGCTTCTTGCTGTCCTGATTTGTTTTTGAGCAGCGCCGCCACCACGGGAGCGAGCTTCTCGACAACCTTTCTGCCACCTTCCGGCGTGTAATGCTCAAGCCTGTCCCGAAACTCTTCCGGCTCGAGAAGGTCAAGCAGGTCGAGGAATACGCCGCCATTCGAGGATACGATTTCTCGCATGCGCCTGATATTGTTTTTATAGAGTTTATCATCATACAGGCCGTGTTTCTTCAGTTCTTCGATGTTAATCGGTGTGACGTATGCCACGAACGGTATCCCGGACCTTTTGAGGCTATCCGCCAATGCTTTGAGTGTGAGCATTTCCGTGTGGTCGGTGGGAATCTCGGCAGGGCATAGGCCCGACAGAATTTCAGGAGTGAGTTCCAGCTGGCGAAGCATTACGACGACCTGGTGTCCTTTTGTCCGCCTGACCGCGCCTTGCCGCGCCCATCTGACTTCGATAGAATCATTTCTGCGAAGCAATTGGATGAAAACATCCCTGACCCGGATTTTGACTCCCCGCACATAATACGTTTCCCAGAACTCGGCTTTCAACTTCAAGCGGTCGCCAAGGCTGAAATTTTCGATCTTGGCCGGACTGTCAATCCCCTCGCTCAGGCTTTCCTTGAACGGCGCAAAAAAGATAAGCTCGCGTCCCTGGATTGCGCCGTTCTCATCGCGCATGTCTTTCTGTCCTTGCCATCCAAAACGGCGGTAGTTGATGTTGAAGATTACGAGAGCAGGCGAGTATTCCCTCGCTTTGCAGGTAAGGCAATAGTAGTGAAACAGGGAGGCCCTGCCGAAGGCCCAGTCGATTATCTTTACGGAGGTCTCGCCGTATTCGTCCGCCAGTTTCTCTTGCAGAACCATGGGTGGGGCCACATCATTACCCAATAAAGCCACTGTTGAATCACCAAAATAGAATATGCGCTTCTCGCTATCCGGCACAAGACGAGGCAACTGATGGATAGACAATAATACTTCGTTATACGGTTTGCCCAGCCCGAGGTATAGCAACGCCGTTCTCATTCCAATGCTGCACAGAAGAATCAGGTATATCGTGGCAATTGAAAGCAGGTAGAAGAAAAGAGTGCGCCCGGGGTTGAAGCCGACTCTTTGCATCGGGTTCGGGTTGTTCTTTGCCAACATGGCGAAACCTAAAACTGGAAATAGATGAAACGCTGTTCGGTTGTGAAGAATACATAGATCGCGATAGTCACAACCGCGTAGGCAAAACCCTTGACCGGCGAGGGCAAGCTCAGGAACCGCTCTTCCACCTTAACTTTTCCCCGAATGAAATGGCTCGCCGCCGCGATGGCCAGCATAATCATCGTAGGCATAAGGGTTACCGTTGCCGCCCGTTCGAAACCAAACAGGTTCCGAATTATGGTCTCAAAATCCCCGAGCGACTGCGCCCTGAAGATGCTCCAGCCCAAGCAGACGAGATGAAAGGTGAACACAATTTTGATAGCCGGCCACATTCTCCACGCGCGAGCCTTCTGAAGAAGAGGAATCTCGAATAATTCCAGGTGGCGTTCCACCAGCAACAGGACGCCGTGATAAAGTCCCCACAGCACGAAATTCCAGCTCGCGCCGTGCCAGAGCCCGCCTAACAGCATGGTAATCATAACATTTATATACGTCCGTGCGCGCGTGCCACGATTTCCGCCAAGGGGGATGTACAGATAGTCGCGCAACCACGTGGAGAGCGAGATATGCCAGCGTCTCCAGAATTCGCGGAAGGTTTTCGCCAAATAGGGAAGATTGAAGTTCTCCGGAATTTCAATGTTCATCACATTCGCCAGTCCGATTGCGATGTCCGAGTACCCGGAAAAATCGAAATATATTTGGAACGCATACGCATAGATGGCGACAAGGGTCGCGACAGAACCATACTCGCTCGGACTCCCGAAGACGAGGTCGACATGCCGTCCGAGAAAATCGGCAAACACGACTTTCTTGACGTATCCCTGGGCGATGAGGAACATTCCACGCTCCATCAATTCGGGGCGTTGGCATCTCTTCATGCTCAATTGCGGAAGCAGATGCCGCGCCCTGACAATCGGGCCGGCGACAAGCTGAGGAAAAAAAGCGACAAAAAGGCTGAAATTGATGAAGTTCTTGGTTGGCTTGAACTTCTTATAATAAATATCTATCGTGTAGCTCATGGTCTGGAACGTGTAGAACGAGATGCCCACGGGCAAGACGACATCGAGTTTCCAAGTGGCGGCGCTTATCCCATAAGCAGCCATGAGGGTTTCGACATTATCAACGAAAAAATTATAGTATTTAAAAAAGCCGAGCAGGCCAAGATTCACGGCGACGCTCAGGAAAAGATAGAATTTCCGCGCTCGCGGATTCTCCTCGCTCTCGAGGCGAAGCCCGCAATAATAGTCGACGACGGTGGAGGTGAATATCAAGGATAGAAATTTATAGTTCCACGAGCCATAGAAAAAGTAGCTGGCGGCGAGAAGCATGAAATTCTGATAGCGAAGTGGCGACTTGGCAAGCAGGAGATATAAGAGGTAGACCCCGAGAAAGAAGATAATAAATTCCATCGAATTAAACAGCACTTTTATTCCTTCCGGATTGGGGGTTCAATGACACAGGTGAATAATAGGCGGGAAAATGGTAGCGCTTCGGTGCAGCATATTCTATGACACGACGTCGAGAATAAAGTTTTCCGCTTCTATCTTCTTCAGCTCCAAAACTCTCATGGCTTGTCGCTCCCATGGTTTGTTGTCAAGAGCCCCTTTCCGCAAGGAAGTCGATGTCCATTATCTGAACGTCCGGACCATTACGGAAGAGCGGAAATTCGATCAAGGGCAAATCGTCACTCATAATGGGCGCGCCTTCGGCATATTCTCTCGCGTCATCTTCTTCGAGCAGAAGCAGTGACAATACCCGCGGACCATCTATTAAGGTACTCGAATACAGGGACAGGTCTTTCTTCACGGCCTCCCTTTGAAAATACTCATTGAAGGAAGCATCGTCTATTTCCAATGTCTCTTGCGTGCCGATGAGATAGGCGCCTATCCTGTTGGGTGAGTTCCATACCGTGGTGTGCGGAAATACGTCCATAAATGTTGCGACCTGCATCTTAAATTGGTCTTCAGTGAAACAATCGAGCAAAGTTGGGAGCCATTGACAAACGATTCCCCCGGGATTCAGACGCTCTTTGCAGAGAGCATAGAATTCCCTGGTATACAGATTTACCGTTCCCGCGCTCCACGGCGGGGGTGGCGGGTCTACTGTGATTACGTTATAGGTCTTATCCGAGAGCAGAAGATAATTTCTGCCATCGGCGATTATGGTCCTCACTCCCGGTTCATTCAGCATCTCGGGGTCCTTCTGAAAATACGCAAACGCTTCAACCACAAACGGGCACAATTCCACCAGGTCAACCTCCAAACCTGCTCTTCTTGCCGACACGAATGTCGAACCCATCCCGAAACAGATATTTAGGAGTGTTCTAGGTTCATCTAGCAAAGCTATGGGAAGATGCGCCATCAACTGCGTCTCGCTGCAAAGGACGGTCATGGACACGCCATTCACAGATAGTATTTTCATTCCATTGGCGTTTTCCACAACGGCCACCGCCGCCGTGGGGTCTTCCTTGAAGGCAAGCACTCTTCCCGACTCGTTCTTCAGGCACCTGAGCGAAAGCTCTCTCATCATGTCGTTGCCAAATGCGAAACCGGCAATGGGTAGAATCAAAAAAGAAGCCGCGGCCCAGTTCCACACGGGAGCCCCTTCTCGCCTTATAGATAAAATGAGAAGCGACAATCCGACACAGAAGCTTAAAAGCACAAGAAGGAGAACGCTGTTTTTTGAGCCGAGCAACGGGATAAGCACGAATCCTGCGACGAAAGACCCGACGATTGCTCCCAGCGTATTGACGGCATAGAGCGATCCGGTTTCTGTTCCAATCGTGTTCAGACTTTGGGTATACACCCGGACCGCGACCGGGAACGTAGCCCCCATTAACAATGTCGGGGCCAGGACCACTGCAAACGTGCTCAGGAAGTTCGTATGCAAATAATTTCCGGGTGACAATTGCAGCGAATATTCCTGAAAGGGCATTTTTTGAAACAAAAGCAGACCTGCAAGCGCGCTCAAACCGATGGCTAGTTCGAGCCATCCGAATACTTCGAGTGGTCTCTTCAATTCGTCGGAGATTCTGGCGAAGAGCAGACTCCCTGCCGTTAATCCCAGAAGATATACCACCAGGATCATCGAGAACGAGTAGATTGAACTGCCGAGGAGAAACACCAAAATGCGCGTCCACATAACCTCATATGCGAGCGCCAGCATACCGGATAGTCCGAAGGCCACCAGCACGAACCTCAGGTTGCCACGGGTATAGCGGGCTATGTCTGTCGGACTTTTCAACGCGTGTGATTCCTGTCCGACCTCCGGGAGATGACCATGACTGCGATGCAGCCAGAAGGCAACCAGCCCAACCAGCACATTTATCGACGCTGCCAGATGCTCCGAACGACTGATTCCTATCCAACCGAGAAGCACAAAGCCGGCAAGGAAACATCCGGCAACAGCGCCGAACGTGTTAACCGCGTAAAGCGAACCTATCCCAAATCCCGTTTTCCGGAAATGAAAAACGATAAATTTCGACAGCACCGGCAGCGTTGCGCCCATCAGTGTTGTGGGCACCAGCAGCACGGCCGTGCTGAAGAAGAATCGCACAAGGCTCAATGCGTAATTCGACGCTTCGGTAGCGTTGTAAAGGAAGCGGTATACTGGAGTAAGCGTAGAGAGCACAAGAGGGATAAGAACGGCTGAAACGCCTATGCCGATCTCGAGCCAGCCGTACATTCGGATCGGGTCGTCTCGTTTGTCTGCGAACCGGCCGAACAACATGCTGCCCAAGGCCAGACCGCCCATGAATGCGACCAGGACCGTGCTGACAGAATATACCGTATTTCCGAAAATGAGGGTGAGCCTGCGAGTCCAGGCTATTTCGTAGATAAGAGCGCACATGCCCGAGAGAAAGAAAAGGGGGAAAAACACGCCTGTGCCAGGGCTGAGGCCGTATCCTGGGGGGAGTGGCGTCGGTGTTCGGGCGAGATCGGGCTGCGTCAATGGATTGCTTTTCATTTCTTCAGGTAGTTACAAACGAAGTTTTGAACACATCAGCCTTATGGAAAAGTTAGCTGATTCAAGACGAAATTATATTCGAGACGATTGAACAAAGTCAAAGAGTGGCAGGTTCGGCCGATTGGATTTCGCTTTGTCTCGATTGAAGAATCTGAAAACGTCCGAACTGTTGGGTGGGACCATACTGAGATTTGAGAATAGCGGCGGTTTTCGGCCACGCGTTGAGAAAACTGTTCGTTTCCACATCGTCAATCTGTTGAATCACAAATCGGGGCTTTGTGCGAATTAATCTTCGAGCCATCTCCTCATCGTCGAATCCAAGTCTTCCACTTAGGTTCAAGAAACCGAAATTGGACAGGTATGCGAAGTAATTTTCCTTTGAAAGAACGCTGTCGCGTTCGGAGAGAAAATAGATGATCTGGTCCTCGCATATTACGAATATAGGCTGATCCGGTTCCACATGGCTACGAATAAATTCGATTGTGTCATCCAGGTCAACATACTGTTTGACCACATGGAGCTTCACACCCCGCGCCCTGGGCGATTTCAGCTCGAAAAAGGAATGAAACCGCAGTCCTTCCCCCTCCTTCTTCAAGGGAACCGGCAGACTCTGTAAATAAAACACTTTCAAGCTCCAGAGAAAGGGCAGGATAATCAAACATGCACCCGCCGCCACCCATATTGCACCCAGGCGTGTCTTTCTCTTGAAGAGGTGGCTGGCGGTCTGATTCAGCTTCCATAACAAGAAGCCAATCAACACAAATATCACTGTGCTGTTCATCAGAAAATGCACCTCATCGCTTCGGGGAAACGCCAGAAGAAGAAAGAGCGAGGAGAATGTGCAGCAGAGAAATAGGAGGAGCTTATACCTGGCCTCCTCGGCTTCTTCGTCCCTGAGCTTGGCAAACACGGGAAACGCCGCCAGCAGGCTCAGAGTCCAAAGCGTGTGAGTGATGCGCGCGCGCCATATTACGAACGGTGTCTCGCTAAGAAATATGTATGCCGTTGGCCCCAGCAAGACCGCGAGCACCAACAAAAAAAAACGCAATTCTCCGCCTCTGCTGCTTTTGCTTCGCCTCATTCCCGCAATGGAGAAGACGAGACCACAGAGGAAAACGACTGCTATAAGCAACGCATGAAAACGGTGCTCGTACATAGGCCAATAGTAATTTATGGAAAATGGCAGCACGAAAGTATCATAGAACAGCTCCTCGAGTCCTCCCGCTTTCCAATAGAGCAGAAACTCCAGTAAGAGTATAGAGGCCGGGCCCAGAGCCAGCAAGCCGATTTCCCCCATGAGACATCTGAACCCGCTATGGCGGCGCCATCCCTCTCCGGACACGGCTCCTCCCCGAAGCGCGGCAATTTCTCCCGCCAGCATGGGGCTGAGAAAAAGAAAGAATGGAAGCAGAAATATGCCAAAGTAGTATATGTCAAGACGATATCTCAATAAGTACAGAGCGAAACTGCCCGCCACACCTATGATGAGAGACAATTTGAGAATTCTGCCGAAAAGAAACCCGGCACCCTCGGCGTAAACCCCCTCCTTTGGGTATTCGTCGCCATCCGCGAAAAGCTGTTCTCTGTAACACAAAAACAGAACCAGTCCCACGAGGATAAAGATTCCGGCGGGTAACTTGAAAAGCAGGGCCAACCCCCCGCAAAATCCCGCCGCCAGAAGGAAGCGCTTCTTGTCGCTCTGCAGAAAAAGGATGCTGCAAAGTATCGCAAGAAGCCCCAGAAAATGAGCGCAATGACTTCCGTATAAAACATTGAAAACGCGATGTAACGCATCTCCCCAACAGAAGACAAAAAGCGCTGACGCCAAAAACGCAAACCGATACGGCATCAGTTCGCCTGCAATCCAGAAAATAAACACCGCCATGAGCGCTTTCATGACGATAAGAAAAATCCTTATGACTATGATTTTCTCCCCAAATAATTTAAAAAGGCCGCCGCCCGCGAAGTAGACGCCCGGGCCGTAGATATCGTAGAAATCCCGATGCGGAAGCTGGTCGCGAGAAAACTTTTCGAAATTGTATAGCAGGTAGCCCTCATCGAAAGTATCGAGTCCGCGATTCGCTGTAAGAGAAAAATAGCCGCTCGCAAGCACCGCAACGAGCACTGTAAGGACCACAAACTTCCAGCCCACCTTCTTGTTCATTACTGCTTGCCCTCTCGGGGAAAGGTCATAATTTCCCCCCTTCTTCGAGCATTGCGATTACTTTGGTTGACAGCCTCTCCGCTATTATCTTCCGCCCTTCAAGCGAATAATGCTCCATCTCGTCAACAAAATATGGCTCGCTGAGAACGTCAGAAAGGTCGGTCCAACAGCCCCCTTGCTCTTGAATCGCCTTCAATATGCCGTCCTTCGACCTCTCGAACGAACGATGGTCCATGATGTCGAGTTCTTCGAGGAGCGTCTGGTTTATCGGATTGATATAGAAAAGAATCCTTACTTGGTGTTTCCGGCCAACCTGGATGATGGCCCGAATATATCGGAATATCTCGTGTTCCTCCGTTATGTTCATGGGATAGGCGGCTCTGAGGAAACCGTGGTCATGGTCGCGCCTCGGGACGAAATCGAGGCTGCCGTCATCCGCCGCCTCCGATACCCGTCGCGAGGCGCGCGCAATCGCAACGTTGGTCCCATTTATGGCCCATTCCTTGAAGCCCATCGGATAGAGGGAAAAAATTTGAATCTCATATCGCAATTGTTTCTTATGGGAAATCCCGTAGGGTCGAAGCGGATTTTCTGAATCGAGGAGGGAGAGCGCCGGAACAAGCGCGGAAAGTTCCATAAATTCGTCTTTGGCCAAAGCTTTCCAGACAGGGCTGAGCGAGTTCCAGTTGATGGGGATAATCACGAGGTCAGGCGAAAAGTCCATCGCTTTGTAAAACATACAATAATAGTGGAACATATTCGCAGAGGCAAAAGCCCATTCTGCAACCCCGATTCGCACGTAGGGGTGTCTGGAGGAAAGAGATTCCTGCAAAAGCAGTGGAGTATGTGTGTGAGCGGCGTCTGAATCGGCTCGCCTGTCCGGAGGATAGAACAGGCTTGAGTCGCCGAAAAAGATTACCTTTATGGGGAAGCCTCTTTGCAATTCTTTTGTGGCATATCCCGTAAAAAGGATGGAATAAGGTTTTATGTCACCCGCAAATTTGGCGAACAACTCGCATCGAATTGTCAGTGCCGTCAATAGAAAAAGGCAGACCAGATAATAAACTCCGACCCATGTCGCCTTTGACCTTGCCTGTATCCGATGCTCCATTGCCGGCCCATGCCCCTCGGAAAGGGGGATTTATCGACGGGGCGAAGACTGGGGCTATGCAGGACCGAATGCATTTTCTTTTGTCTCCGAAGACGCCTTTAACGCAAAAATCCAGAAAAGAATCGGGCCTGTATTCTTTCTTGCTGTAAGTTCTCCCTGGTCCTCTTCGTCCGATTCACGCGTAAATAGATGCCTAGCCGCAAGATTCGGTCATTCTGATTCCGGAGAAAACTCTCCTCCTGCGCCTCGTGCTCCAGCTTATCCACGTATTCGTTTGCCTGCTGCCGAATTCTCTGGTGTTTCAGTTCCCCCCGAAACTAATTCCAGGCTCAACATCATGATGAAATAGCGCGGAACGCCGTTCTTACACCTTGCCCGTTTCCCGGCAACATCGTACCATACGCTTATTGGCTAAGGCAAGGAATAACAAGAAGATTCGCAATCCATCCTGCCCTTTTACCACGGAGGACACTGCGCGGTGTAACCGCAACCAAACTACACAGGGAGACCACGAATTACACAAATTACACGAATGAAAGTTCTCTTCTTTTCATTCCCGCGAAAGCAGGAGTCCAGGAAAAGATTTCTTGAGCCGCAAAGGCTTGAAGGGCGCAATGGAAGGCAGAAAGAAAATTGACCACGGGGAGGGTGGCGTGACACGGGGAAAGGCCGTGAAGATTAGCAACGGATTACACAGCGCGGCACAGCCGCACCCAAAAACCAAAGAAACTCCCGGAACACGAAAGACACAAATCGTGCGAATGTCACGAATGAATAGTTCTTTCTTGGTGATTCTCGCTGGCTGACTCCCGAAGCAGTATTTTGATACAAATCGGCGAGTGATATATACTGGGAAGACAAGAATATGCTTTTGCTGAATTTTCATGCCGCGAAGCCCTCTTGGGGAGAGGTCTCACATGCCCGTGCTCTTTATGGGTTATACCGACATACGCTCTTTCACGAGGGTCGCATTATGAGGCTTCTTGAGGCCGAAGATATGTAAAAGGCTGTTGCAGCGCAGGGGTTTTCTGATGGAGCAGACCAAGAGGGTCGTTGGCACAACCTTTCTTCGTTCTCTGGTATTGGGGTCGACAACCGCGATTGTCTATTTCGCTTTCGAGTTCTTTTTCGTCACTCTTGCAGGCGCTCATATCCGCATCGAGTACATGCTTCTTGCTTTTGGAGCTTACCTGGGAATCGGCCTGGTTCTCGGGACCGTTATCGGGTTGGGAGTCGGCTGGCGGACAGACCGGAAAACCAGTGGAGAGGTGTCGATTTCACTGTCATTTTATCACATCTTCGGCTTCCTTGCTCTGTTTGGCTTCTATCTATTCTTCCAGCATCCCCTGGTGAGCATGCGTCTTACGTTTCTGCAGAAATCCGCCGCAAGTTTTCTCACCGCGGTTTTTTTATTTGCGCTGGCATGGTGGTTGGCAAAAAAGCCGATTCCGCGGAAAATGCCGTTCCGGGCCACATGTGCTTCATATGGGGTCGGCATCACCGTTGTTTGCGAATTGGTTGCCGGCGGAAGATATCTGAACGAAGAATATTTGCCCCTCTTTTTCGGCTCGCAATCGATTCTGATAAACATGTTCGTGCTTTGCGCCGCCGCCGCCATTTTCTTTATCGGAAACATGTATGCCACTGGTCGCATTACGCCTGCCGGCGGAAAGGATATGGGAGCCGCTCTCATACCTGCAAGCGTTGCGTTGGTCTTCCTTGTGACAACTGCATATCATCCTCTGGAGAAATATGAGATGCGGATTCGGCCAGTCAAGAGAGAGGCGGCTCCAACGGAGCGGCCGAATGTGATTCTAATCTCAATTGACACAATTCGCCGCGACCATCTTTCGGTGTATGGATATGAGCGGGAGACTTCCCCAAACCTGGATGCCTTCGCCACCGACGCGGAAATCTATGAGAATGCTATCTCCAACTCCTGCTGGACGCTGCCCTCCCATGCGTCCATGCTGACCGGACTTCACACGAGCGCGCATGGCGCCCACGTGGTAACCGATGCTTTCGAAGGGCTGAGCAAGGCCGATTCCAGCCGGATACCCAGCTTTGTCGGCGCCGCCCCCTTACATCCCGAATTCGTTACCCTGACGGAAATTCTGAGAGAAAACGGATATGCCACCGGCGCCATTGTCGGAAATTGCACGTATCTGTACAGGGCATTCGGATTGAATCAGGGATTTGATTACTACAACGACCTCGAAGGCATGCGAATAAAGTTTCCACCGGTATTCGAACCGTTTCGGGTCAGGTTCTTCACCGAATTTCTTTCTCACCGTTTCAAATGGTATCGAGATGCAGAGGAGGTCAATGAAATCGTATTTGCTTGGATTCACGCTAATCGGCGGTGGCCGTTTTTTCTTTTCCTGAATTATAATGATCCTCATAGCCCTTACAGCGCGCCGCCGCCATACAACCGTCTCTTCCCCGGAAAAATCTCGAGTCGCGCTTTGAATGAGTCGGAAATCGTTCGGGCGTTGCGCGCGATGGAGAGAGAGCTCACAAGAGAGGAGAGAGAGCATTTTCTCTCACAGTACGACGGCGAGATTAACTATATGGACCATCATCTTGGCCGTCTTTTCAGTTACCTCAAGGAGACGAATATTTATGAAAATTCGCTAATCATTGTGGTCGGCGACCATGGCGAGGCGTTTGGCGAGCATCTGGCGCTCGGGCACAGGCATAGTCTCTATGAGCCTGAAGTGAGAATTCCCCTCCTGGTAAAACATCCCGAAGCGGCCAGCAAAGGGCGGAGAGTTGAAGCCGCGCAACCAATAGATATTTTGCCGACAGCGCTTCATATAGTCGGTGTGCCGCTGCCGGCAGGTCTCGACGGCCGCTCGCTGGGGAGTGCGGAGGCCGATCAAACACTGCCGATGAGCGAGTATTACGTCTTTCAAGATGGTGTTGCGATGTCGCGGGCACGAGTCAACAGATGTATAAGAACCATTTACGACGGCAGGTATAAATATATATGGAATTCCGATGCGCCGGACGAGTTGTATGACCTGAAGGCCGACCCTGAGGAAAAAAATAACCTGGCGACGCAGTTGCCCGACATTGCAGAAACGTGGAGGACTAATCTGGAAGAGCGTCTGGGCCCGCCGCGGTTTCGACCGCAACAACGAACAGGCGTGGCGGATAAAGAGGCTCTGGACCGGTTGAAGGCCGTCGGGTACATCGAATAGTCAAATGCCGGAATAATTATCTCCGGGTGGCTACTTCCTCAAAAAGTGCAGAGGGGTCACCCCTGAAAAGCCCCTCTGTCAGGCAGGTATAGTAGTTTCCTTCGCCAAAATGTCGTTTGTGATGCGTTTAATTTCCTTGGCGGCTTGGCGTGAGATAGCTTTTCCCGGTGTCGCCTTGTGTCCCCGTGGTTCGCTTTCCGTTCTGTCTTCGGTTGCGCCCTTTAAAAGCGCCTTGGCGTTTCAAGGATTCTTCTTGTGAATTCCTGCTTTCACAAGAATGGCGCAGGGGTCCGAGGATGAGCGGGGCCGTCCCGTTTTATCGTTCGCAGGGAGGCGGCGGGTTCGGCTCGCATTTGTCGCTCAGGACCCAGTCGAGGATCTGATAATTCACCCTGCATCCGAACGCAAAGAAGCCATTGATGAGTCCGGCTGGTCCGCCGCGAGAGGCGGATGGTTCGGGCGAAGCCGCCGCAGGCGCCGGACACGAAGCGGTTCGGTGCGGGCAGGGCGCCATTTCGGGCCGATCGGAAGAGATGGCCGAATCGGCTCCCGAGGCCGCGAACGGGAAAGAAGCCAGGAGTGATACGATAAGGCACGGCACTGCAATGCGGTTGAAGATTTCTTTTGTCATGTTCTCTCCTCCCTTGTTTCCAATGATAATTATAGCGTTGCCGACCCGCTCCGGTCAAAGAAAAGGGGGGCAGATGACTCGTATCTGCGGAATTTTGCGTAATGCGGTCTAGACAGAGCGATACGCGTTGATTATAATAAATATGGTTTGGAAGGAGTCAAAATTCCATTATGCGCAGATTATCCGTTCTGTTGATTTTCACATCGTGTATCCTGCTGCTTTTCTCCACATCCCCGGCGCAGACGAAATTCGTTTCCGTTATCACGATAAACGATGACATCATTAACCCGGTTGCCGCCGAGTATATCTCTCAGGCCATCCGCGACGCGAAGCAGAACGGTGCGGAATGCCTCATCCTCCAACTTGACACGCCGGGCGGGCTGCTCACCTCGACTCGTAAAATCATCAAGGAACTGCTGAATTCCGATGTGCCGGTGGTTGTCTATGTCGCCCCGAGCGGCGCGCGCGCGGCTTCGGCGGGCATGTTCATAACGCTTGCGGCAAACATCGCCGCGATGGCGCCCTCGACCAATATCGGGGCCGCTCACCCGGTCGATCTCGGCGGCGAGGGCGGAGAATCGTGGCGCGAAGCGATCAAAGGTCTCGAGGAAAAGATGAAGGAGATTGAGCAGCAGCAAAAGCGGAGGCGTCCGGCGGAAGAGGCCGAAGAAGACAAAGAGGGGACCGCCCCCGAAAAGGAGACCGGGGAAAGCGAGGAAGAGGAATCGTCTACCGGTTCGACAATGGGTGACAAGGTGTTAAAGGATACGATAGCGTGGACCCGCGGTATCGCGCGCCTGCGGGGCCGAAACGAGGAATGGGCGGTCGAGGCGGTCACCAGGAGCGTCTCGATAACCGAGACGGAAGCGCTCGAGAAAAACGTCATTGACTTCATAAGCAAGGATATCGAAGAACTGCTCGAGCAGATAGACGGGACAGAGGTGACATTGCCCGATGGGCCGGTGACCCTGCGCACCGGCGAGGCTCGCATCGAATATCACGAAATGGATATGCGCCAGCGCATCCTGAACGCGATCTCGCATCCGAATATCGCGTATATCCTGATGATGCTGGGTTTCTTTGGCCTGCTCTTCGAGGTCACCCATCCCGGCATAGGCTTTCCCGGCATCGCGGGCGCCATCTGCCTCATCCTCGCCTTTTACTCCTTCCAGGCGCTGCCGGTCGATTACGCGGGAGTCGCGCTCATTGCCCTCGCCATTGTCCTCTTTATCGCGGAGGCGAAGGTGGCCAGTTACGGGTTGCTGACCGTGGGCGGACTCGTGTGCATGACGCTGGGCTCGATGATGCTGATCGATACGCCGTATGAATTTCTGAGGGTCTCGAACACGGTGATTTTCCCCGTCGTATTCACGACCGCCGCCCTTGTGGTGTTTCTCGTCACGCTCGTGGTGCGGGCGCACTCCCGCAAGAGCATTACCGGTTTGGATGGCCTCGTCGGGGTTGTCGGAACGGCGGAAACGGACATATCGCCGGAAGGCAAAATCTTCATCCACGGCGAACTCTGGAATGCCCGCAGTGCGGATTCGATTCGGAAGGGAGAGAAAGTAAGGGTGGTTGCGGCCGACGGCATGATGCTGACTGTCGAAAGCGTTTCACAGGAGTGACACTCGAAGGATAGAGACCGAATGGCGGACACAGGAACTGACCAAGGAGGATTTAGAAAATGCAAGTGCCGGTAATCGTCGTGCTCATTATCGTCCTGTACTTCATCAGTTGTGTTCGCGTGCTGAACGAATACGAGCGGGGAGTCGTGTTTAGGCTCGGGCGGGTTCTGTCGGGACCGAAGGGGCCGGGTCTGATATTGGTATTCTGGCCGATCGACCGCATGGTGCGTGTCAGCCTGCGGCTCATCGCGCTGGATGTACCCCCGCAGGACATCATCACGCGCGACAACGTCTCGGTGAAAGTGAATGCGGTGGCGTACTTCAGGGTCATGGAGCCGAGCAAGTCCGTCATCGAGGTGGAGAATTTCCTGTTTGCGACTTCACAGATGGCCCAGACCACGTTGCGAAGCGTGCTCGGCAGGTCCGATCTCGACGAGCTTTTATCCGAACGCGACAAGATCAATCAAGAGCTTCAGGACATTCTTGACCGGCAAACCGACCCGTGGGGTATCAAGGTTTCGAACGTCGAAGTCAAACACGTGGACCTGCCGCAGGAAATGCAGCGCGCCATCGCGCGCCAGGCGGTCGCCGAACGAGAACGGCGAGCCAAGGTAATCAACGCCGAGGGCGAGTTCCAGGCGGCGGCCCGGCTTGTTGACGCCGCCAAGATGATGGAACACCATCCCATGGCGCTGCAGATGCGGTTCCTTCAGACACTGGTGGAAGTCGCATCGGAGAAGAGTTCGACGATGGTGCTTCCGCTTCCGCTCGACCTGTTCCGCCCATTCTTTGAGGCCAACCTGAGGAAAGAGCAACAGCAACAGGAGCCAAAGCAAGAGTAGCAGACAGCGAATCTGTCCCGCGATTGCCCGGCGAAGGGGGCTGTCAGCGCGTCCCACGATTTATGATTTCGGCTTAATTGGTGGACACCATGCGGCATGGTGTCCCCCAATAACCCGCATCGCCGGCCGTGGGAGAGGTTCACAGTGCCCGGCAGTTCGGTTGGTTGAATCCTGAGACATGCTCGGAATAGCGTTCGATAGCTCGTGCCTGTGTATCCCGCCCATGTTCCCACCGTTTCATCGTTTCAATATTGCCGGATTGGGGCTCGCGCATCGCGGCGGCGCAAGGCACTACTGTGGGGCGGAGCGCGTTGCGGGAGCGATTGACTTTCATTTAAGACGTTTGTTAATATTGAGGCGTAGAACGGTTCTTGCCAGTTTCCTCTGTGTCTGCCCTCGTCAAATCGCACAATAAAGTGGGGGGAGTGTGTTATGGCGGTTGAACTGAACATGATGATTCTCGGCCACGTGATTCAAATGAAGGCGGAGAGTCAGCCCGACAAAAAATGCCTGATATTCGAGCGCAACACAAATCCCGACGTTCACTTGACCTATGCCGACCTGTGGAGAAGCTCGAATAAGGTGGCCGTCATGCTGAAGGAGCAGGGTGTTGAAAAGGGTGACAAGTTCGCGATAATGATGCGCAATCACCCCGAGTTCCTGTATGCGATGACCGCGGGAACGCTGACCGGCGCCGTGTCGGTTCCGATCGACCCGCGCACAAAAGGGCAGAAACTCAAGTATTACCTGAATAATTCCGAGGCGAAAGTCGTTTTGATAACTTCCGACCTTCTGCCCGTAATCGAGGGAATTATGGGGGATGTGCCCATGGTGAAGGCGATATACGTGGCCTATATGCCGTGGGAGCAGAAGGGCGACAAGTATCCCTCGCTCAACGAAGTCCTGGCGGGTCCCGAGCACTACGTCGGAAACCAACTGGAGGACCCGACCCACCCGATGGAGATAATCTACACATCCGGCACCACGGGTGACCCGAAGGGTGTGGTTCTCCCGAACAACCGCATCGCGTCGTACGGGCTTATCGGTCAGATGGTCTGGCAGTATCAGGAGGACGATATCCTGTATACCGGGCTCTCTCTCACGCATGGCAACGCGCAGGCCGTGACAGTCATGCCGGGACTCCTGCTCGAACGGCTCGTCGTTCTGAGCGAGCGCTTCACAAAGAGCCGCCTGTGGGACATCTGCCGGAAGTTCGGATGCACGACTTTCTCATTGCTCGGGGGCATGGCAACCGCGATATACAGCGAGCCGGAAAAGCCGAACGATGGCGATAACCCGGTGCGCTTCGTCATAAGCGCGGGGATGCCGCGGGCCATATGGGAGCCGTTCGAAAAGCGGTTTAACGTAAAGATACTCGAGTGGTACGCGGCAGTCGAGGGCGGTTTTGCATACAAGCCGATTGGCCAGGGACCGGTCGGCTCGTTCGGGAAGCCGTTGGCCGGAATGCTGGAAATGAAGATTGTCGACGAAAATGACAACGAATGCCCGCCGAATGTGATCGGGGAAATCGTTTCGCGGCCCGCGACCGGTGAGAAGGCCGATGTCGAATACTACAAGAATCCCGATGCCTCCGCAAAGAAGGTTCGCGGGGGATGGCTGCGCAGCGGCGATATGGGACACGTCGATGAAGACGGGTGGTTCTTCTTCGATTACCGCAAGGGCGGCGGTATCCGACACAACGGCGACTTCGTTCATCCCGACTATGTCGAGAAGGTGGTGGCGGAACATCCGCACGTCACGGAGGTGGCCGTCTACGGCGTGCCCGCCGCAAGCGGGGCGCCGGGGGAAAAGGATGTCGTGGCGGCCATCGTCCCGGCCGACAGAGCGAAGCTTGACCTTGCTTCCGTGTACCAGAAGTGTCGCAGGGAATTGGAATCGAATTTCGTGCCCTCCTATATCCAGGTGCTCGATGAGATTCCGAAGACCATCTCCGAAAAACCGCAGGAACGATTCCTGATTGAGCTGTTCGAAAAAGATAAGAAGAGCGTTTTTACCGAGGAACAAGTGAAACAGGCGGCCAACTGAAGAGGCGCCGCTTCACGTGGTCTCGGGGTGAACCGTTAGCAACGAAGGAAGGGTGAGCGCTCCCTCTTTGGGAGTGCGCGATAAAATGAAAGCAGCCAGTTCGCGGAAGCGTCTCGAGATTTCGAAAGAACTCTGGAAGCTGGTTCCAAAGTATTTCGCCGAGGCCCACGCTGCGAAAGCCGAAGGCAAACTCGTCGGCTGGATGCCGCCCATGAACGGCGCGATCGAGGTGTTTCGCGCGATGGATATCATGCCGGTCATGCCGGAGAACTGGTCTCCCATTTGCGCGGCCACCGGGCTGGCGCCCGAGTGCATGGAGGCGGCGGAGCGAATGGGGTACTCACGCGACCTGTGCGGCTACCTGAGAAACGCGCTCGGCTACATTCACGAAGGAATGAAAAGGGCCGACCAGCCGCTTGGCGGGTTGCCGTCGCCCGACCTAATCATAGCGTTCGGCGGCGGGTGTATACCCGCGATGAAAATTTTCCAGGCCTTTGCCGAACACTTCCGCGTGCCGACCTATATCGCCGACGGCCCGCAGATTCCCCCCGAAGAGATAAACGACGAGACCATCTCGTTTGCCGCCGACCGGTTCCGCGACTTCATACGGTGGCTCGAGGAGCAAACCGGCAAGAAGCTGGATATGGACCGGCTGAGGGAAGTCGTGCGCCTTTCAGACCGAGCCTGCGAATTGTGGGACGAGATCATGGATTATCGGCGCTGTGTGCCGACCCCGTTCAGCGCGGCCGAAATCGGGGTGATGTTCGTCATGGTGGTTCTCCCGGGCACTCAGGACGCCGTCGATTTTCTCGAAAAATTCAAGCATGAGGTGCGGGAAAGAGCCGAGAAGGGGATTGGGTGTGTTCCCGAGGAACGGTTCCGCCTGTTTTGGGATAATATCCCGCTGTGGTACAACATGGGTATTTTCAATTACTTTGAAAAGTGGGGCGCGGTCGTCGTCGCAGAAACGTATTCCGCCGCATGGTCTATCCGGCTCGATTGGGAGAATCCCATCGAAAGCCTTGCCCGGAAAAGTATACTTTCATTTCCGCTTGTCTCCAATGTGTCCCTGAAAAAGCGTATCGATATGGTGCTCGACGCCTGCCGAAAATACAAAATTGACGGCGCCATCCTTCACTCCAACAAAAGCTGCAAGCCCATATCGCTCGGCCAAATGGACATTCGGCGCGTGCTCATGGATGAGTTGGAGGTTCCGAGCGTGATGTTCGAAGCCGACCATATGGATGTGCGAAACTGGAGCGACGCCCAGGTGAAAAATCGGCTCGATGCGTTCATGGACATGCTCGAGCAACGGAAGTTCGGCTCTCCGGCCCCCGCCCCCTGAGAGAATGAATCCTGTCCTGCGATTGCATAGCGAAGGGGTTATTGGGGGACACGCTCACTGTGAATCTGCCCGACAATTATGAATGTCAGCGAAACGAAGCGCGGGGGCTGTACCCAATTACGGAACCCCCCGTATTTTGGGGATTCGTAGATTGGCGGACTGCCCCCGAAGCGCAGGACATGGAATTATCGGAGGGACTCACTGTTCCCGATGGGGAACTCTTCTGGCGAGCCCTGAAACAGATTCATGATTCCTTACCGGTAAATGGGACCAGCTTGACCTCTTCGTTATGGAGAATCAGAAGCAGCAGGAGAACGAAGCGAACCAAAAACCCTTCTCGTTTCCCATCATTGACTTTCACGTCCACTTGTTTCCCGACCGTTTCTTTGACGCCATTTGGGATTTTTTCCGCAGGGAATATCAATGGAGCGTCGAATACCGGTTATATACGCCGCAGATTATTCGATTTCTCGGGCAGCGGGGCGTCGAAAAGATAGTATTTTCGAATTACGCCCACAAGGCGGGAGTCGCGTCGGTGTTGAACGCGTGGAATCTCGCTCTGCTCGAAGGACACGAGAACCTGTATTGTTTCGCCGCTTTCCATCCCGACGACACTTTCTGTATGAGCGAAATAGGGCAACTGCTCCAGCATCCGCGCATACTCGGCTTTAAGCTGCAACTGCTGGTTCAGAGGTTCTACCCACACGACGAACGACTGTTCCCTCTGTATGAGGCCGTTATCGAAGCGGGAAAGCGCATCCTCATGCACGTCGGAACAGGCCCCGTCGGAAACGAATTCGTGGGTATCAGACAGCTGCGAAGGCTTCTGGGCCGCTATCCCCGGCTTGCTGTGAACGTGCCGCACATGGGAGAACTCGAGGTCCCCGACTTCCTTGAATTGCTCGGTGAATATCCGAATATCTTCTTGGACACCGCCTTTGCGTTCTATCCGCTGCCCGGCAGGTTCTACACGATAGGGCGGGACGACCTGTTGCGACATCAGGACCGGATCGTATACGGGTCGGACTTTCCGAATCTGATTTTCAGATGGGATACCGAGATACGGGCGTTGAAAAGGTTTGAATTACCTGAGCTGGTTTATCGACGCATCTTCTATGAGAACGGGCTGAGACTTCTCGGCTCGCATTAGTTTCCGGCAAGAATTTCATTGGCCTCCCATTTTTTATCCAGCCTGGTGGCGCTGTATGTGGCGCACTCGGAACAAATTCGTAATCGGCCACGTTGTTGTAACGGCAATCACGAAACCGTATTTCGGGAAAGGCATTATTTTCCGAAGCCAAGTATATGCTAAGCCAAGTCTTATCAAATAGTTACGCGAGTCAGAACGCAGTCAATCGGCTTGCGCGTCATGGCACACAACTTGCCCTTTGCTTATCATACAAAAGAGCATTCGCGTTTGTTGATGGAGCGCTTGTTGGGCCGGGCAGACGTTATACCGCAAGCGCCGAGCCGACGACCGCGATTTCGGAAAACAAATCGCGGCGCGGGCACAGGAAGGTGATGAACATGGGAAGAAATCTGTTAATCCTGCTCATGCTGGTCTTTTTCAATGCGGCCGCGTTCGCTGAGACAGCGACATTCCATGTGGCGGAAACAGACCTGGAAGACACCTCCGCAGGGTTGGGCCTCTATGGGAGCTCGAATGATTTCGACAACCCGAACGGCTGGCACTTCTTTGGTTATTCGCGTTACACGTATGCTTATTACAATGCGTATTGGCGGTGGGCGCTTACCATTCCGAAGGGCTCAATAATAAACCATGCCTATGTGCGCATTCGTTCCGATTACACGAATTCGGGAAATCTCGATGCCGCCTTCCAGGCGCTTGTCGCGGACAAGAGATGGGAGACCGGTAAGGGATTCAACCGCGAAAGCTATCCCAACGGAACGGCCCTGAAAAATATCCCGCTGCAAGGGGCTCCCGTCGTTTGGGCCATAACGGACTCATGGAACGAGGGCGGCTGGCACGTCAGCCCGGACATAGCAGACCTCGTGCAGGAGCGTCTGTGGAACGTCGGTTATGCTCCGGACGGCGAAGAAGGAAAATATTTCGGCCTCGTGCTGAAGCATGTTTCCGGCTATGCGTACAGGACCGGCACGCAACAGCCCGACGATAATTCTTTTGTGGCTGAACTCTATGTGGACTGGACTCCGAATTTTGACGGAATGCCGGAATATGAGAGCATTGTTTTTCACGTGGGCGACTCCGACATCGAGGACACATACGCAGAAGGTCGGGTGGGCGGAACCAACGGCTTCGCCGACATAAACGGTCATCAATATGTCGGATATTCTGCGCTTACCGGAGCGATTTACGATTCTTATTGGCGATGGCCCTTGACCGTCCCGAAGGGGGCCACGATAGTCGAGGCGCACGTGCGGCTGCGTTCCAACTACACCACCTCAGGTTTGGTCGACACCGCTCTTGAGGCATTGTCGCCCGATGACAAATGGGAAGAGAGCGGTGGCTTCGGCGCCGATAATTATCCGGATGGAATGTCCCTGACCGACATTCCCCGGCAGGGATTGCCGGTGGTCTGGGACTTGATGCCCGACTGGACCGTTGGAGATTGGTATCAGAGTCCGGACATTGCAAACCTTGTGCAGGAGCGTATCGATAACGGGGATTACGACCCCTTCGATATCAATTATCGGCATTTCGGGCTGGTATTGTCCTACATCGCGGGTTCCGGCTATCGGGTGGCGACACAGGAACCCCATGACGACACTCTCACCGCACACCTGTTCGTGAAATGGATACCGCCCGACGACGGATGCGAAGAGGTCGAAGTCTGCGGCGATGGGATAGACAACGATTGCGACGGGGAAATTGACGAGTTCTGTAACACATGTCCAATTGCCGAAGCCGGAGGAGACCAGTCGGTATACCGGGGAGACATCGTGTTGCTCGACGGCAGCGGCAGTTCGGATGCAGACGGCGACCAGCTTGCCTATATGTGGTCGCTTGTCAGCAGGCCCGAAGGCAGCTCGGCGGCGCTTTCCGGCTCGCTGACGGCGACGCCCGCATTCGCAGCGGATGCGCCCGGCGACTACATAATCGAACTCGTTGTCGATGACGGCGCGTGTTCGAGTGAGCCTGATACCTGCATCGTCACGGCTTTCATCCCGGAATATCTCTGTCCCATGGGTATGGGATATTGGAAAAACCATTCCGACGAATGGCCGGTTCAGTCGATGTGGTTGGGAGCGGTGAACTATACCAGGGATGAATTGCTTGCGATCCTGAAGAGGCCCGTGAAGGGCGACGCCAGCATGCTGCTTGCTCGCCAGCTCATTTCAGCGAAACTTAACATCGCGAACGGTTCCGACCCGCGTCCGGTTGAAGAAACTGTCATCGTGGCGGACCAATTGCTCAGTGGGTTCTCTGGCCCACTGCCTTACAAAGTGAAACCGTCCTCCGGTACCGGCCGCTCTATGCTCGAGGCCGCGAAAATTCTCGATGCATACAACGGGGGTGAGCTGACGCCGGAGTGCGAGCCGTAAGATTTTCTCTTCCCCTTATACCGACGAGGGCCGCAAGCGCGAGGACGGAGCGCTTTGCGGCTCTCGTCTTTGATTTCGAGCCCGCATTCTCAGATAAGATAGTAACATAGTCCTGTTTGAGCCAAATATTCAATCGTGCAGAGCTTTGCCCACTCCAACCGGCGCCGGCGCCATCTTCTTCGCCAGGGTATCGCTGCGGGGAAATTTTCGTGGTCTTGCGGTCGAAAGAGGTCATTTGTGAGTTTTGGCGTTGTGAGCTTGCTTACAGACCGAAATATTGTTAATGTATTTTATTGTTTTAGGAGGGCCGGACTCAGGCTTCCCGGGACAAGTACTGCGCGGAAGCGCGGAGCGCCGAATCGAGGAGCGGTCCGGGTGGCTGGAATTTTTGAATAAAACGAGTGTATGCAACGTCTATAATAATAATGGCAGTTGCTAAACTTGGCGTTGTTTTGGTGAATGGGGGAAAGTTGTCTAAGCGAAAGGAAGGGATTATGAGAAGCTTGTTGTGGGTAGTGACGGTGTTAATTGCATTCGGGCTGGTCAGTTCATCGAGTTCCGCCGAAAACGCCGAGCACAATTACGTTGGCGTGAAGGGCTGCAAAATGTGTCATATGGCGCCGGCCAAAGGCGCTCAGTATAAATCATGGGAAGAATCCAAGCACGCGAAAGCCTATGAGACCCTCGGCACAGAGGAAGCCAAGAAAATTGCCGCCGAACAAGGGATAGAGGACCCGCAGAAGAGCGCGGAATGTCTGAAGTGCCACGTGACCGGATATGGCGCTGACGCGTCGCGGTTCGAACCCACGTACACGATGGAGGAAGGTGTGGGCTGCGAAAGCTGTCACGGCGCGGGCAAAGACTACAAGAACATCAAAATAATGAAGGATGTGGAACAGGCGAAAGCCAACGGGCTCATCCTGCCGACTGAGGAGGTCTGCAGGAAATGTCACAACGAAGAGAGCCCGACCTATAAAGAGTTCGATTTTGAGGCAAGATACAAGGAAATAGCCCACCCGAGGCCCGAAAAGGAGTAGGGGAAAGCTTTTCAAAACCTTGTTGTCACACATCTCCCATGTCTTAATTGGGGGGAATTCCGACGGAGTTCCCCCCATCTGTTTTGCGGTTGGTGACGCGGGTTATCGGGAGGAGCCATGCCGCATGGTGTCCCCAATAAACCCTGGCCGTGAGCGCCGATTTAACAAACCCGTCTTGCGCACTTCTTTCCCGCAATGTTATGATTCTATTGGTCTCTGGTGAAGTCTCTTTGGTTTGTACGAGCATGGAAAAGGGGCAGACATCCGCATTTTTTGATTTTCGGATTCGCTCCGTTGACGATTCCTTTGGACAACTTGACGCCGGTTTGACCACTGGTGAAACCGAAAGCAAGGAGGACTGGCTATGGCAGGGGCATATCATGAGCCGCACGAGAGACTCTCGAAAAGCACGCAGGATTTACACCGCGCCTGGATGTCGCTGAAAGAGGAAATCGAAGCAATGGACTGGTATCAGCAGCGCATCGATGCCACCGACAACAAAGAACTGAAGGACATTCTGGCACATAACCGGGATGAAGAAAAAGAGCACGCAGCGATGCTCATGGAGTGGATACGCAGGAACGACGCCGAATTCGCGAAGGAGATGAAGGATTATCTGTTCACCGAAAAACCGGTAACCGAAATCGAGGAATCGTAGCGAATCCGCCTCGCCTGTCACATGATTCATTTTCATCAGCCGCTGTCTACAGTGCCGCATTTTCACGCACGCGAGGAGGGTGAAGGTCAGCATTTTCATCGCGTGGTCGAACGCAGGCGACTTATCCTGGCAATGGCAGTGACGGGCGGCGCGATGGTTGTGGAGGTGGTTGGCGGCCTGCTCACCGGCAGTCTCGCCCTCCTGAGCGACGCCGGCCACATGCTTACTCACTTCTTTGCGTTGCTGGTGAGCTTCATCGCCATCAAGCTGGCGGCCCTGCCCACTCGCCCCAACCGAAGCTTTGGTTTGTACAGGGTCGAGGTGCTTGCGGCGCTGTTCAACGGTATCACCCTGTTATTCATCATTGCCTTCATTTTCCATGAAGCGGTCAACCGGCTCCTGAATCCCGCGCCGATCAAAGTATTGCCCATGCTCATGGTGGCCGTTGTCGGATTGGTCGTCAACATGGTTTCGGCGATTATCTTGCTCGACGTGGGCAAGACCGACTTGAACGTGCGCAGTGCGTTCCTGCACATGCTCGGAGATACGGCATCGTCGGGCGGCATCGTTATCGGTTCCGTGGTCATCTACTTCACGGGCTGGTATGCGATCGACCCCATGCTGAGCATGCTCATTGCCCTTGTAATCCTTGTTTGGAGCTGGAATCTTCTCAGGGATTCGGTTAACATTTTGCTCGAAACCGCTCCCCGGCATATTGACATCGATGATGTGATCAAAGCGATTCGGGTAAGTGCGCCGGAGGTCGCCGACGTGCACGACGTGCACATTTGGGAGATTACCTCGCAGATGTATTCCATGACCGCTCACATTGTCTTTCGGGACGACTGTCATGTCAGCGAATGCGCGGCCGTGTTCGAGCGTCTCCGTCGGCCATTGCTCGAGCAGTTTCGGATATCCCATGTCAATTTCAGTCCCGAGTACGACCGTTCGTCGCAAGGCCGGGGAGCTTGAGGAGACCCGAAATTGTCCGGAACATAGATTGAAGATACTGTTGTTTGGTCTCTTTCCAAAACACAAAGAGGCGGATATAATAGGAAGTGGCTGGTGGAGGGCGCCGGGTCGTCAGATTGCGCGCACAAAAGCGAGAAGGGGACCATCCGCATGGCTATATCCGCGTATGTGTTTGTCGAATGCGCTCAGGGTAAGGCCCTGGATGTGAGCCATAAATTGTTGCAGATTGACGGTGTGCGGACATGTCATGCCGTAACGGGTCCGGTGGACGTGATTGCGTTCGTTGAAGCGGCGGATATCAACGAACTCGGAAGAGTGGTTGTCGATAAAATACAAGGCACTGACGGCGTTTTCCGCACCTCCACAAACATTGTGACCGGCGGGAGTTAACCCTCCCGCTGCGAGTCAAATCTTTCCGAAACGGTTATATGCCGGCGAACAAGCTCCGGAGGTAACCTCGATGAAGATGTGTCCCGCCTGCCATGCCGTGTTTGACGGAAGAAAATGGAACAGTCCGTCCCACGTTTCCCGCGAAAACCGGGATAGAGCCGAACAGGCGCTCTGCACCGCCTGTAAACGGATACGGGATAAAGTGACGCTGGGGACCGTGTATCTCGACGGCGAAATAATCGTTTCGCGGACTGAGGAAATACTCAGGATGATTCGGCGCGAAGAAGAAATCGAGCACAGCAGGAATTACTGCTCTCGCATCCTTGATATTCGCACGAACGGCAAGAAAATGACGATACGGACGGTCAATTCAATTTTGGCAATCCATATAGCAAAACAGTTCAAAAAGGCATTCAAGGGCAGGATGGAGATATTCAAGGACACTCCCGGCCACAGGCCCCGAAACAAGCAAAGCGAGGGCACGGTGGCCGTGAAATGGATTCAGAGTCCCTGAAGCGCTTTCCCCGGAACGGACGAAACGATGGACGGAGAAGGTTACAATTCGGCCAACGAGGACAAAAGCTTCAACCACGAACATGCCTGGTCCGCATTCTGCGAGGAGTTGCTGTGCTGCGCCGTCTGCGGGAAGCTCTATTTTTCGCGACATCCCGTAGCGTTGCTGTCATTTTCCCGAAAGAACTTCTATGTTTGTCTTGATTGCATCCGTTCGCTCAAGTGTTCCGTTTGCGGCAGGGCATCCGCGCCGGAGAACACGCTGGCGGTCGAAAACCTGCCCGAATCCTCGGTAGGCTACCTTTGTTCGCGGTGTCGCGAGAGGGTTTTGCTGGGAATACGCGGTTCTCGGTGGAAATTTTTCGGACGATTGCGATCCGGCATATCACGCGTGCTCGGCCTCCTCAAACGCCACACACTCAGAGTCGCGCGCATCAAAATATGGTCGCGAAGCCGCCGAGAGTGAATTCGTGTCGGCCCCGCTTTCATGGTTCCGAAACGAGAACCCCCCGCAGACGTTTTTGGATAATGCGCCGCCTTGATATAATACTGCCGATACTATCTTGCCGTTTTTTCCCCAAATGAACAGCGAGGAGAGGTCATGACGGTAGCAAAATATCTCACGGAGATGAACAGGGATTATCCTGAAAGGGACGCCATCGTTTACGGCGGTAACCGCTGGACCTATTGGGAGTATGAAAACATCGTAAATCGATTTGCCAACGCTTTGTCCGCCGCAGGTGTTCGGCTGGGCGACCGCCTGGCCATATTCAATACGAACTGCCCCGAACATCTCTTTTTGCTTTTTGCGTCGGCGAAACTCGGAGCAATCTTCTGTCCCATGAACTGCCGTCTCAAGGGGAAGGAGCTTTCTCACGTTTTCACTGACTGCGAGCCAACCGTTGCGCTGGTTGGCAAACGATACGCCGGTGAGGTCATGGCGGTCACGAAAGACATCAAGACAACGAGGCGCACGCTTATAATAGACGCTCTGCCGGGGGAGGATTCGTCCCTCCACGATTTCCTGGTTGACTCCGACGACATGCCCTTGCATGTCGACGTGCCCGGAGAATCGATTGCAATCATGTTGTATACCAGCGGGACGACCGGCCCGCACAAGGGTGTGATGCATTCCCACGACACCATTATCCAGCGATGTGAAGCGCGGAAGACAGCCTTTGATGACCCGTCATTGGAAAAGGTCGGTCTGCTCGCCGTGCCGGTGTTTCACGTTACCGGGGTGCAGGTCATTGTGAAGACGGCTGCCTCCGGCGGTACCCTCGTGGTACAGCCGCAGTTCAAGGTCGACGATTTTCTCCGCACCATCCAGGATGAGGGCGTCATGATGGCAATGGTTGTGCCGACCATGCTCGAACATATGGTGGAATACCCTGATTTGGACAAATACAACCTGGACAGCCTGCGTGTTCTTGTCTATGGCGGCTCACCCGCTTCGCCCGACCTGATTCGCAGGGCTATGCGGAAGCTGCCCTGCATGTTCATTCAGGGTTACGGTCTCACAGAAGCCGGTGTGACCTGGCTTCAGCCGAACGAACATTCTCTCGAAGCGCCACAAGGAAGGCGGGACCCGTTGGAATCCGTGGGCAGAGCGGTGCCGGGTCTCGAGATTGCCATCGTCGACGACGAGGGCAGACACGCGCCGTCCGGGACGGTAGGCGAGATCAAGATTCGTGGGACCGGCATCATGCAGGGATACTGGCGCAGGGAAGAAGACACCAGGCTCTCCGTTCGCGACGGCTGGTTCTACACGGGCGACATCGGATATCTCGACGAGGATGGCTTTCTCTTCATTTCAGGTCGGAAGAAGGACATTATCATCCGGGGCGGCGAGAACATTGTGCCGGTCGAAGTGGAGAGTGTGCTCGCATCCCACCCCGCCGTGGCCGAAGCGGCCGTCTTTGGGGTTCCTGACCGCAGGTGGGGAGAAATCGTTGCGGCGGCGGTTGTGCTGAGGCCGTCTCACACGGTTACATCCGATGATTTGATCGAATATTGCAGAGAACGGATTGCGAGCTACAAGAAACCCGAACTCGTGTATTTTCTAAAAGCTCTGCCTCGAAATGCGGCCGGAAAAATCCTGAAAACCGAACTCAGGAGAACATATGGCGGCTCCTGAGAAATCTTCAGGTCAGCGACCCGCCGTCGATATTAATAATAGCTCCCGTCACATAGCTTGCGGCGTCCGACGCGAGAAATATCGCCAGTCCGACAATCTCATCCGGGGTGGCGAGCCGGCCGAGCGGTATGTCGCGAACCACTTCGGCGTACATCTCGGGACTGCTCCAAATCGCTTCGCTGAATTTGGTTTCCACCATTCCCGGCGAGATTGCGTTCACGCGGATACCCACTCCGGCGAGTTCCTTTGCGAGAGCCTTCGTCAGCATGTCCACGCCGGCTTTGCTCACGCTGTACGCCCCCAACAGGGGAGCGGCCCGTTGGCCGGCGGTTGACGAAATATTGATAATCGCGCCCCTGCCCTGGGACATCATTATACGACCGACCGCCTGACAAAAGAGGAACTGACTCTTCAAGTTCGTGGTGACGATTTTGTCCCAGCCGTCTTCCCGCAGGTTCATTAAGGGCGACATGATGTTACGGGCCACATTGTTCACGAGAATATCTATGCGACCGAACTTCTCGTGGGCCTCGGACACGAAGCGGTCGATGTCCTCCTTTTTGCTGACATCCGCCGCCAAAGCGAAAGCCTTTCTGCCCAACTTCTCGATTTCTGATGCCACCGGCTCCAAATCCTCCAGCTTTCTGCTGCAGATTGCCACATCGGCGCCCGCATCAGCGAATCCGAGAGCTATGGCTTTCCCGATCCCGCGGCTCGCTCCGGTCACGATTGTCTTTTTCCCCTTCAGGGCAAATTGCTCGATCGACATGAAAAACGCTCCTTCTCGCGACAGTTCCGTTTATCTACCAGCGGTTTCCAAATCATATCACCCCGCAAGTTCCTTGTCAATTGGGCGAAACCGCAGGTTGGAGAGTCAATGAAGCCCGAAAACTTATGGTCTCTTCACGAACTCGCCGTGGCCTTTTTTGCCGACAACGGCTCCGTCGAGAAACACCGTTTCCCCCCGAACCATCGTACGTTGCGGAAAGCAGGCGGCCAGGCCTTTGAACGGTGTCCACTCTGAGCCAATCAGCGCGTCTTCATCGATTGGTCGCTCATTACTCAAGTCGTAGATTGCGAAATCCGCGTCCGCTCCCACTCTGCATGCGCCTTTCCTCGGAAAGAGTCCACACAGTCGGGCAGGGCCTTCTGCGGTGACTTCGACGAGCCTCTGCAGAGTTATCCGCTTCGGTTTCACTCCGTTGCTTATCAATAACGGCACGAGTGTCTGGATTCCCGGCGCTCCCGCGGGCGTCTCCCATATGTCCGGGGTTTCTTTCTGGACCCGCTCATAGGGGCAGTGGTCGGAGGCGACATTATCGACCTCGCCTGCCGCGACCCTTTCCCATAGGGTTTCAATATTCTGCCGTGTGCGGAGCGGGGGCGCAATTTTGGCGAAACCGCCTTGGCGCTCCAATTCTTTTTCCTCGAGCACCAGGTAATGAGGACATGTTTCAACGGTGACGCTCTGACCGGCTTTCCTCGCCGCGTCAACCATTTTTACTCCGCTCGCGAGGCTGCAATGGAAAATATGGAGCGGGACGCCGGCATGCGCGGCAAGAAAAAGCGCGCGGTGGATCGCCTCCAGTTCCGTGATGGGAGGGTGTGATTCTATAAACGCCATTCCGTCCGTTCGCCCTTTTGTTTTCAATGATTCTTCAAGGTGCGCGATCATGTCATTGTTCTCGGCGTGGACGCCCACCGGCAAACCGGTTTCTCGCACCAGTTGAAGAGCGTCGAGAAGAAGCCCGTCATGCAGGTGCGGCAGCATCGAGACGCTTGACTGCATAAAGAACTTATAGCCGACGATTCCCGATCCCGCCAGGTCGGAAATCGTCGAGAGGTCGAACGCCAGGGCCGTTCCCCACAAAGCGAAATCGACGTATGCCTTTGGAGAAATTGATTCTAATTTTATCTGCAAGGTGTCGCGATTGAATGTTGCCGGCATTTGGAATGGCATGTCCACGATGGTAGTAACACCGCCGGCGGCAGCGGCCTGACTCGCCGTATCGAAACCGATCGTATCGGAAGGTCCGGGATCGACTGAATGACAGTGAGTGTCAACCGCTCCGGGCAGGATAACCTTGCCTGTCGCGTCGACGGTCTCGCTTGCCTCGCCAAGGTGGCCCGGCAAACCGGCTGCCGCAATTTTCCCCTCGCTGACGCCGATATCTCGGGGCGCCACTTCTTCCGATGTGGCCAAGAGCCCGTTGATGATTTTCAATTCGAACATTGTGATGCCTCCTCATGTTGATTTGAAGATTTCCGGGTTTGCGCCACGGTGAGACCGATTCACACTCCCACTGCGCGGAAAGAGGGGCGATTGCATAATTGGCTGCGCCGTTCCCGTATGCTTTCTTCGCGGAGCGGATACCCTTTCCCCGAAATGCGCGTCAATGAATTGCCGGAACGCCACGGTGTCCCTAATATTTTCCCTCTTGAGTCAGTCGAAACTGTGTCGTGTTTCTTTTTCGAACAAGGGCATCGGCGGCCTCGGACAACTCCTCGGCCGCTCGCTGGGCAAACGCCAGCGATTCCCGTTCGTCAAAGGTCAGAAGCGTGCCATTTTCATGTACCACCTTACCGTCGATAATCGACATCGAGACCTCTGTCCCGTTTGCCGAGAGCACGAGATTGGGCACAATGTTTCTGACCGGCCTTCTGAGGACAGGGGTCATCGTGGGTCGGTCCAAGTCCACCAATATGATATCCGCTTTCTTGCCGGTTTCGAGGGAGCCTATTTCGTTTCCGAGTCCGATTGCCCGCGCCCCTTCAATCGTTGCCATGCGCAGAACCTTCCAGGCGGGCATCTCGGTCAAATCCCGTCTTTTCATCTTTAAGAGCAGGCAGGCCGTCTTCAGTTCAAGGAAGATGTTGGCGCCATTGTTGGTGCAGGTCTCATCTGTGCCGAGACATACGTTGCCGCCCGCCCTGCTGAAGACATCCGCCGGAGAAGCGATGCCGTCGCACAGAACCTGGCTTGAAGGACAGAAGGCCATCGAGGCTCCCGACCGGGCAACCTCTTTTACCTCTTCCTCGGCGCATCTGCTCATGTGAACGGCGAGCAGTCTTTCGCCGAGATAGCCGATTTCCTTCAGGAATTCCACGGGCCGCTTACGATACCGTTTCTTAATTTGGATAAGTTCCACTTCGCTCTGTGCGACATGATGATGGAGTTTCACGCCGTATCTCTCGGCACATTCGCGGATTCGCACGAGAAGTTCTTTGCTGCAGTAGTCGGGCCCCTGCGGACCGAGCATGGCCGTAATGCGACCGTTGCCCGCTCCGTTCCACTTCTCAATCAGTTCGAGGTTTTCCATGAGGCGGAATTCGCCAATGGAAGGCTCGAACGGGTAGAGCTCGTTCGGTCCGAGTTCGCTCTCGATTGGAGGAACTTCGCTGATAAGACCGCTCAGAGCCGCGCGCACCCCGATTTTTTCGTAGAAGGGAGCTACAAATGAGATGCCCGGGCCGTAATCCCCAAACGTGGTTGTGCCCGAACGCAAAGCTTCCGCTGCGACAAGTTGCGCGCCCGCATGAATGGCGTCTGCGGTAAGATTGTTGAAATAGGGGTCCACTCCCTCGTGCCACGTCGGCGCATCCTGCGCAAGGCCTCTCGACAGCGCAATCACAGTGTGCATGTGGCCGTCGATAAAACCCGGCAG
The DNA here is from genome assembly GCA_964453435.1 of uncultured bacterium. Taxonomy (GTDB): domain Bacteria; phylum Abyssobacteria; class SURF-5; order SURF-5; family SURF-5; genus CAYVQZ01. Next base: position 74,277 of record CAYVQZ010000002.1, read on the forward strand.
AACGGCTTTCATTCGGGCATCGACCATTCGCTCCGCCGTGAATTCACGCTCCAGGGCGGCCGTGGGTCCGACAGCCTTGATGCTGGCGCCGTCGACCGCGACGGCGCCGTCCTCGATGTAACCCACTCCGTCACCGGTCATCGTGAACACATCACCGTGGACGATAAGCATGTCGATCATGTCCCGCTTCTCCGCAGATTGTTCTGAATGGAACCACTCGTTCGGATCGGATAATTCAGCATCCTATAATAAACCCGACTCGAAATCAACGCCGAGCATCCTACACACCGACGCATGCAGGGCAAAGCGGCGCGCATTTGGCGCCCCCGAAGCGTGGGTAGTGAGGGTAAAGCTTCATGAGGGAGAATATGAGCGCGGTTGCCGGTGATTCGTTGACACTGTCACGTGGCGACTATTATGATGATTCTCCAGTGAGAGAAGCCACGAACGAGGAGTCACGATTGTTTCTCGGAACGGGCTGAGAGACAGCTCTATAAATCCTTCAGCTCTTGGGAAAGGAGTCAGCCGAAAATGGATACGATAAGGATTATGCCGTGTCTCGATATGAAAGAGGGTCGGGTCGTGAAAGGAATTCATTTCGTGGACTTGAAAGACGCCGGCGATCCCGTCGGAAACGCAAAACTGTATCAGAATGAAGGAGCGGACGAGTTGGCCATGCTCGACATCGCGGCCACCCTCGAGAACCGAAAAACCAGGCTGGAATGGATTCGGAACGTGGCATCGGTCATACGGATTCCGCTCACCGTTGGCGGCGGCATTGCAAGCCTGGAAGACATCGAGTTGGTGCTCGATGCGGGAGCCGCTTGTGTTTCGATGAACAGCGCCGCAGTTCGAGACCCATCGATAATCGAGAGCGCAGCCCGTAAATTTGGGTCGCGCAGAATAACAGTCGCCATCGACGCCAGGAGAAACCCCGCAATGGAGTCCGGCTTCGAACTGGTTGTCTCGGGCGGCACGAAGCCGGTGGGAAAAGACGCCGTTGCCTGGGCGCGACAGTGCGAGGCGCTCGGGGCAGGTGTGATTCTACCCACCAGCATGGACGCCGATGGAACAAAGGAAGGGTACGATTTGGAATTTACACGGGCCATCTCGGATGCGGTCAATCTTCCCGTTGTGGCGTCCGGAGGAGCAGGCGCGTTGGAGCATTTCTACGATGCCGTCGTCAAAGGGGGCGCCACGATTCTGCTGGCCGCATCGGTGTTCCATTATCGAACCTTCAGCGTCCGCGAAGTCAAGGAATTTCTGCATCGGAAAGGATTGAAGGTCAATTTGTGAGGCTGGTCGCGAAAGGAAGAGGAGGCTTAATATTCGCGGCGGTATTTTGAGGAGAGAATGCCGAGTTCCTCCCGATATTTGGCGGCGGTGCGGCGGGCGATGTTGAGTCCCCTTTTGTTCAAGACCTCGGTAATCTTCTGATCGCTGAGCGGCTTGTGTTTGTTCTCGTTTTCGATAAGTGTTCGGATCAGTTCCTTGACGCTTGTCGATGAGGTCGCCTCGCCGTCGGAGCTTTCTATCCCGGAAGAGAAGAAGTACTTCAACTCGAAGATTCCCCGCGGCGACTCCATGTATTTATTGGTGGTCACCCGGCTCACGGTCGACTCGTGCATTCCTATGCGCTCAGCGATTTCCTTCAGAGTCAACGGCTTGAGATAGGCGACCCCTCTATCGAAAAATTCTCTTTGGACATCCACAATATTTTCGGCCACCTTCTGAATGGTCTCTTTCCGCTGCTCGATGTTTTTGACCAGCCACTGGGCGGCCCGAAGCTTGTCGCGCACGTATTCCTTTGTCTGCGGGTTGTCGTTGTATCCTTTGAGGAGTTTCCGGTAAAACGAGCTTATGCGAAGTTTGGGAAGTCCGTCGTCGTTGATATAGACGACATAATCATTGTCGACCTTTTTGACGATGACGTCCGGCACAACATAAATAACCTCGCGGTTGCCGAAATACCGTCCCGGCATTGGTTCGAGCGATGCAATGATTGCGGCCAGGTCCTGGACTTCCTGAACCGTTGATTTGAGCGCCTGCGCTATTTTCGGATATTGCTTCTTCGCGAGTTGCTCAAGGTGGTCCTCAACGATCTTCCGCAAGAGAGGCTTGTCGGGATGCGACGCCTCGATCTGGATTAGCAGGCACTCGCGAAGATCGCGAGCACCGATTCCGGTGGGGGTGAACGTGTGGACTATCTTCAGGACGCGCTCGATTTCCTCGGGAGGCACACCCAGCTTCTCTGCTCCGGCCTCGATAGACGAGGAGAAATAACCGCGTTCGTCGATCTCACTGATAATCCATTCGCCGATCTTGTAGTCTTTCTCGCTGTCGGTGCTCAAAGATAACTGGCTCAGCAGATTCTTGTTCATCGACTCCGGCTCGGCGGCCGTATTCTCAATGAATCCCCTTTTGCCGTCCTCGTCGCCGACGCTGAAATCGCGCCCTTCATAATAATAATCGTTATAGGACGCCATCAGGTTTTCGAGTTCTTTGTCGATATCACGCTGCTTGTCGTCGAGTTCGCGCGTTTCTCCGTCCGATGATTCGGGTTCCGCCGTCTGGTCGCCGGCCGATGGAACTTCCATTTCCTGGGTCTGGCTGGGCTCTTCCTCCAAAAGGAAATTTTCCGTAAGCTGTTGCTGGATATATTTTTCCAGTTCGAGCGTGGAAAGCTGCAATATCTCGATGGCCTGCTGCATCTTAGGGGTCAGTATCATCTGCTGTACTGTCCCCTGAATCAGTGTCTGTTGGAGCGCCATTTCCTTACCTTGGTATCGGCTTTGTTCCTTTGTTCTACCGTGATAATTTTACCCCAACTTCGGTCTTTTGTCAATTGACAACGCGCGCCCGTCACTGGTATACTGCGGCAAACAAGCCTGGTTGCCTCGCTCAAGATTTTGTGTTCCAAATGCCAAACACGACGCTTTCTCACAAGATTTGGGTTCGCGTGCTCGCCAGCGGAAGTCGTGGCAACTCGATTCTGGTTTCCTCCCGCAACTCCAACTTCCTTGTCGATGCGGGGCTCAGTTGCAAAGAGTTGGCGCGCCGCCTCGCCCGGGTGGGTTTAACTCCCGGTGACCTCTCGGCGGTCGTGGTCACCCACGAACATCAGGACCATATCCGCGGAATCGGAGTCCTTTCCCGCCAGTACCGGGTTCCCATATTCATGAACGCCGCAACCCTGAGGGCTGCGACGTCGCATGTCGGAGATATACCGAGCGCGCAAACGTTTTCGACCGGTGACGTTCTGTCATTGGCCGGTCTGACCGTTCAAACGTATCCGGTTCCGCACGATGCCGCCGATCCGGTGGGACTGAGTATCCAGAACTCTTCGCGACGCATCGGCGTGGCTCTTGACATGGGGTATCCGACGAAACTGGTCAAACAGCGCCTTCGGGATTCAAATTTGTTGATTCTCGAGTTCAATCACGACCCGCTTATGCTTCGGGGCTGTTCCCGGCCCTGGGAGATAAAGCAGAGGATACTCAGCAAAACCGGCCACATGTCGAATGACGCCGCGCTTGCATTGCTTTGCGAGTTGATGCATAACGGACTGCGCGATGTCGTGCTGGCTCACATCAGCCGCGAGGCGAACTGCCCCCATCGCGCCTCCGCCCTGGTGTCGGAGCGGCTCGCCGGAATGGGTCGCGCCGACATTCGGATACATGTGGGGGACCAGGATGAAGTCGGAAACCGGATAGATGCGTAAGGACACACATCCCGCCGGCTCGATACAAGACAATTCCCGGAAGAAGATTGAAACGATGAGTTCGGCGGCAGACCTATCCCCTGCGGAGCTGCCGTGGTCTCTCTACGGCTCTTTTGCGAAGCTGGTGGGTTTCCCTCTAAAAATCTGTGGAGTCAACGGTCATCCTCTCGAAGGCGTCCAACAATTGCCCGTCAGTGGTCCGTGCGAGGCTTTGAGAAGAGGCGGACTCTTTTCCGAGCAATGCGCCAGGAACCATGCGGAAGCCGCCGCTATGGCAATCGAGTTGCAACGTCCGTACATTTACAATTGCCATATGCGTCTGGCGGGATGGGCGATTCCCATCATTCGGGAAGGGCAAGCGCTTCCCGTCGTCATCATCTGTGGAGGGGTGCTGCTTACAGAACCCGATATGGCGCTGATCAGACATTTGGAGCGGCAAGCGATCGAGAACGGTGCGGACCCCGCTCTCCTGGCGCTCTCTCTCCGTATGGTTCCCGTAATTTCGCGCAGCAAGTTTCGCGAAGCCGCCGAATATCTTTTCGAAATGTCGGATGCCCTGCTGACATCGCGGGCCATGAAAGAGCCGGGTGGGCAGACCGCTCCACCTCCGCCGCCCGCGGCCTCTGTCGTGTTTCCCCCAGGGCAAAAGAAGGAAAGCAGACGAGCGAAGCTTCGGAATGCGGAAGAACTGACCAGGCAGAATCTGGAAATTGAAGCAATCCGATGTATGCGCGACCGGAAGCCTGACGATGCGCGCCGAATTTTGCTCGAAATACTTCATCGGGAGCTTCGGAGCGCGCCGGCATCCGGAGCGGCGGCTAATCTGATTCTGGCGGAAATATTCGCGCGTCTTTTTCGAAAGGCGGGACATGAGAAGCGAATTTCGCGGCTCGTTCACGACAAACAAAGCCGTTTTCTCAAGGAAGTCCTTTCACAAGGCGAAACCGAAGACATTTTTGATGACTTCAAACGATTATGCAAAAAGTTCGTTTCCATTGCCGAGGAAACGGCGGGCGAATCACGTTCTCGACACGTGAAGGCAATCCAAAACTATATCGAGAAGAACCTTGGGAAGAAGCTGACGCTGCAAACGGTGGGCAGGAAATTCGGCCTCACCGAGAAAGCGCTGAATGACATCATACGGAGAGCGTGCGGGATGAGCTTTACCGATTACGTCGCTTCCCTGCGGGTGTTCGAAGCGAAACACTTGCTCTCAACGACGAACCTGGGAATCGGCGAGGTCGCGCATCGGACCGGCTTTCCCGACCAGAGCTATTTCACGAAGGTGTTCAAATCACAGCTTGGCGTCACACCCACAGAGTTCCGGCACGGGAGCGAATGAGCGAGCAATCCCACGGGCTCCGACGGAAAGAAAGGAATCGGACAGATGCTCAAGGTTGTGTATTGTCTCCGGCGGAAACGGGAAATGTCGCGCGGAGAATTTCAGAAGTACTGGCTTGAAACGCATGCGGAGTTCGGAAAAAACATTCCCGGCGTGAAACGATATGTCCAAGTGCACACGCTCGACGGCGAAATGCAGGAAATGATGGCGGCCGGGCACCCCGCGGGAAGAAACGAGCCGTTTGACGGCGTGGCCGAGCTGTGGTTTGAAGAGGAAGATTTGCGAAAGCTGCCCGGAACGGAGGGAGCGCTCGCCGCCGTTCAGGACGAAGCCAACTTCATCGATTTCGAACGGTCCGTCATATTCCTGGCAAGGGAACACGTCATAGTGGGCGATTAGCGGTCGGATGGAAGTATGGGCGTGTCCGCTCGGCTCTCAGTGTTCGCATTGGGGGCAGAAAACCTGTTTCGCGGTTGCGCATGCTGACAAAAAAACCATTGTGCCCAATTGCGGAATCCCTTCGGAAGGCGCCAATTCCTTCGCACAATTCGAATACGACCGGACGGCCGGCTTTTTGATGTGTTGAATTTGGCCGAATGAATCCAGCCCTACTGTTGGATTAGTGTTCGCGCGATGATGTATCGCTGAATCTCCGATGTGCCGTCCCAGATTCGCCCCAGACGCGCATCCCGGTAAAAACGCTCGACGGGCGTTCCCTTGAGCAGACCGTTCGCTCCATGTATCTGCAGAGCCCTGTCGGCGACGCGCCACGCCATCTCCGATGCGAAGAGCTTGACCATCGAGGATTCCAGCGTTGTCCTCTCGCCTCTGTCCAGCTTTCGGGCGGCATCGTATACCATCAGCCGGGCGGCGTGCAGTTCGGTCGCCATGTCCGCAAGCATGCATTGGATTGCCTGAAACTCTCCTATCGGTTTTCCGAATTGTTTGCGTTTGCTCGCGTATTCGACCGAAAGCTCCAGAAGTTTCTGTGATGCGCCAATCGCAACGGCCCCGATGAACTGCAACCGGCCGGCATCGAGGCCGCCCATCGCGACGAGAAATCCCTGGCCCTCCTCGCCAACGAGGTTTTCCGCCGGCGTCTCGCAGTCCTCGAAACGAAGGCGCGCCGTCGGCATGCCCCGCAACCCCATCTTTGGCTGAACCGCGTCGACGGAAAAACCCGGGAACGCGCGTTCCACGATAAATGCGCTGATTCCGCCCCGCGCGCGTTTCTCCGGATCGGTCACCGCGAAGACGAGATGCAGGTCGTTCACGCTGCCGTTCGAGATCATGTGCTTCGTGCCATTGAGATAGTAATAATCTCCTCGGCGCTCGGCCCGTGTCTGTATGTTGGCCGCGTCGCAACCCGCCTCCGGCTCGCTCAACGCGAAATCCGCCCTCGACTCGCCGCGTGCGATTTTCGGGAAATATTTCTCCTTGAGTTTTTCCGAACCGAAATTCGCCAGCCCCGCGATGGAGCCGCCGACGAACCGTACGACCGACTGGTTCACGCGCGCCAGCTCCTCGGTGACGACGCACAGCTCGACCATGCTTAACCCCATGCCGCCATATTCCTTCGGGATGCCGATTCCGTGCAGTCCCATCTCGGCTATCTTTTTTGCAAGTGCGGGTGGAATCGAATCGGTTTCCTCGATCTCATTCGAAAACGGTTCCACCTCTGTCTCGACAAAATTCCGAATTTTCGCTCGCAAAGCTTCAAGGTTCTCGTTCACGGGACCTCTCCGGATTTCAGCGCTTGCGGGATACTAATGCACTTTCATTGTGGGCGTCATTATACCACCTAATTCCCTGCGCTGCGCATCAGCGATGTTTGTTTGCGCTCCTTACAAAGCTTTGTTATTCTTGTTGCAGGTATTATCCTTAGGTTATGTTCTTGCGATACTTGCGGGAGGTGAATCCTACATTGGAGGCCGATTTGCAACTGGAACTCTATCGGAAAATGGTGCTTATACGCCGGTTCGAAGAGAAAACGAACCAAATGTATCAAAAAGGGAAAATAACGGGGTTTTGTCATCTCTACATCGGCCAGGAGGCCGTCGGGATAGGAGCGATTTCGGCGATCCGCGACACCGATTACGTTGTCACGGGTTACCGCGAGCACGGACAGGCCATTGCCAAAGGCATTGACCCGAAACTGGTGATGGCGGAACTGTACGGCAAGGAGGCGGGCATCTCGAAAGGGAAAGGCGGCTCCATGCACATTTTCAGCCCTGAGAAGCGGTTCCTGGGAGGTGACGCGATTGTCGCCGGCAACCTTCCCATCGGGGTAGGCGCCGGCGTCGCGATAAAGTATCGGAAAAGCGATGACATCGTGCTCGCGTTCTTCGGCGATGGAGCCGTGAATGAAGGCGCGTTCCACGAAGCATTGAATCTGGCCGCCCTGTGGGACCTGCCGGTCCTGTTCTTCTGCGAAAACAACCGGTACGGAATGGGGACGCCGGTGCATCGCGCCTCTTCGATCGAGGATTTGGCAAAGCGGGCGGCGGCGTATGACATGGATTGGAAGATAATCGATGGAATGGACGTGATTGAGGTGTACGAAACCACGAGGAGGGCCGCCGAGCGCGTCAGAACACAGCATCGGCCGGAATTGCTCGAAGCCAAAACGTACCGCTTCAAGGGGCATTCTGTTGCTGACCCCGAGGTGTACAGGTCGAAGGAGGAAGTCGAGAAATGGAAGGAACGCGATCCCGTCATCATGTTCGAGAACAAGTTAAAGGGTGAAGCGGTTTTGAATGCCCAGCAGATTAAACAGATACGAGACGAGGCGGAAAAAATTGTGAATGAAGCGATCGAGTTTGCCGAGCAAGCCGAGTTTCCGCCGGCTTCGGCGATATGCGAACACGTCTACGCGGGGAAATTCTGATGGCCGAACTGAGATATCGAGAAGCATTACGGGATGCGCATGCGGAAGAGATGCGGCGCGACGAACGAGTTTTTGTGATGGGCGAGGAGGTCGCCGTGTGGGGCGGGTCGTTCAAGGTCACCGAGGGCCTGCTCGAGGAATTCGGAGAAGAGCGCGTTCGAGACACCCCTATTTCCGAAGAGGTTATCGTCGGCGCCGGCATAGGCGCGGCGATGGTCGGCCTCAGACCAATCGTCGAATTGATGACGGTCAATTTCTCGCTCCTCGCGATGGACCAGATCATTAACCATGCCGCGAAATACTATTACATGTCGGGCGGACAGTTCCCGATCCCGATGGTGATTCGAGCGCCGGGCGGAGCAGGGCATCAACTCGGCGCGCAGCACTCGCAGAACCTGGAGGCGCACTTTGTGCACACGCCCGGCCTGAAGGTGGTTATGCCCTCGACCCCCGCCGATGCAAAGGGCTTGTTGAAAACGAGCGTGCGCGATGACGACCCGATTGTTTTTCTCGAACACGAAGGGCTGTATGCGATGAGGGGGGAAGTCCCCGACGACGATGATTTCACCATCCCCTTGGGAGTCGCCGACATCAAGCGGCAGGGCGACGATGTGACGGTGGTGGCGTACTCCCGCATGGTGCACGTCGCGCTCGAAGCCGCCGCGAAGCTTCACGAAGAAGACGGAACCAGCGTTGAAGTCATTGACCCCCGCACCTTGAAACCGTTCGACATCAATGCGGTTCTTAAATCCATCGAAAAGACCAATCACCTCATAATAGTCGAGGAGGATTGTCGAACGTGCGGAGTGGGAGCGGAAATCGCGGCTTCCGTCGGCGAGCATGCGTTCTACAATCTCGACGCGCCCGTTCTGAGAATTGCCTCGGCCGACGTTCCCATACCATACTCGAAGCATCTCGAAAAAAGCACAATCCCTCAAGTGGACGATGTGGTTCACGCAGTCAGAAAAATCTTGAACCAGAAATAGAGCTGCGCTTCGGAAAGGGACCCCTCATGTCGAACAAAGTGACCGTCCGGTATATCGAGAATCTCCAGCATCAGGTAATTGCGTATCCGCACTCGTTTATCGTCGACGAACCCATGGGCGAGGGCGACGGGCTGGGCGCCAATCCGTATGACCTGCTGCTCAGCGCTCTCGGCGCATGCACGGCGATGACGCTCATCATGTATGCGCAACGAAAAAAAATTCCGGTCGAAACCATCAGCGTCGAACTCGACCATAAACGGACCTACCGCGATGATTGTGAAGGGTGTTCCGAGGAAGAAAGAAGGATGGAGACGATGTCGCGGCATATCACGATTCGGGGTTCCGTAACAGAAGAGCAGAAGGGGAAATTGCTCGAAATCGCCAGGAAGTGTCCTGTTCACAGGACCATTACTTCCAAGCCGGCAGTCGAGGATACCATCGAAATATTCGATTAGCTCAAAAAGGAGACGGTTCATGGCCACTGACGTTGTTATGCCAAAATTGAGCGACACGATGGAGGAAGGCCGCATTATCAAGTGGCTGAAACAAGTGGGTGACCACGTGAAAGAAGGGGAGCCGCTGCTCGAAGTTGAAACGGACAAGGCGGACATCGAGGTGGAGGCGTTTGATACCGGCTCCTTGCTCGAGATACTTGTCGATGAGGGCGAGACGATCAAGGTGGGCGAAAAGATTGCCGTCATTGGAGCCGCGGAAGAGGCAAAACCGGCCGAGGAACCGGCAGAAACGGAAGAAGAAAAAGCAGAAGAAGCCGAGCAGGAAGAAAAGGCCGAAGAAGAAGCCGAGGCGGTAGAAGAACGACCGGCGCCTGAAGCGGAGGAGAAGATCGAGAAAAAAGAGAAAGAAGAGAAAGAGGCTCCGGCAGAGAAAAAGAAAGAGGAGGAGCGCGCAAAAAAGGAAGAAGAAAAGAAGCGCGCACAGAAGGAGGAAGAGGAAAGAAAAAAGAAAGAACAGAAAAGAAAAAAGGAAGAAGAGGAAGAGCGCCAAAAAAAGAAGAAGGAAGAAGAAAAAAAGAAAGAGGAAGAGGAGAAAAAAGCCGAGGTCCCACAGAAAACCGGGAAGGAGCGCAAAGAAGAACAACAGCGTGAACGCGACGTGAAAGTCCATATGGAACAGCGGGAAGCGATCGAGAAGTTCGTCGCCCGCCCCGCACCCGGAAAAGTGAAGGCATCCCCTCTTGCCAGAGAACTCGCTCAACAGCATGATATCGATCTCTCCGAAGTGCGGGGCACCGGTCCCGGCGGAGAGATTGTGAAACGGGATATCGAAAAAGTTATCGGCGGTGAGGCGAAGGCGAAGCCGGCGGTCGAAGAAAAACCAACAGAAAGAAAAATCAAGGCGACTCCCCTGGCTGCGATCCTTGCCGAGAAGGAAGGTATCGACCTGGAAGAGCTTAAGGGAACCGGTATCGACGGCAGGATACGCGAGCAGGACGTGAAAGCGTATGTCGCGAAGCGCTGCGCGATGCGGGGTGAAGAGTATCAGGAACTCAGCCTCATGAGAAAAACGATTGCCCGGCGCATGACCGAGAGCATGCAGACCACTCCCCACTTTTATCTGACCATGGCCATCGATATGGGAGCGGCGCTGGAACTCAGGAGAAAATTGAACGAGGACAGGAACGACCAAGAAAAGATAAGCGTCAACGATATGATTGTAAAGGCCGCCGCGTTCGCGCTCCGGGAGGTCCCGGAAGTCAATTCAACATTCAGCGACGAAAAAATCAAGGTCAACAAAAACGTCAACATAGGGATTGCTGTGGCGACTCCCGACGGTCTCATCGTGCCGGTTATCAGGGAGGTGGATAAGAAATCCGTTCGGGATATCGCGGCCGATATACGGGAGAAGGCCGAGCGCGCCAAGGAAAGGAAGCTGAAGCCGGATGAATATTCGAACGCCACGTTCACCGTCTCGAACCTCGGCATGTTCGGGATCGAGCATTTTACGGCGATTATCGACCCCGGGCAGAGCGGCATTCTGGCTGTGGGGACGGTCTCGAAAGAGCCCGTAGTGGAGAACGACAGCATCAAGATCAGACAGATTATGCGGGTGACGCTTTCGTGCGACCACCGCGTGGTCGATGGCTATACCGGCACCCAGTTTCTGATGAAGCTGAAAGAGATTCTCGAAGAGCCGGAAAAGAAGATAGCTTGAGCGACGAAAAAAGAAGAGCCGCGATGAACAGGCCGCAGCTCTGCGGGATTTCAATTTTATGTGGAGCGGTGTTCGATCGGCACGAACTGCCTCCTGTCCCCGCCAATATAGATTTGTCCCGGCCGGATGATTCGGTTGTCCGGGTCGTCAAAGGCCTCCTTCCAGTGCGCGATCCATCCCGGCAGCCTGCCAATCGCGAACATGACCGGAAACATTTCGGGCGGTAATCCGAGCGCCGAGAAAATTATGCAACTGTAGAAGTCCACATTTGGATACAGCCTTCGCTTGATGAAGTACTCGTCGTTTAGCGCGGCTTCCTCGAGTTTCTTCGCTATTTCAAGCCTTGGGTCGCGGATACCCAACACTCTCAAAACCTCGTCGCAGGCTTCTTTGCAAATTCGGGCCCGCGGGTCGTAATTCTTGTAGACGCGGTGTCCGAAGCCGGGCAGTCGAAATTTGCCGTTGGCGTCCTTTGCCATGCCCACATACTTTTTCACGTTGCCGCCGTCGTCTTGAATTCGCTCGAGCAGTTTCAGAACTTCCTGATTGGCGCCGCCGTGTCGGGGGCCGGACAACGCGTCGACGCCGGACGAGACAGAAACAAAGATGTTCGCTCCGCTGCTGCCCACCGTCCGCACCGTCGTGGTGGAGCAATTCTGCTCGTGGTCCGCATGCAATATCAATATCTTGTTCAGAACCCGGACGAGCCGGTCATCGATATCATATCGTTTGTTCGGCCTGTCGAATAACATGTAGAGGAGGTTCGCGCAGTAACTCAAATCGTCCTGCGGGTATTCATATGGCTCGCCTTTCTTTTTCTTGTAGGAAAAGGCGGCAATCGTTTTGATCTTTGCAAGCAGGCTGGCGCTCGTTATCTCGAACGAGTCTTCTTTCTGCAGGTCTTGCTGGTGATACGTTGAAAGCGCGATGATCATGGACGACAACATTGCCATAGGGTCGGAATGGGACGGGAAACCGCTGAAATAATGCTTCATATCCTCGTGGATATTTGACAGGTGGGTGAGCTTTCGGGAAAAGTCTTCCCTTTCCCGAAGTGTCGGCAAGTGGTCATTGATCAGCAAATAAGCCGTTTCGACGAATGTGGTTTTTTCCGCAAGCTCTTCGATGGGATAGCCGCGGTACAGCAGTACCCCTTTGTCGCCGTCCACAAAACTGATCGAACTCTTGCATGTCGAAACATCGGCCAGACCCGGATTGAACATCTTAATGCCGGTCTTATTGGAAAGTCCGGAAATGTCTATAGACTTCGAGCCATCCGTCCCATCGAGCACCGGCAACTTCAAAGCAATTTCGCCGATCTTCAGGTTTGCTGTTTTCCCGACAACGGCCTTTTTGGTTTTTATGGTCTTTCGTGTCATTCACCGCTACCCCATCTCTTATCCTATAATCCCCTTTTTTCCAGCCGGGGTATCCCGAAAACCCCGACATTTTTTGGTTGTATAAAGATTCTATTATAACAAAGTTGTCTGGAATCTTCTAAGCCGTCTTTTTCTCGATGCTAGCGGCGGCTATTGAGGCTGTTTTCCCGTTTTGTTAAAATTTGAAGAAGGACACGAATGCTCAGGGGCCGGAGGGGAGGCCCGCAAGGGAGACCGCCGCCTCCAAAGCGAAGGAGGTAACCATTGCCGAAGCCTGATTCAAGCGAGCCCGGGGGGTCGCTCTTTACGGACGAAGCGGGTAGTAACAATCTCTGGTATGATTCCGCGCACATTGAAGATGTGGCGTTTAATCCGTCCCTGAAAAGCGACCTGCCCGCTGATGTTGTCATAATCGGAGGAGGTTTTACGGGGCTTGCGGCTGCCTGCTACTTGATGGCCGAAAATCCCAACCTCGGCATTGTTCTTCTCGAATCCGATTTCTGTGGCAGTGGCGCGAGCGGGAGGAGCGGGGGGTTTGCCGACACAAGCGTGCGGGGCCTGTGGAGAATTTGGCGGGAGGAAGGGCCCGAGAAAGCTCGGGGTATATTTGACATAACGGTGGACGGGCTCGAATCGATTCGGCATGCGGTCGAACGGTACGGCATTCACTGCGATTTTGCGGCGAACGGCTCCATGGAACTCGCTACCGAGCATTCACAGATCGCCCTCCTCGAACAGGAAAAGAAGTTTTATGATGCTCTCGGCCTCGAAGCGGAAATGATAGGAACCGACCAGCTCCGGAAAGCTATTCGGTCGGAAAGATACGTTGGCGCCATACGGTATCCCTACGGCGCAACGCTCAATCCGTTCAAGTTCGTAAGAGGCATGAAACGTGTCGCAGAGGGAATGGGGGTGCAAATATACGAAAGAAGCCCGGCGGTTCGTATTAGACCCGGCAGCCATATAAAGGTGGAGACCGAAAACGGGCATGTTCGCGCGGCTGCCCTCGTTGTTGCAACGAACGCGTATTCGCCTTCCATCGGGTTTTTCAGGAGACGGATAATTCCGATGTGCGGGTATGTCATTGCCACCGAGCCGCTTGCGGAAAAACAAATGGCTTCCATAGGATGGAGCGGCCGCGAGAAACTCTCAGATATGAATACCTTTTTCGATTATTTCCACCTCTCGCCCGACAATAGAATCGTGTTTGGCGGAGCCGGCTTGCGATATCTGTATGGCGGACGCATCTGCACGAAACTTCACCGACCCTCCGTTCGGGAAATAGAGAAACATCTCCTGCACAACTTTCCCCAGCTCGAAGGCATACGGATTACGCATCGCTGGGGAGGAACTCTGGGGATGTCACTGGACTTGATCCCATCCGTCGGCACTCTCAAAGGTCATCGGAACATCTATTATGCCGCAGGCTACAGCGGCGAGGGAACGGTGCTCTCCCAGGTGGCGGCTAAAATCATCGCCGAACTCTACGGCGGCGCCTCCAATGCTCTGAATCGCCTTTTCTTTGTGAACAAGGGATTTCCGTATGCGTGGCCGGAACCGGTGCGGTATCTCGGAATCAAAGCCTATGGGGCGTATTTGAAGCGTTTCCGACCCAAACTCCTTTATTGAGGTCGGCGCGCTTCTGGCAAGCTACGGGCATTCGGGGTGGCGCATGTCGGTTTGCAGGGCGGTTTCAGGCAATTTGCGGCGTCGGTTATCCCCGAATTTTTCTGAATTTTTCTTGCGAAAAATAGCTCGGATATGGTAAATTAACACGTTAAGAGTGTTATTTTCTAATAATTTAGGGGTCGTTCGCAGAGTAGAAGAAGCAGGCATATGATTCCGGAATATGACTTTCGGTCGATAGAACCCAAATGGCAGGACTACTGGCGAGAGAAAAAGCTTTTTCGGATGGACGAGAATTCCCCGAAGCCAAAGTATTACTGCCTTATGATGTTCCCGTATCCGTCCGCCGAGCTCCATGTGGGCCACGGGCGGAATTACATAATCGGAGATGTGCTGGCGCGGTACAAGTTCATGAGGGGATTCAATGTGCTCGCCCCGATGGGATGGGACGCGTTTGGGCTGCCCGCGGAAAACGCGGCCATCAAGCAGAACATCCATCCCAAGGTCAGCACGTGGAACAACATCCGGCGCATGAAAAAACAGATGCGCCAATGGGGAGTGGAATACGATTGGGACCGCGAGTTCGCCTCGTGCGAGCCGCTGTATTGCAAATGGACACAATGGCTTTTTCTGCAGCTTTACAAGAAAGGGCTGGCATACAAGAAAAAGGCGGCCGTAAACTGGTGTCCCTCATGCGCTACCGTCCTTGCAAACGAACAGGTCATAAACGGCGAGTGCGAGCGGTGTTCGACAGAGGTGCGCCAGCGCGACCTCGAACAGTGGTTCTTCAAAATCACGGATTATGCCGAAGAGCTTCTTGACATGAGCCACCTCGGCAATTGGCCGGAACGAGTGAAAACTATGCAGGCCAATTGGGTGGGAAAGAGCCACGGTGTGACAATCGATTTTCGCCTTGCGGACACCAATGAGCCTGTCCCGTGCTACACCACCCGGCCCGATACCGTTTTTGGAGTGACCTACCTGGTGCTTGCCCCGGAGCATCCGCTTGTCGAACGCCTGACGGCCGGAACGGAATACGAACAGGATGTCTCTCGGTTTGTTGAACGGTGCCGCCGAATGGATCGTATCAAGCGCACCTCGGCGGAAATCGAGAAGGAAGGCATGTTCATTGGCAAATACATCGTGAATCCCGTCAACGGTGAACGGGCGCCGCTTTGGATTGCCAATTATGCGTTGATGGAATACGGCACAGGCGCGGTCATGGCTGTTCCGGCGCATGACCAGCGGGATTTCGAATTCGCCAGGAAGTATGGTCTGCCGATTCGCGTTGTCATACAGAAACCGGATAATGATTTGCATGAAGATACGATGACGGCCGCCTACGAGGATGAAGGCGTAGTCGTCAACTCCGGTCAGTTCAACGGGATGCCCAGTCGCGACGCCATCGACAAGATCGGGGTTTGGATGGAACAGCAGCATATCGGCACACGGGCGGTCAATTATCGATTGCGTGACTGGCTCATATCTCGTCAGCGCTACTGGGGAGCGCCAATCCCCATTATTTACTGTGACACCTGCGGCATGGTCCCCGTTCCCGAAAAAGACCTGCCCGTCTATCTCCCCGAAAACGTCGAGTTCAAACCGACCGGCGAGTCTCCGCTGGCTCGGGCGCCCGAGTTCGTAAATACCTCATGCCCTGTGTGTAACGGTCCGGCAAACCGCGAGACCGACACAATGGATACGTTTGTGGACTCGAGCTGGTACTACATGCGGTATCTCTCGCCACACGACGAGGGACGGGTCTTCGATTCCGACCTGGTCAACAAATGGCTGCCGGTAGACCAGTATATCGGTGGCATCGAGCATGCGATTCTTCATCTGCTTTACTCGAGATTCTTCACCAAAGTCCTCCGCGATATCGCGTTGGTTAATTTTCACGAGCCGTTCCAGAACCTTTTCACACAGGGAATGATTATCAAGGGCGGCGCAAAAATGTCGAAATCGAAGGGCAATGTCGTTTCTCCCGACGAGTTGATAGCGAAGTATGGAGCCGACACGGTCAGAATATACACGCTCTTTGTGGGACCGCCCGACAAGGATGCGGAGTGGAATGATCGCGCCGTCGAAGGAGCCTTCCGGTTCCTCGGACGTGTGTGGAGGCTGGTTCATCAACACGTAGGCCGCGTCGCTGAGAGTGACGGCCGGATTCCCTCCGGCCTGACCGAGGACGAACGCGAACTCAGGCGAATCGCCCATGCGACGACGAAAAGAATAACAAACGATATCGAGGACCGATTCCATTTCAACACCGCCATAGCAGCGCTTATGGAAATGGTAAATGCAATGTACAATATCGAGCTCGACAAGGTGGACCCGGCGGTATTGAAGGAGATTTTCGACCGATTAATAAAGCTTCTCTATCCCATGGCGCCGCACATCTGCGAAGAGCTTTGGTTCCGTCTCGGCCACAGCGGGAGCCTCCTTCTGGAAGACTGGCCCTCGTACGACAAGGACCTTATAAAAGCCGAAGAAATGGTGATTGTGGTTCAGGTGAACGGAAAGGTTCGCAGCCGCGTGACACTGCCGAGCGACTGCAGCGAAGAGAACCTGAAACAGGCAGTGCTTGCAGATTCCAAGGTGCAAAGCTACCTCGACACAATGCGTGTGCAAAAGATAATCGTCGTTCCCAAAAAATTGGTGAATATCGTTGCGAAATAGTCATCGCTCCGAAATTTTCACGAACCGATTCTGGCTTTTGAGCGACTTCAGGCCGACATCGAAAATGCGTCGCAGGCTCGTTTCGCTGTTCTTGCCCATTCTGTTCCTGTCTTTGCCCGCCGTTCTTTTCGCTGAGGCAGAAATCCCCGCCTCGGGACAATTGCTGATTGATTTAGAGACCGCTCCGGCGGACCTGGTTGTTACTCGAGACGGCTCCTATGCCTATACCGCCAATGTTAATTCCGGCACACTCAGCATCATCGATTTGAATGCGTACCGCAAAATCACCGATCTGCCGGTCGGCGACGGTCCCCGAGCGCTCGCAATCGCCTCTGACAATTCCTTTCTTGCGGCAGCGCATTTTTTTTCGAACGATGTATGGTTCATAGACCCGCAAACGGATGAGGTAGAGGCACGGGTTGAAGTGGGGGAGGGGCCTTCCGCTCTGGCGCTTTCTCCCGACGATAAGACGCTGTATGTCGCGAATCAAATGGGCGCTAGTCTTTCCGAGGTGGACATACAAAGCATGCAGGTAATCCGAACGATTCCGCTTGATGATTATCCGCAGGGACTTGCGGTGGCGCCGGATGGCAGCGTGCTCTTCGTGTCGGTCCGAGCGAAAGCCGGAATCCTCGTGATGGACACATCGAAAGCCGAGGCGAGGGACTTCATAGAGATCGGGGGATTCCCCCGAGCGATAGCTCTTGCCGGCGGAAATCAGTGGCTTCTCGCGGCGGATTATGCGAATAACCGGCTTTTGCTTATTGACACGCAACGACTCACGGTCCTTGGGGAGGCCAAGACCGGCGACGGACCGGTCGGAATCGAAGTGGACCCTGCCGAGGCCAAGGCGTATGTTGTTAACAGGCGAGGAGACAGCCTGACGGTCTTAAATCTTCCGGAATTGAGCGAGGCGGAGTTTCAAACAGGCGTATCGCCTGCGCAAATAGCGCTGGTCCCCAATACCGACCTTGCCCTCATTGCGCTCGGAGGCGCAGACCAAGTGCAGGTCTTGCGCTTCGGCTCCATGGTCTCCGTGGAACAGCCGGAGGACGAAAGTCAGGAATTTGTCAAGTCTGAACCTGTGACGGCGGCGTCCTCAGAGGGGACGGGAGCGAAACCGACGGCGCCCGTTGTCGACGCCTCCGTTCATGAAGGAGGGCTTCGTGATCATGTTAAGGAGGCTATCACGGTGTCGGAGCCGGCTTTGCCCCCCGTGAGCGAAAAGCCCTCGCATAAGAAGGAGGTCTCGCCCGCCACATGGGATAAAGAAGGAGCGGGGCCGGAAGGCGAGCCCGTTGTGGAACCCAGCCGCGGGTTCGGTTCCGGTCCGAGGAAGCCGGACCGCGTGGACCTGTCCAAGTTAGTTGCTCCGGTTGAGGGAGCGGAGGCGTTGGCGGAGCGGCAAACCGGCGCTGCAACACTGAAGCCGGGGATGATCCTCCTGGTGAATGAGGACAGTCGCGAGATTGCTCTTTTAGACACGAGCTCTAATTTGATAACTGCAAGACTTTCGATTCGGGACAGGCCGGAAGGCGTGACCATACACCCCAGCGGAGAATCGATTTACGTGACGATGCGCTATGAAAATTCCCTGCTCGTTATCGACCCGTCGCTGGGCGAAATTGTCTCCAGAATCCCTGTCGGAACCCAGCCGCGGGCGGTCGCCGTTCACCCGGCCGGCCGGTTCGTATATGTTGCGAACGAGCAAGACGCTTCCATTTCGGTTGTGGATGTCACAGTGAACAAAGTCATAAAAACGCTCACGGTCGGAATTGGTCCGGCCGCACTGGCGATATCGCGGGACGGCGGCCGATTGTATTGCGCGAACAGAACCTCCGGAACCGTTTCAATAATAGATACTTCGAGTAATGAAACAGTCGTGACCCTGAAATCCGGTCGGTCACCGACCGATATAGCTCTCGATCCCCGGGGGGCATACGTCTACGTTGCCGATTCTATTGGCGATAAGGTCTCCATCCTGCACCCCGACTCGGATCGGGTCCTCTCCGTGGCGGTCGGAGACCGTCCCCAGGCTTTGGCTATGTCCCCTGACGGAAAGTTCCTCTATTGCGTCAATTTTCTGTCGGAGACGCTTTCCGTGATAAACACCCACACCGTTTCCCTCATCGAACATATTCCGCTGGGAAATGGTCCGAGCGGTATTGCGGTTTCTCCCGATGGGCGGCGCATATACATTTCGAACCGGTTCGACGACAACGTCACTGTTGTCAGCGCCGACACTTTGAGCGTGCTCGAGACAATAGAAGTCGGAGACGGACCTTCAAAGATGACCGTGTACGTGCCTTCCGGCAACGACATGCCGGAATAAAACGGTTAGGCTGTCAGAACAAACAATGCGATCCTTACAGAACCGCTTTCTGGTCCGATACGGTGTGCTTTGTGTCTCCGTGCTTGTGACGGTCTCCCTTTTTCCATTGCAAGCCGAAGCATGGGGACAAAAGGCGCATGAGCGGATTGCGGAGCTCGCATTCGAAGCTCTCCCCCCCGAGTACCGGGACCGAATCAAACCCTATCGAAACCACCTCCTCCGGGGTGTCGAACATGTCAGCGAATCGGAGGAAACCGCGGCGTTTGTTGCCGCAACGGGGTCCTCTCTTGTGACGGACATACAGTTGCTCATGCTTATACCCCACGACGCCGCAGAACTGTCTCATTACTTCGCCTATCACCTCGGAACCGTTGGCGGCAGGGTGGCCGATTTCACCCTTCCAACATCGCGACCCGGCGCATCAAAATGGCCGCTGCGAAATGAATTCGAAAACGCGATAGATGCAGAGGTTGAAACCTATAAGGCGCATAATCTCTCACTCACAAGTCTCACGTATCCCGCCATCTATCTGGAGCGATTGCAGAATGAAGCGCGCATTGCCGAGAACATGGTCAAGACGCGATTCGCCGCCGGAGGCGGTTACCATGCCAGCAAGAACGATATCGTTTTACCCTCTTTTAAGCGGGCCGTCGAAGCCGTTGCAAGTATCTGGATGACCATTCTTTCCAACGAACCAAATCCCAGCGCGATTCCTTCGCCCCGCAGAGTCAGTCACTACTTGAAGCAGATACACTATTCTTCAGCGAACGGATATCTTGGCGACGTGAATTCCGCTTTGCAAGCGCTCCAACAGGAGGGTCGAAGGGTTCCTCTCACTCCCGCATTCATTGGAAAAGAATTCTTCGAACTGGAATGCAGTCGGGAGACGAAGCAGCTTTATGACCTGGCCGGACTCGTTGATTCACAATCGCCGGCTGTCGCTGATCGGAGACGAATGTGCGACGAGTATGTGGCTTTGCATCCGGAGGAGACGGAAAAACCGTTTACGACCAGAACAATCCCGCGTCATTTGTACGGGAGAGACGGGAAACCACCCAATATTTATGTGTACGAGCATAAATCGGGCCTGCTCCTCCTCACAAGCAAAGTCAAGGAATTGGGTCCTGACTACGTGCTTCTCAACCTCGAGCCGATCAAAAAGATTGTGAAGCGGAAAGTCGTTCGGAAAATTCCGGGTGAACCCCAGACCGAAGAGTTCGACCTGGAAGAAATCATTCGGTACTACGCAAAGGAATATCGAGTGGATGCGGCTTTGGTGAAAGCCGTCATAAAGGCCGAATCGGACTACAATCCCTATGCCGTCTCGACTGCAGGCGCGCGGGGACTCATGCAGCTCATGCCGTCGACGGGATTAGAAATGCAGGTTGAAGACCCCTTTGACCCGAGCGACAATATCGGCGGCGGAGTCCAATATCTTTCCCGCATGCTCGAGTTGTTCAACAATGATATGGAACTGGCTCTTGCCGCATATAACGCAGGACCGGGAAACGTCCTGCGATATGGCGGAATCCCTCCCTTCAAAGAGACACGGAAATATGTCCCTCGCGTGCTGGAATACTATGAAAGGTACAAAAGAGACGGGAACCCCGTAACACTCAAGGTGGCCCTCAACAAAAAGCCGGCCAGGGACTATTTGCCCGATGTGGAAATTGTGGAAGAGGTCGAGGAGGAAATCACGGTGCCGTATCCGCGCCCGCCGAAGCCCGCGCCCTCCGGCGAGTATGTGCTTGTGTATTTGAAGAACGGGAACACGATGCGCGGAAAGTCATACGAGAGAACCCCGGGAGGCATCAGGTTGGAACTGGAAAACGGCTCGATACTTATCCGAGAGGACCTGATAAGCAAGATTGTTTGAATGAGCGCGCCGGTTTTTTTTAATCGTCAGGTAAGACATCCCGATTATATATGACCCTTCTTTCCCGGTTGTCCGCAAGCGCCGCACTCTTCTGCGCGCTTGTTGTGGCGGCCGCCATCCACTCGGGCTGCGGCCCCGCCCAGAGACCGCTTACCATCAAAATATGGGAGTTTCCCCGGTGGCGCGAGCGGGCCGATGCTCTCGACCGGTTCTACTGGCTCAAACAGCAAATTACCGCATTCGAAGCATTGCATCCGGAAGTGTCGGTCGAGCTGACCGAATTAAGCTGGGAGCACGGCGAGGACAAAAAGAGAATATCGGTCGTTGCCGGTGTGGGTCCCGACATAATTACCGGAACCCTGCCCGTACAGTTGGTCGAGCAGGGTCTGGTCGAGGCCGTGGGTTCATATATGACGGAGGATGAGAAAAACGATTTCTTTCCCGTTGCCCTGGATGCATTTACATACAAAGGAAAGCTTTACGGGTGGCCGTGGTATCTTACGGGAAGCGCGATGTTTTTAAACCTCGATTTGTTTGAGGCTCACGGCGTACAACCCCCCTTGCCCGATTGGACCTGCGAGGATTTTATCAAAATAGCCAATCAACTGACCATGGAACAGAGGGATCGCGGACGCTCGAGAACCTATGGCTTTGCTTTTCTCGTGCGGCCCGGCGATACCTCGGTTTGGCCCTTCTTATTTCCCGAGGGGCTTCAACTCTCGGAGAATACGCGGTCTCTCACCGGCCTTTTTGAGAGCAGGAAGGGCTTGAGGCTTCTCTCCGACCTCATTTACAAAGAACGGGTTGCACCCCGGCAATGCGCGGGGTGGGATGCCGAAACACTCTGGCAGCGGTTCACGAACCAGCGCGATATCGCGATGGCGCCATGGGGAATCTGGGCGATTCCGAAACTGAGAAGCCTGTCCGATTTCAGATTCGGTGTGGCTCCGTACCCATCACCTTCGGGCCAGACCGCCCGGGCGTTTACCGGAACGTCCGGATTTGTCATCCTTCGCCAATCCGACCCGCGTCGGCGCGAAATTTGCGTGGAATTTGCCCGGTTCCTGGTACGCCCGGATGAACAACATCAGCTCGCTCTTTACGGAGTCTTCCCTTCCCGGGTTTCCGCCGGAAACATTTACGGGGGCGACGAGGTAATGACCCGCACGCAGACGATTATCGCGGGAGGACAGAGCGTTCCGAAACACAGCCAATGGCAGATGCTCGATGAGCGGATCCAGAGGGAGTTCCAACTTGCGCTGCTCGAGGAAAAGCCGGTCCACCGCGCAGTGAACGACAGTATCGCGAGCGTGAGAGAAATACTGGAGAAATCGTCCGACGCAGAGGCTTCGGCAAAAGGCAAGACTGGGCCGAATTACATTTTGGTTGTTATTCCGATGCTCTTATTGTCCGGGATCGCATTTATATTTTTTGTCATACTTTACTCTCGCCGGAGACACTCGCCCTGGGCTTCGGCGTACGCGTTCATCTGTCCGGCGCTCGTCCTGTTCGCTGTTTTCATGCTCTTTCCACTGTGCTGGGTGGTTTCTCTTACCTTTCAGGAGTATTCCATCGCGGGAGGAGAAACCAGGTGGGTGGGAATGCGAAATCTGGCTCGCGTCCTCGACAATCCCGTTTTCATTCGCGCGACACTGAACACGCTCCTTTATTCCGGAGTGGTCGTGCCCGTGAATGTGCTGTCGGCTCTCCTTGTCGCAAGCCTGATTTATCCGCTCTCGGACCGAATGCGTTCCTTCTTCCGGGGCGCTTATTACCTGCCGGGCGTGACATCGGTCGTAGTCATCGCCATGGTATGGCGTTGGATGTTCAACGAAAATGTCGGTGTGCTGAACAGTTTTCTCGGATTCTTGGGACTGCCCGGAGTGCGATGGCTGACGAATCCGGATGTCGCTCTCTGGAGTGTTATCCTGACAAGCATCGCGCGTCCTCCGGGGGGAGCGATCCTCATCTATCTTGCCGCGCTCGACGCCATTCCGTCTTCCCTTTACGAGGCGGGCAAGATCGACGGGGCAGGTTCGCTGAGGCGGTGGTGGCACATTACGGTTCCGCTGTTGAGACCGGCCACTCTTTTTCTTGCGCTCACAATCACCATCGCATCGTTTCAGGTGTTTACGCAGGTGTTTATTTTGACGGACGGCGGGCCGGGGTACTCCACGGAGGTACTGGTTCACAGGATTTATACGACGGCAATCAGGGATTTCGATTTCGGGATCGCTTCTGCAATGTCTTTGTTGCTGTTCTGCATAATCATGATTGTTTCGGCGATTCAGTACCGCTTTTTCCGGACCACTGTGGAGTATTGACCGTTGCTTTTGGGAAAGGGACAAAAGAAGGTTACAGGGTCGCTCAGGCCGCGAGCGCCAGGCAAGAAGTCTCATTTGCTCCTCGTAGCGGCGCTGGCCATCGGCGCCGTCGTCTCGATATTCCCGACGGCGTGGATGATATACACCTCCTTTTGTCCGCCGGAAAAATTGGGTGTCTTTCCGCCGATATTCATTCATCGGGTTTATACATTTCGGAATTACTCGCAGTTGTTCCTCAACGCGCCATTAGTTCGGTGGATTCTCAATTCCATCTTCATTTGCGCCGCAATCACGCTCGGCCAGTTATTGTTCAACAGCATGGCAGGCTATGCGTTTGCCCGCAAGAAGTTTCCCGGCCGACAGGTTTTCTTCTGGCTCATCATCGCCACCATGATGGTTCCCGTTCAGATATTGATCGTTCCTCTGTACATCATGATGGTGAAACTGCGGCTGGTGGATACCCTGTGGGCAGCGATTCTGCCGGGTCTGGCGGGTCCGTTTGGCATCTTTTTCATGAGGCAATACATGACAACGATACCAACCGCCCTGGAAGAGGCCGCACGAATCGACGGCTGCAACGAATTTCAAATATTCGTTCGGGTGATACTCCCCATCTCGGCGCCTGCGCTCGGTGTGCTCGCTATTTTCCTGTTCATCTCAAACTGGAACTCCTTCCTCTGGCCGTTGCTCGTGCTGAACAGCGCCGACACCTACACGCTGACGGTCGGTCTCGCAACGCTCCAGGATAAGCAGGCGCTGGACTACGGCCTCCTGATGGCCGGGGCCGTTATCGCTTCGCTCCCGATGTTCGCTGTATTCCTCCTGTTTCAGAATCTCTTCATCCGGGGTATCAGGATGGGCGCCTTGAAAGGATAATGTGAGGAGTGTGAGATTGATTGTAAGAACCACAGACAAAAGAACGATTTCCCGATTCGCTGTCGCTTTGGTTTTCTTTGCCCTCTGCGTTTCGTCGTGTGCGAGGCGGCCCGATTCCGGCGAGGCAGCCGAGCGCGCAGTGGCTCGGACAGTTGCCGTCGAAACAGCCTATTCGGATTCGGAAGGGTCGTTCTTTCCGATGTGCGAGGCGGAGCCCATGATTGCGGGCGCCGATGACGAGGGAAAGGCGCAAAGTGAAGAGCCGACTATTCCGATAGTCGTGCCAAAGGAAATCGAGCCTCGCTACGCGTTTGTGGAACCGATGGTCCGCGTGCGAATTCTCGGAAACGCATCTGTTATCGAACTCAGCAGCAAGAAGGAGATGGTCCTGGAATTTGGCGCTAATTCAATGAAGATTGAGCCGGGCCAGCGAATCAGTTTCAAGCCTCGGAGCGCCCGCGTGGCGTCGCGCGCCTACACGGTCGGAATAGGCACGTTCAAGGTTCATGAGTATGACCAGGCGATGCAACTGGCCGAGACATGGAAAAAAGACGGTTACACCGTGCGGTTGATCAAGGCGGGCGGTCAAATCGTTCAGGCCGACGGCAGCATAGCCGACACCACGGTTTATTGGGTCGCCCTCGGTATGTTCAAAGAGAGAAACGCTGCGGAACGATTTCGAGACAAAATCATCAACAAGGGTCTCTCGCCATGGGTAATCGATGAGAGCCTTGTCGCGGCTCGCGGAAATATAGAAATCGCCGACGCAAAGGGAGACCCGCGGGCCTATGCGAATTCGCGGATAACCGTCACGGGAGACGCTCCGCTCAAACTATTCGATGTGCCCTTTGGCCGGGGGTTCTGGGATTCCGGACACAGAGAAGACCGCAGCTATCCGGCGCCCCTCGAGATAATCGTCGATGAAAAGGGCATGCTGGCGGCGATCAACGAGGTGAAGCTCGAGGAATATGTCAAAGGTGTCGTGCCCGTCGAGATACGCTTGAGCGCGCACGACGAAGCGTTGAAGACGCAGGCGGTTTGCGCTCGAACGGAAGCGGTGGCGAAACTCGGGGTTCAACACGTCTACGACCCCTACGATTTTTGCGCTTCACAGCACTGTCAGGAGTATGGCGGCTTCGCACGCAGAACCGACCGAACGAATCGGGCGGTCGATGCGACGCGGGGCCAGGTGCTCATGTGCGAGGGGCGCCTGGTGGATGCCGTCTACAGCGCCAACTGCGGAGGTTTCACCGAGCATAATGAACTCGTGTGGAGTTCGCGCCCGAACCCGGCGCTCAGGGGTGTGTCCGACCTGTACAGTAATCCCGAATCGTTTGATTTTCCTATTCCATCGAAGCAGATAGCCAAGTGGCTGAAGAGCTCTCCGCCCGCCTACTGCGGCGACCCCCGGGTGGCGTCGAGAAACTTTCGGTGGAAAGTCAAATACACTCCTAAAGAGATGAACGGGTACGTGAACAAATACAGGGATGCAGGCGCCGTAAAGGACATCAGGGTGCTTCAACGGGGCGTTTCGGGACGGGCCCTCAAGATAATGATTGTAGGCAACCGGGACAACATAATCGTTCACAAGGAACTGGAAATACGGCGGCTGCTCGGTGGGCTGAAAAGCTCCATGTTCATCGTGGAGACCGCCTGGGATTCTTCGGGTAACCCCATCTCTTTCGTTTTCTATGGCGGCGGTTGGGGGCACGGGGTTGGAATGTGCCAGGCGGGCGTCGAGGGAATGGCGCTGCGAGGGTTCAAATACCCGGAGATACTCGGGCATTACTATGTCAAAACCGAGATCAGAAAACAGTATGAATAAATCAACAGCGGCGGTTCGACCAGGAGTCGCCCAACTGGTAACCTCGGAGCTTCATCTTCTGAAAGGGTTGCGCCTCGGCCTGATAACCAACGCAGCCGGCGTCGACGAGAACGGGAACGCCACTGCGTCGGCGCTGTTGAACGTGGGAGCCGACCTCGTCTGCCTGTTCTGCCCGGAACACGGGCTGGATGTCTCGAGAGCCGCCGGAGAGGAAATCGCCGATTCTATCGACCCGATTACCGGGTTGCCGGTTTACAGCCTCTATGGCGCGGCTCGAACGCCTTCCCCTGAAGCGCTGAATGATATCGATGCCCTCGTGTTCGATTTGCAGGACGTCGGTGTCCGTTGCTATACCTACATTTGGACCATGGCGCTCGCAATGAGGTCGGCCGCTTCGACTGGCAAACTCTTCATGGTGCTCGACCGGCCGAATCCGCTCGGAGGCCGAATCGTGCAAGGCCCTGTTCTCGAACCTCGATTCGCGAGCTTCCTCGGAATGTATCCTATTCCGCTCCGGCACGGCATGACGATAGGCGAGCTTGCGCTCATGTTCAATGAAGCTTTTGAAATATGCGCCAACCTGGTCGTTGTCCGAATGGAAGGTTGGAGGCGCGGCCTGTGGTTCTCCGACACCGGACTGCCCTGGAGGAAGCCGTCACCGAATATTCTTTCTGCGGAATCGGCCTTGCTCTATTCGGGCGCTTGCCTGCTCGAAGGCACGAACATTTCCGAGGGACGCGGGACAGCCGCTCCCTTCTGCGTTATCGGAGCGCCGTGGTTCGACCCTGACATTGTGAACAGCCTCGATAAACGTTGGCTTGCGGGATTGGCTGTTTCCTCGCGCAGATTTACGCCCGAGGCCTCGAAATACGCGGGCGTCGAATGCAATGGCATCCTGATATCCGTACTGGACAAAGAGCGTGCAGACCCGGTCGCGTTCACGGTCGCCTTGCTGGCCGAGGTCGTCGCCCGGCGCCCGAATGAACTGAAATGGAACGAGGAGCATTTCGACAGGATTGCGGGAAGCGACGCTGTCAGGCGGTCGCTCGCCGAACAGGAGCTTTCGAACACTCGAAATCCGGAGCGGCTCATGGAAAGCTGGAAAAATGCGCATGCGGAATTTGAGCGCCTCCGTTCCCGATACCTCCTCTATGAGGATTGAGCTTCGAATGAATACGCTGCGGGAAAAAGTCGGCGGAATGTTCGTGGTGGGGTTCGCTGGTACCGACGCCGTGGCCGCCGCCGACCTCATCAAGCGGTATCATGTCGGAGGGGTCATCCTATTTGCGCGGAACATCGTGGATGCTCCACAAACTCTCGAACTGTGCGCGAAACTCCAGGAATGCAGAAAAGAAGTCAGCGATACGCCCCTGTTCATCGCTGTCGACCAGGAAGGCGGCTGCGTCGCGCGCATTCTGAAGGGGGTTACCGTTTTCCCCGGCAACATGGCCTTGGGCGCTGTCGGTTCGGAGCAGCTTGCCTTCGAGACGGGCACCATTACCGGCGCCGAGCTCTCGAAGCTGGGAATAAACATCAATTTCGCGCCGGTGCTCGACATTAATTCGAACCCGCAGAATCCCGGCATCGGAGCGCGCGGTTTCGGGTCCGACCCCCGACTCGTGGCGAAACTCGGCGCGGACATGATACGAGGAATGCAGGAGAGCGGCCTTTGCGCCACCGCGAAACATTTCCCGGGATTGGGGGACGCGCGAGTGGATTCGCACGATGAGCTTCCGTGTGTTGACGCTTCCGTTAAGGAATTGGGAAGTCGTGAGCTGATACCGTTTCGTTCCGCAATCGACGCGAACGTCTCAGTTGTCATGACAGCCCATTGCTCGTATCCCTCGCTGGATAAATCGCTTTCTCCCGCAACCCTTTCGAGAGCGGTGCTGACCGACCTGTTGCGGAGAGAAATGGGTTTTGAAGGCCCGGTCATAACCGATTGCCTCGAGATGAAAGCCGTAGAGAAGACCTTTTCTCCGGCGGAATCCGCTGTTCTGGCGGCACGCGCGGGCGCCGACATGCTCCTGATATGTCACACGTTTCAAAAGCAGATTGCCGCCATTGATTCCTTCGTCCGGCGTGTGGAGAAGGGCGACATCTCGGAAGAGACCCTGAATCGCGCCGAAGCGAGAATCGCGTCGCTCAGGAATCGTCTGGCGTTTCCCTCTGTGTTATCACCGAAAATCGCTCCACAGACGGCGCTGGCCGAAACCATAGCCGCTCGGGCCATAACCGTCAGTCGAAATGAAGGGAATCTGCTGCCGTTGTCTCGACGGCATATCGGCAGGCTTGCGGTCATCGCCCCCGATTTCGAAGCTCTCACAAAGGTGGAAGAGCAGAGCGAACCCCACAAAGCTTTGCTCGAGGAACTGCGCCGGTTCCATTCGAATCCTGTATATCGGAAGGTTTCGGTGAGGCCGAGCGTGGATGAACGACGCGCGTGCGTCGAACTCTGCAGGGATGTCGACGTGGTCCTTGTCTTGACATACAACCTTCATCAAAATCCCGGACAGGGAGCGTTGGTGAACGCAATTTTGGATACCGGCAGACCGGCGGTCTGCGCGGCGGTTCGGGACCCGTATGATCTCAGCCATGTTTCACGCGCTCATGCGTGCCTGGCCACGTATGGCTTTCGGGAGTGCTCTCTCAGGGCATTGGCGCGAGTCCTGTTCGGAGAATCGATTCCGGAAGGCAGGCTCCCGGTTGAGCTGGCGGAGAGACAATCATGAGACGCCTGCTTGAGGTCATGAACCTGAACAAACGGCTCGTCGTCGGCCTTATGTCGGGCACCTCTGCAGACGGTGTCGACGCCGCGCTCGTAGAGCTTGAAGGGAACTTTACCGAAACGAGAATGAGCTTGCTCGGGTTCGAAACGCTCATGTATCCACCCGAGATTGCGAAGAAAGTGCGAATGCTGAGTTCGGGAACAACGCGCGAAGTCTGCGAGATGAATTTCCGGCTCGGTGAACTGTTCGCCGACGCGGCGCTGAACGTGATTCGGGCCGCCGGCGCAAAACCGGCGGACGTGCACCTCATCGGCTCGCATGGGCAAACAATCTATCATATGCCGAACGCACAGCGGCCCGCCCGTTCGACGCTCCAAATCGGAGAGCCATGCGTGATCGCCGAACGCACGGGGATTGTGACGATAGCGGATTTTCGTGTCCGCGATGTCGCTGCTGGCGGGCATGGCGCGCCGCTCATGCCGTATGTCGATTTCATTCTTTTCCGCGAGGCGGGGCACGCGCGCGCGCTTCAAAACATCGGCGGAATCGCCAACGTGACCGTTGTCACTCCTTCGTTCGACGGTGTGTTTGCTTTTGACACCGGTCCCGGCAATATCCTGATTGACGGATTCGTTCGCGCGATGACGGGCGACACAAACCAGTATGACGAGGGCGGCGAGCTTGCCCGCAGCGGAGCGGTTGACGAGGAAATTCTCGAAAAGCTGCTCGAACATCCCTATCTTTCATTCGCTCCGCCAAAGACAACCGGACGCGAAATGTTCGGCGACGACCTTGTGAGCAAGCTGATTTCCGCCATGCCTCCGGACCACTACGTTGATTTGCTCGCCACGCTCACCGCCTTCACCGCCAGGTCCATCAGGATGAGCTATGACCGGTTTGTGCTTCCGAAGGTCGCAGTCGACGAAATTGTGCTGAGCGGTGGTGGCTCGCGAAACGATTATCTGGTAGAATTGATTCGGTCTTCTTTCGAGCCGCTTCCGGTTCGGATGTCCGATGATTTCGGTATTCCCTCCGATGCGAAGGAGGCGATAGGTTTCGCTGTTCTCGCGAACGAGACGATGAACGGCAATCCCTCAAACGTTCCGGCTGCCACGGGGGCGTCCGGATCGGTCATCCTGGGCAAGGTGATTCCATAGGGCGCACGCGCATGAGGTCATACAAACTTCCTTTCGTTTTCCGTATTTCGTTTCCTGTCATCTGTGTGCTCTTTGCCGCCTGCGCGCGGGCTCCGCGCGTTACACCGCAGGCTGCGCTGGATTACGGGCAGTTCGTGGTGCGCGAACTGCCGCCCGATGCCGATGTCAGCGCGCTCAGGGGGAAACGCATCGTTATCGATCCCGGCCACGGAGGCGCGTTTGCGGGCGCCGTCGGCCCGAACAACCTTCGCGAGGCCGATGTCAACCTCGGCGTGGGACTGTACCTGTGGGGTATGCTCTCGCGCGCGGGAGCCGAGGCGTACCTTACCCGAACCGACGACTCGACCGTGTACAAGGGAGACGACCTCACCCTCAAGAAAGACCTGCAGGCCCGCGCCGAGTTTGCGGAAACGCATGACGCCGACCTTTTCCTCTCGCTGCACCACAATGCCGACGTCCTGCCCGGCGCAAAAAAGAATTCCCTTGAGACCTACTTCAAGATGGACGACCCCGGTCCGTCGTTGGATGTTGCACGATACGTTCACCGGCAACTCGCGTTGAGCCTGGAACAGCGCGACAACGCCATTTACCCGGGCAATTTTCATGTGCTCCGAGAAAACCGCGCAACAGCGATTCTCGGCGAGCCGTCTTACATAACTCATGCCGACAATGCCTTCCGGCTCGGCCTCGCTCCGATGCAGCGAGTCGAGGCTCAGGCTTACTTCCTGGGAATTCTCGAATACTTCTCGCTGGGGGTACCCCAAGTTGAGTTCATCGAACCCGAAGGGCCTGTTACCGATAATCCCCTCCCCTTAATCACCGCACGCGTCGTGGACGACCGCGGAGTGGGAATAGACCCGGCCTCGATCAAAATGACTGTCGATGACAGCCGTGTGGAGCCTCAGTTCGACGCGGGGTGGACTCTGTTGAGGTATCTGCCGTCAAGCCGGCTCTCCAACGGAAAACATCAAATTCGCGTCTCCGTTCGAAACCTTAACGGAAATTCATCGAAACCGGAGGAGCACAATCTGGAAATTTTGATTCCGCCTGCGTTCATCTCGTTGCATTCCGATTTCCCGGCTCTGCGCGCCGGAAGCTCGAAGCCCGTTCGCCTGTCTGCAAAAGTTCTGGACCGCGACCTTTTACCGGTTGCGGATGGGACACACGTCGAATTCAGTGCCACCGCCGGAACCGTATTTCCGGCCGTATCGCAAACGGTCAGGGGAGAGGCCGTGGTTTATCTCACTCCCGAACTGGCTGAAGCATCGAATGAGCTGATTGTGAAAGCGACGGCCTCCGGGGTTTCGCACAGCATAAAACTTCGGGTAACGGAGGACGCCCCCGAGATTTTTATCGCTAAGATATTCGACGCCAAAACAGGGCTGCCCATTCGCGATGCGCTCGTCACGCTCGACGGGATTCCGGTTGGCCATAGTGACCGTTCGGGCTATTTCGCCGTGTCCGCGAAGGATGCAGAAGCGACGCGGGCAGGATTCTCGAAGGCAGGCTACATATCACAGGAAGCGGATCTGTCCGGTTGGGAGGATACGGTTCTTACGATACGACTGGCGCCCGTTGCAAACGGCGTGCTGTTCGGAAAGAAAATCGCGCTCGACCCGCAATTCGGCGGACAGGAGAAAGGGATAACCGGGCCGACAGGCGTGCGCGCCTCCGACCTCAATCTGCTTTTGGCCGAGTATCTCGCGCAGTTGTTGCGTGGCGTCGGCGCTGAAGCCATGCTCGTGAGAGAATTCGACGAAACGGTGAGTTTGCTGAATCGTGTCGAGAGGGCCGAGCAGTTCGGCGCTGAATTGTTCATATCAATCGGTCACGGCGACGCGGCAAACGGGCCAAAGGAAAAGGCAGGAGAGCCCGAACCGTCAGAGAGGACAGACGCCGTTTTGCTGAAACATTATCCGACCAGTGAGCCGGGCAAACGGCTTGCGACATCAATCGGGCTTGCGTTAAAGGGGCAGGGAATCGCCGATACAATAATCGTCGCGCCGGACAGCTCGTTTGTGCTCACTCACACATCGAGTCCCGCCGTTATAGTCGTGCTTCCCGGTCCGGACACGCCCGAGATGGAAGAGAAATTGCGGCGTCCGGCGAACATACGCGAGGAAGCGCGCGCCGTTTACCTCGGGAACCTGCAATACATGGGAGCAATTCCCGAGCAGTGAAACTGTCCGAAAATTCCGTTTTCTGTCGAAACGCCAACGCAGGAGACTGTGATTGTGTCCCCCAATAACCTCGGACTGTGAATCTGTCTGACAATTATGAACGTCAGCGGAAACAAAGCGCAGGGAACTGTATCCAATTACGGAATCCCCTTCATTTCATCGCTGAGCGGAGTGAAGTCCCGCCAAAGGCGGGATAGATTGGCGGACTGCCCCCGAAGCACGCCTCGACGAATTATCGGATACACTCACCGTCCCCGAAGCGAACAACCTTCACCATGAATCGTGAAACCCATTCACAGTCGGCAGAAATTCGAGCCACTCTGGCCGATAGTCCAATGATTGGTCGAGCTATCGACGCAGGGAATCGATAATATTTGCGGCAATGCGCGCCGGGAGAAATTTCAGTAGCTGTTTGTGGGGGGTTGGCAAGGGAATTATCTGAACCGAAAGGGCGGGGCGATAATTCAAATTTCCGAGCTGACTTGCCCGCCGCTCTCGATATCAGGCGTCGGTCTCTTCGTACTGCTCCCTGAGGATGCGTTTCAGAATCTTGCCCGCCGGATTCCTCGGCAGTTGGTCGACAAAGACGACGGATTTCGGGATTTTGTATTTCGCGATTTTTCCCTTGCAGTATTCCTGTATCTCTTCGGCGGTCAGTGTCTGATTGGGTAGCGGGACCACGACCGCCCGCACGCTTTCACCCCATTTCTCGTCCGGCATGCCGATCACGCCCACTTCGGCGACCTTCGGATGGCTGATTATCACGTCCTCGACCTCTGCCGGGTACACGTTCTCGCCGCCGGTGATCAGCATGTCTTTCTTTCGCTCGACAATGTAGAAGTAGCCCTCCTCGTCTATTTTTGCGAGGTCGCCGGTATGGAACCAGCCGTCGGTGAACGAGGCCTCGGTCTGCTCGGGCATGTTCCAATATCCCTTTGTCACCACCGGCCCCCTGAGCATCAATTCACCGACCTGCCCCGGCTCGGTGTCGTTTCCTGTTTCATCCCACACGCGGGCGTCGCAGTGAAACATGGGCTTGCCGCATGAGCCGAGCTTTCGCCGGGCTTCCTCGGGGTCAAGGATAATGCCGGTGCCGCAGTTCTCGGTCATGCCGAATCCCTGGCGGATCGGCACGCCGCGGTCGAGGTAGGTCTGCATGAGCGACTCGGGGCAGGGCGCGCCGCCGATAAAGACCGATTCGAGCGAGCTGAGGTCGTATTCGTAAAAGTTGTGCGCCTGCGACATGAAAAGCAGCATCGCCGGCACAAGCATGCTACCCGTCACTTTCTCGCGTTCGATTAATTGGAGCGCATACTCGGGGTCGAAGTAGCGTTCGAACACAATCGTGTGGCCGCGATAAATGGTCGGAATCGCCTGCACGGTGAGGCCGGCCACGTGGAACATCGGCGTCGCAATGAGGATGGCGCCCCCCGCGTTGCCCGAATGATGAATCGCATTGAGCGAAGCGAAAAACACGTTGCCATGCGTGAGAATGGCCCCCTTCGGCCTGCCGGTCGTGCCCGAGGTGTAGAGGATGGTTATGGCATCGTCAAAGCTTGTCGGAGCAAGCGGTGGCTCGCTGTCCGAGGCGTTCGCGAGGAGAGCTTCATAACTTTGGTTCGGCTCCTTCGCGTCGCCGCCGACGCAAATGAATTGTTCCACTCCGATGCCCTCGCGCACAGCCTCATACAGGTGCGAAAACTCGGCGCCGTAGGCCAGTATCCTTGCGCCGCTGTCGTTCAAAATGAATTCGAGTTCCGGTCCCGCCAGTCGGTAATTGAGCGGCACGAGAATCGCTCCCAGCTTCGCGAGCGCGAGCGTCATCTCCATGTACTCGTGCGAATTGAACAACAGGACCGCCACCCGGTCGCCCATCCCGATCCCGAGGCCCGTGAGCGCATTTGCAAGACGGTTCACCCGCGAGTTCAAGTCGGCATAGGTGAACCGTCTCTCATCGACGACGACCGCAATCGCGTTCGGTTTGCGGCACGCATGCTTCCGGACCCATTCGCCGGCGTTCAACAACGTATTCCCCTCCTTCTCTTCGTCATTCCTGCGCAGAGCCTGCCCTCGACCTGATCGGGGGCAGGAATCCAGTCCCTCGTTTCCCTCATCTGTACTGCTCTCTATCAGGATTGTGAATTTCCGTCGTGATTTTCATGCCGCGACTCTCATAATGCTCACGGTAGCAATGTGATACGGGGCGAAAGGGACTGTCCCTGAAGTCAAGTTTGGTTGCGGCTATGCCCCGCTGTGTCCACCCGTGTGAACTTGTTCTCAGCAAAGTCGAAGGATCCGTGGTTTCCCCCTTCTGTCATTCTGAGGAGCTTTCCCCTTTTGTCCTTCAGAGGAGCGAAGCGACGAAGAATCTCTTTTTTCCCTTCGTATAATCCGTGTTAATCCGTGTGAATCTGTGGTTCGAAACTGTTAATCGCCTCGTTCCAAACAAAGCGGGAAGGTGCAGGAATCGAACCTACCCGGGACCGCTCTCACGGCCCCTAACCCGGATTTGAAGTCCGGTGCCCACACCAGCAGGCCTACCTTCCCATCAGGGTCACGCAATTAAAACAAGAGCATGCGCCGAGCTCGTAGCTCGTCGCTCGAAGCATCCATGAAGCCGCATAACACCATATTCTATTCGATTGAAATTTCAGATGCAAGCGCTCGGTAACAACTGCAGGAGGAGGCAAACCGTCTCATTTCGGCGCGGGCTCAAACCGTAATTGCTGACATCTCGTTCAGTGACATGCGTCAATGCAAGCTCAGTCGCCGTTGTCAAAAGGAGTCAGAGAGTGTTTTCCACGGTCGCATAGCTCAAAGGACTGCCTCTGAAACGATTGACCCATGTCGCGAGCTGTGAGACATGGTCACAGTGAGTGGGTCCCACGGTTCGGAAATCCGTGCTTCGGGGGCAGTCCGCCAACCTCGGACTCTTCCAAAAGAAAGCGCGATCAGACTACTACAGGCGCAACCGAGCATTGATAGAGGGTTTGCGTCGCCAGATGAGAGTTCGTGAAGACGCTTTGAGGGGTATGGTATTATATCCGGCGTTATGGCCATCCGGTTCTCCATATGCGCGGAAATGATTTTTTCGGAGTTGTCGTTCCCGGACCGAATCGCTCGAATTGCGGAGGCGGGCTTCGAAGCAATCGAGTTCTGGACGTGGAAGGATAAGCCGCTGAACACCGTCGCCGCCTGCTGCGCCGAGCTGGGAATCGTCGTGACCAACATGAGCGGAAACCGGGTGGGCTCTCTGGTTGACCCGCTCGATTTCGATGTGTGCCGCGGCGAGGCGCTGGCGTCGGTCGGTGCGGCGAAAACCGTTTCGTGCGAAAATTTGATGTTCCTCACGAATCCGCTCGGTCCTGCCGGCGAAGTGGTGAAAACCTACCCCGAAATATCTCCGGAAAAGAAGCGGGCCAACTGCGAGCAGGCGCTCCATCAACTGGCCTCCGTTATGGCGGAAGAAGGCATTCGCCTTCTCGTGGAGCCGCTCAATACCGTCATCGACCATCCCGGCTACTGGCTCGATGACGCCGACCGCTCGTTCGACCTGATTCGCGCGGTCAATGCACCCAACGTCCGGTTGCTCTATGACCTCTACCACATGCGAGCGATGGGACGCGACGTGCGCAAGGACCTCGAGGACAACCTGGAGTTGATCGGCTATCTTCACGCGGCCGATTTTCCGGGACGCCACGAACCCGGCACGGGAGAGATGGACTACCCTTCGATTCTGCGACTGCTGCGCTCACTCGACTACCGCGGAGTCATCGGGTTCGAGTTCAGTCCCGCCGGCTCCTCGGACGACGCGCTTCAGGCCATTCGCCGCCTGAAAGAATTCTGTGGGCAGCCGCCGCCATCATCCTTCGGTTTTGCGGATTCCGGGCCGTCTCCGGCTGGTCTCCCCGAATGAAATCCGCGGTGAATCTTAACGCATGCCAGCCCTCAGTGATTTCGCAAATCCGCCTTGAGTTTCCTTGACTGTCTGCCGAAAATTTGATATGATTTCCGCGTAAATCCCGCACACTGCGGGAGACGCTAAGCTTTGTTCAAATCTTAATTTCGGCGCCCTCTTAACACCCCAAAGAGGGCTATTTTTGCGAATCTGCAATGATTTCCTTTGAAGAAGCCCGGAAATTAGTGCTCGAATCGGTTTCCCTGAACGACATCGTTGAGAAACCGATTCTTGAGGCTCTCGGTTATGTCGTCGCGGAAGACGTGTCCTCGCCCGAGCGAATTCCGCCATTCGATAACTCGGCCATGGATGGCTACGCGGTGCGCGCGGAGGATACTGTCGGGGCCTCCGAGAAGAGTCCTGTCGAACTGAAGGTGCTCATGGACTTGCCGGCCGGCCGTCATACCGAAACCGTCCTCCAAGGCGGCGAAGCCATACGGATAATGACGGGCGCGCCGACTCCCGCGGGCGCCGACACGGTGGTGCAGGTGGAATTAACGGAGAGGGTGTCGGACGGCCGTGTTCGCATCCTCGAGGAGCACGCGAGGGACAGAAATATCCGGCGCGCGGGTGAGGATATCGAGATCGGCCAGGAAATAGTCCGCAAGGGAGAAACAGTCACACCCGCAAAGATAGGCTTGCTCGCGTCAATCGGAAAGAAAACGGTCAAGGTGATTCGGAAGCCGCTGGTCGCGGTCCTGGCGACCGGCGACGAACTTCTGGAGGCGGGTGAGCCGATGCGGCCGGGCAAGATTCGGAACAGCAACTCGTTCACCTTGATTTCGCAAATACGAAGTTGCGGCGCTGAAGCTCAATACCTCGGCATCGCCCGCGACACCAGGCATGAGGTTCTCGACCGTTTGCGCGCGGGCCTGACCGCCGACATGATTGTGAGTTCCGGCGGTGTGTCCGTCGGCGATTACGATTACGTGAAAGACGCGCTCGAAGAACTTGACGTAAAGTTCCTCTTCACCAAGGTCGCGATTAAGCCAGGCAAACCGACGGTGTTCGGCCTGTTGCAGGGAAAGCCGGTATTCGGTTTGCCCGGCAACCCTGTGTCGTCCATGGTAATCTTCGAGGAGTTCGTGCGTCCCGCTCTGTTGAAGATGATGGGACGTCAAAAGTTGTTTCGCAAGGTTGTTGACGCCGTCCTCGAAGAGGATATTACGAAAAAACCCGATAGAATGCATCTGATTCGGGGCATCGTTCGAGAAAAGGACTCCGACTATTACGTTTCGACGACCGGCCCTCAGGGGTCCGGAATCCTTGTGTCCATGGACCGCGCGAACGCTCTCATCCTCTTTCCGCGGGGCACGAACCGTCTCAAGAAAGGCGAGCGAGTAAAGGTCCAGCTTTTGGATTCGCGGGAGGTCGAGTAAATTGACGCCCGTGGTTTGCATCGTCGGCAAGAGTGACAGCGGAAAGACGACCCTGGTGGAAAAGCTGGTCCCCGCGCTGAAGGGCAGGGGATATCGGGTGGCGACAATCAAACACGATGTTCACGGATTCGAGATGGACCGCGAGGGAAAAGACACATATCGGCACTTTCACTCGGGAGCGGATGCGGTTCTCATATCGTCTCCCCGGAAGCTGGCCCTTATTAAGCGCGTCGCTGAAGAAGCGTCGTTGGACGAACTTATTGACCGCTACTACTCGGATATGGACATCGTCATTACCGAGGGATTCAAAAAGCTCGACAAGCCAAAAATCGAGGTCTTTCGCTCCGACCTGCATTCCGAACCATTGTGTACTGCCGCGGACAACAGAATCGCCCTGGCAAGCGACGCGCCTGTTCAGGCGGATTGTCCGCGTTTTGACATAAACGATGTGGAAGCAATCGCTGACTTCATTGAGGAACGTTTCTTGAAACCGGCGCGGGGTGGCGCGTGAAAGGGAGTGAGTTTCTTCCACGAGTGCGCATTATGGCGAGCTGTGGGAACGACGTTCAGTCCGGCTGGCAATTCGCCGACGGGCAGAGCAGCCATCAGCGCTGAAAAACGTACAGGAGAAGAGAAGTGCACAAGATAGTCAGGACCGACACGCTTGCCCCATCCATGTTTCTGATGGAAGTGGAGGCGCCCAAAATTGCGGAAAAACGCAAGGCCGGGCAATTTATTATCCTTCGAATCGACGAGACGGGAGAACGGGTGCCGTTCACCATCTCCGATTCGGATACTGCGCGCGGCACAATCACAATCATCTACCAGGTGGTGGGAAAGACGACGGCCCAAATGGCGTCCATGAACACCGGAGATACCATCATGGACGTTGTCGGACCTCTCGGGCAGCCGACTCACATCGAGAAATTCGGCGTCGTATGTTGTATCGGGGGTGGCACGGGCATTGCCATCGCTTATCCCATTGCCAAGTCGATGAGCGAAGCCGGCAACAAAGTAATATCGATTCTTGGCGCGCGCACCCGGGACTTGCTTTTTTACGAGGACCAGGTTCGCGCCATCAGCGATGAAGTAGTTGTATGCACCGACGACGGGAGTTACGGGCAGAAGGGTCTGGTGACCGAAATGCTCAAGCAGCTCATCGACCGGGGCGAAAAAATCAGTATGGTCGTTGCGATCGGGCCGGTTCCAATGATGAAGTTCGTGGCCAAGATGACAAAAGAATATAATATTCCCACAATCGTGAGCCTGAACCCGATAATGATTGATGGTTCGGGAATGTGTGGATGTTGTCGCGTGACCGTCGGCGGAGCCACCAAGTTCGTGTGTGTCGACGGTCCCGAATTTGACGCGCACCAGGTTGACTTCGAGTTGCTCACCAAAAGATTGGCCACATACAGGGGCAAGGAAGTCGAGGCGTACGAACGATTCAAACATTCGCAGGAACAGTGCAAGATAGGCAGGGGCTGAGACTATGGATCCAAAAGAACGAATGAAAATACCCCGGCAGAAGATGCCGGAGCAAAAGCCCGAAGTCCGCAGGCATAACTTTGACGAGGTTCCCTTCGGCTATCCGGAAGACGTGGCAATGCTCGAGGCCCAGAGATGCCTTCAATGCAAAAAACCGAGCTGCATGAAGGGATGCCCCGTCGAGATCGATATCCCCAACTTTGTGAGGCTGGTGGCTGAGGGCCATCATTGGGAAGCCATCCAGAAGGTGAAGTCGACAAACAGCCTTCCCGCCGTATGCGGGCGTGTCTGCCCCCAGGAGAGCCAGTGTGAAAGCTACTGCATCGTGGGAAAGAAAGGCGAGCCCGTGGCCATTGGCAGACTGGAACGCTTTGTGGCCGACTTCGAGCGCAGGTCGGGAAAAGTGGTGAAACCGGAATTAGCGCCCCCGTCAGGAAAAAGCGTCGCCGTCGTCGGTTCCGGCCCCGCCGGGCTCACCGTTGCGGGAGACCTCGTGCGAATGGGCCACAAGGTAATCATCTTCGAGGCTTTGCATAAAGCGGGCGGCGTGCTCGTGTATGGGATTCCCGAGTTCCGGCTGCCGAAAGAAATCGTGCAGGCGGAAGTGGATTATCTCAAAGATTTGGGGATAGAAGTTCATCTGAATACGGTTATCGGAAAAGGGGACACCCTCGACGAACTTCTGAAAAACGGTTTCGACGCCGTTTTCGTCGGAACGGGCGCCGGCGCTCCTCTGTTCATGAATATCCCCGGCGAGAACCTGAGCGGCGTCTACTCGGCAAACGAGTACCTGACGCGCTCCAACCTCATGAAGGCTTACCTGTTCCCCGAGTACGACACTCCCATCGCCACTTCGGAAATCGTTGCGGTCGTCGGCGGCGGCAACGTGGCGATGGATTCCGCACGTACCGCGCTTCGGCTGGGCGCCAAAGAGGTCCATATCATCTATCGCAGGTCAAAGGAAGAAATGCCGGCGCGCACGGAAGAGGTGCACCATGCGGAGGAGGAAGGAGTAATTTTCGACCTCCTCACGAATCCGGTCCGCTACATCGGGGATGAGCACGGGAAGGTCGTGGCTGTCGAGTGCCAGAAAATGGAACTCGGCGAACCCGACGAATCGGGCCGCCGGCGTCCCGTTCCCAAGGCCGGCTCCGAGTATGTCATGAATCTCGACACCGTCATCTGCGCCATCGGCAATGGCCCTAACCCGCTGGTGCCGAGCACGACTCCCGACCTCGAGGTGAACAGACGGGGCAATATCGTGGCCGACCTCGCAACGTGCAAGACCAGCAAACGCGGGGTGTTCGCCGGCGGCGACATCGTGCGCGGAGCGGCTACGGTCATCTTGGCGATGGGCGACGGAAAGGTCGCCGCTCGTTCGATAGACGCGTACCTCAAGGACCCGAACTGGTGGGACCAGCCTCCGCCTGAGCCCGAACCGGAAGAAGCCGAAAAGAAGAACGCCTGAAACCGGGCGGACCACCAATGGAATCAGCAGTCATCCTCGCCGGCGGCAAGAGCAGGCGTATGGGCCGCAACAAGGCATTGCTCGATTTCGGGGGAGAAACGCTCATCGAACGGATTCTTCGAATTCTTGGGCAGGCTTTCGACGATGTCCTGATCTCGGCGAACGACACCGAGAATTACGAATTTCCGGGTGCTGTCGTTGTTCCCGATGTTTTTGTCGAGGGAGGTTCGCTGGCCGGCATTCATGCGGGCCTCTTGCGCGCGCGGGCCGACCAGTGTTTTTTTGTCGCCTGCGATATGCCATTTATCAACATCGGGCTGATTCGATTCCTGAGCGGTTTTACCAACGACTATGACGTTGTGATCCCTCAAAGCAGGTATGGTGTTGAAAGCCGAACCGGCCTGGAGCCCCTGCATGCTTTTTATTCCTGCCGGTGTTTGCCTCATATCGAAGAGCAGCTGCGGAGAAAGAACCCGAAAATAGTCGATTTCTTTCCCAAGGTGCGAGTGCGCGAGGTCGCTCCGGAAGAGATGCAGGAATACGACCCCGACCAACTTTTCCATTTCAACATAAATACGGAAGAAGATTTTGATTTTGCGTTAAAAAAACTGGCGGAAACGAAATGACGGCCCTCATAGCGTTCCTCTCTGAAATCGGTTCTTCCGGTTGCGGATAGCCGAGGATTGTGAGAGAATAATAGCGCTTGGCTCCCACCGTAAACAACCGGAAGAAAAAATGCTAAAAGAAAAGCCCGAAACCGGACGAAAACCCGGCGACACATGCCAAACATCGCCATTCCCGAAGAGAATAATCAATTACTTGAGAGTTTCGGTCACCGACCTGTGCAACTACAGATGCACCTATTGCATGCCGCCCGAGGGCGTGGAGCGCCTGCCGCATTCGGAAATTCTCACATTCGAGGAAATCTGCTCCGTTGTGACCGCCGCGGTTACTCGGGGCATTAATCGAATACGGTTGACGGGCGGAGAACCCCTGATCAGAAGGGGTATCGCCGACCTCGTTCGAATGCTTGCTTGCCTCGATGGAGTGAAAGAGGTATATATGACCACGAACGGCTCTCTGCTCGAGGGACTGGCGGGCGCTTTGCGAGAGAGCGGATTGAACAGAATAAACGTGAGCCTCGATTCTTTAAAGCCCGACCGGTATCGGGAAATAACGCGGGGAGGCGACCTGGAAACGGTATGGAGAGGAATCGAAGCGGCCAGACGAGCGGGATTCCATCCCATCAAGTTGAACGTGGTCGTTATCGATGGGTTCAACGACGACGAAATCGAGGCTTTTGCGGCCCTCACCCTCGAACAACCGTTCGAGGTGAGGTTCATCGAATATATGCCTTTGGGACCGGCAGAGGTCTCGGGCCGATTCAGGTGTGTGACCGCTGACACGATGCGAGAACGCATTGGCAGGCTCGGCGACATCAAACTCTTGCCGGAGGTGAGCCGGAGCGGGCCCGCGGAACGATACAAGTTGCCCGGAGCCGCAGGCGTTATCGGTTTCATCCCGGCAATGAGCCACAGTTTCTGCCCCACATGCAATCGAATACGCCTGACGGCCGATGGTCGGCTGCTCCCCTGTTTGTTTTCCGGCGATTCCGTGGAGGTAAAATCGCTGCTTCGCTCCGGCGCGTCCACCGAAGTAATCG
Organism: uncultured bacterium; assembly: GCA_964453435.1. Classification (GTDB taxonomy): domain Bacteria; phylum Abyssobacteria; class SURF-5; order SURF-5; family SURF-5; genus CAYVQZ01. The sequence continues at coordinate 116,324 of CAYVQZ010000002.1, forward strand.
CGAGCGCCATCAGGCTGGCTGTCGATTCGAAGCCCGCCGTCCGCGCCGCGAGCTGCAACAGCTATATGAGTTCCATCGGCGGATAGCTCGAGAAGGCGCATTTCAGGCACAATGCACCGTTCCAATGAGATAGCAGAGGCGAAGCGTTCGATTCGGAAAGAAAAAATTCGATGGCGCAGCTCGATGCCCGTCGAGGAAGCCCGCCGGAAATCCCGTCAAATCGCCGACACGCTCAAAACCGTCCCGGAATACGCAAACGCGAAAGCAATCCTTTTCTACGTTTCCTCCAAACCGAATGAGGTGGACACGCACGCATTGATTCGGGAAGCCTTGGGCAGAGGTGTGAGAGTTCTTGTTCCCGTGACCGATTTCGAGCGGCGAAGGCTCGCATTTTCCGAAATCCGGCATATGGACGAACTGGTTCCCGCTCGATTCGGCCTGCTCGAGCCCGCTCCCCATGCTCTCAGGCCCGCCCGCGCCAGCGAGGCCGACATCATAATTGTGCCGGGCGTCGCGTTTGACACCGCCTGCCGCCGCATTGGTTTCGGCGGCGGTTATTATGACAGACTCCTCTCCGGCGAACATGCTCCCGCGATTGCGCTCAGCTACGAGGGGCAGTTCGTCGAGCGGGCGCCGGTCGACTCGAATGACATGCCGGTCGATATTATTGTTACGGAGCATGCCGTCTATCGAGCGAGGTAAGCCTGCCCAATCTTTTGTGATCCGATTCTTCGAGCGGTTGACAATTTTGACGCACCGTGTTATAGTCACAGAAAGCACATCTCTCTGGCCGGAAACGGTTTGAAAGGCGGACTCATCATGCGCACCATCAAGCGATACGCAAACCGGAAACTGTACGACACCGAGGAGAGCCATTACGTCAGTCTCCAGGACATACTGAGACTCGTCAGAGAGGGAGACGACATCGAAGTTATCGACAGCCGGACCGGCGAAGACCTTACCAGCGTGACGCTGGCCCAGGCGATGGCCGAGGAAGAAAAGACCGAAGGCAGCGGACTGCCACTGGAGACGTTCAAAGAGTTAATAAAGCGGGGCAGCAAATCGCTTGATGAAATAATGAGGAAATCGAGACTCGCCGGAAAGGGCGCCCTGCAAATTGCGGAAGAAAGCGCATCGAGGTATTACCGGAGACTTTTGGACCACGGCGAGATGAGCGAGGACGAAGCCAGGACCTATCTGAACCAGCTTCGAAGGGCCGTTACCAAGCGTCGTCGCTCCCTGGAAAACGAAGTCGATGAACGGGTGAGAGCGTTCGTTGAAGCAATGCATCTGCCCACCCGCGCGGACTTGGATGAAATCGGCAAAAAGGTCGATTCGATGCTTGAAAAACTCGACGCACACCTGTCGGGTTCGCGCTCGCGAAAACCCGGGACCCGAAAAAAGAGATAGGAGGACACAATAATGGCGACGAAAAAATCAAGGAAAAGCACAAAGAAATCAACCACGAAGAAGGGTGCAAAGGGTGCGAAGGCAAAAAGCGCAAAGAGCAAGTGGACCTGGAGCGATATCCTGAGGACTCCCATTCTGGCCTCAGTGGGCGCATTTTCGATTGCCGAAGAGGGTATCGAAAAATTCGTCCGGGAACTCGTCGAGAGAGGCGAAGCGTCGGAAAAGGAGGGGAAAAAACTCGTTGAAGATTTCCAGAAACGAACCCGCAGGAACCGGCAGGACCTTGAGAAGAATATCGATGACAGGGTTGAGAAGGCGTTGAGAAGCTTCCGCCTTCCGACGAAAAAGGACGTCGACAACCTTGCAAGAAAAATCGACCAACTCGAAAAGAGAGTGAGCTCGTTGACGAAAACCGGCAGGAAGTAATCGACGCGCTTATTTTTCATGGATGGCGGGGTGCCCTCGCGACAACCCGCCATAATTATTTGGGTGGCGAAACGAATTTTCCGGGAACCGGCGGCCGAATGCTACGCGGCCTTATTCGATCTTCACCTTCTGAGGTCGCCTCCTTCGAGGCTCCTCGTCAGACTCCAATTCTTCGAGCCGGCGAACGAGAGCGGAGACCATCTGCTCAAGCGCTTCCACCGTCGTCTCCGTGACCGGACCATCGTCGCCGTTGCGGGCCGCTTCTATTTTGGCCTCGAGTTCCTCGATCATCGATTCGTATATGTCTCTCCTGATGTCCGCCTCTCTTCTGGCCTCTGTTTGTTCCATCATCTCTATCAGGATATCCAGGAGCGAGCGAAGAACGATGAACCCGTTTTTTAGCAGAGGAATGAATTCATGGAGGATTCCGTCGCGTGTGGAAGAAGAAGGTGGAGGCATTGCGAACTATTTTCCGAATATGATATTCAGAGTATCTCCCTCGAGCTTCGCCTCTTCTATTTCTTTCTGCGCAAGACTTCGGGGAAGCAGGATGTTCCGGCGATAACTTCCCACCTCCACAATAAGCTCATCGCCCGCATTCCAAATGTTCAGGTCTCCCTTCCGGGTTCCCGGAAGACGTATTGACATGGCGGTGCGCCCGTCAACCTGCTTCATCCGGATCGGGGGTTCTTTGTAAAAGACCTCCGCGGGGTCAGTCTCTCCAAAAATGTTGGCTGCGAGTTCATGCAGCAGCTTCTGTCCCACCATTTCCCGGTCGAACAATTTGCCCACAAAGATCGGCAGCGGATCGAATACATTCTTGGCCTGTTTAAGATACTTCGATTGGACATTTCGCCATTGGTCGAAGTAGTGGTCCTGCGCCAACTCTTCCGGATAAATTCTGTTGGCGATCACTGCATCGACCGTGAAGCCGAAAAGGTTCAGGTAGCTGTATGCCCTCTGGGATTCCTTGATAACCATTTTTTCCGGATTGAACACGAGTCGAATCGAGGCCTTGTTTGGATTCGTCAGGATGTCCTTCATCCCCTCGACCTTGTAGAAAAGGTCCTCCACCGAGTCGTATACGTCGTCGGTGGGAAACGGCACTTTCGTGAGCCGCTCGGCAATGGGGCGAACCGTTTTCACGATTCGGCGCTCTATGTCGAAGAAACGGTCCATGTACCACCGCAGCACGTCCGGCATGCTGAGCATCCGCACGGTGCTTGCAGTCGGAGCGCAATCAATGATCGCCACGTCAAACGCCTCCTCCTCCGCATAGCCCTTCAGCTTCAGCAGGCTGAACAACTCCTCCATGCCGGGAAAGACGGCGAACTCCTCGGCCATCAAATCTTCGAACCCCCGACTCTTCAAAAACTTCGTTATGTATTGCTGGATACGGCCCCAGTTATTCTTGAGCTCCTCATTGACGTTTATCTCTTCGGCGGTCAAGTTCTTGTTTATCTTCTTGGGTTTGTTGCCGATCTTCAGGTCCAGCGAATCCGCGAGACTATGCGCGGGGTCCGTGCTCATGACGATGGTGTTATGGCCCAACTCCGCGCATCGCACGGCGGTCGCCGCCGATATCGTGGTCTTCCCGACCCCGCCTTTTCCCGTATATAATATGATTCTCATTTGTGTTCACCCGTGGAAAATGGAACCTGTACAATTGCGCTATTATACCATTTTCGGGGCGCGCTTCAAAAAAAATTGCCTACTCCTCTTACTCTCTTCCCCGGTGTTTCAGCCGCCTGTACACGGTGAAATCCTTCACGGCGCTCGCCGTAAATCCCCAATGCGTATCCGGATCGGGTCGGCTGGCGCCCAGTGGCGTGTCGCGAACTTGCAGGGTATGTTTCTCATAGAACGACAGCGCTGACTCCGGTATGTCCACCTTCACGGAAGGCGGATACCGGATCACTCCGCAGGGGCTCTCGGTCAATATCCAGTCCGCAGTCATTGCCTCGCCGCGATTTCCCGGATATCGACCGTCGATGACCTTCATGTTTGTATAGAACATGATCGGATACCCCGGGTCCAACATGGCTACCGATTCCGATTCGTCGCCGTATGTCCGTAGAAACGTGACAACGTTCTCGCACTTGTCCTCATACGGCGTGGTGATCTCCCGGACAAATTCATAGACGGGCGATTTGAACTCGCGCTCGCCTCGCCACGGATAGAGAGAGAGAATGTTGGGCGCATTCGTCAATGCCAGGATAGCTATGAATCCCACCTTCAGAAAACCGGGCCGCACGTAATTCTGTACAATGTGGGCCTCCAGAATAATTAACACGGGCAGCGACATCACGAGATAGCGAAAGTAGGTAAACGGAAAAATGCTGAGGCAAAAGAGCTGCCCGAAGGTAAAGAACAAAAGTAGTGTGGTCCCTCGGGAAGGCGCGCAGCGCCGCACGGAAACCTTTTTCAGAATGAAATATGTCGGCGGGATGAGAAGCAGAATCAGCGGAAATATGTGGAAGTTTATTTGATACACATACTGCAGAAACACGCTGACGAAGCCGGTGAATCGAGCCGATGTTCCCTTTCTGAGCATCCCCGAATACAGTACCCAGGGAAGGACGGCAACGAGCGTTATTGCATAACAAAGAGCGATATCTCTCGCGAACCCTCGGTTTTTCCTCATTTGAAAGACCGAATGAAGCCCAAGCGCAAAGAGGTTTGCAACGAAGCTTATGAAGCTGCTGTAAAAGAGCAGTATCAACGACAGACAAACATGAATCATTCCCTTTCTGTTGCGCTCATATGCCACCTGCGTATATCCAACGAGCAGCCACAGCGTTCCAAACACAAGCAGGGAAAAATAACGGCATTGCCTCGCATGAAGAAGGAACGGCACTGAAAAGACCAATAGCGCGGTCGCAACGAGCGCCGTGTTTTTGTCGCGATACAATCCGACCGCCGCGCGACGCATGAGGATGACAGAGAAAAAAGCGAAGGTCACGAACGGCAGGCGCGCGGCGAACGTGGTTGGGCCGAATATCCGAAACGACAGGGCCGTGAGATAGTAGGGGAGCCAGGTATTCCAGGTCCATACCTTTTTCTCGTTCGATTCCCATGGTTCCGGGTACTGGGTGATGAAGTTGTTTCCGTCATCCACTATGGGTATTCCGAATTTCAGGATATTCCTGCCAAGAAGGGCGGTTTCAGCTTCGTCACCCCACAGCAATCGGTCGGAGAGATTGTAGAAGAGAAAAAAGACGGCCAGGCCGATGAACAACATGCGCACAATAGCGTGTCTTGAATACTTTCCGCCAACATTGAGCCCTTCTCCTCTTTCCGATACGGCGTCCCGTTTACTTGTCATCGTCATTACGCTGCGGCTCGGTCGTTGTCCGAGGGCTCCTTTCCTGGTGGACTGCGAATGGCACGAGGTCCTTGCGCTGCGGAGAAAACCTGAGAATCGAGTGTCCCTGGTCCAGAACCATCTTGATCTCCGTTTCCGTCAGTATTCGATTTCTCCCCAGGACTCTGTAAATAACAGTCTCTCCGTTCAGTGACATCTCGAAGGGGTTCCCGCTTGCGACCGGCTCAATCCTCTCTGCAGCGGCGCCGAGTCTGTGCCTCAAATCAGGCATGAGAGAATTACTCGCGACATAGAAAACGGCGCCTGTTCTTGTCCGAAATTCGGCCGGGATATTCAACAGATATAATTTTCTGTTCGAGTTGGCGCTTATCGCTCCCGTCAAAAAGGCGTGTTCGGCTGTCTGAACAATATTTTCCTGTATCGTCGAAGCCGCTTTCCAGTAGTCGCGTCTTTTCAGGTTGCCGCTGAGGCCTGCGCCCGCGAGCGCAAAGCAAACGCCGGCGCACAGTATCTTCCGAGCCCACGCCGATCTCCCTCCCGTTCCACCATTTAAGGCGCCGCCGCCGCTTCCAAAAATCCTGCGTAAAGTGTGCACGAGGACATTTGAGAAATCGGAGATGAAGCCGCAGAGGAAACATGTAAAGAATGCCAGGGGAAGACAGAAGTATCTCAAATTCGGACCGCCGGCCCCAATGGAAATAATCAAAATCGGACCCAACGACGCAAGGAAGAAGAAAAGGCCGGTCTTGCTTTTTCTGACCAGAATGTAAAGGAAGAAAATGCATGTCCCCAGTATGACCATGAGACGCAGTGCGGAGTGCGTGGTAATGAAGGGATGAAGCAGGTTGTTAAAATCGAAAAGTCGTGCCATTGTCTCGACAGCTACTTTTTCTATCATCCACCACGGTCTCGATGTGAGCGGAAACGGTGAGAGCTCCAACCCAAGCATTACCTTCACCGCGGTGAGCGTCGCCGGAACCGCAAGCAGAATGCTCTGGCGAATCAAGAATCCAAGGGCGATTTCTTTCTTGCTCTCGCTCATTCGAAAGTTCGGAACGGAGTGGAAGAGCAAGTCATACAGAAGCAGTATTCCGAATGTCACCGCTCCTTGTTCGATACAGAGCATGGATAATGTGAATGCCAGGATGCATCCGACAAACGCCGCGCGTGAACGTTCTCGCAGGTAATGAGCGAAGAGTAAGAGCGAAACAAGCGAGAAAGCGGCCATGGCGATTGTTTGGGCGCCCGTTTTCCAGTAGATGACCTCGGAATTCGGGATCGCCGTCGAGTACAGCAAGGCGGCCAGGAATCCTGTGAAGAGGTTCCGGCTAACCGAGTAGTATAAATACATCACCAGTGTCGCGCATAGGAGGAAAAGGGAAAAATTCAGTCCCACAAACCATTTGGGCTCCATCAATCCGACGGTTGCGGGAAGGGCGTTCAGGAGCAGGCCTAACGGATAGTAATGGTAGAAGCATGATGATTCCCGGAGAATGCCGAGTTTTTCGTTCAAGACGAACTCGATAAAGGCAAAATCGTCGCCCACAAAATAAAAATCGAAAGATTCCCCGTACTCAAAGGCTATAACCGCCAGAAGCGCGAAAGTGGAGAGGAGAAATCGCAGAGGTGAGCCGGCAATCGTATGAGGTCTCACGGGCGGGTCAATCTCCGGTTGCAAAGGGAAATTTCCGGTTCGCTTCCCCCCTGATGTTCTTCATCACACGGCATAATGACACTTTCCGAAGCGCAAGACATGAGTGCGTCCCACAATTGCCGATGTTGCCGAAAAGCCAGCGGAGGAGGACTGCGCCCAATTACGGAATCCCCGTGGTTTGGGGATTTGTCGATTGGCGGACTGCCTTCCGAAGCGCGGATTTTCAAACCCTGAGACAGGTTCACATTCCGCATTTTTCGATGCAGGAGACGCATCCCGGCCACACCGCCGAAAATTCGAGCTAAGCGCAATCGAGCTCATTGGTACTGCGAACCTTTTCTCCTTTTCCGTCTATGACACATTCCTCTACGCCGCGTTTTGCTCTCTGTTTTGCCTGAGCTCCGCGATGTGACGCACAACTTCGGTCGACTCCTCCAAAAGCTTATTGGGTCGATTCTTGTCGGCGGGCATGAGCAATTTCACACCGCCGTCCATATGAATGCGGAGTTTTTTGCCGAATCTTTCGGACAAGCATGCCAGTTCTCCGGCGACAAAATCCTTCCCGGGGGCGGGTCGGAAAAGGACATTATTCCCCACTCTCCCGATAAATTCAAGGCCGGCCGCTGCTCCAACGATCCGAAGACGGCTGATTTTCAGCAGGTTCTCCGCCTCCGGCGGAAGGGGTCCGTACCTGTCTCGCATCTCTTCCTCGATTGCTTCGGAGTCTTCCTCGGTTCTTGCCATGCTTACCTTCTTGTACAGCGCCAGTTTCTGGGCGGGGGACGAAACGTAATCGTCCGGAATGAAAGAATCGACCTCGAACTCGGCCGTTGGCAGAACGAGTTGCTCCGGCTTTTCCCCTTTCAGTTCTGTGACCGCTTCCTCCAGCAGTTGACAGTACATCTCGAATCCGACCGCTGCGATGTCGCCGTGTTGTTCGGAGCCGAGTATGTTGCCTGCGCCGCGTATTTCCAGGTCTCGCAATGCAATTTTAAAACCGGAACCGAGTTCCGAAAATTCTTCGATCGCCTTCAAACGTTTCTGGGCGACCTCGCTGAGAGCCTTGCGTTGCGGAATCATGAGGTATGCATACGCTCTCCGTTTATATCGGCCGACCCGTCCCCGGAGCTGATAGAGGTCGGCAAGGCCGAAATGGTCTGCCCGATTGATGAGCATCGTGTTCACGTTGGGGATATCGAGGCCCGATTCGATAATCGTCGTGCAGACCAGAACATCGATTCTTCTCTCAAGAAACTCGGCCATTACCGACTGCAGCTCGCGTTCCGGCATGCGTCCGTGCGCAATGCCGAATTCCGCTTCCGGCACGAGCCGCTGCAGAAAGCGGGTCATTCTCTCGATTGTTTCCACCCGGTTATGGACGAAGAAAACCTGGCCCTCGCGCGCTATCTCCCGGAGAATCGCTTCCCGAATCAGTTTTTCCGAAAATTCGGTGACGACCGTAATCACGGACAGCCGGTCCTCGGGCGGAGTGTTGATGACACTCATGTCTCGCACGCCCATCAAAGCCATGTGGAGAGTGCGGGGAATCGGCGTCGCGGTCAATGTAAGCACATCCACGGTGTGCCTCAGTTTCTTCAGACGTTCTTTGTGAGCTACCCCGAATCGTTGTTCTTCGTCGATGATGACCAGGCCGAGGTTCTTGAACGTGACATCGGTCTGTATCAAGCGATGTGTTCCGATGACGATGTCCACCTTGCCCTCGGCCACGTCCGCGATGACTCGTTTCTGCTCGGCGGAAGTTCGGAATCTGCTGAGCATCTCGACGCGGACCGGATAATCCGCAAGGCGTTCCCGAAACGTGGTGTAATGCTGCTGGGCGAGGATGGTGGTTGGAACAAGCACGGCAACCTGGCGCGAGTCCGTTACGCATTTGAACGCTGCCCGAAGAGCTACCTCTGTTTTGCCATATCCCACGTCTCCGCATATCAGGCGGTCCATCGGGAAAGGCCGCTCCATGTCGTGCTTGACTTCCTCGATGGCCGAAATCTGGTCTTCGGTCTCTCGATAAAGGAAAGCTTCTTCAAATTCGTTCTGCCACAGCGCATCCCCCGCAAATGCGTGGCCGTCGAGCACCTTACGCGCCGCATACAGTTCCAGCAACTCGCCGGCCATATCCAGAATGGAACGGCGCACTCGTTCCTGCACCCGAAACCAGGCTGTCCCACCGAGCTTGTATATTTTCGGAGGCTCGTCGTCGGAACCGACATATTTCTGGACCAGATGCATCATGTTCACGGGCACGTAGAGTTTGTCGCCTCCGAGATATTCGAGCACAAGAAATTCGCTTTTCTGCTCGGGCAGGTATGCAAGACCGCGATATATTCCTATGCCGTGGTTCACATGGACGACGTAGTCGCCCAGGCGCAGGTCGGTGAAATGGGTTATAGGAGCTCCTCCGCGAAACTTCTTGCGAGGTCTCCGGCGCGAGTATCGCCTGAAAATCTCCTGGTCGCTTGCAACCAGCAGTTTTGTTTCATCTATGACAAAGCCGTAGCCGAGCCTGCCGAGCGTGACCAGTAATTGTCGGCCTTCAACGAATCGATTGCTGTAGTGGGGATTCATTCCCGCGTCCTGCAGCAATTCCATGAGGCGCTTGCTCTCTCCTTCGTTGTTGCATACGACAATGGCCTGGTATCCTTCCCGCAATGAGTCGGCAAGCTGACGCCTGAAGCCTTCCAGATCGCCCGAGAGCGGTTCGAGGGAGCGGCAGTGTATTCCCAAGCCGACGAAATCCGTAAAAACATCGGAACTTTGCTCAAAGCGGCTCACGCAAAGAGAGGCGGCGTTCGCTTTGTCCACGATTTCCCGAAGGGGGATGCTCCTTTCGTGAGCGAGGCCGTATGCGGGCGAGAGTTCCCGGCCCGCCTCCTGCTCGATCAAAAGGGGCTCATCCCATGCAATAATAACGTCCGGTGGCAGATAGTCGAGTAAACTCGCGGTATTTCCCGAAGCGTCGAAAGAATCGACCCACCGGTTTCGCGGCATGAGTTCAATACGGTTCGTCTGCTCGAACGACCGCTGGGTTACCGAATCGAATGTCCGTATCGATTCGACCTCGTCGCCGAAGAATTCGAGACGGAAGGGGTCTTCCCCGCATATCGGGAAAATGTCCACGACTCCGCCGCGAATGCTGAACTCGCCGCGGGTCTCAACCATGGGACATCTGCGATAGCCTCGCTCCACAAGGGCGGCGCTCAATTTCTCGAGCGGCAACGAATCGCCGACCCGGATTCTCGATACCAGCGGGTCCAGCATATTCGGAGCGGGCAAATACTGAAGGATTGAGCGAACGGGAGCTATGATGAGCGGGCGGCGGCTTTCCTCTTTGGCGCGCAACAACCGACGCAAGACAGCAAGACGTTCCGATACCGTTTGGTCTGCGGGCAGCGTTCCCGACGACGGCAGATATTCTCTCGGAGGAAACAGAAGCGGAGATTCCCGCTCATAAAAGCTTTCAAGGTCGCCGAGCGCTGTTTCCGCCGTCTCGAGAGTAGGCGTAACCAGCAATAGGGCGCGCTCGAGGGCTTGGGCCAGTTCGGCGGCCATCATGCGATGCGACGCGCCCCACAGGCCATGCACCCATATCCGGGGAGCCTGCGACTGAAGGATTTTTGCGGTTTCTTGGAAAGCCGAGAGTTTTCTGAGTCGTTCCATCATATGCGCTTGATAATAGACACACAACTACCCCGCCACATAACCGGCCACCGGTTGTAGCAGGGCGCGTGCGTATGTTGTCTCTTCGCGGCCGCCGACTTCAGGTCGACGTTCGGGACGCTTTATTTATCCTTATAATGTGTCTCTATCCGTGTTCCCAACAGAGACCCGGCTGCGTCGACCAGCCCCTGCACCGTCAGGCCATATTTTCGCAGGAGCGCCGAACGCGGCCCGTGTTCCACAAACCTGTTCGGAAGTCCGAGAATTCGTAGGTTCGAGGCCTTTTCGGGCTTACAATCCAGCATTATCTCTGCCAGGCCGCTGCCGAATCCGCCCATTGCAACGCCCTCTTCAATTGTGATGATGTGCTTCACGCGTTCGGCCAGCCTGGAATAAAAGCTTTCATCCAACGGTTTCACGAAACGGGCGTTGACCACGCAAACGCTCACGCCTTCCGCCGACAGCTCTTCCGCCGCCTTGATGGCCACTTCCACCATCGAGCCGAGAGCGACGATGGCGATGTCGTCGCCCTCCAAGAGCATTTCGGGCTTGCTCATTTCAATCGGCAGGCCCGGACTCTCTGGCACCGAGTCGGAAGGTGAGCCGCGCGGATACCTGATCGCGACCGGCTTCGATTGCTCGCTTGCCCAGTCCAGCATCATCCTGAATTCGGAAGTGTTTTTCGGTGAAACAATGATAATGTTCGGCAGACAACGCAGGTACGCAATGTCGAAAACACCGTGATGGGTGGCGCCGTCTCTTCCGACCACCCCTGCGCGGTCGATGGCGAATATGACAGGCAGATTCTGCAGGCAGACATCATGACATATCTGGTCGAAGGCGCGCTGGAGAAACGTCGAGTAAACCGCGACCAACGGGCGGTACCCTTGCGCCGCGAGTCCGGCCGCGAACGTAACCGCATGCTGCTCCGCTATCCCGACATCGAAGAAACGTTCGGGGAACTTTTCCGCAAACTCCGTCAGTCCCGTGCCTTCGGTCATGGCGGCGGTTATCGCCGCTATGCGCGGGTTCTTCTTCGCCATTTCGACTGCATGGCGCCCGAAAATCGTGGAATAGCTGGGGCCGTTCGAGCCTTCGTCCGCCGGCGGAAGCGGCTCGCCGGTCTCGATGTCAAACGCGCGGATGCCATGAAAGCTGCTTGGTTGGGCTTCAGCGTATTCGTAGCCCTTGCCCTTCTTCGTGAGAACATGAAACAAGATCGGAATCTGAAATGCGGCTATCTTCTGAAGGGTCTCAATAAGCACGTCCAAGTCGTGCCCGTCCACCGGGCCCACATATTTAAATCCCAGTTCTTCGAACAGCGAGCCGGGCTTGAGCAGGCTGGCGGCGCTCTTTTGAATTCGCTTCGCCGTCTCGAAGAGGGTTGAACCGATGGCGGGGATACGCTTGAGCAGATACTCCACGTCCCCCTTGAATCTGTTGTACGCCGAGCCGGTTATCAATCGGCTGAGGTAAAGCGAAAGCGCGCCGACACTGCGAGAGATCGCCATCTCGTTATCATTCAGGATAACTATTAAATCTTTTCCCATGTGCCCGACATGGTTGAGCGCCTCGAAGGCGAGCCCCCCCGTCATCGAGCCGTCACCGATCAGCGCAATCGTCTTATACTTTTCGCCGGCCAGGTCGCGCGCGCAGGCCATACCCGCAGCCGACGAAATGCTCGTGCTCGCGTGGCCGGTCGTGAAACAGTCAAATTCGCTTTCTTCCCGGTGCGGAAAACCGGAGAGGCCTCCCAGGCAGCGGATCGATTTAAAATCTTCGCGTCGGCCGGTAATGAGCTTGTGCGCGTAGGCCTGGTGGCCGACATCGAAGACGATTTTGTCGCGCGGCGCGTTGAAAACATAATGAACTGCCAGTATAAGCTCCACGGCGCCAAGACTCGACGCCAGGTGCCCCCCGTGGCGCGAAACCGTAGAAAGGATTTCGAGCCTGATCTCCTCCGCCAACTGGCGCAACTGCTCGACGGACAGCCTTTTCAGGTCTGCCGGACAATCGATTCGGTCAAGAATTCGTTCCATGCAGCGAAAAACCCTCTGTGAAGACAATCATGGCTAACTCTTTCGGTTTGCGATGAGGTCTGCGATTTGCTCGAACCGCTCCGCCCGTTGCCCGAATTCGGCCAGGTGTTTCTTGGCCTCTTCGACTAATCCGGCGCAGCGCTGTCTCGATTCCGGAACCCCAAAAAACCGGGGATACGTCGCCTTTCCCAGTGTAGCATCTGCGCCGGAATCTTTTCCACTGACCGCCGAACTCGATTCGACGTCGATGATGTCATCGGCGATTTGGAACGCAAGCCCGAGACAACGACCATACCCGGTCAAGCTCTTCATCGCGGCCTCGTCCGCTCCCGCAATAATCGCGCCCATGCGGATGGATGCGGTGATGAGAGCGCCCGTCTTATGAGCATGGATATATTCGAGCGTCGGAAATTCCATTTCCGTTCCCGTCCACTCGATGTCCACCACCTGCCCGCCTATCATACCCATTGTGCCCGATGCGCGCGCCAGCTCGAAGACCAGCTCCGGAACAAGTGGTTTCGGACAGTGGCTCAGTGTTTCAAACGCAAGTGTAAGCAGCGCGTCGCCCGCCAAAATCGCAATCGCTTCGCCGAATTGCCGGTGCGTTGTCGGTTTGCCCCTGCGGAGCTGCCCGTTGTCCATTGCGGGTAGGTCGTCGTGGATCAATGAATAGGTATGTATCATTTCCAGCGCGCAGGCCGCCGGGAGCCCCTCCGCCGTCTCGTTTCCGCACAGTTCTTTCGCCGTGAGGAGCAGGATGGGACGAATTCTCTTCCCGCCGGCGAACACGCTGTAACGCATCGCCTCATAAACCGACTTCTCCAAGCCATCGGGCTTCGGGAGAAACCGGTCGAGTTCGCCGTCGATTATCTCCTTTTTCTCCGCGAGATATGTTTTCAGGTCATTCATCAAACAGCGACTCCGTTCCCGTTTGCTGGTTTTCGGGGGGATCCGCTTCATCCGGTCCCTCGAACGGGACCTCTTCAAGTTCGCCTTCTTCGTTTTGCATGAGCAGCGAGACTTTCTTCTGGGCTTTCTTGAGCTTCTTGTCGCAAAACCGCGAGAGCTTAATACCCTCTTCGAATTTCTTCAAGGTTTCTTCAAGCGACAAGGCGCCACCCTCCAGTTCTTCGACAATTTTTTCCAGGCTGTCAAGGGCTTCCTCGAAACTGGGTTCTCCCGCCATCTAATCCTCCACCGTTTCTACCGCGCATCCCAACGAGCCCCGATGTAACTGCAGTCGCAGTCGGTCGCCCTTTTTCATGACCGAGCTGTCTCTGATTATTTCGCCTGTTGGCAATCGAAACGCGATGCTGTACCCCCGCGCCAGGACCCCGAGCGGACTCAACGAGTCAAGCCGCGCGGCCAGGCTTGCGAACGCCCCTTGTCGTGTTGTGAGAATGTTCAGCGCTCGTTCCCTCAGCATTGTTGCGGCAGAACGCAACTTGTCCCGCCTCGTGTCGATAGCTCGGTCGGGGCGGGTTGTCACCAACCGCTTGCGCAGCGTGAACAGCCGGTTTTGAATGTCCTCAAGCCAACGGCGTTGCAGCTCGAACAGGCGCTCCCGCATGTCATCCAATTGCTGGTCGTACTGTGAGAGCATATCCGCGGGCTGGCGAAAGCCATAACTCGAACGCGCCAGCTCGAGCCTGTGTCCGAAGTCGGTCAATCGCGAAGTCACCGAGCGCGTCATCGAATCGCGCAACTCGCTGATTCTTGTTATAACCGATTCTCTTTCCCTGACCACAAGTTCCGCCGCCGCGCTCGGAGTGGGCGCTCTCAGGTCAGCGACAAAGTCCGCTATCGTGAAATCGATTTCGTGGCCAACCGCCGAAACCACCGGTGTCTCGCACTCGTAAATTGCGCGAGCGACGGGTTCCTCATTGAATGCCCAGAGGTCCTCGAGGGAGCCCCCGCCTCTGCCAACAAGTATGACGTCCACGTTTCCGTATCGGTCCAGTGTTCGTATGCCGGCCGAGATAGCCTCCGCCGCCCCCTCACCTTGCACCAACGAGGGATACAGCACCACTTCAACCGTCGAAAAACGCCTGTCCAGCACATGCAGTATATCCCGAATCGCTGCGCCGGTGGCCGATGTCACAATCCCGATACGTTGCGGAAAACGGGGAATCGGTTTCTTGTGCGCTTCGTCGAACAGCCCTTCCTCTCCCAAACGTTTCTTGAGCTGTTCGAAGGCAAGTTGAAGCGCGCCGTAACCGACCGGTTCGGCATGGCTTGCGACCAGTTGATAATTGCCCCGCTTCTCGTAGACGGTGACGCGGCCTTCAACGTTCACCTGCAGACCGTCCTCCAGCCTGAACCGCAGGCGAGCCGCGTCGCTCCGGAAAAACACGACATTTAACTGGCTTCTGTCATCCTTCAGCGTGCAGTACACATGGCCCGAACTGTGCAGCTTGCAGTTCGAGAGTTCTCCGCAAACCCAAACGCGCTCGAAGTTTATCTCAAGCAGCGACCTGATGGTGCGGGTGAGTTCGGAAACCGTGTAAACGTGGGTCGAATCGAAAGGCTGCATAGTGGAAAATAACTCCCGCCGGTTTTGCTAAAATTATATCAAATAAGACTTTTGTTAACAAGCCTTTTGACGAGGACCTCGATTCCGAAGCAAGCGGCAGGTTTTTGCGAGCCTCTCGGGAGGGAAAATTCCATTAGGTTGACCACCGGAATCGAAACGAGGTCAGAGGAACATCATGACCTCGAAAGTATGACATACAAGCACGGCATCAGGAACAAGGCTGTGATAATTTCCATTCCTAATCCCCCGATGGCGGCAATCGCCATGGGCTGGAGCATGTCTCCGCCTTCCTCCAGATTCAGCGCCAGAGGCAGAAATCCCATGATTGTTGTTACCGTTGTCATGATTCGGGGCCGCAGACGTACCTTCGCGGCTTCAACCACGGCCTATGCGATCCACTTCCGACGTATGTTCCGCAGGCTCACCGCGAACAGACCGAGGCAGAATGCGCCGAGCAGGAAGAGGTCCAGCGCAAATGGCATGGCATGCCCTCCATGCACGGCCCCATGAAGCACATCGGCGCCGTAGGTCAGAGGGAGCGCATAGGATAATGGCTTCAGAAACACGGGCAGCTTTTCAATGGGAAAGAAGAGCCCGCACAGGAAAATCATCGGGAAGCGGAAAAAATTGGAGAAGGTCTGGGCCTCGAACACCTCGCTCACCGCCACGGCGATAAAGAGACCCAGAAAGGTGGACGCCACGGCTATCAGAAAAACAGCCGGAAAAAACGCGCCCCACGCAACCTCGGAAAGGTCGACAAGAAACGCCGCCATGAGGACAGGGGCGAAGGCGTTGGCTATGCCGAAAATGATAGCCCCGCCGGTCTTCGCAAGCATGAGAAGTTCGAGCGGGATGGGCGCGAGCAACAGTCGCTCGAAGGACCGGTTCTTCTTCTCGAATGTCACCGTTACGGCAAGCATGGATGTTGTGCCGAACAGGATGGAAACCGCTACCACACCCGGCAGAAGTGTGAGTATGCTTTCCATGCCGCTGCCGGATTTGATGAAAAACATGCCGGTCCATGCCAGCGGGAAAATGAGGCCCCAACTGACATTCGGCGGCTTCAGGTAATAGGTCCTCATGTCCTTGAGCAGGATATTCCAGAAGGCGATCCAAGGCTTCATTGACCGCCTCCCGGTTTTTCCTTCTCTTTCCGCATGGCGTCAGCCTCGATGCCGGTTATTCGCACGAAAATATCTTCGAGCGAGGGCCGCATTCTTCGGGCCTCGGAGACCTCGACACCCTGTTCTTCCAGAAAGCGCACCAGTGGCCCCACGCGAATGGGGGCGTTGGCTTCTACCCGTATGAGTTCCTCCGGTGGTGTTTTGAATTCGAGGTCGGGAAAGGATTCTGAAAGCTTGGCTTGTATGTCGTTCGCCATGTTCGAACAGGCAATCTCGACAACATGTTTTTCCAGGACCGGTTGAATCAGATGCTCAACCGTGTCGATTCGCACAATGCGGCCGGACACGATAAACGCGATGCGGTCGCAAAGACGCTCCGCCTCCTCAATGTAGTGAGTAGTCAGGAAGATAGTGGTTCCCATCCGGTGCAGGTCGGCGACGAGTTGGCGCAATTGCCTGGCGCTGGCCACGTCGATGCCTGTGGTGGGTTCGTCCAGGAATAAAATCTCGGGCTTGTGGATGATCCCGGCGGCGATGGTGAGCTTGCGCTTCATGCCCTTGGAGTAACCGCCGAACCTGCGGTCCGCCGCCTCGGCCAAACCGAAATCGCCGAGAAGGTCCCTCGCCCGGCTCTGCCGCTCACTTTTGCGCATCCCATAGAGAGCCGCACAGAAGCACAGGTTCTCGTATCCGGTGAGTTCGGGGTAGAGATTGCTTTCATCCGGGACTACGCCAACGAGATGCTGGGCGGCTCTCGGTCTGTCCGTGCAGTCGATGCCGCCGATGCGGATTCTTCCCGAGTCCGGGCGCGCCAGGCCCGTGAGCATGTTGATGGTCGTGGTCTTGCCCGCGCCGTTGGGGCCGAGGAAACCGAACAGCTCGCCGCGAAGCACCTCAAAATCGACGCCGTCCACGGCTCGCACGTCATCGAACTGCTTTGCAAGCCCCTTTGCAACTATTGCGGTCTTGTTGTCATCACCCATCTTCGTCTTCGGCAGACTGTCCTCTTATCGAAACGACGTACCCACCATGGTCGGCCTTCCACTCGCGATGAATCAGCCCCTTTGTCTTTGTGTTCTTCGTGCCCTTGACAATGTTTTCGAGGCCACCCCAAAACAAACCGACAATCTCATTTCGCTTCGCAGATTCGCCGTTCTGTCGCAATATTGAAACGCCAAACTGAGTTTTGTCAATTTCTGCTTTTTGCTAGCGGATGTCGCTTTGGGGCAAGGCAGGGATGCGCCTCGACGTCGCCGTGACATTTTTTAATCTGTTCGGGCGAGCATTTCTCCGGTTTGTCAATCAATTCTTCCGGCTTCTGGCATTCGCATTTTCCATCACACATGATTTGTCTCCTTTTCCCTTTTTGATTTCCGGAATGCACGAACCGATTCCCTCGGATTTGGGTGTGAGAAAAGGTTCCACCGCCCTCTTCCACTTGGCGAGAGTTTTCTCGTTCAGACGATAATGGACGTAGAAGCCGCGCTTTTCGGATATTACGAGGTCGGCGTCTCTGAGCAGCCGCAAATGTTGCGACACGGCTCCCTGGGTGACATCCAATCGCGCCGAGAGCGCGCCCACACAGAGGGCGCGGTCCTTGAGCATTTGAATAATTCTTACCCTTGTGTCAACAGAGAGCACTTTGAATATCCGGGCCAGTCTCTGAGCTTCATTCATCTGAGAAATCCTTTTTAGCATATGCTAATACACTATCATACCATTGTTCCCGTGTCAAACGGAAAACAAAATGGCCGGAAAAACATCCTCCGTTTTGGTACTTTTATTGCTTCCCTTCATTGATTGACGAATCCCGCAAAGCAGAATAAAGACACTACCGCTTGGCTCAGAACGAGGAAGACGAGGGAAAACGCTGTGATTTTGCGGGATTTGGCGCAAGACGTAGCCCGTCTGCGCCAGAATAATGGCGAAGGTCGCGGCGAATCCTCGTTCGCGAAAGAAGGATTTGTGCCTGTTCGAAAGGCAGTCTGCCCAACGAACAGGCATCCTTTGTTTCGCTCGCTGTCTCGGGAGGAGACTCAAGACCGCTGCCCGATAAGGAGCGAGCAAGCGAAACAGGCTTCTCCTCGCCGATGAGACGAAAGCCGTATTGTCCGGCGACGCCTGGGGTCCGCAGGCACACAACCTGCCCGAAGGCTTGTCCCAAAAAAAAGAACACATTTTTTTGAAACACAGGGAAGGAGAAGGTCAATGCAGAAAAAGAAAGTGTTCGCTGCGCTGTTACTGATTATTATTCCCGTTTTGTTGCTGCCTCGAACTGTTTTCGCAGAAGAAGCGAATTCCGGACATGCCGCTGAAGAAAATATTCGAAAGTGGAATGTTTTGGTCGGAGGCGGAGTGGACTTCTACAGCAAGTACATCTGGCGCGGCCAGAACCTGCTGGATGATCCTGTCTTGCAGCCGAACGCCTATGTAAACATCGAAGACTTCACGGTCTCAATCTGGGGAAACTACGGCATAGAAAATGACGAAGACTGGACCGAACTCGACTACACGCTCGACTACACAATCTCGCTGGGTTGTATCGGCCCGAAATGGGAAATGATCAGTGTTTCCGTTGGCTACATATACTACGACTTTCCCAATCTGCCACCTAACCAGGATTCCCAGGAGATTTACGGAGCGATGGCTCTCGATACGCTCCTGTCTCCGGCGCTTGCCGTCTACCACGATTTCGACCAGGGCGACGGAACATACTATGAATTCTCGCTGGGACACAGCATGCCAATCGACCCGTTGTCCTTAAACCTCAGCGCCGCCGTCGGCTACAACGACAACCAGTGGGATTTCGATTCATCGTTCAGCAACCTGCTTGTCGGGGCGGGACTTGCGTTTCCGCTCACCGAAAAAATCACATTCGAGCCGCAGATATTTATGTCGCTCGCGTTGGACAGTCAATACGACGACGAGTTTTACGCCGGGTTCTCGCTCAGCGCAGAGTTGTGGAATTGAGACCCCACTCGAGCATGAACGACAATGGTTCCAAACCATTCCGCCGTAGTCGGCAAAGTCGGATGGAAGTGCGTTTCCCATTTCCTTGTCCGTTAACCCCAATCCCCCAAAAATATTTTTGACAGGGGCAAGAGCCCTCGGATATTATGCACTCGTCACAAGTCTCTGCATTTGTGGCTGTTCGCGAAACACTGACTTTCCCAACGTATTTGCACAGTCTCACAGGACGGAGGTGTTCATCCGATGGCGGACGAAGTGTCAAGCCCGAAGCTTGAAGAAATCGCGCGGGCGAAGGAGAAATGGTTTCAATCCCGCAAAATTTCGGAAGTCGAGCCTGTGGCGAGTTCCGACGGGGTCGAGCCAAAAGTGTTATACACTCCCGATGACTTGAACGACTTCGATTACATGCGCGACCTCGGTTTTCCGGGAGAGTATCCTTTTACTCGCGGCGTCTATCCGGGAATGTACCGAAAAGCCAAATGGGGACTTCGCCAGTACTCCGGTTTCGGCACTCCCGAGGACACCAACAGACGGTGGAAATTCCTCATCTCGTCGGGCCAGTTCGCAACGAATCTCGCGTTCGACCTGCCGACCCACATGGGCCTCGACTCGGACGACCCGCTCGCGGAAGACGAGGTGGGCCGGCTGGGGGTGTCAATCGATTCGCTGCGCGACATCGAAGTCCTTTGGGACGGGCTTCCCATGAACATGATTCCCGCCTCGTACAACACTGTCGGGGCCGCGCCGATAATCCTCGCGATGCTCATCGCGAACGCCGAAAACCAGGGACTCAGCGCCGGCGACCTCATCGGGGTTTTCACGAACGATATCCTGGCCGTGTTTGTCGCCCGGGGCAGCTGGATTTTTCCGCCGAAACCCTCCATGCGGCTCGTGACCGATGTAATCGAATATTGTTGCCGCAACATGCCGAGGTTCTATCCGGTCAATATTCAAGGGGTCTTCTTCCGGGGCTATGGCGCGACCAAGGCCCAGGAAATGGGCTACACAATCGCCGACGCGGTCGAATACATCGACTGGACCCTCGAGCGAGGCCTCTCGGTCGACGAAATCGCGCCGAGGCTTTCGTTCTTCATCGGGTGCGCCATGGAAATATTCGAAGAGGCGGCTAAATTCAGGGCGGCGCGCCGCATATGGGCTCGGCTGATGAAAGAGAAATACGGAGCGAGGGAGAAGAATTCGATGCGATTTCGCACGACCAGCGCCACCGGCGGTGAGCTGTTTACCGCGGAGGAGCCGCTGAATAACCTCGTGCGCGGAACGCTCGGGCTGCTCGGCGCCGTTCTCGGTGGGGTGCAGGCGACGTTTGTCGCTGGCTACGACGAGGCGTACGCAATCCCGACCGAGGAGGCCGCCTTGCTCGGATTGAGAACAATGCAGATTATGCAGGAAGAAACCGACCTCTGCAACACCGTTGACCCGCTTGCCGGCTCATACTACGTTGAATCTCTCACCAACGAGATGGAAAAGAAGATACTCCATTACTACGGCGACATCCAGCGCGTTGGCGGCGCTCTGGCCGCCGTCGAGTCCGGCTACACGAAGCGCGAGCTCGACAAGCGGGCTCTCGAAATCCAACAGAAGCGCGACCGCGGGGAACTTCCCATCGTTGGAGTCCATATTCATAAGCGCGAGGGTGTCGAGACGCCGAAAATCCAGATTCACAAGCCCGACCCGGAAGCGTTGCGACTGCAAATCGAAAGGTTGAAACAGATACGGTCGGAACGAAACTACCCCGATGTCAAGAACGCTTTGGCCAACGTCAGGAAAGCCGCCGAAAGAAATGAAAATCTGATTCCCTCGCTCGTTGAGGCTTCGAAGGCCTACGCCACACTCGGTGAGATGACCGCCGTCCTGAAAGAAGTGTTTGGCGAATACCAGGAACCGCGGAACATATAGAGGGTCAAATGCGCGAAAACCGCATATCGGATGGAGGTGATGACGCTTGGCGACGCCAATTCGTGTGCTTGTTGCGAAGCCCGGACTCGACGGTCACGATAAGGGGGCTCGCATTATAAGCCGGGTGCTGCGAGACGCAGGAATGGAAGTCATCTATACCGGCCTGAAACAGACACCCGATAAAATCGTTGCCGCGGCCATTCAGGAAGATGTTCACATCGTTGGCCTGAGCATCCTTTCGGGCGCTCACCTTGCCCTGTCGGAAAAAATTATCGCCAAACTCCGCGGAAACAATGCCGGCGACAAACTGGTCGTCGTCGGCGGATTGATTCTTGAAGACGACATTCCGCGGCTGAAAGAAATCGGCGTTGCGGAAGTATTCCCTTCCGGCGTTCCGCTGGACCATGTAGTACAATCGATCAAGGAGTTGGGCGAAAAGGCCTTGAGCGGCGCAGGGTTGCCTCCGGCCGGGAAATAGTAAGCGCGAGCGGCCCGAAACGCGCCCCGCATGAGTGAAGAATATGTCCGTGTCGTATTAGCTGTCTTATCAGAAACCGGCGCCGTTTCAACCAAATAGCCGGGCGAGTGGAACGTGAAGGAGAAGCTCTTATGGACCTGTATTTGAAAGATAAAGTGGCGCTTATTACGGGAGCCGGGTCGGGCATCGGTCTGAACACCGCTCTTCTCTTGGCGCGAGAGGGTGTGCGCATCTGCTGTGCCGACCTGTTCGAAGAGCGGGCGGGTTCCGCGGCCAAGAAGGTCGAACAAGCCGGCAGCAGCGCGGTTGCTTGTGTTTGCGATGTCCGAAACTACGAACACTGCGTCGAGGCGGTCTCCCTTGCGGTCAAGACCTTCGGTCAGTTGGATATCTTAGTCAACAGCGCAGGCGTCGCCGCCGGCGGACTCTTTCTTGATACCGACCCGAAGGACTGGTCCTATGAAATGGACATAAATCTGATCGGGACTATGAACTGCTGTCACGCCGCCGCCAAGGAGATGATACCGTGCAATTACGGAAAAATCGTGAACCTGGCATCGGATGCGGGAAGGGTGGGAGAAAAACGAATGTCCGTCTATGGGGCATCCAAAGGCGGTGTCATCGCCTTTACGAAAGCGCTCGCTGTCGAGATGGGTCGGTTCAACATCAACGTGAATGCAGCCTGCCCCGGCGTCGTGAAAAGCCCCATGACCTCCTACCTCACCGACGACATGGAGAAACAGTGGTCGAAAATGTATCCGCTCCGCAGGCTCGGGGAAACGGAAGATGTCGCCAATATGATTGTTTTCTTGTGTTCCGATCGCGCGAGTTGGGTCACCGGCCAGATAATCGGTATCGATGGAGGCTTTGCGCGTGTTTGACCGATCGCGGAAAGGATTGTGAATGCATCCGACATTTCTCGACAGGAGGACGACATGATAAAAGCAATAGACGTGCACGCCCATCCCTCGACGCGGGCCGCAGCGAAAAGCATGCTCAAATATCAAAAAGCGCTCCTTCAGTACTATCAGAAGCGCGAGCTTTCCGATGAGGAAGTGCTCTCCGTGTCGAAATCGGAAGAGGAAATGGCGCAGGATTTTATCAATGCAGGCGTTAAGGGAATCATTGTCGCATGGGATGCGGAGACCAACACCGGCCAGCCCGCGACCAGCAACGATTACATTGCGAAGCTGACAAGCGATTATCCGGATGCGTTTATCGGTGGGTATGCGTGCGTTGACCCTTGGAAGGGAGAGATGGCGATTCGGGAAGCGGAGCGGGCTGTCAGGGAACTCGGTCTCATGGGCGTCAAGTTCCAGCAGAGCGCGCAGGCGTTTTTCCCGAACGACCGCCGCTTCTATCCGCTGTGGGAAAAATGTGTCGAATTGAAAGCGCCGGTAATGTTTCATACCGGCACCACCGGCCTCGGAGCGGGCATGCCCGGCGGCATGGGGATACACCTCAAGTACACGAGGCCGATACCGTACATAGACGATGTCGCCGCCGATTTCCCCGACCTGCTCATCATCGCGTGTCATCCCTCCTGGCCGTGGCAGGACGAAATGATTGCGGTTCTCATACACAAATCAAATGTCGTCATGGAACTGTCCGGCTGGTCGCCGAAGTATTTCTCGCCTGCGTTGAAAAAAGAGCTTCATGGCCGTCTCCAGGACAGAGCCATGTTCGGCTCGGATTACCCGATGATTCCTCATCAGAAGCTGTTCGATGCGTATGCCGCCGAGGGCTACAAGGATGAAATTCTTGAAAAGATTTTCCTCAAAAACGCGCAACGGATACTCGGGATAACAATATAGGGACAACGAGGAGCGGCGAAGGCAAAGGGGCGAATGCGCGAGAGCGTTTTTTTCTTTCGGAAAGGAGATGAAGCGGATGCGTGAAATCAAGAAGGAAAAGAAGACGGAAGAAGAACTGAGGAAAATGGGCGTCTTCTCGTGGCCCACGTGGGAAAAAGAACCGTCAATTTTCGACTGGCATTACGATGACATCGAGATGTGCTATATCCTTGAAGGACAGGTGCGGGTCGAGCCGAAAGACGGAAAGCCCGTCGAGTTCGGCCCCGGCGACTTCGTCACCTTCCCCAAAGGGATGGATTGCGTGTGGAAGGTCTCGAAGCCGGTCCGCAAACACTACAAATTCGAATAAGCCAGGCCTGGCCTCCGCTTTATGCCAGAGGAGGGATTCCCATGATAAAGTTCAAAATCTGGTTTCCGTTTGTAATCCTGTTCCTTGCGGGTTTCGGTCTTATGAGCGCCTGCGGCGAGCAAAAGGAGCCCGTGACAACAAAGCCGCCGCCGGTCGTGGAACAGCAACCGGAGAGAGCGACTCCGCAACCGCCTGTTTCGCCGGACGAGGTGAAGCGGGAAATCGTGGAGGCGGTCGAGGCCGCGAGGATTTACGCGGAGCAGCAACAACAGGAATATCAAAAACGCCTGGATGCGGAGCTGCAGGAATTCGGGCGGCAAATCGACGAGTTCAAGTCGACTGCGGAAGACTCCGGAGCCTTGGCGAAAGAACAGCTCGAAAGACAAATTGAAGCGCTCGAGAAGGAGCGGCAGAAGCTGTTGAAGGAACTGGAGCAGATTCAAGCAGAGACCGAGCGCGCATGGGAAGAGTTTATGGCCGAGTTGCAAGCGATCACAAACGAAAAGGAATGACTCCCCGCACCTTTAGCGCAGTTGCTCGGTATGCTCGCCCTTGAACCCGGCGCCGGCTTGCTCGAGGCGACCTGCTGGCGCCATACTGGAATTGAAGCCTCCATATCCGCATTTTCCTAATTAAAAGACCATGAATAAGGATTTGAAAAGCAAAATTGTCCGTTATCTGAAAAACCAGGGAGCCGACCTTGTCGGCGTCGCCTCTCCGGAAACATGGGATAATGAGGGCATGGCGCCCGAAGCATATCGGCCCAGGTCGCTCTGGCCACCGGTTCGGTCGGTCATCGTCATTGGCATCCAGATGCCCTTGCCGATTGTCGAAACCACTCCGTCCGCCCAGCACATGGAGCTTTATCGCACCTGTAATCGGATTCTCGACAACATGGCCTTCGGCCTGACACGGTGGCTGAATCGTCGCGGGCACGCTTCCATCTTCCTCAGTCGCGATGGATACGCCTCCGTCGATGTGCTCATCCGGAAACCCGCCGCTGCGTTCGCGCATATTTTTGCGGCCCAGTATGCCGGGTTGGGTAACGTCGGTGTCAACCACACCATCCTTACCAGGGAGTTCGGGCCGCGTGTGCGGTTCGTTTCCGTTTTTACGGATGCCGAACTGCCGCCGGACCGCATGCTGAAGAAAACGCTGTGCATTCGATGCCGCGCATGTGTCGACTGCTGTCCGGTGGATGCCTTTAAATTCGAGAAAGATTCCCTCGTTGCCGAATACGACAAGCGAGCCTGCGCCGAAAGAGCGCGCTTGCTGAGGAACAAGGGGCGCTATCCCTGCGGAGTGTGCATCAAGGTGTGTCCTGTCGGCGAGGACCGGAAATTGTACGGACGCGAAAAAGCGACGCAGCGCTACCTCAAGGAAGCCGAGGCGCTCGCCCGCAACCAGAACGACCCGGCGTACCTTCCCTGGACGCACATTCGCCGGCACGGGTCATGGCCGCTCGATGAGGAAGAGTTTCCGGAGCTTGACCGAGCGGAGCCGGTCAAGGGAACAAAAAGAAAAGGGAAACGAAAAAAATGATGGTCTCGTCTCATATTCATCCCGATATCGAGTCGTTTTGCAAAAGGTTGTCAAGGGGACTCGCTCCCCTCGCCGATGTCAACGCGTGTGTCGACTTCTGTCGGCGCGAGATGCCCGCGCTCCTTCGGCGGAGCGAGCTTTTCACAAAGATTCTGCAAGATTTCCTCGAGGGAGCAAAGTATCCGGACGTGCGCCAGGCGACCATGTTTGACAACGAATTGCTATTGTATCCCGACCCAAATCGGCAGTTTTCGCTGCGGATGTTCCTGTGGGACCCGGGCGAATACACGCAAGTCCATGATCACGGGTCGTGGGGCGTCATCGGGCCGGTTACCGGAGAACTCGAAGTCATCAATTACACCCGCGAAGACGATGGGTCTGACCCCTCCTTCGCGCGGCTCTCGGAAAGTGAGCGCTTGAGGCTCCGGCCGGGCGAAACGGCCCACACGTTCCCTCTCAATGAAGGAATTCACAAGATTGGGAACCCCACCGACACAACGATGCTCTCGCTCAGCTTGTACGGGAATCCCCTGCCTCGGGGATACGTCAACGAATTCGATATCGAGACCGGCCGAGTCCGGATGCTTCTCGCGCCGAAAACAAAAAAACAGGTGCTCGCCATTCGGGCGCTTCCGCAGCTTGACCCCGAAACCGGTCGGAAAATACGGGAGAAGTTCGGCAACCACCGACTTGAAATCTTCCGCTTTGTCGGTCGGTCAGTTTCACCGGATTGAATCGCGGGTGAAAGCGTCCGACAGCTACCGGCGAAACGCAGCGAAGCATCGGGCACGTCCACAATTCTCCCTTTGTTCGGTGCGGATGCCTGAAAGTGTTCCACGATTGTTCATGCTGCCGAAACGCGAGCGCAGGGGCTGTACTCAATTACGGAATCGCCCGTATTTTGGTCCCGACAAAGGCGGAATAGATTGGTGGACTGCCCCTGAAGCGCGGATTATCGGTCGCGGGGCAGAAATTCTGTATCTGACGCAAATATTCAAATACCTGAGCCATCATAGCGGGACGGAGGATATCATGAAACATAGCGAGGGCAGCATCGGAAGGATTTTCGTGTTGCGGCTGGAAGACGGAGACAGGCTCCCGTCGGCCATCGAGGAATTCGCCAAACAAAAAGGCGTTGCCAGGGCAATGTGCATCATGGTCGGCGGAGTCGACGACGGCGGCAATATCGTCGTCGGACCCAAGACGCGCGACGACGTCCCGCCCGAACCGATGTTCCTGACGCTCAGCGGAGTCCACGAGGTCTCCGCAGTCGGAACCATTTTCCCCGACGATTCCGGCCAACCGCGCCTGCACATGCATGCGGCTCTCGGGCGCGGAACCGAAACTCACACCGGCTGTATCCGTCCCGGCATACAGACATGGAAACTCGGCGAATTCATAATCTTGGAGATTGCGAATAATTCTGCGGCCCGCAGACGTGACCCGAACACCGGTTTCGACGTCCTCGATGCGTAAGGTAGCGCCTCTGAATCGGCGAACGGTCTCAACAAGTCTGTGCGGATTGTTGAAAGGCGCTCTTATTGCCGCCCAGCCATCTCGACGATTGCATCCCACGCGTTGTCTATTTCTTCGCTGGTCTTCAATACCTTGAACAGAAAATCGCGGGTCATTCCTCCGGCTTGTTCTTCTTCTTTCAGCAATCGCCAGGTGTCGGTATTCTTTATTGTCTCCATGAAGCGGTCCATGGCCGCCCTGTCCGGTATCGATTTTGCTTTTGCGGTGTATGCGCCGAGAAATCCGCCCGCCTCGTATCCCATGCTCAACCCGCTCAGGATTCCGGATGCGCCTCGCGCGCCGACCTGTCCGGCGGCGTCTCCAACAAGCGCCAGTCCCGGCCGGGCGAATCGCTCCAACATACCGCCGAAGATGAGCTTGTCGAGACTCGTAAGAACATAGGAGGCGTTTTTCAGCCGTTCCCTCAGAACGGGGTGCTCTACGCGATGTCTCTCCCAAAGTCCTGCAATGTCGCAATTCTGCGCTTCCGGGCTTTGGTCCCATAAGGTTATTCCGCATTCTGCGCAGCTCTTTCCCTTCGGGAATATATAGATCGCGCCCGCCGGTTCATCGAGAAGCAGAAACTCCAGCATGCCTTCATCGGGAATATCCGCTCCTTCGGCGACTACTTTATAGGTGGAACACAGATTCGGCTCCGGAAGCATGGCCTGTCTTCTCAGGCGCGAGCTGTGACCGTCGGCGGCGATGACCACTTTGCCGATAAGCGATATCTGTTCGTCTCCCGCCGCGCATTTAACGCCGCGCACCTCTTCCCGTTCATTCAACAGAAGTTCACTGACCACGATATTCAACGCCAGTGTGGCGCCGGACGCCACGCATGCTTTTGCTATTTCCTGCATGAAAGGACGGTATTCTATAAGCAGCGATTCATATTTTGGTTCGAGCGTCATGTTCTTCTTGCACGACGGACTGTAAATCCTCCGGCGCTTGCTGGCTCCGTTGACTACATGCGCCGGAATCGGCTTTCGCAATATCTCCTCGACTATCGAGTTTTGGCGGCGAATCACCTCGCCCTTGACTTTCCGCGCAATTTCGGGAGCGGCGTCCAGAACGACCGTTCTTGCTCCGGCGCGCGCCGCACCCGTTCCCGCCGCCAGCCCGGCCACACCGGCTCCGACAACTATCACGTCATACTCGGATTGAAAATTCATGTTCCATCACTCCAAACGCATTTCGATTTATCAAACCAGCGACATGTTTCACAACCTGCGGAGATTTCGCATGGCATATCGAGGCGCCTCCTGTCATTCTGAGCCCCTCGGACACCAATGCTTCAGGAACACTGAGTATCCGTCCGATAATTCCATATCCTGTGCTTCGGGGGCAGTCCGCCAATCTACGAATCCCCAAAAAACAGGGGATTCCGTAATTGGGTACAGCCCCCTGCGCTTCGTTTTCGCTGACATTCATAATTGTCGGACAGATTCACTGTCCTCGATTCTTACAGGCAAAGACAATTCTTCAAGGAAAACGTTCTTCCAGATTATAGGGTTACGGTTCTGCCGGTGTCAACGAAATTTCAGTGTATGTTTCGGACTTGACAACCCCGTGCGAATTGTGATGAGAATGTAGCGTTCGTCGGGAAGTTTCGCAAAAAAATCAAAAGTAGGGTCTCGATACCATTCTCGCGGCATAGCCGGAAATAATTACGTGGAACGGTCGGTCAAGACGAAGGAGAGAACAGATGGCTGACATACTGATAACGCACGGCGACGTCTTCACGATGGCGGGCGAGGGGGTCGGCTACATTGGTGACGGAGCGGTCGCAATCGAGGGCAACAAGATTGTCGCTGTTGGGTCCACCGCGGAATTGGAAAAGACCCACCGGGCCGCCCGCACCATCGATGCGACCATGAAGGCGGTATTGCCCGGGTTGATAGACGGCCATTTGCACACGGTTATCGCCACGCTCCGCGGCCTGGGACAGGATGCGCCGACCTGGCACGAAGGGGTAGATCCCTTTTTCGAACAGCTTACTCCCGACGCGGTCCTTGCAGGGGCCTATCTCTCGGCAATCGAGGCGGTCCGCGCCGGCACCACCACTCTTGGCGACTATGGTCCGGGCATGCTCATCTCGCTTCCTTTCTACGAGAAGCTTGGCGTGCGCGCAAAAGTCTGCACCTTGATAAGCGAAGTTCCGCCCGTCGAGAGCCTCTTGAAAGAAGGAGAACTCTATCCGTTCGATCCGTCCATCGGCGATATCAGGTTCCGCGAGAATCTTGAAGTGATTGAGAAGTGGAACGGCGCCGCCAATGGAAGAATTACGACAATGCTTGGCCCCCAGGGCGCGGACTATTGCACCATTGGGCTGTTCGAGAAAATCAAGGCGACGGCGGAAAAATACGACCAGAAGATTCACCTGCATATCGGCCAGGCCGACCGTGAACTGCTTCAGATGAAGAACCGCTACGGAAAGCGGCCGGTCGAGTTCCTCGAAGAGATCGGCTACCTGGATGAGCGGCTGATTGCCGTTCATATGGTGAAATGCACCGATGAGGAAGTGGAAAAAGTCGCGAACTCCGGCGCCTCAATGGCCTTCTGTCCGTCGAGCCTTATAATCTGCGATGCGATTGTGCCGCCCGCCGATGTGTTCCTGCGAGCCGGCGGCAAAGTGTGTCTGGGCACCGACGAGACCAGTTCCAATAATGGAACCAATATTTTCAGCGAGATGAAGCTGGCCACGCTTGCGCTCAACATGAAGAACGTGGACCCGACTCTTGTGCCGACATGGAAATCACTGCGCATGGCGACCATCGAAGGCGCACTGGCGCTGGGTCTCGACCACGAGGTCGGTTCACTCGAGGAAGGCAAGAAGGCGGATGTCATCCTCGTCGACCTGAAGAAACCCAGCATGCTTCCCGTGCTTCGCGAACCCGTGCGTAACATCATTCCCAACCTCGTGCTGTCCGCCCGTGGCGACGAGGTAGTCATGTCAATCATAGACGGTAAGGTCATCTATGAAAACGGGCGGATACAGACCATTGATGAGGAGGCATGCCTCGACTTCGCTCAACAGATAGCCTCAGAAGTGAGCGAACAGGCGGCGAAGGAAGTGGTCAAACGCAAAACGTTCCAACGCCGGTTGACGCAGGAAATGAAGTATTAGCGGAACGCATGTTCGAACGCGTGGAGAATCGACATGAGCGCGCGTTCCTCGTTTCTCCGGAATCGCCGCTTGGGATTTTTCGAGCGGAGGAAGGAGTTTCACGCACCCGTAAGACGGCCTCATAACAAACCGGTTGCGCGATTGCCTGTGGAATGGCGTCGCTCTGAGCATGGCCGCGAGCGAGACCCCGACCCTGCTGTCAGCGACGGAAAAAGGACAACAAGGAGCAGCGGATGAATTCACTTGACCTCAATGGCCTCATACCGGCGACCCTGACACCCATGACCGAAGACTTTCAGGTGGACGAATCCGGTTTGCGAAAATACATAGAATGGCTCCTCGGGTTCGAAGGCCTCAAGGCGGTTGCCGTCAACATGGACACCGGTGAGGGTCCCCATCTGACCAGAGAGGAGAAGAAGCGGGTCATCTGCGTATGGAAAGAAAAAACAAACGGCAAACTTCCGGTGCTTGCCGGAGTGACCGGCCCATCAACGGCTGACGCGGTCGCGCAGGCGACGGACGCCGAACGCAGCGGCGCCGACGGGCTGGTGATTTTTCCGATTCCCGCATATTCCGGCCAGCCTCTTCCGCCGGAATTGCCGGTTGCCTATCATGCGGCGATAGCCGACTCGACGAATATTCCGATTGTGCTCTTTCAGCTTCAGCCTGCCCTGGGCGGTGTGATATTCACTCCGGAGACGTTGGCCGCCTTGCTCGAAAACCATGCCGTCGCTGCAATCAAGGAAGCATCCTTTGATACGCTGACGTTCGTCAAAACGGTCCGGTTGGTTAGAGAAAAGGCGCCCGGAGTTTCAGTTTTGACAGGCAACGACAATTTCATCCTGGAATCCTTTCTCCTTGGGGCGGACGGAGCCCTGATCGGATTCGGGACAATCGCCGTTCGGGAGCAGATTCAGATGATTCGGTTGGCAAGGAATGGCAGATTCGGCGAGGCAATGAAGATTTACAGGAAAACGGTGCGACCGCTCGCCATGGGCATCTTTTCGTCTCCGGTGCGGAACTATCGCGCGCGTTTAAAAGAAGGGCTGGCGATGATGCGCGTCATCGAATGCCCAGCCAACCGCCCGCCATTGTTGCCGCTTGGCCGGGCGGAGAAGGATAAACTCCGCCGGTGTCTCCAACAAGCCGGTCTGCTTTAGCAAATTCAAACCATGGAAAACGTGTCATTCAAATACAACACACTCGACGAAATCGCAGAAGATTGCGCCCGCCGGAGTCTCGGTATCAGGTTTCAGGAGAACATTGAGCCTTTATATCAGCCGATTGAAATCGCGGGCCGGAAAATCGGGAACCGTTTGGCCGTCCACCCCATGGAGGGGAGCGACGCCACCGACGATGGGAAACCGGGCGAGTTGACCTTCCACCGCTGGGGTCGGTTCGCGACGGGCGGCGCAAAATTGATCTGGGGAGAGGCCGCAGCGGTCGTCCCCGAGGGACGCTCGAATCCCCGCCAGCTTGCGCTCTTCGAGGAAAATGCGAAAGAGTTCGCGCAACTGGTGAAACAAACGAGACGAGCGCACCGGGACAAATTCGGGACCGATTCAGACTTGCTGGTTGGCATTCAGCTTACCCATGCCGGGCGGCACTGCTTTCGCAATCCGACAATAGCATTTCACTCTCCCGTTCACGACCGGTTCAGCTTTCTGGATAAGAGCAGCGGAATCCCGCTTCCGGATGATTATCCCGTCGCCACCGACGACTATCTCGAACGGCTCGAAGACCGATTCGTCGAGGCTGCGCGACTCGCAAGAAACGCGGGCTTTGACTTTGTCGATATAAAGCAATGTCACTCGTACTTGTTGAACGAGCTTCTGGCCGCTCGCTCTCGTCCCGGGAAATACGGCGGTTCCTTCGATAATCGCACCCGATTCATCCGCAACGTTGTGAGAAAAATCAAGGAAGCGAACGGAGACGATATGCTTATTGCATGCCGCATGAATGTCTTCGACGGCGTCCCCTTCACAAAGAACCTCCAGACAGGAAGGGGAGTCTCCATCTCCTTCGATACGCCCTATGTCTTTGGCTGGGGTGTCAATGCGGCCAACCCCGTCGAGCCGGATTTGAGCGAGCCCAAGCGCCTCATTGAACTCCTGTACGGTTTGGGGGTCCGATTGTTCAGTGTCAGTTGCGGCAGCCCCTACTGGAGTCCGCATTTGGTGCGACCGTTCACCAGTCCGGTCAAGGGTGGATATTCCACTCCCGAACATCCGCTTCTCGGTGTTGAACGGATGTTCCGTCTCACGGCTGAAGTTCAAGAGGCCTTTCCCACTGAGAAAGTGTCTCACGGTTGCCCGGCGAAGGGGACTGTCCCCGAAGCGGAACACCTTCAACATGAATCGTGGGACACACCCGCTGTCCCCGTGGTTGGCGCGGGGTATAGTTGGCTCAGGCAATTCCTGCTGAACGCCGCCGCCGCGAATGTTATGGAGGGAAAGGTTTCGATTGTCGGCGCGGGCCGGGCCTCGTTGGCATATCCCGATTTTGTGGACGATGGACACCGCGACGGGAAAATGAATCCGTCCCGCGTTTGCCTTGCGGACAGCATGTGTTCGAATATGTTACGGGGAATGGGAAAGGACGACCGGAAAATTCCCGCCGGCTGTGCGGTCCGCGACTCAATCTACAAGGATTTATACAAGTTCGTAAAATAGGGGAAGCAGAAAAGGCTATTTCGGTTTTCTTCCAGCGACCTTTGTCGTGTATTCTTCAGGAACATCAACGCCTGCCATGTTTGTCCAGCGGTGAACTGCTACCATCTCGTTCGGGTATCCATTGCGGGAAATCTCGTCGCCGAAGTGTTTCTCAGACCGTTCCACAAGCCGCATGAGTATATCCTCGACTTCCTGCCTCTTTTCCTCGAGCGTGTCAGGACCCGCATCCGGTTGAACAATTACCGGCTCGCCGAAAAAGAATGCAAACTCGTTGAACGGAAGCGGAACGAGCGTGTTGTCCCACGTGGGCAGCAGAATCTTTCTTTTGGCCCATGCCCGGAT
Source organism: uncultured bacterium (assembly GCA_964453435.1). Classification (GTDB taxonomy): domain Bacteria; phylum Abyssobacteria; class SURF-5; order SURF-5; family SURF-5; genus CAYVQZ01. The sequence goes on from CAYVQZ010000002.1 coordinate 149,236, forward strand.
CGTATATATCGGCGCCCCGGATTCTTTGCCGATAATGACGATTCCTTTCTTTACCTTGTATTTGGGACCTCTCGACCCGTCAACGGTGAGGCCTAAAAAAGTTCGCCTGTGTGTGCGAACATACTCGATGACCTCCGCCAGCGCCTTGACTCCCCCCATGGAACTCCCGCCGCGCACCGGAATGAAACCCATTCTCCTGACGACCAGCGCCATAATCTCTCCCTGGTCGCTCTTGCTCACCATGGTGACGACGTTGTAATTGCGAAAGGCGAAGGGCGTCAGCAAAACGTCCTGATGCCAGATCGCGGCAAGAATGCTCTGGTCTTCATCCTTCCGATTCAAAAGCGACTCGTAATTATAGAAAACTCTCCTGCTGGTGAGAAAAACAAAATGCATATAGGCTTTGTAAATTGGAGGGAAAATCCATACCAGAGCGCGCACAATGGGATTCACTTTCCGAGTTTCTGCTTTTCCCATTATTTCGGCTTCGGTATTCGTGTGGTAAGACCACCATTACCAGTGGGGGAATCTATTGTCGAGGGTTTGGGACGCTCTCTCGCAGAAGAAGCTTTATTGGTTCCCGCCCAGATACATGCGGCTGACCCTGACGTATTTCTCCGCCCAATACTTGTTGGTGGGCTCAGAGCTCTCTTTGAGCTCTTTTATCTTGGCCGGCACGCCGAGTACCATGCTGCGGGGCGGAACCTTCGTGTTCGGCGGCACTACGGCGCCGGCGCCCACAACCGACTGATACCCGATCACGGCGCCGTTCATGATGACAGACCCCATTCCCACCATCACTTCATCTTCGATGATGCATCCGTGGAGGTTCACGCCGTGTCCGACGGTCACATAGTCGCCCACGATACACGGCCAGTCGTCTGCAACATGGAGAATCGAGTTGTCTTGAATGTTGCTGCATACGCCGACACGGATATCGTTGATGTCGCCACGGAGCACCGTATTGAACCAGATGCTTGCCTTGTCTCCGATTTCGACGCCGCCGATAATCTTGGCGCCTTCGGCGATAAAGGCGGTAGCTGAGACGGTCGGAGTGCGGTCACCAAAAACAAGTATCATTTTACGTGCCGTTATGGGTTGGTTTCGGCGGCCTCGCCGAACACTTCGGCGAGTGTCGCGCAGATTTCTCCGATGGTCGCGTAGTTCTCGACGCACTCGACAATCGGTTCCATCAGATTGTCGTAGTTCCCGGCGACCTCTTTCAATCGTTTGAGCGCTCTTTCCACTGCCTGCGAGTCCCGCTCGGCTCTGACCTTTTTCACTTCCGCTATCTGTTCGGCCTGCACCTGCGGGTCGACCTCGAGAAGCTTGTCGGGCGGGGGTTCTTCCATTTGGAACTTGTTGACGCCGACTATTATCTTTTCCCCGCTTTCAATAGCTTGCTGATACCGGTAGGAACTGTCGTGAATTTCCTTTTGCATGAAGCCGTTCTTGACTGCGGCGATGGCGCCGCCCATCGAATCGATTTTCTCGAGGTATTCAGTCGCGTGCTTCTCGATTTCGTCCGTAAGCGCTTCCACAAAGTACGACCCGCCGAGCGGGTCCACCACCTCCGATACGCCCGACTCATATGCAATCAATTGCTGTGTGCGCAGGGCGATCCGGACAGCCTCCTCGGTTGGCAGGCACAGAGCCTCGTCACGCGAGTTGGTATGGAGCGACTGGGTTCCCCCCAGAACGGCCGCCAGCGCCTGCATCGCGACGCGGACGACGTTGTTCTCGTGTTGCTGAACGGTAAGCGTGACACCGGCCGTTTGCGTGTGGAAGCGAAGCATCCCGGAGGTCGGTTTCTGCGCCTTAAACCGTTCCTTCACAATCCGGGCCCACAGCCGCCGGGCAGCCCTGAATTTTGCGACTTCCTCGAAGAAGTTGTTGTGCGAATTGAAGAAGAACGAGAGCCTTCCGGCGAACGCGTCAACGTCGAGTCCGGCCTCCACCGCCGCCTCAACATACGCTATTGCGTTCGCAAGCGTAAACGCGATTTCCTGCACCGCCGTCGACCCCGCCTCACGAATGTGATAGCCGCTGATGCTTATCATGTTCCATCGCGGCAGGTTCTTCGTGCAGTATTTGAAGGTGTCGGTGACGAGCCGCATCGAGGGCGTTATCGGGAATCTGTGGGTTCCGCGGGCCACATACTCTTTTAAAATATCGTTCTGGACGGTGCCTCCAAGCTTTTCCGAAGGCGTACCGCGCTTCTTTGCGAGGGCGACGTACATCGCCAGCAGGATCGAGGCGGTCGCATTGATAGTCATCGACGTGGTCACCTTGTCCAGCGGGATTTCGTCGAAGAGAATCTCCATATCGCGCAGCGAGTCAATCGCGACACCCACTTTCCCGACTTCGCCGTCCGCAAGCGAATGGTCCGAGTCATAGCCGATCTGCGTCGGCAGGTCGAACGCGATGCTCAGTCCCGTCTGCCCGTGTTCAAGCAGGAACCGGTATCGGCGATTGGATTCACGGGCGTTTGCGAAGCCCGCATACTGCCGCATCGTCCACAGGCGGCCCCTGTACATCGTCGGCTGGGTTCCTCGGGTATACGGATACTCGCCGGGAAAGCCCAGGTCATTCGGGTAGTCCAACTCCTCCGTGTCCAGAGGTGTATAAACCCGTTTGAGTTCTATGCCCGAATCGGTCTCGAATTTCTCCGAGCGTTCGGGATATTTGCTCAATACCTTACTCAGCGTTTTTTCTTCCCATTGCTGGCGCAGCTTTTCGAGTTCTTGCAAATTCATAAGTTCGGTCCTCTCGGGTTTTGAGCGGAAAGCGCCGCAAATCAAGCCACGACTGGGTCAGTCACCAATCACGATAAGGGGGGCGCCTTCGTTTACAGTCGCGTTCTTCGAAACCTTAATTTCCTTTATTGTCCCTGCCCGCGGGCTTGTTACGTTATTCTCCATTTTCATGGTCTCGAGCACGAGCAGGACATCCCCGGGTTTTACCTTGTCACCCACATTGACTTTGACCTCGATGATCAGCCCGGGAATCGGGGCGCTGATCGTCGTTATGCCTCCCACCGTTTGGACCGCAGCTTGTTGTTGCGCAGCATGTGGTTGAGGAGAAGGCGCGGCCACTGGAGCAACCTGCGGCTCAACCCGGACAGTTTCCGGCATCTTCGGCAGGCCCGCTTTCGTCAAATCATTTATGCCGACCTCGTACGGCGTCCCGTTCACATTAACCAGCGCGTTGTCGCGGGAAAGCCGCGTCACTTCCACAAGATAGACTTTTCCGTTCAGAAATAATTCGAATCTCTTCACTAAGGATTGCCTCCCTGCGTCTCTTTGTTCGAGCCTTTTACCTTCGGATGAGAACTCTCCGCATGGGCCGTTCCCATGCGCTCCGGGGCGCGTTTGCCGCCTCGCGAACAGCGCCGACTTACAAAGGGATGTTGCCGTGTTTCTTGGGCGGATTCGTATCGCGCTTGTTCTGGAGCATGTCAAGCGCTTTGATAAGTTTCATCCGCGTCTCGCGAGGCTCGATCACCTCGTCAATATAACCCATCTGGGCCGCAATATAGGGGCTCGCGAACTTCTCCCGATAGTCGTCCACCAGCTTCTGGCGGGTTTCCTCCGGATTCTCCGCTTCCTGGAGTTCCTTACGAAATACGATATTAACAGCTCCCTCGGGACCCATCACGGCTATCTCGGCCGTTGGCCAGGCGTAATTGATGTCGCACCGAACATGCTTCGACGACATCACGCAGTACGCCCCGCCGTATGCCTTTCGCGTTATGACGGTCACACGCGGCACAGTCGCCTCGCAGTACGCGTAAATAAGTTTTGCCCCGTGAACAATGATTCCACCGTATTCCTGGGCGGTGCCCGGCAGAAAACCGGGCACATCTTCAAATGTGACAATCGGGATGTTGAACGCGTCGCAGAACCGGACGAATCGGGCGCCCTTCTTGGATGCGTTAATGTCGAGACATCCCGCTTGGACCATCGGCTGGTTTGCCACGATGCCGACCGACCGGCCGCCGAGGCGCGCGAAACCGACGATGATGTTTCGCGCATAATTCGCATGAACCTCAAGGAAACGGCGCTCATCGACTACCGATTTAATGACATCGCACATATCGTACGATTCCTTCGGGCTGTTCGGAATAATCGTATCCAAAGACTCATCCAGTCGGTCCGCTCGGTCGCTCGTTCGCACGATCGGCGGCTCCTCCATGTTGTTGCGAGGCAGGTACGACAATAAATCACGCACCATTTGCAGGCAGCTCTTCTCGTCAGGCATTGCAAAGTGGCAGACACCGCTGCGAGAGGAGTGCGTGACCGCTCCGCCCAGTTCCTCCTGCGTAACCTCCTCGAATGTGGTCGCTTTTATCACCTGCGGGCCGGTTATGAACATGTAGCTGGATTTGTCGACCATGAAAATGAAGTCGGTCAAGGCGGGCGAATAAACGGCGCCTCCGGCGCACGGCCCCAAAATGACGGAAATCTGTGGCACAACGCCCGAGGCCAGCGTATTCCGAAGAAAGATATCGGCATATCCGGCCAGACTTTCCACACCCTCCTGTATGCGGGCTCCGCCCGAGTCGTTCAATCCAATAATCGGGGCGCCGTTGCGCGTTGCATGCTCCATCAATCTGCAAACTTTCTCGGCGAACGCATGGCCCAAGGTGCCGCCTACCACGGTAAAATCTTGCGCGAACACGTACACCAGCCTGCCATCCACCGTTCCGTAACCGGTTACCACACCGTCACCCAGGAATTTTTTCTTGTCCATCCCGAAATGGGTGCACCTGTGGGTGACGAAGCCTCCGATTTCTGTAAACGAGCCCTCATCCAACAAAAGATTGATTCGCTCGCGCGCCGTTAACTTGCCCTTCTCGTGCTGGTCTTTGACGCGCTTCTCACCGCCGCCGAGAAGCGCCTCTTCTCGCATCCGCTTCAGCTTTTCTATCTGTTCGAGTGTCGCCATTCGGTTCTCCCACACGGACTCATCTTAGCCAATCGGACCACAAACCATTCTCAAATTCCGCGCCCGCCAAGGTATGCCTCTCTCCAAAGGCATTTTCTGTTGCCGGTGATCGCTGTCGAGAAGCAAAGATAAATATGGCGAGTTTGAATCGGAAAATCCGGAAATTGGGCGTAGTCTAACACAAAAGCTAAAATTATGTCAAGATAGGCGATACCACTGGGTTTACACTTCTCCCGAGGTATTTTCGCGCTTCTGTCAGGTTCTGATTCTCTCGTTTTTTTCCGCAACGGGAATTCGCCGTTGGCTCCAGTGGATGCCGACAAGTCTCACAGTCCCCGGCACGGAACCAGATTCGAACTGCCCGAGCGGAACCCACGGAAAATTTTCTTGGGTTTTCGGGATAGGCGCCGTGCTTGACACTCATTTCCGTTGAATGTATAATTACCGAATGCGTTCGCCTTTCTCCAACGTTCACAACACCTTACGGGGAAATTTTCCATGGTCCGATACCTCACCGCGGGCGAATCTCACGGACAGGCGTTAGTCGCCATACTGGAAGGAATTCCGGCAGGCCTGAAGATTCGCCGCGATTTCGTCGAATCGCGCCTTGCCGTCCGCCAACTTGGCTACGGGAGGGGAGCGCGGATGAAAATCGAGAGCGATCAGGCTCAGTTCCTCTCGGGCGTGCGGAGCGGGGTGACGCTGGGAAGTCCCATCGGATTGCTGATCCCAAACAAAGATTGGGAAAATTGGCGGGCGGTATTGGACCCGTTCGAAAGTAAACCGGAGGCGATAAAAGCGAAAGAGGTCCGAAGACCTCGACCGGGTCATGCCGACCTGGCGGGCGCGCTCAAGTACCTGCATGCGGATATGCGAAATGTGCTGGAACGCGCGAGCGCCCGGGAAACTGCCGCAAAAACCGCTGTGGGCGCAATCGCGGAGTTGTTGCTTCTGGAATTCGATATTACCATCCTTGCTCATGTGGTCCGGATAGGAGATATTGCCGTTGACTCAACGGTCTTGACAAAGAAGCAGGTTCAGTCAAACGCCGACAAGTCGCCCGTGAGATGCGCCGACCCCGAGGCGGGCAAGAAAATGATGCGGGCCATAGACGCCGCTTCTTCCGCAGGGGACACATTGGGCGGCAGCGTGGAAATAATGGTAAGTAATGTGCCGGTGGGCCTGGGCGCACACGTACAACACGACCGCAAGCTGGACGCCAGATTGGCTGCCGCCGTCATGGGTATTCCGGCAATCAAAGCCGTCGAAATCGGCGATGGCGTCGAATTTGGAAGAATGCGGGGCTCGCAGGCGCATGACGAGATCAACTATGGTATGAAGAGGAAGAACCGGGCGGGAGGGTTCTACCGAAAGACAAATCATGCCGGAGGGATTGAAGGCGGAATATCCAATGGCGAGGATATAGTGGTCAAAGCTACGATGAAGCCGATACCGACCCTCCGAATGCCCTTAAAATCAGTCGATGTCCGGACAAAAAAAACGTCGAAAGCAGTCGTCGAACGCTCCGATGTATGTGCTGTCCCCGCAGTGAGCGTTATCGCTCGCGCAGTTGTCGCGATCGAAATGGCAAACGCGATGCTGGAGAAATTCGGCGGCGACAGCATAAGGGAAATGCGCAATAACTTTCTCGGGTACCTCAAGGAAGTTGAACGGCTCTGGTAGGAATCGGTTATGCATACAATCCGCGTCCAACTGGACACTAACGGCTACGACATCATTGTGGGGAGTGGGGTCCTCGGGGACCTGGCCGTCCACCTGAAGCCGCTCGTGACGCCGAGCCGAATAATGATTGTTACGAATCCCATCGTTAACGACCTTTACGGAGAGCGAGTGAGGGAGGCATTGTCCGCTTTTCCCTGTGATGTTGTCACAGAAACGATTCCCGACGGGGAAGAGCACAAGAACATGGAGACTATCCATGTTCTCCTTGATAAGATGGTTGACGCGCGGCTCGATCGGAAGTCCATGCTGGTCAGCGTGGGTGGCGGCGTTGTCGGCGATATCGCGGGTTTTGCCGCTGCAATCTATATGCGGGGAATTCCATATATTCAGATTCCCACAACGCTTCTGGCTCAAGTGGACAGCAGCATAGGCGGTAAGGTCGGGGTCGATCATCCCAAAGCCAAAAATCTGATCGGGGCCTTCTACCAGCCTGTTCTCGTCTGTATCGATCCCGCCGTGCTGAAGACTCTTTCGGAAAAACATGTTCGCAACGGCATGTCCGAGATTATTAAGTACGGCGTAATCGCAGACGAAGGTTTGTTCACGCTTCTCGAGCGTAAGGGAAGATCGCTGCAGTCCCTCGATGGGGGACTGTTGGAGGATGTAATCAGGCGATGCTGTCAGATAAAAGCTCGGGTGGTGCAGCAGGACGCGCGCGAGACATACGGCATTCGCGAAATACTCAACTATGGCCATACCGTTGGTCACGCCATCGAGTCGGTAACCGGTTACACCCGTTTCACGCACGGTGAAGCGGTGGCCATCGGGATGATGGCCGCGGCAAAAATCGCGCGATTGATGAAATTAGCTACCGGCGAAGTCGAAGACAGGCAACAGAAGCTGCTCGCGGCGGTCGGGCTTTCAACTACACTGGCCGACATTGAACTCGAAGCTGTCGTGGAGGCAACGCGGTTGGACAAAAAGGCAGTCGGCGGAGCCCTGAGATTCGTCGTCCCGATGTCCATAGGTCGGGTGGTCGTGAAGGATAATATCCCTGTCGGTGTCGTCAAGAAAGCTCTTTCCGAAGTGATGGCGCCGGAACGCATATGAACGCATCCAAGAGAAATCCAACATTCGACGAGGGGCTGACCGCAAAGATGCGCGGCGATTATGCCGGCGCCATCTCGATATTCAATCGGGTGCTCGAAGAACATCCCACCAGCGCGGCGGCGTATCATCAACTTGGCCGCTGTTACATGAAGCTCGGAGACCTCGAGAGCGCCATCGAAAAGCTGGAGGCCGCAATCAGTCTGGGTCCGGACCGAATTGCCGCCCGGCTCGATGCCGGAATGCTGTATCTGAGCGTGGGCGATGTACAAAGAGCGAGGGCACAGTTTCTCCGGGCGCTCAAGTTGAACGGCTCCAACGTCAAGGCAATGGCCGGGCTGGGAATGGCTTATTATCAAGACCAGGATTACGGAAAGGCGATCTCCCAATTTCAAAACGCGTGCGGCTTGAATCCCTCGAATTTCGTTTGTCATTTCTATTTGGCGAGAATTCATAAAGCTTTGAAAAACGAGGCCGGCGTCGCAGAAGAGGCAATGAAATCGGCTGCTATCTGCCAGGGCCTTGTCAGGACACGACCCGACCAGCCCGAGGGATATTTCTTTCTGGCGGAGACGTTCATGTTGCAGGACGACTATCGTTCCGCATTGCAAAACTACCTCATCGCGAAAGATTTTTCGGCTGAGGGAGTGATGGTTTTCTTTGCGTTCGGTTTGTCCTATACCGTGATCGACAATTATCTGGGAATCGCGCGCTGTTACCAGCTCCTGGGAGAGAACCGGTACGCCCGTTATTTCGGCGAACTCACGTTGCGGCTCGACCCGACCAACGAGGAAGCAAAACAATTTGTCTCCGGAGACACATGAGAAGCTGGCTCCGGGAGCGGTTCTGCCATGTCCGACACCAACACAAACCTGGTTCGTGAGTTTCTGGAAGCAAACAACTTCAGTGTGTTCACGAACCGGAAATTTCAACTTCAAAGAGCCGAACCAGCCGGCCGCTACAGCATCGACCTCATGGCAAAGAATCTCCGATATTCGGAATCAAGCGCGCGCCTCCCGATGAGGCTTCACGCGGAACATATGCAGCACATTCCTAACTGTATCTTGGAGGTGAAAGGCTGGCATAGTTACAGGTTTTCGCCTTCGCTCCTGGCTAGCTCGCCTGAACTGTTCTATTTTGTCAGTCCGAAAGCGCTGGAATATGCGCGCAGCGTCTTCGGCAACGCGTCGTTCCGGTCTGTTCTTGTGATATCCGAAGTGCCTGCCACCGAGCCCGTGTGGTCGAAAATGGAGGGCATGCTGCGCGAGCAGGGGGTCGATCACGTGATCGAGTTCCCCACGATTCTCAGTTTCCTGATTTCATACGTCGAGATAAACTGCAACTATGTGGAGAGTGAAACCCTTCAACTTCTCCGCCTTCTCAAAAGATATGGACTCGTGAAGGGACTCCAACTCGAACTCCCCTTCAAGTTCAAAGGCCGGGAGCATGACGAGTAACAACTATGTTCGCAAGGCGAAGATGCGCGATGTCGCCGCCATTCGCGAACTTATCAGTTTCTATTCCCAAAAGGGAGAAATGTTGCCAAAGGCGCTGATGGAACTGTACGAGGATTTGCGCGACTTCTTTGTCTATATCGACGCAGACGACAAGGCGCTGGGTTGTTGCGCCTTGCATCTCTTCTGGTTCGACCTCGCCGAAATTCGGTCGCTTGCGGTTGGCGAACATAATGTGGGCAAAGGGATTGGGGCCGCCCTCATTGACGCATGCATCGAAGAAGCGCGCTCATTGGGCATCGCAAAGGTGTTCACACTGACAAACAAACCGGCATTCTTCGAAAAACAGGGGTTCGAGCAGATTGACCGTTCGGAATTGCCCCATAAAATCTGGGCCGCATGCGTCAAATGCGTCAAGTTCCCCGACTGCGACGAAGTCGCGCTTGTTCGCAGGCTCGAATGAGGGTGCTTTGTAGCTGCTGCCATTTTTGGTATAATTAGTTTAACACCGGGCTCATTCCGCCGGCAGACGAAAACGAGAGTTTGATAGTGTATAAGTTTATCATACGGGAGAGAGGCAAAAGCCTGCGCGAAATCGTGCTCGACAGGCCCCGCCTGACTGTCGGCAGAGACCCGTCGAATGAAATCATTCTCGAAGATGATTCCGTTTCGGCACACCATTTCAGCGTTCAACTCAAACGCGACAAAATCATAGTCAAGGATGAGGACAGTCTCAACGGGACGTTCCTTGGCAATTCCCGAGAACGCCTGAAGACTGCGGAATTGAGGGATGGCGATGTCATCCGAGCCGGCTACACGCTCATCAAGCTGGTCGAATCCGGCATTAGCCCGAGAAGTGACGACGAATATGTTCGCCGGCACCCTCGGCCTGCGGGACACACCATCGTTGCAAGCAATATCCGCGTCATGGAACAGGAACTGGATTCGGTTGCGGAGAAAATCAATGCGATGAAAGGACAGGAAGGAGCGGCGCTCGCCGATGAAATCGCCCGCCTGCATCTTCCTTTTTCCGAAACAAGAAACAAGCTCTCAGCGGTTGGCAAATCGTATGACCGGCTCTCGGCGCTGTATGAAGCCAGCAAATACATTATTTCGGGGTTCGACCTCGAAAAACGCCTGAACCACGTGATGGATTCCGCCATTGAAGTTCTGCAGGCGGAAAGAGGGTTCCTCATGCTGAAGAACGAACAGACGGGCGACCTCGAAGTAATGGTCAAACGCAAGATCGGCGGCGAGGAACTGAACGAGCTTTCGCTTAGCATGAGCGTCGCCAACGAGGTCGCCCGAACGGGCCAACCCATCCTTGCCGCCGATGCCTCGGCCGACCCGGCCCTTCGCGAGCGAGGAAGCATCATACTCCACAAGATATCTTCCATTATGTGCGTTCCTCTCAAAATAAAAGACCGGGTGTTCGGAAGCATCTATCTTGATAGCCGGATGACGGAAGGCATCTTTGAAGAAAGCGACCAGGAACTGTTCTCGGCGTTCGCCAGCCTCTCCGCCATTGCAATAGAGAACGCCCGATTATTCCAGAAATTGCAGCTCGAGGAAAAGATACGCGCCACAATGTCGCGCAACCTGCCCGCTCCCGTTGTCGAAATGCTCATGAAGAACCCCGAGGAATGGCGGCCCGGCGGCACGCTCCAGAAGGTCACCGTTCTTTTCAGCGACATACGCGGCTTCACCACGATGTCTTCGAAAATGAGCCCCGATCAGACAATGGAAATGCTCAATGAATACTTCGACGAAATGACAAGGATTATCTTCGCGCACCAGGGCACGCTCGACAAATTCATGGGCGACGGAATCATGGCGATATTCGGAGCCCCGTTCTCCTACGGCGATGATGCCGACCGGGCGGTAATGGTGGCGATCGACATGCTGAAAAGAGTTCGGGAATTGAATGAAAGCGCACAGGAAAAAGGGAAGAAAACATTCGATATAGGAATCGGAATCAACACGGGAACGGCCATTGCCGGAAACGTCGGCAACTTCGAGCGAATGGATTATACCGTCATTGGCGACATGGTGAATACCGCATTTCGGCTGTCATCCGCTGCGGGACGAAATCGAATTCTGATAAGCAGGGAAACGTGCTCGAACCTGAGGACCGATGTTACGGTTATCGATGTTGGCGTCGTGAAAACGAAGGACCTCGAGGTTCAAGCATTTGAAGTCGTCGTTCCGCCACATCAGCAAAAACCGCGCTTGACCCCCATGGAGAAGGCTGGGCCGCGATAGGATTGTGTCGGGAGGTATCCAGTGAAGGTAAGCTTTGTCGCACTGACAGACGTTGGGCTGAAACGAAGCGAGAACGAAGACTCTTACCTGGTGGACGAAACGAATCGGCTGTTCATCGTGGCCGACGGTATGGGCGGTCACGCTGCCGGCAACCTCGCGAGCCGTGTGGCGGTCGAAAGTATGTGCGATTTCTTCCGGAAACACACCGACTCACAAGAATCGCAGCGCCTGCCCCATGGTTCGAACGCCGATCTCTCGCCAACAGCCAACAAGATCGTTAATGCGGTTTCTGTGGCCAATGATAAGATACGCCAGATAGCGAATCAATACGATCAGCTCTCCGGTATGGGCACGACCGTCGTGTGCTCCGTGCTTGATGGCCGCGTCATTACGTTGGGAAATGTCGGGGACAGCCGCGCTTACTTGTTCCGCCAGAGCGGCTACAGGCAAATTACGGAGGACCATTCTTGGGTAAACGAACAGCTTCAAAGAAATTTGATTACCCTCGAGGATGCCCGAGTACACCCGTGGCGAAATGTTATTACCCGCGCGCTCGGCTCCCGCGATACGATTGAGGTCGATACCTTCGAGGAACGCGTTCGCGCGGGAGACCAAATTCTTTTGTGCACCGACGGCCTCTCCGGAATGGTCGATGACATCACTATGTTTGAAATCATCACCGACAACCAGGCCACCCAGGAACAGAAGGCCGAACGATTGGTCGAAGAGGCCAAGAGCGCCGGCGGGTCCGATAACATCACGCTGGTCCTTTTGCGCTTCATGGAGGAATGACAATTGCCCGAAAAGAAGCTCGGTATTATCGGGATTGGCAATATGGGGAGCGCCATCCTGCAGGGAGTCATGAGGGCAAAACTGTATACGCCCGACCAAATCATCATATGTGATATCATTCAGGAAAAGGTCCGGTCGAAGGCCGATGAATTCCGCGTGGCAGTGGCAGACAATGGCGTCGAGACGGCAGAGGCCGCTTCCACTCTCTTGCTCGCGGTCAAACCACAAACAATGGACCAATGTCTTTCGGAACTGAATGGAGCTGTCGGTCCCTCTCATCTGGTTATCTCGATTGCGGCAGGCATAACCACGAGCTTTATCGAGAGACGTTTGGGGGAGCGCACAAGAGTGGTTCGGGTTATGCCGAACACGCCCGCTCTTGTCTCAGCCGGCGCGTCGGCTCTGTGTCCGGGCGCCAATGCGAAAGACGCAGACCTCGATGCCACGGAAAAAATCTTTGCGGCATTGGGAAAAGTCTACAGGGTTGCCGAATCGGCCATGGACGCCGTTACCGCCGTAAGCGGCAGCGGGCCGGCGTACCTGTTCCTTTTCGCGGAATGTCTTGAGCGGGCTGCGCTGGAGTGCGGAATACCGGAAACACACGTGGCCGACCTCATCGGCCAAACACTGTTTGGCGCCGCGAAACTGCTGGCCGAATCGGATGACGGCGCCCCCGTCCTCCGCGCAAAAGTGACATCGCCGGGAGGGACCACCGAGGCGGCCGTCGCAGTCCTCACCGAACGTGGGTTTTGCGATATACTGTCCGCTGCGGTGAAAAGCGCCGCGAAACGCGCAAAAGAATTGGGAGGTAGCGACGAAAGGTGAGTCCGGAAATCACGCCGAACGAAATTCTTCAAAAGAGGTTCTCGCAATCGCTCCGTGGGGCCAAACCGGATGAAGTGTACGATTTTCTGAAGATTGTCGCCTCGGAATTCGAAGACCTGCTCCGACAAAATGTGCTGCTGTCTGACAAGGTCAAACAGCTCGAGGAAGCTGTCGAAGAATATCGTCACATGGAAAATACCCTCAAGAATACGCTGATCTCCTCTCAGAAGATCGGGCAGGAGATCAAAGAGGAAGCGGAGCGGAAAGGAAATCTCCTGATACGCGAATCCGAACTCGAAGCCGATCGTATTGTTCAAAAGGCGAAGCAACGAAAAGAACGGTTGGAAGAGGAAACGTTTCAGCTTCTCAACCAGCACAAACGGTTCAGGGCCGAATTCGTTTCCCTGATCGATACTCACCGGCGCATGATTCGGGCGCAAGACCAAAAGATACTCATCGAGTACGACTCCGGAAGCATCGCTTCTCAGCCCGCAGCCGAGCCCGAACTGGAATTCGATGACCCGGAAGAGAAGGACAAGCCCGAGGTCGGCGAGGAAGAGATCAAGGACCTCGAGATTCTCTTCCCCGATGAGAAAGCAGCCGAATGATGCCCTCGAGATACTTCAGCCCGCTTGTATTTCCCCGCATCTCGCTTGTCCGGATGCTGTCCGGCTTGGTATTGAGCGTGCTTGTCGCCTTTTGGATGGCGCGCGTTTGCCATGCGAATGGTCCCGATGAAAGCGAGGCCGATGCGTTTCTCAGCGCGTTGGAGCGGCAACGGAGCAAAGTCGAGACCTATAAAGCCGACTTTATTCAAAAAAAGAACATCGCCATTTTTGATCAGGAAAAGACATCCACCGGCGCCGTCTTCTATAAGGCGCCCCGTCGGATGATCTGGAAATATCAGACCCCCGACAAAACCCAGATGCGCGTGATGGGGGAGGAAATCTCATTCTATTTCCCGGAACTCGAACAAATAGAGATATACCGCTCGGGAGCAGGAGGCCAGGGCTCGCCTTTCTTCTTTGCCTTCGAGGCGACTGCCGAAGAAATTCAAAAGAACTTCGATGTGTCCGTTGCAGATTCTCGGAGCGACGGGCTGACGCGGATGACGCTTCATCCCGTGGCTGAGCCGCTTGCCTCACAAGTGCGGAAAATCACTCTCTGGCTGGGGCGGCCCGATTACCTGCCTCGCAGAATTCTTATCGAAGAAATATCTGATGATACGACCGATATCGTTCTTTCCAACGTTCAAGTGAGCGAGTCCATTGCGGATGAGGAATTGGAGTTTGACGCGCCCGAAGGGACTGAAATCATCGAAACCGCGCCTGAAACCTTTTGACTCGGATTCAGGTTTGTACGTACTCCTCCTGCATGTCGACCGTCCAGTAACAATAAGGGTGGGAGCGCGCGGAGAAGTCGCGTTCAAGGTCGGCTATTACGCCTATTGCGGAAGCGCGCGACGAAACCTGTCGCGCAGGCTCGCGCGTCACAAGGCTCGCCGGAAGAAACTCCACTGGCATATTGACTACCTTACCTCGCACCATCATGTTCGTGTTGTTTCGGCCCACATCTTTTCTGCGAAAACAACAAGTGAGTGCGACCTGAGTTCGGAAGTCCGGCGGCTGTCCTTCGCGGAACCGGTTCCCGGCTTTGGCAGCTCCGATTGCAGGTGTTTCTCCCATCTGAGTTTCCTGGGCCGCCTGAGTGTGTCCCACGATTGCATATTTGGTCGAAAAGCGAAGCGAAGAAGGCTCTACCAGATCACGGAATCTTCGTTCTTTTGCGCTGGGCGAACCGAAGTCGCGCAAACTAACAGGGAGAGACTGCCCTGCCTTCCCCGAAACACGAATAATCGCATTGTGAGACAGACTCAAAAGCGGTCCCTTCCCAGCCGCTCCACCCCGGGTTTTAAACATGGTTGTCTCGGGTAAGCGGCGCGCTCCGCTCATCCTGGCTTCCACCTCCCCCAGAAGAATAGAGTTGTTGCGCCAGCTCGGCCTGGAGATTCTGGTGGCCGAGAGCAAGGTCGAGGAAATACGCGAGGCGGTCATCCCGGTCCACGAACTCGTCGAGCGCAACGCGCTCGCGAAAGCTCTTGATGTTTCGAGCCGGTTCTCCGAAGGGGTCGTTATCGCTGCGGACACAATCGTCGCGTGCGACGGTCGGCTTTTCGGCAAACCGGACAGTCTTAGGGATGCGCGCGCCACGCTTCGAGAACTCGCAGGAAAGACGCATCAGGTCTGTTCCGGCGTGGTGGTAATGCGGATAGAAGACCAGGCGACGAAATTGGGTCATGCCATTACCCATGTGACCTTTCGGCCGCTTACCGACGAACAGATAACTCGATATCTCGACATGATTGACCCCCTCGACAAGGCCGGCGCCTATGCCATACAGGGAGCCGGGGGAATCATCGTTGAAAAAATATCGGGCTGTTACTATAATGTTGTCGGTCTTCCCCTGAGCTTGCTTGATAACCTGCTCGCACACTTCGGGATTCAACTTTTGTAGCAATAGTGATTCCCTGACTCCTCGGAGGTTTTGACAGATGGCTCAATTTATCCTCGCGCTCGACCAGGGCACCACCAGTTCCCGCGCCATAGTGTTCGACCATAGCGGAAAACCGCTCGCCTCCGCCGCCAGGGAATTCCGCCAAATTTACCCGAGGCCGGCATGGGTCGAGCACGACCCGGACGAAATCTGGACCAGCCAAATCGAGGTGGCGAAAGCGGCCATCGAGAAGGCCGGCTTGAAAGCGTCGGCAATCGCCGCCATCGGCATCACCAACCAGCGTGAAACAACCATTGTCTGGAGCCGCTCCACCGGCAAGCCCGTGAGCAACGCCATCGTCTGGCAATGCAGGCGAACCGCTTCAATCTGTGACGAGTTGAAATCTCGAGGACTCGAACAAGCCGTTCGCGCAAAAACGGGCCTCGTAATCGATGCATACTTCTCCGGCGCCAAAATTAAATGGATACTCGACAACGTGGCCGGAGCCCGCGATGCAGCCGCCCGCGGAGACCTTGCCTTCGGAACCGTCGACTCATGGCTTGTCTACAACCTGAGCGGCCGAAAAATTCACATTACCGACTACACGAACGCGTCGAGAACGATGCTCTATAACATCAACGATTTGAAATGGGATGACGAACTGCTGAGCCAACTGGGGATACCCCCTTCGATGCTTCCCGAGGTCCGACCTTCGAGCGCGGTCTACGGTAAGACCGACCCCGACGTGTTCTTCGGGGAAGCTGTGCCGATTGCCGGCATCGCCGGAGACCAGCAGGCGGCTCTCTTCGGCCAGGCGTGCTTCGAGCCGGGGCTTGCCAAGAACACCTACGGGACCGGCAGCTTTGTCCTGGAAAACGTCGGCGCCGCGCCGGTGGCTTCGAACAGCGGACTCATTTCGACAATCGCATGGGGTGTAAACGACTCGGTTGTCTATGCGCTTGAAGGAAGCATTTTCATAACGGGCGCCGCGGTACAGTGGCTCCGGGATGAACTCAAAATCATCTCGAATGCCGGTGAAATCGAGGAACTCGCGCGGTCCGTTCCGGATAACGGCGGTGTCTATTTCGTTCCCGCCTTCGTGGGCCTTGGCGCCCCATACTGGGATATGTATGCCCGAGGAGCCATTGTGGGGTTGACCCGCGGCTCGAATGACGGCCACCTCGCGAGAGCCACCCTCGAAGCCATCTGTTATCTTTCAAGGGACGTCATCGAATGCATGGAGGCCGATTCCGGACGCAAGATCGAGGAACTGAAAGTCGACGGTGGGGCAATCGGCAACAACCTGCTCATGCAGTTTCAGAGCGATATCCTTGGGCTGCCGGTCACTCGGCCCGAAGTCACCGAGACGACCGCTCTTGGAGCCGCATATCTGGCCGGATTGGCGGTGGGATACTGGGACAGCCTCGACACAATCGCATCGAACTGGCGCGAAAACACCCGCTTCTCCCCGAATCTTGACCGGACCGAGCGAGAACGACTTTATTCCGATTGGAAACGGGCGGTCGAGCGTGCGAAAGGCTGGGCGGCGGAGTAAGCGGGCTTGCCGAAATCGAAAGTGAAGCAGTAGGGGATGGGCGAGGCTTCGCGGCGTCGTCCGGAAACGCAGTCAGAAAAAATGGCGTCATTCAGGAAAATAGCACCTCCTCCCGGCGAGTTCATCGCCGTTCGGGACGGTGAACTCGGAGTCCCCGATAACCCCGTCATCCCTTTCATCGAGGGTGACGGTGTCGGTCCCGACATCTGGGCCGCCGCCGTCAGGGTTCTCGATGCGGCAGTCGGTTTGACCTACAACGGTAAGAGGCGTATCCGCTGGTTCGAACTATACGCCGGTCAAAAAGCGCAAGATAAATACGGCGAACTTCTGCCGGAGGATACCCTCAATGCGATACGCGCCTGCAAGGTCGCAATCAAGGGACCGCTCACCACACCGGTTGGCGGCGGGTTTCGCTCTTTGAATGTGACCCTGCGGCAGGAACTCGATCTCTATGCCTGCGTGCGGCCCGTGCGCCATTTTCCGGGTGTGCCCAGCCCGGTCAAGCACCCCGAAAAGCTGAATGTCGTGGTTTTCCGCGAGAACACAGAAGACGTGTATGCGGGCATCGAATGGCCTGCGTTCTCACCCGGCGCGAAGAAGATGATGGATTTTCTGAAAGAGACGTTTGGTCTGACCCTCCGTTCCGATTCGGGCATCGGAATCAAACCGATTAGCGCCACAGGCACGAAACGTCTCGTCCGGCGAGCCATCCAGTACGCCCTCGACGAAGGCCTGCCCAGTGTCACGCTCGTGCACAAGGGCAATATTCTCAAGTATACCGAGGGCGCCTTCCGAGACTGGGGATATGCCCTCGCCCAGCAGGAATTCGGAGAAGACACCGTTCCCGAGCGCGACCTGGATAAACCCGGTGTGCAGGCCGAAGGAAAAATTATCATCAAGGACCGAATCGCGGACGCGATGTTCCAACACCTGCTCATACGTCCCGAAGAATATTCCGTCCTCGCCATGCCGAATCTGAATGGAGACTATTTCTCGGATGCCGCCGCAGCTCAGGTCGGCGGCCTTGGAATGGCGCCCGGAGCAAACATCGGTGACGATGCCGCGATATTCGAGGCCACCCACGGGACCGCCCCGAAATATGCCGGGCAGGATAAGGTCAACCCATGTTCGCTCATCCTGTCGGGTGGCATGATGCTGTGCCATATCGGATGGCACGAGGCCTCGAGCCTGATTGCCGACGCGATTGCACAAACCATTCAACAGAAAATGGTTACATATGACCTCGCCCGGCAAATAAGGGGCGCGACACTCCTCAAATGTTCCGAATTCGCAAACGCGGTTATCGAGCGGATGAAGTCTCATTAACTTCATCTGGAAAAATTTATCTTGACTGTGGCAGTAGTCTTAAGTATAATTTTTTGCCGCGGGAAAATGCGCGCCCGTGAAGGAGGTAGTCCAAATGATTGATCCCGAACTTCTCGCGATTCTCGCCTGCCCGAAATGTAAGGGTGATATTCGCTTGAGGGAAGATGAGAGCGGTCTCATCTGCGATGCCTGCAAGCTGATGTATCCCATAAAAGACGACATTCCGGTAATGCTGATCGATGAAGCCATCAAGCTTGAGGAGGGAAAAACCTAGCACAGAATAAATTGTGTCCGTCCTGCGGTTGCGCATTTCGCCGAGCGCCGGCCTGCGCGGCCGTGTCAAATTGCGGAATTTGTCGGTTTCTTCCCTGAGCGAATCAGGCGCCACGCCTGAGACTCGCGGGAGATTGGCCGACTTGACCGCCGCGCGAAAGACAACCACCCGCAGGACAGATTCAATTCCCCTTCCGTAATCTCAAGCTCATGCTTCCGGTCATTGCCAAGTTCCAATTATTGTGGGGAGAGAAGAGGAGAGGCAAATGGACGGACACCTCAGCATGTCACAGTGGGCCTGCGCATCACCACTCAAGAGACGGTCACTCCAAACAACGTTGTTGACCTTCTTTCTAGCGTTCACTCTATTCACCGATACGGCGTTTGCGCAGGATTCCGCTATCATTCTGCGCACGTACCGGGTGAGGTACGCGAGCGTATTGGAACTCGAACCCATTGTTCGTCCGCTGCTCTCGCAGGAGGGGACCCTCTCGGTTGATGAGAGGACAAATTCCATGATTGCGCGCGACACGATGGCCAACATTAAGGCGATCGATGACACGGTCATGATATTGGATACGCGGATGCCGTCGCGAACGTTCTGCTTGAACTATGCCGAGCCGCAGGCAATGGCCGAACGGATAAGGAGGATATTGGGACCGCTGGCGGCAAGCGTTGAGCCTGACACCAGGACGCACTCCGTTTTTGTAATGACCACAGAGGCGAACCTCGAGCGTATCGAGCCGCTTGTTCGGCACTGGGACAAGCAGGGCCAGCAGGTGTCGATTCAGGCCGATATCCTCGATGTTTCATCCGCAAAGCTCAAAGAACTCGGAATCGATTGGGAGTTGCGACTGGGGTACTCGGGCGGCGACAACGAAGCCGTGTTCAGCGTCGGCACGGGACGAGCCTCGCCCGACAACCCTTCCACCGGCGGCATCACGCTGGGAACGCCCACCATCAACGTTCCCGCTGTGTTCGACCCTGCGGGCAACCTCGTCGCTCCGCCACAGGTAATTCCCGGTTCCGACTTCAGCGCGGCAATCGAGGCGCTGGTCGAGGACAGCTCCACCCGCACGTTGTCCAGGCCCCGCATCATGGTGCTTGACGGCCATCCGGCCCGTTTCGAGGTGGCGACGCTCGAGCCGTACGCGAACACGCATTACAATGCGGCCGGCGCCGCCAGTTCGCTGGATATTCAGTTCCTCGATATCGGAATCATCCTCGAGACCGTTCCCCATATAAACGAAGAAGGCTACATCTTGCTGGATATCCGGCCCGAAGTCAGCACGCTTGTCCGCGACGAGTTCTTCGACACCACGATTATCCCCGACGAAGGCGGCGCCATCACGAACTCCATTCGCGTTCCGGTCAAGCGGCAGAACCGGGCAACCACGACGGTCATGGTACGTGACCGGCAGACAATCGTAATCGGCGGGTTGCGAACACATCAGAACTTCGAATCGCAACGCAAGGTGCCTCTCTTGGGCGATGTCCCCATACTCGGAATTCCGTTCCGGAGCCTGAACCAATCCGACGACGACCGCGAAATCGTTATCTTTATCACACCCGAGATCACAACCGGCGGGCTCACCTCGCCCGAATCCCGCAGGCTTCAAGCGCTCCAGCCGAGAGAGTAGGTCGGAAACAGGTTCCGATACGTCGGGACAGGCTTCATACAGATAAGCCGCGGGGGTAGAACGTGTAAAAATCCGGAATGAAACAGCGTTCCCCTAATCCGGAAAAACGACTTCCGTTCGGCACACCGCCAATTCTCTGCCGTCCTGGTTTTCGGCCTTCAGCTCGACAACGACATAATTCTTCCCCGGACAGATAACGTGTTTTTCGGTTACGCTCCCGGAACAGTTCACCGTCCAACCGGCAAGAACCGGCCAGAAGAATTTCGACGTCATTTTCCGTATCTGCAACCCGGCGGGGTAGGCCCAACTCGAAACCACTGATAGCATGAACGACATCGTCATCATGCCGTGCGCCACCGTGTGAGGTATCCCGAATGGCTGAGCCGTTGCAACCCAGTGGGGGTCGCAGTGCACGGGATTGTAATCCAGCGAAGCGACCGCATACTTCCAAAATGTCTCCTGGGTGACCGGCCTGCTGATCGCCGGAAGTTCGTCTCCGACTTGTACCGAATCAAAGGTTAGTTTTTTCATTTCGCTCTTGCTCCTGTAGTTCGGCAAACACCTTGCTCAGGCCGTTCCGGGCGCCGTCACAATTCAACTCCCCGTTTCCCTTCAAGAAATTTCCTTATGTCCGCCTTTGTTTTCGGAAGAATCAAGGTGGCGATCCACGAAGCCTTTTTCACGTTATCCTGGTTATAGAAATCGGCCTTGTATTGGAGGTAGTATTTCCCTCGCTTAATGTATCGGTCGTGCGGCCGCATCGTGATGTGAATGGTCTCTCCCACGCGAAACGGTTCGTAAAACTCTATGTCCTGCCCCGGATTCCGCGCGCCGGGAGTCCTCACCCAGTTGCCGCGTCCCCGAACGCCGATGCACCAGAACCCTATCTCCGTAATAAAGAGGGGATGTGGCATCAGTTGTCCCCAGACCGAATTCTTTGCGTACTCCTCGTCATGCATCAACGGATTGTCGTCGAGGACCGCATCGGCGTAGTATCGCATGTCTTCCGCCTTGATCTCGAAGGTCTGCTCGCCGGGGATTTCTTCCTCGGACTCGAAGTCAATCTCGTCCCAGGCTTCGTAATTTTCCGCCTCCTTGAAAAAATCCGTGTCGAATATTCGTTGCTTCCCGGTCTCGAAGAATTGCTCAAAATTCTGACGACTCATACTCGGCCTCCTTCCCGAATCTTTTCAGTAGGATTCGAATCCTTCGTCGGTTTCAACATCGCTTCGGCAGAAGAATTTCAATCAGCTTATCCTAACTCATCGTCGAAGCGCAACAAGCCTTGGATAGAAGAATATTTTTTATTCGGACCTGGTTGAACAGGTTGCTCTCTTGAAGTCGAACGGGTTGAGCGGATAGTATGATGCAACAGTTCTTCATCATTTAATCCTTGTCCGGAAGGTTCCCGGCGCGACAAGGAGTCGAAAACACGGGGAAGACACAGTGGAACCGGAATTTAAGACGGTCATCTTCGATTTTGATTACACCTTGGCTGATCCCGGAGAGGCGGCGGTCGATTGCATAAACTTCGCATTTCGAAATATTGGCCTTCCGGATGTCTCTGCCGAGAAAGCTCGTCAAACGGTCGGTCTTCCGCTTTCGGAGGTTCTCCTAAAGTTAGCGGGAGAAGCGCACATGAGCCACTGTGGCGAATTTATCCGTTCATTCCGTAAGCGGGCCGATGAGATTATGGCTGCGTCGACCATTCTCTTTGACCCGGCGCCTGAAACGGTTCGCGCCTTGAAAACATGTGACCTCGCCCTTGGTATCGTTTCCACAAAGGGTCGATTTAGAATTCGGCCCATCCTGGAGCGCGAAGGTCTCCTCGATTTCTTTGATGTCATTATCGGCGGAGAAGATGTTTCGGAATATAAGCCTGATCCCGAAGGGCTGCTCGCGGCCATTCGACAGGTAAAATGTTCGCCATCCGATGCCTTGTATGTCGGCGACAGCATCGTGGACGCGGAAACGGCAATGCGGGCGAAAGTTACGTTTGTCGCTGTTCTTTCCGGTGTAACCCCGAAAGAAAGCTTTCAGAAATATCCCGTTTATGCGATCATCGAAACTCTTTCTCAGTTACCAACCCTCATAGGTTGTTCTGCGCGCCCTTTTACAAAGTAGCTTGCGTTCGGCCCGACAGAACAAGGCTTTGAATCTCAGTGGCGGGAACATTTTGCTCCGTTTTTTCTATCGCGCTCATACGATGGAGCAGCGGAGATTGATGATTTTTCTTCCAGCATCGGTGTCTCGCTGGCCTTGCGCATACATTCCGGGGCATAATGAAAAGACGATGGTATCAACCAGTCGAGCGCCGGTGCATGTTATCCCATAAATTCAAGATATCAGATGTTGTTGCAGTCGTACTTGCTGGGGCAATAGTTTTCTTTTGTTTTGTAGGAGTGTTACTTTTTCTGTTTCCTCCCGCATCAGTCCTGCGGCCTCGCGAGACGCCAGCCCCAGCAACGATACCGGTGAAGGCTGCGTCATCCCTCACGAAAACCTCCAGCTCCTTGTATCGGGTTGAAAGGGAGAAGGAAAAGCCGGAAATGACGGATAAGGCCCCTCTTCCCGAACCACGTCGGCCACGGGTTGCAGAAGGCACGCCGCCACCGAGCGTCGAGAAGAAGCAGCCAGAAGAAAGGCCGGTGATTGAAAAAGAACGGCCGGCCCCCGCTCCGTCGCGCCCATCACCGTTTCCGACCCTCTCCGCAAATTCCAGGCGCACAGGATTCGTTCCTGCTGGTCCTGAACCTCCTCTCGAACTGAAATGGAGTGTCGAACTCGCTGAACCGACGGGAGTGACATTGGGTAATGGACTCGTTTATGTGACAACAAGTTCCAGCGTGCTTGCGCTTGAACCAGGGACCGGTGAAGAAGTCTGGCGCGCCGACATGCCGCGCAGGGACGAATATTACAAGACCCCTCCTTCCGTGGACGGAGATGCGCTGTATGCGGCCATCGACGATACGCTCGTCTGCATTGACGCGCTGACTGGGGCGGAACGATGGACCTTTCAGGCGGATGGGAGTGTATTTCCCTCGGTTGGAGTAACTCGCGCTTCGGTCATCTTCGGCGCAGGGCACCCTCCGGCGGAGAAACGCTCGAAGTTCATTTATGCTGTCGAAAAACTGCATGGCGCTCTCGAATGGAAGTTCGAGTATTCGGAGCCGAACACGCCGGCTTGGACCGTCTCGCCGCTTGTCGACGAAAATGAATCGCTTGTTTATTTTGGCGTACGCGTGGGCAAGGAGAACCTGCTCATGGCGGTCGAGGCAAGTTCCGGTCAGAGAGTGTGGACGACGGTCGTTCCCGACTTACCCGATTCGAGCACGATGAGAGGAAGAGTCATTACCCTGCACGAAGCCACGTATCCGCGAATTCGGAATCCGGGCTCCTCCGGCATCACGATGGATGCTACAACAATAGTCAGTTGTCTTGATGGCCTTCAGTTGTTCGAGCGGAAAGCCGGCAAATGGCTCTGGAGCCATCTGCCCGTCGGTTACACGCGCAAGCCGGCCCTTGCAAATGAGATAATTGTGTTTGCGACGGAAGGCGTAGTATACACGAACATGATGGTGCTGGCGGTCGGAAAAGCAAGTCGCAAGGAATTGTGGAGGTATAAGGTTCCCGCGCCCTTCACCGACTACACACTCTCGGCCGACTATGTCTACCTGACTTCGGGCTGGCTCGATTTGGGCTCCAACAACTCCCTTCTCGCTGTCTTGTCGCTCCACACGGGGCGGGAGGTTTGGGAAGGACCGGTTGCCGACATGATCGGACTCTATCCGCCTACCGTAGCGCCCGACGCGGTCTATGTTTCCGGCCTGGAGAAGGTTCAGAAATATGGTCGGTCAACCTCTCAATGAGTCGGCCATTCTCGCCGGGAGGGATTTATCGATGTGAGTATAACAAAAGCTCGCAACGGGACTGCCGCCTCAGCGGATTCCTTCCAATTTCTTCACCAGCGGGTTCAGGTCCAGCTCCGTCTCACGACGCTGCCCCCCAAGCTGCATGAACCTGGTCATCCTTTCCTGTCCCGCCGATGTCGCCACCGATTGATTGAAGTAATGAGCTTCCTCCAACAATCCTTCAAGAATCGGCAGTTCAGCGGCGTTCACCGACGCTTTCGCCAGCGCTATCGCCTCCGCGGGAAATGACGCAATACGGTAGGCGAGTCGCTCGACAAACGGTGTTAATTCCTCCGGCGGCAGAGCCCGGTTTATATAACCGTATCGCTCCGCGAGTTCAGCCGGCATGTCCTCGCACCCGAGAATGACCTCCAATGCCCGGCCCCTGCCCATCAAGCGCGGCAGGCGTTGGGTTCCGCTGCCGCCGGGAATGATTCCGAGGGCCACCTCCGATTGCGCCAAGATTGCTTTCCCAAGCGCTCCGAACCGCATGTCGAGCGAGAGGACAAACTCGCTCCCGCCGCCCCGCGCCCTGCCTTCAATCTTTGCGATGGTTGCCTTGGTCATCGTGCGGAACCGGTCCACCAACGCGTGAAACGGACTCAGTTCCGTCGATTTCGGAGGCGCCTCCGTCGGCAGACCCAGAATCAGGGACACATCCGCATGCGCGATGAAGAATTCGGGATTCGCGCTGTCGAACACGACGACCCTGACCGAATCATCCGTCTCCAACTCGCGCCCTATGAGGTCCATCTCCTGCATCAAGGACAGGTCGAAAAGATTTATCGGTGGATGGTCGATTGTAATGAATGCCACTCCTCGATCCATCCGTATTTTCAGACATTCATATCCGTTGTATGCCATCTCGCGCCCTCCGTGGTCGGGCCTGTCTTGTCTGCCCGGCGTGCAATTCGTCGGTTTTCATGGATTCTGTTCTCAGGCCCGCCGCCGCGCCCAGTCTGTTCGCTATGTCTTCTTCAGCTTCAGCTCCGGCATCTCTTTCTCTCGGTCCCACGTCCTGTCCGTGACGCCTCGCTTCTTCATGTCGGCCTTCGTCACCCGCATGGTGCCCGTGCGCGGTATTTCGTCGACCACGTCAACGTACCGGGGAACCATGAAATACGCCATGTTTTCGGCGCAGTGCCGCATCAAATCCTTCAGGTCAAGCTCCATGCCTTCGTTCGGCCTGACCCATATCATGACATCGTCTTCGCCCAATTCCGACGGAACCCCGAAAGCGGCCGATTCCGCAACTGCCGGATGTTTTTCAACAATGTTCTCAACTTCAAACGACGAGATATTCTCGCCGCGCCGCCGCATGGAATCCGTCTTGCGGTCCACAAAATAGAGATTCCCCTCTTCGTCGGCATAAAAGAGGTCGCCCGAATAAATCCATTGGTCTCGAACCTTCTTCGCCGAAGCCTCCGGATTCTTGTAATATTCCACCGGCCGGCTCTCGTTTTCACGAACCCTGGTGATAAGCTCGCCCACTTCTCCCCGAGGAACCTCATTGCCATTCTCGTTCACAAGTTTCCACTCGGTTCCCGGCAGTGGCGTGCCGCACGAGCCGACAGGAGCTGTGCCTAGGTTCATAATCAGCACACCGCCGCCGTCCACGGCTCCGTACGCCTCCCATATCTTCACGCCAAACCTTTTCTCAAACGGGACCCACAGGTTCGACGGGCATGCCGCGGAATTGACAAGTCGCACGGGATTATCGGCATCGTCGGGTCGTTCCGGCTGTTTCATCAGAATCGGAATCATGGCCCCCAGCGCGTTGAACTGTGTCGCGCCATATTTCCGTATAGGCCCCCAGAACTTCGAGGCCGAAAACCGTTTCTCCAATCCGAAGGGCGCCCCGGCGCAAAGAGAGAAGCCGGCGGTGAGAATCAAGGCGTTCGCATGGAACAGCGGCAGGCACGTGTACAGGATATCATCCGGTTGGACCATGATTCTGGCCAACATCATGAATTGGTTGACACCGCCGGGCCTGTTCCGATTCACGACCCCTTTCGGAAAACCGGTCGTCCCCGAGGTGTACATGATATGCGTGATGGCGTCATGCTTGATATCATGCTTGGGCCTTTCAGGCGAGCCGCCGAGCAGTTCCTCGAGGTCGATTGTTCCTCGGGGCAGCGGGGCATCTGAAGTGCGGCGCACAAAAATCTTGTCAATCGCGCCAATCGGCTCGCCGAGCTCCGCAATCTTGGGGTACAACGCGTCGTCCACCACCAGAAATTTGACATCGGAATTCTCCAGGATGTACTTCAGGCCGTCGCCCTTCAAAGCGACGTTGATGGGCACGCTGTAGAATCCGCCCCGGGGCAGGCCATAAAACAGGAACAGGTACTCGGGGCAATTGGTCATCAGGATTGCCACGCCGTCACCGGGCTTCGCCCCATGCGCCGCCAGGCCATTGGCCACCCGCGAGGTGGCGCGGTCATAATCGCCAAAGGTTATTACCTGCTCCCCGTGAAGAATATAGGGCCGGTCGCCAATCGTTTTCCCCTGGTATTCGATCAGGTCCGCAAAGTAATTCAACAGGGATTCGTCACTCATGACACCATCTCCTCGTGCTTTCTCTCTGTTATGCTAAAATTCCTCATTGCTTCGGACCCGCTCACCGCTCAATTTCCGGTCCGCCCGCCCCCGGGCGGAACCAGGTGACCGGCTTCGCTTCCCGCGCCACCATTCCGTGCTGCTTGAAGGCGGGATAGCCAATAGCCAGCGAGCAGACTATCTTGTATGGCGGCTCGATTCCGAGGCGTTCCTTCAGGTCGTCCATCATGTTGACCAGGTTAATGAACCCACACCAGCACACGCCCAGCCCCAGAGAGTTCGCAACCAGGTTCATGTTCTGTCCGCAGATACCGATATTGATTTCGGGACCGCCGATTGCGCGCTCGTCACCGAGCATGATTATCAGCGCGGCCGCGTTCAAAAGCGCCGGCAGAATGCCTTCGCCCACGCAGTAT
The DNA here is from genome assembly GCA_964453435.1 of uncultured bacterium. Taxonomy (GTDB): domain Bacteria; phylum Abyssobacteria; class SURF-5; order SURF-5; family SURF-5; genus CAYVQZ01. The sequence goes on from CAYVQZ010000002.1 coordinate 176,479, forward strand.
ATCCCCGCCTGGACACGCGGGTCGAACATCCCCGGCTGTGGCTCGGTCTCGTATTGAGCCGCCAGCGCCTCGAGCATCTCGTCGGTGCGATACATGGTGCTCGCCATCTGCGTCAGCGGTTGAACTCGGCTCGAGATTTCGGCAATCAATTCCCTGTCGGTGATTACGATGAATCGCCACGGCTGGCAGTTCCCCGTGCTCGGCGCATGTCTGCCGGCTTCCAGTATCCTTCTGATTAGAGGTTCGGGAACCGGGTGCTCCTTGAAGTTTCGGGTGCTCCGGCGCTCGAACACCGCCTTTTCTATTTCGGTGTATTCCGTCGGATTGCCGTCCGCATCCAGCGGCTGCGCCGGTGGCTTGTAGGGGATGTCCGCCGGAACGGTCTTATAAAAGCCCTCTTCCACATAGAACGTTTCCTTTATGGATATCGCTTCCGTCGGACACGTCACCACGCAGTTCGAGCAGGTGATACACTCCTCTCGTCCCATGTATGCTTTCTCGTTCTCGTCCAGGGCGGGCACTTTTCCCGGACAGTTGTCTTTGCACTGCCCGCAGCCGATACATTTTTCCTGGTCGATTTCAATCTTTCCCCAGTGAATCTTCGGGCGGAAAAGCTCCAAGTATTTTCTGTCCAGATTCATACCGATGTCTCCCTTCTCAGTACTTCTCAATGATATATGACGCGGCGCCGAGACTCAGCGTATCGTTGTCTCCATCTTCGATCAGCGCAGCGCGCGCGTCCCGAAACAGTCTCTCAACCCGATACTCCCTGCTGAGCCCGTTTCCGCCGAGCAACTGGATCGCATCGCTTGCCACCTCGTATGCCACCTGCGTGTTGTGAACTTTCGCGGCCATCGCGTAATGCGGTTCGGGCGGCATCGTCTGCGCGTTGTATCCGTTCACCGCACGGGCCAGCGCGCGCGCACTCTCGACCTTGCTGAACATGTCAAAAAGTCTCTTCTGCACGAGTTGATGTCCCGTGAGGACTTTCGCTCCGGCGACCCGCACCTTGCAGTATTCTAAAGCCTCCTCGAACGCTGCGCGCGCCACTCCCGTGAACGTGGTCGCCATTCCGCCGTTCGCGCCCGCAAGAATCATCTCTTTCACCGGCTCGTGCAGCTCCGGGCCCACCAGCATGTGGTGTTTGGGAAGACGCACATCATCGAAGTAAATCTCGCCCTGGTTCAGATCGCGCTGGCCAATCTTATCGAGTGGTTTGCCCTTCGAAATGCCGGGCAGATTCAGCGGGACAAAGAAGAGAGCGGCGTCGCGCTGGTCGTCCGTGCCGTCAAGGCTGACATGGAGCAGGGCGTGCGTCGCAATGGTTCCGTTCGAAACCCATGCGGCCTTCTGGCCGGTTATTACCCACTCGTCGCCGTCCAGCTTTGCCCGCGTGTTGTGCCGTATGAAGGGAATCTCTTCTTTCTTCGAACCGATGTACAACTGGTCGCCCCCGCCGTGTTCCGGCTCCGTTATCGCCCAGCAGCCGATGTACTCGGCTTTCTTGTCATCCCTGAACGGAATCACAAATTCCTCAACCAATTCCGGACTGCCGAACATCGCCGCGAAAGCGAATGGCATTGTGCCCGCCCCCATGCAGACTGATAACCCCGCGCTGCCCCAGCCCAGCTCCTCGCTGATTATGTTTTGCTCCACCGGTGTGAGATTCAAGCCGCCAAGCTCTTCAGGCAACGCTCGAGTATGGTAGCCCAGCTCGCGGCTCTGTCGCAACACGTCCCACAGGACAGACCCTTTCGCGATGACGGCTGCGGGGTCGGGCATTTTGTCGAGCTTGTCGGCGGCAGGCCTCATCACTTCGGCGGCAAACTTGTGCACTTCTTCTCTGAGCGCAATCTGCTCGCTGGTAAGGTTGGGATTTAAGTCCAAAAAGGCCATCTCTCTCCTCCGTTCCCAAAAGGTTCCGAACCGTTGGCAAACCGGGCGCACAAGCCCGTTGCCGGTTTATCTGCCGATATTTCCGTTATTCGATGGGATGAAAGCTCCGCCGTCCGGGTCCTCCCGGCCTCCCGCCGGCCCCCGAATCTATACCCCTGTTTTCCGCAGAAGCGATTCGGTGTAATTCCGGAGGGTCTCCCGCGCCCACGCGGCCGAATGCTGCCCGCGGTCAAGGTACCAGCGCGAGGCCACCCCCTGGCAAAATGCGGATATCGCCCGGGCCGTCGTCTCGGAATCCACCGTCGCGAAGCTCCCGTTCGTAACGCCTTCTTCAATCGCCATCTTTATTAGCTCTACCCACTTGTTCACCCATTCGTGAAAGAGCCGGTGAAACATTTCTTCGTATACGGCCCGCGCCATGCATTCAAAGTAAAGCGGATAGCCGAGCACAACCGCGGGGTCGTCTTCCGCAAAGAGCCATTCGCCGATGGACCGAAGCTTCTCCAGCGGATCGTTATGATTTCCCATTTCACGTTGCGTACGTGAGAACACCTGCCGAAAAAACTCGCGAAATACTGCGGCGAACAACGCATTCTTTAAGGGATAGTAGTGAAGAACGGCGCCTTTCGACAGTCCCGCCTCATTCGCCACACTCTGAATGCTGACATTGTGGCTTCCGTTCTGTGCAATAAGGCGAAGCGCCGCCTCGATGATTTGTGCCTGTCGCACAGGCTCGATACCGACTTTCGGACTCATCTTCTCACCGTGGTTGTGTTTGTCGGCGCGTGGTTAAACCGTCCGGACGGATTATAAAAAAACCCCGCAACTATGTCAACATGAATCGCAGGGAATCGGTCACTCCAATAATAAGTGCGCCAGGCTGCGGATCACCCGCGGTATGATGTCGTCGGGGGCTCTCGAACCGTTGCCGAAAAACGATTGATGGATCGCTTCTTTCAAGGCGCCGAGTATTGAAACAGCAACCGCCTCAACATCAATCTCCTTCACCAGCTTCATTCGTACTCCGTGATGAAGCAGCCGGGCTATCTCGTGGGTAACACCCTTCGAAAACGTGTCCGATTCCTTCCGGAACCCCGACCCTATTGTTGCGGCCTCGGCGACGAACAAATGGAGAAAGTCGCCGTGTGTCTTCAGGTGATCGAGCAGAAAGCCCGCTATCCGGTCCGCCAGCAAAAGCCAATCGTCCTGTGTGGTGACCGACTTCAAATCCACATTGAACAGTCCCGAAATCGTGAGTTCTCGGTACTGGTGAAGCAACGCCGAGAAGATGTCGGCCTTGTTCTTAAAGTACAGATAGAATGTTCCCTGGGTCACGCCGGCGGCGCGCACAATGTCGGAAATCGTTGTCGCATAATACCCCTTCTTGACAATGATCTCCAAAGCTGCGCCGAGTAGCTCGCGCTCGGTCACCTCTCGCGCGATTTCCGCTGCTCGTGTTCTCGCCATCGGGCTTCCCTCTCCCTAACACACACTATCGGCCGGCTCGGGCTCGTCGTACACTTTCAGCGGAGCGGGTTTCTCCGGACCGCGCCCCCTTTTCACGAGGGGAACCTGGCTTACCTCGGGATTGTAGTACCATTTTCTGATGGGCGGGTCGAATGGGTCATCTGCCTTTGGCGCTTTCAACTGCTCCATCCGTTGCTCGACAAGATTGCAGAATCCCGCGGAGAACAACTGCTGCTCGTCGGTTGCCTCTCCGAAAAGGCGATGGTATTGTTCCTTCGCTTCGAGAACCTTCGTGCGCACGGTCTCGCTGGGCGCGTATTTGGCGCATGCCTCCAGAATCGGGTATGTCCTCTGGCAGCGCTCGGCGAAAAAGGGCGCCTTCTGCTCCCGCAACAGCGGACGGTGAGACGTGCTGCATGTCTCATAACCATTCAAATTGATTTCAAAGCCGCGAAATATTCCGGGCCCGTTCTTTTGATACAGTTTCTGATGAGCCAGCTCGAAGTAATTTTTCAATTCCCCATGCTCGAAATTCTTCGGAATAAATGTTCCGTCATTGCATTGTTGGATGTCGTGATAGGTGAGCTTGGGATTGATTCTTCCGTTCTCCTTCATCCTCTTGTACAGTTCCGTTCCCGGACATGCCGTAAGGAACGTAATCTGATATGCCGGCGGCGCGAGGTCCACAAAGAAGTCTATATCCTCCACAATATTGTCCGGAGTATGGAAATCCCATCCGAGCACCATCGACGCCGTAGAGCCGATACCGTATTCCGCCATGGCGCGGAACGTGGATTTAATGTCGTCGCACGAGCGTTTCTCAATTTTGTGTTCCGACGTTATAACGTCGCTGATGCTCGATTCGACACCGATCCAGACCGAATCAACGCCGCATTCCAACAGTTCTTCCATGCTGTAATGAGTCATGGAGCGCAAATCACCAAAGCAAAAATAGCCCAGCTTGCGCAGACCGTATTCCTTGTCCTCCCGAATCAGCTTTCCGAGTTGTCTCACATAATCGGGATTGAGAAGAAGGTCCTCATCCAAAAGAGATACCGATGTGGCCATGCCCCCGTTTCGCCTGCAGAAATGCTTCAGGGTTTCAAACGTCTCCTCGGGCGAGGCAACATACATCTTCTGCTTTTTGAACATGGCGGAAGTGCAGCAGAACTCACAACCGTTCGGACACCCGAGCGCGACCAGCATCATCGCGTTCATCGACTTCGATGAATATGAAAAACCTTCCGCGCCGGGGAAGTGCGTCTCGTTCAAGGGAAGATACTTCTGCATTATCGGCCTGTCCACCGGTTCATCCCCCAGTATCTTGCGCATGAAGCGCACACCCTCTTCCCGACACAGGAAATCGGCCTCCCGCAAGAGGTATTCCCCGTCTCCGCTTGTTTCGCCCGGCGGCGGGTCGTCAAGATTCAGGATGCCGTAACCGCCGATAATGACCTTCGTCCGGGGAGCGATCTCTCGCGCAATACGAATCATCCGCGCCACTTTTCCAATGTTCAGCGCGATGAGCTGAATACCGACGTAGTCATATCCCTTCCTCAGTTCTTCAACGTAGTCCTCAATATGGGGGAACTCCATCACGGTCGCCTGGGCACGAACGTTCTCCGCAATGAGGTAAAGCGCCAGGCAAGGAGAATACGACGAGAGCGAGAAAGGACCCTGTCCCCGCTGGAGGCGCGACTGAAGAATGTCATACTGATTCTCGCCCCACTCGAGGTCGTATGGCCCATACGGATTGGTAAGGAGTACGCGTTTCATCGGAACACCTCTCAGACTTTGTTTTCGCGGCTTCGCGATTCGAGTTTCCGTTGAACACCCCGAAGGCTCAAGGCTCCGGCGCGCTTGAGCTAACTGACTGATACGTCAGTCAGCTTATCACACCCGACGTCTCCTGTCAAGATGTGGCCATCGAAAATACAACCCTCATAGTGGAGTATTCCGGCCCCTGCGCCCCAACGACCCGAAAACATTTCCGCAACCTTTCAAGACGACTTGCAACATGCGAAGGCTCCAACTGCAAGATGTATGTATCTTTGATAGCCGGGCCTGTTATCGGAACGCAGGAATTTTGGTGAGCCTGCTGGCAGTGTCTCCAAAAACGTGTACGGAACGATGTGCCCGATGCCCGCTTGACACAGCCCGCAGCACCGTGTAAAATAAAGAAACCAACCAAAAAGACTGCAAGTTCGGTCCCCGAAACACACACCTCCAGAAGGTTTCATCCTCTGGTTGTTAATTCGGCCTGATAATAAAAAATGAATAAGAGCGACGAATACTCAAAATCGCATCTGCGGTCACATTCAAATCTGCCGGCCGCGGAACCGGCCGCAGCGTAAGTTGAAAAGAGCGATAGTGGGCAAAATATCAAAGAAGAAGAATTCGGCCATCACGCTCGGAATATTTGTCGGTGGATTCGTATTCCTCCATCTGGTGGGTCGCCATGGCATGCCCTTACTCATGTATACGCGACAATCACAGCCGGTGAGCTTCAGTCATGCGATCCACGGTCGGGATGTCGGCATCTCCTGCGAGACCTGTCATTTCTTTTATGCGGATGGCAGTTGGTCGGGAATCCCCACTATCGACGTCTGCGCAAACTGCCATAGCGAAGTTCTTGGGGAGTCAGAGGCCGAGAAGCATTTTGTCGAGAACTATGTGAAAAAAGACAGAGAAGTGGAATGGGGCCTCTATTTCAGACAACCTCAGTGCGTGTCTTTCTCGCATTCCTCGCACGTCAGAGGCGCAGAACTCGCCTGTGAAACGTGTCACGGCCCCCAGGGTCTCTCCGACCAATCAACGAGATATCTGACCAACCGAGTTACAAAATACAGCTACGTGCTGTACGGCTCGGAAACAGAAAAGAATCTGAGTGCGGTGATACGCAAGAAGAGAAGCAACGTGTGGGGAACCATGGGAATGAACGAGTGCGCAGAGTGTCATCGAGCCAGAGGAACAAGTACGGCATGTTTTATTTGTCACAGATAAACGGAATGTATCGGGGTTGGGAAACCGTCAAATGAATATTAGTCGGAATGCATTCCTCAAAGCCCTCGCGTTTGCCGGCGGAGGCGCCTTCGGCTTCATCTCTTCGCCTGCTCCCTGGCATCTTGTCAGAGACCTCGCCCGGTGGACCCAAAATTGGCCGTGGGTTCCGGTTCCCCCTGCGGGAGAGCCGTCCTTTGAAAAGACTGTCTGTTCCATGTGTGACGGCGGTTGCGGCATACGCGTGAGAAAGCTCGGCCAAAGGCTTGTGAGAGTGGACGGAGACCCGCATCATCCCATCAACCAAGGGGCGCTCTGTCCGCTTGGCACAGCTTCCCTGCAAATGGCGTATGGCCCCTCCCGCATTCGAGAACCAATGAAACGGGTCGGCCCGAAAACGAATCCTGGCTGGAGCCCCGTCACGTGGGAGGACGCCATTGCGGAAGTCGCCTCCAAGGTCAATGAACTGCGGAGTTCGGAAGAATCTCAATCGCTCGTCTGCCTCACAGGCGGCTGCGAGAATACAACAAATCATTTGTTCCAACGCTTCCTCCATGCAGTCGGCTCCCGAAATTTCATTAAGATGAATTCGCAGACCCATGCCCGCAACATCGTCTTAAAACTTATGCAGGGAGTCGACGGAAGCCTCGCCTACGACATCGAGCATTCAAAGTTTATCCTCAGTTTCGGATGCTCTTTGCTTGAAGGATGGGGAACATGGGGACGACTCCATCGGGCGTGTCTCAGAATGTTCGATGAGCCGGACTCGCGTGAGATTGTCCAAGTGGAACCCAACTTTTCCCTGACCGCCTCCAGGGCCGCGCAATGGATTCCCATCAAGCCCGGCGCCGAGGGGGCTCTTGCGCTCGGCCTCGCGCACGTCCTCATCAGGGAAGACCTCTACGACAAAGAATTCGTCGCCAACCATTGTTTCGGCTTCGATGAATGGATAGACCAGGATGGAACGAAACATCTCGGGTTCAAAGAACATGTTCTGTCGCACTATTCTCCTCCGGCCGTTGAACGCATAACAACGGCGCCGGCGCGCCGAATAGAGGAACTCGCGCATCAGTTTGCTTCGAAACATCCCTCCGTTGCGCTTGCCGGAGGGGGACGCGGCGACCAGTTTGCATCCATCTACGACCTGATGGCCGTGCACAGCCTGAATGCGCTTGTCGGAAACATCAACCGGCCGGGAGGCGTTTTTTTGAAACAGAATCCGCCGGTCACACCCCTTCCGCCCGTCGTGATGGATGACGAGGCAAAGCGCGGATATGCTGTTGAGCGGATCGACCGCGCCGGCTCTGAAGAGTGTCCGTTTTCGGAGTCGCTGCCCGGCAACATTGAGGCCGAACGAATCAGAGTGCTTCTCATCCATGACGCAAATCCGTATTATGCGCTGCCCGAACGGGAAATCGCTGAGGAGCTGTTCGCAACAGTCCCGTATATCATAAGCTTTGCTTCGTACTGGGATGAAAGCGCGACACGGGCCAATCTGATACTGCCTGTATCGGAGATTTTCGAGAGGTGGGACGACTGTTTTTCGGCGCCGGAAACGCCGCACCCCGTCTATAACTTTGCCAAACCCGTGGTTGACCCGCTTTACAACACCAGAAGCGCCGGTGACATCCTGATACAGGTGGCGGGACAAATGGGCGGAACCGTTGCGGAATCGTTTCCCTGGAACGACATGAAGGAAGTGTTCGAAGCGAGAACCAAAGGTCTGTTCCAATCGGGAGAGGGAATGATAAATACGCCGGAAGCCGCCAGCATTCTGCAGAAGGGCCATTTCTCCGACGAAACTATCTCGCCGAATTATTCCTCCTTCTCGACGATGTGGCGGAAACTCCTGGAGAATAATTGCTGGTTCGATTCATATAAGGAGCAGGACGGAACGGAAGAGTCTCTAAGAACGCCGAGTCGAAAATTCGAGTTTTTCAGCCAGGCTCTTCGCTCTGCGTTTCGATTCTCTGACGACATCAAATGTATGCCTCATTATCAGGAGCGTCTCCCGATCGCAGAAGGTTTCGACCTCATTATAATGCCCGAGGAAAATATCCTCGTGGCCGATGACGGCAAGGGGACCCCACCATTCCTGATGAAGCAGCTTAGCGATAAAGAGCTCTTGAAGGATGAACTGTTTGTCCGAATGAATCCGATAACCGCCATGTATCACGGTTTGCATGAGGGGGACAGAGTGCTCCTTGAATCCCCGAAGGGCAAGGTTCAGGTGAGACTGCACCTATTCGAAGGCATTCGCGAGGGAGTGGCGCTCATCCCTCTCGGGTTTGGGCACACGGCATTTGATAAATTCATAAGCAACAAGGGAGTCAACGCGCATGAGATTCTCGAAGCGCGGAAGGACGCCGTAAGTGGACTTGCTACCTGGTGGGCTACACCCGGGAGGATAACAAAGGTTTGAGAAACGACATGAAGCGGGATTCCGCTCAAGGAGCGCTTATCCGCTACGGGATGATTATAGACCTTGACAAGTGCACCGGATGCGGTAACTGCGCGGTCGCCTGTCATATGGAGAACAACGTCCCATTCATGGTAGACGAAAGCGACAAGGCGCGCAACATTGCCTGGATGAGGATTTATCGTGTTACCAATGGGGCGGAATATCCGCGCATTCGAGTGGCCCATATTCCGCGGCCCTGCATGCAATGCGACCACCACACACCGTGCGTCTCTGTCTGTCCTGCCAGCGCGACAAACTATGACAAAGACACGGGACTCGTCGACCAGATAAACACCCGATGCATCGGTTGCCGTTATTGCATGGCGGCGTGTCCGTACATGGTTCGATGCTTTAATTGGTGGGACCCGGTCTGGCCCGCGGACACAGAGAAATACCTCAACCCCGATGTCGCGCCGAGGATGCGGGGCGTAGTGGAAAAATGCACATTCTGCTCGCATAGGTACACGAAGGCAAAAAACAAAGCTCATGCGGAAGGTCGAACCGCATTGGAAAAGGGTGAGTACATGCCCGCCTGTGTCGAGGCATGCCCCGTCGGCGCCATGTATTTCGGCGATTTAAACAACCCCGCTGACGAGGTGGCGGTCTTTGCCAGGAGCGAACGCGCATTCAGGCTTCTCGAAAGCCTGCGTTCCGAACCGAAAGTATATTACCTCAGCTCCGAGAGTTGGGTGAAGCGATGGGCGGACAACGGCAGATGAATCGCTCAGGTCTATAAATAAGTCATACAGGCGAGTGAATCAAATGAGTTCAACAACGAACGACCCTCAGAAAATTCAAAGATGTTCGAGCGCAAGGTTCTTTCTGTGGGTGTCATTTTGGGCAATCGTGCTGCTCTGGGGGCTCTTCGGGGCGGCGTTGTGCCTGCTCAAAGGCTTGAACCAGACCGGAATGAATAACTATTTCGTTTTCGGCCTCTGGATTACGGTTGACCTGGCCATTATCGCACTCGGCGCGGGAGCGTTTTTCAGCGGATTCCTTTTCTACGTTCTGCGGATGGAATCTCTGCGAGAATTGATCGGAGCCGCAGTTGTCGTCGGCTTTATATGTTATAGCGGCGCCGTCGGCATGTTGACCGTAGACATCGGGCAGCCCCTGCGCGGATACTTCAGCTTTTGGCACGCGAATGTCCATTCCATGTTGACGGAGGTAATCTTTTGCATTACGACATACTTGTTCGTGTTGACTATTGAATGCGTGCCCCTGGTGACCGGGAATGCAACGGTCGGTAAGGCGCCGTTCCTCAGACGGTTGGGAGAGCACTTGCACGAGATCATGGTGGTCTTCGCGATTATCGGGGCTTTCCTCTCATTTTTTCATCAGGGCTCTCTCGGAGGGATGTTCGGTGTTCTGTATGCCCGGCCGTTTTCCTACAGAGCCGGTATTGGAATATGGCCGACCACTTTTTTCCTGTTCATCCTGTCTGCGGTTGCGGCCGGCCCCGCCTTCACAACTCTTGTGATTTGGACGACCCAGAAAATCAGCGGACGCCGTCTTGTCGCACGAGCGACTCTCTCAAAAATTGCAAAACTATCAGCCATTCTGCTTATGATTTACCTTGTTCTGAAGGCCGCAGACACAATCTATTGGGCAAATGTTACGGCGCCGTCCATGAATCTCAATTTCTCCGGCTTTTACCAGTCTCCCTATGGAATGTGGCTGCTGTTTTCCGAACTCTATCTGTTCGGATTGGTGCCGGCAATTATTCTGCTGATACCGAGGGCGCGGGACAACGATTTCTGGTTGGTCGCGGGATGCCTGTTTATGTGCGTCGGGATCGCCATTAATCGCTTCTCCGTGGCCATCCAGACACTTGCGATTCCGGTTCTTCCATTCGAACGATTCATGGTTTACGTCCCCACATGGCAGGAGTGGTCGATTGTGGCCGCCGTCATCGCCTATGGCGTCATTGTCTTTTCTCTTGCATATCGCTATTTGAATCTGTTCCCCCGGGAAATAGAATTGAACACATTGGAACGCATGGAGTAAAAGTATGTGGCCGACAATATTTGAATTCAGTTGGGATACCGGCCATATGATCTTCTTCGGCGTTTTCTACGCCATAGCCATCGCAATCGCGACAAGTATCGTGTACGCCGTTACACGGTCGATTGTCGATATGTTCACCGATGCTGAAGATGTTCTTTCGAATCACTTGGATGAGAGAACAAATTATGCGCAAGAGGAATGACCGGCTTTTCCTGCCGATTATTATGTCGCCCGGCGGCGTGGGAAAGACGCGCGTCCCATGGTCAATGACTGAAGAAGATTGTCGCAACGCCCGGATGGATGAATGGGGGAGGACCAATTGATGTGTCGAAAGAGACTGATTATCCCTGCTATCGTCATTATCTCCGTATTCTGGTTGGTGTTTTCCGCGCTTGCAGGGGAAGCTGCGAAAGAGCGCGAACCGCAGGAGTGCGTCTATGTCGGAGTGAAGAAGTGCGCCTTCTGCCATGTCCGGCTCGATGATTCGCTTCGAACATGGGCCATCACCAAGCACGCCAACGCCCTGGCCGCCCTTCGCACGCCCGAGGCGAAAAAGTTCTCGCCGGCCCCCGACGAAGACCCAAAATGCCTCAAATGTCACATGACGGGCACGATTCTTGACCCCGTGGATATCGAGGTTGTTCACGACTTTCAGGGAGTCCAGTGCGAGATGTGTCATGGCCCCGGAAAACTCTACAAGATCGAAATGGCGCGCGCGCTTCCGATTCACGAAGAATTGAATGAGGAGGAATGCACTCGAAGAGGTTTGGTCATCCCAACCGAACAAACCTGCCGCAAATGCCACAACGAAGAATGTCCTGTTTATCACGGGTTCGATTTCGACGAGGCCGTCAAGTTGATCAAACACGGCCAGAAGGAGGTAAAGTGCGAATATATCGGTCAGGAAAAATGTACCTTCTGCCATGTCAAGGCTGATGAATCCGCGTCGGTATGGGTAATCTTGAAACATATCAACGCATTCTCGGTGCTTCAAACAGAACTGGCCAAAAAGTTCTCCAACGACCCCACCAACGACGAAAGGTGCCTGGAATGCCATTCCACAGGCTTGAATGCGCCGGGTGGCTATTCCGTCGACGATCCCGCAAGTGAAAAGCTTGAGGGTGTCCAGTGCGAGATGTGCCATGGATGGGGATATAGTTATGTCGAAACCATGGCGAAGGCCAAGACACTGGGTCTTCATGGCGTAAAAAACGATTGTGTGCGGCACGGACTCGTCATACCGGACGAAAACGTGTGCGTCCGGTGCCACAACAGCCGCTGTCCGGTCTTCACCGGATTCGATTTCGAGGCCAGCCTAAAACAGCTAAAGCACGGGAAAGCCTTCAAAAAGCACTAATCCCTTATTGCTCGGTCGGAACTGTCCCGATTGATGCGCTATTGCTCCGTTGCGCGAGCCGGAGCCCCGCGCCATCGCTGCGCGAGGGAATCCCAGGAGGATGTCCCATGATCGACAATCCGTGCGTAGGGGGCAGCCCGCCAATCTATCCCGCGAATGCGCGGGACTTCGCTCCGCTCAGCGATGAACAAGGGGGGATTCCGTAATTGGGTACAGCCCCTACGCTGGCTTATCGGCAATATGGAAAATCGCAGGAAAGTCTCCCCGGGCCTCTTTGTCCCTCCAATCATCGGTTAATCGGTCTCAGAAACCAGCCGTTTCCGGCGCAGACACTCCGGACTTTTTCCGGGTTCCCTCCGGATTTTTCGTTCCCCCAAGGCTTGCGCTCATATTGAAAAATAAACTGAACATCTTTCTTGACATTGATTTACAGCTATGCTAAAATGCGCCGAAACGGGAGAATAATATTCATCGCATCGAGGAGGCAAGATTGGCACGTCCGGTGTTGATGGTTGTTGATGACGAACAACATGTTCTCGATACCTGCCGCGATATCTTCAAAGAAGTCTACGAAGTAATCCCCAAGCGCTCAGCCAAAGAAGCGCTGTCCCACATGGCCGATAATCAGGTCGACCTCATCTTCCTCGACATCACAATGCCCGAACTCGACGGGATGGAAATGCTCAATCGGGTCCGCATGATGGATGACCCGCCGCCCGTCGTGATGGTCACGGCTACGCGCAACATCAAGTCCGCGGTGGCGGCAATGAAACTCGGCGCATTCGATTACATCACCAAGCCGTTCGACATCGATGAATTGCGCCTGGTCGCCGAAAAGGCCCTCGAGAACCGCACCCTGGTTAATGAGGTGCGCAATCTTCGCTCCCAGATCGAAAAGAGATACGGCTTCGAGAATCTCGTGGGCGAAAGCAAGCCCATGCAGGAAATCTACAAGAAAATCGAGCAACTCGCCAACAAACGCACGACGGTGCTTTTGCTGGGCGAGAGCGGAACGGGAAAGGAATTGGTCGCGAGAGCAATCCATTATCATCAAGACAGTCTTCGCAAGGGTGGACCGTTCATTGCGCTCGACTGCAACACCCTCCCCGAGTCCCTCTTCGAAAGTGAGTTGTTCGGACATGAAAAGGGCGCCTTCACCGGAGCCACCAAAAAGGTCGGACGATGTGAACTTGCCGACAAGGGGACATTGTTTCTTGACGAAATCGGGGAAATCCCACACTCCGTCCAAGTCAAACTCCTGAGATTTCTGCAAGAGCACGAATTCGTCCGTATCGGTGGAACCCAAAACATATCGGTCGACGTCCGAATCGTCGCCGCCACGAACCGCGACCTCGAAAAAGCCGTAAAAGAAGGAAAATTCAGGGAAGACCTCTATTACCGCGTGAATGTGGTTCCGATCTACATCCCTCCGTTGCGAGAACGCTCCGAGGATATCCCGCTTCTCCTCGACCATTTCATCAAGAAGTTCTCGGAAGAGCTGGATGTTCCCCCCAAAACGCTCACGCCGGCGGCGGTCGACCTGCTCGTGACCCACACCTGGCCGGGAAACGTGCGCGAGCTGCAAAACGTCGTCGAACGACTGCTCGTCCTCTCAAACAAGGAAGTCACCGATATCGAAGACCTCCCCGAAAGCGTCCGGCTTGCGAGACATGATGTTTCGCAATACTCCGATTCCATTTTCTCGGGCGAACTCTCGCTCGAACAGGCCGAGCGACAATTCCTCAGCGAGATAATCTCCGAGGCTCTCAGACGCGCCAACGGCGTCCAAACCCGAGCGGCCGAAATGCTGAAAACAAGCAGGCGCACCCTCAAGTATCAGATGGATAAACTGGGACTCTCCTGACAACGAGCGGTTTTGTACGCCGCCCGTCCACAAATGTTCCCGAAGCAACCACTTAGACGCCGACTTTTCTTGTGCCTCAACAATCCGTTTACAACCCTATACCCCAAGATATAGACGACTCCTTTTCTTTACCTATAGATAAAGTGGCTTGGCATCTTCTTTGCTCAAAAACAATGTACGAAAAGATGCCATATTTATCCTCAATTAACGGACCTCGAAAGATGGCGGGCGTGAACCAAGTTGCGGAAAAAAAATTGCGGCGGAAGGAAGAGGGCAAGATGCTGATACTCGAAGTGCTGGAACTGCCCACCCTCTCCGTCGTCTTGAACAAAGTCCTCCGAGTCGCCGGCAATGACCGCTCGAGCGCCGACGACATGGCCGAGGTGATTTCGCAGGACCAGGCGCTGACATCGAATGTTCTGAAAATCGCAAACTCGGCCTATTTCGGGCTTTCACAAAAGGTAACAACCGTCTCCCGGGCCATCGTTGTGCTCGGTTTCGACGCCGTGAAAAGCATTGCCCTGAGCGCGTCCGTCATCGACGCGTTCCGCAAACACGCGAATCACGAACACTTTGATCGCAGCCGCTTCTGGACTCACTCGCTGGCATGCGCCTATATGTCACGGAAAATCGCCGGAGTGACCCACAAGTCCCAGGCCGAAACCGCCTTCGTGTGCGGGCTTCTCCACGACATCGGCAAGATTGTGCTCGACATCTATTTCCCCGATAGCTACCGCTGCGTCCTCAACAAGCTCGACAACGGCCGGCGGACGTCGATGGAGGCGGAAGATGAAGTGCTGGGATTCACGCATCCGGAAGTCGGCATGTGGGTCGCCCAGCGATGGAAATTTCCGAAATCCATCATCTTCAGCATCGCGAATCACCACGGAATGATAGCCGACGACGCCCGGTATCGGTCGCTCACGGCTACCGTCCGGGTAGCCAACCACCTCTGTCTGCAAGAGGGTATTTGCCTCTCGAACCAGGCGGTGGTCGAGCCGTTTGAGGATTCGATACCCGAGACCATCGGGCTGAAAGCCGAAAGTGTCAAGGAACTCAGGGATGACCTGGCTGCCCGAAAAGATTCTATCCTGTCTCTGTTCGCGGGCAACTGAGAACCATCGAGGATGCGGGGATCATGGCAGGTTACAGCAAGGAAACCATGGAAAAAATGGAGGCGGGGATAGGTTCCGACGAGGCCGTCTCTCTCTGTTCGCTCATTGACCGGCTGGCCGACGCGGCCTCTTTGGTGGAACGCATGCCCGAACTCTGCATGTCCATTCTGAACATGGTCATCGAGTTCACCCCGTGCGAGAACGCTTCAATCATGCTCACCAATTCCGGAACCGGAGCGCTCGACCTGTTCTGCGCCAAGGGAAGGTCGGACAACGGGGCCTTTTTCGGAAATGCCCGACTTTCGCCCCTCTCGTTTGCGCTCGGCGAGGGCGCGGCCGGATGGGTGGCCGAGCAAGCCCGGCCCATCGTCATCAACGATTGCGAGGACGATGCCCGGTTTATCAGGCTGCCGTCGTCCCGGAAAGGGGTAAATTCCATCATATGCGCTCCGCTCCTCGTCGAACAGTCCGTCATCGGAGTGCTGAACTGCAGTCATCCGGACAAGCAGAGATTCGGCCCGGCCGACAAGCGCGCCGTGGCTATGATCGCTCGTCACGCCTCCGTTCTCATTCGAACCGCCATGGCCATCGACCGGATGCGCGGCGAACGCAGGCGATGGGAGGAACAGGCGGAAAGCGCGAAGCAAAGGATCGCTCAGTTGGACCATACACTCGGAGAAATGCGGGAACAACTGTACCGGACGCAGAAATTCGCCTCGCTCGGTGAACTGCTGGCCGGAGCGGCGCACGAACTGAACAACCGCATCGCGCCCATCCTCATCTATTCGCAAATGCTCCGGCGCCACGTTACCGATGAGAAAGACCAAAAACGCCTCGGTGTCGTCGAAGACTCGGCCATCGGCGCAAAAACCATTCTCCAAACCCTGCTCAATTATTCAAGGACCGAAAAAAGCGAAAAAGAGCCGGTCGACCTCAATCAGATTCTTCTAAACACGGTCACGCTGGTTGAATACAAAATGCGGAATCGGGGGATCGAACTCTCGCTGGAACTCTGTTCCGACCTCCCGAGCGTGTCCGCAAACGAAAAACAGATTGCGCAGGTGCTTCTCAACCTCATCAACAACGCAATTCACGCCATGGAGGAGAAGGGCGGAAAACTTTACGTGCGGACAACCTGTGACCGCCAAAATGTCAAGCTTACGATTTCGGATTCAGGCGCCGGCATCCCTGAGGAAATCCTCGATAAAATCTTCGACCCGTTCTTCACAACGAAGGAATCCGGCAAAGGAACCGGCCTCGGTCTGAGCATATCAAAACGATATGTCGATGAACATGGCGGGCGCATCTACATTGAGAGCACTAATAACGCCGGCGCCACCTTCGTCGTCGAGCTTCCCTCGACGCCCGCAGAGACAAATGCATCGGCATCCCGGCTCGAACAAGCGCCGAAGGAATCCAATGGCGAAGACGGAGCCGCGCGAATTCTCGTTGTCGACGACGACGCCACCATCCGCAACGTGATTCGGGACGTCCTCGGCAGCGCGTACGATGTCGAATTTGCCGAAAACGGAAATGAGGCGACCCAAAAAATCCAGGGCGATGTGTTCGACCTTCTCGTCGTCGACTACCACATGCCCGGACTGGACGGGAAACAGCTCTACGAATGGGTCGCAGACCATCGGCCCGTCATGAAGAACCGGATCGTATTCAGCACCGGCGACATCTGTCGCGATGAAATCCGGGATTTCATCGAAAGCACCGGCTGCATATGTCTTTTGAAACCATTCTCCACGGCCGACCTTCGGAAGGTCGTCTCCGCCGGCATTCACACAGAAGGAGCGGGTCTGCGGATTTGACAGACCCGTTCTTTCAACGAGGCCGCATTTTTTGTTATGAAGAAAATGCGCCGTATGGGCCGTAAACCGCGCCGTGACCGTGGAATGAGAAAGAAAACGAGTAACCTCGAAGCATGGTAGGTCTGTCAAATGTGCAGACCTGAACTCTCTGCCCCCAATGGGTGGGCTAGACGGAAAATCGCAATGAAGGGGTCCGCAAAAATTATGGTCTTCGATCCCGACGCCGAATCCGCCGGCCGCGTCGCGCTCTGCCTTGCGGAAGTCGGATATGAAGTCGCACGGTTCGAAACCCTCGAGCAAATGGTGACGGCCGTCAAACGATGGCCCGCAGACATCGTGTTGCTCGACCTCGGTGTCGAGGAAATCCGCGGCATGGAACTCATCAGGGAAGCCAAACGGAGCAACCCCGAGGTTTCCGTCATACTCACGGGCGCCCTGAGCGCGGTCGAGAAAAATCCCCACATGCTCATGTTTGCCGGATACGAATATGTTCTGAAACCCATCCACAACGAGCTCCTCTGCTCGATTGTCGAACAGCGTCTGAACCAGCAGCATCTCTACAGAATCTGCTCCGCTCTCAGCGCTTCGCTCGACCTGGGCGGCGTGCTCGACGTCCTGCTCGAGACCACGCTTCGCGAAGTCGGCGCGGACCAGATTGTTGTCTTTCTGAAAGACGAAGAGACGGGCGACCTGAAAATCGAGGCTGCGAAAGGAATGTCCCGCGAGTCGGTCGGTCGAAGTTTCAAGCTCGACGACGACAGCATCGTCGGCCTGGTGCTCGGCCACAACGAACCCGTCGTATTGCAGGGAGGCTTTGCGCCCGCTCATCTGTTCGGATTGGCCGCCGGCGCCGCCTCCAGCATCTACGCGCCCATCCGGCTCGGCGGGAAGACCATCGGGCTGCTCAACGTAAACCGGCTCAATCATTCGGCGCCGTTTCGACAGAGCAACCTCAGGACCGTCGAGATTGTCGCGCTGCAGACAGCCGTCGCGATTCAGAACGCGCGCGAGTACCGCCACGCTCTCGAACGACAAAAAATGCAAAACGAACTCGAACTCGCCCGCTCGATCCAGCAGAGCCTGTTCCCCAAAACCGCGGGCTTCGAACAGTATGCCGAAATCGAATCGCATTGCATTCCCGCGCGCATGATCGGAGGCGACTTCTACGATTTCATCGAGCTCGGATCCCGAAGCTTCGGCGTCGTCATCGGCGATGTCGCCGGCAAAGGGGTGCCCGGCGCATTGCTCATGATGCGCGCGGTCAGCAAGTTCCGGCTGAGGGCACGTCCCGGCAAAGACCCCGGGGAAGTGCTTTGCCAACTCAATAACGGTCTCCTCGAAAGCAGCGCGCGCGGGATGTATGTCACCGGAATCTATGCTGTCTTCGACCTTGAACGAAGCATCGTCCGCTTCGCCAACGCCGGCCATCCGCCGCCCCTGTTCCGCCGCCGCTCCTGCAACGAGGTGGTAAGCCCCGACGAATCCGGCGGTGTGCCGCTCGGGATTCTTCGTGATTACCGCTACGAGACTGCCGAGATAGAATTCGCGCCGGGCGACCTCGCGCTGTTTTATACCGACGGCGTCATCGAAGCCAGGAATCCCGCCGAAGAAGAATTCTCGGTCCATCGCCTAAAACGCCTGCTCCAAAACGGCGTCTCGTCTTCGCGCATGCTCAGTGAACTCCTGCTGAGCGAGATACGCTCATTCACCGCATGCAGACCTCAGCACGACGACCTCACCCTTCTCACCGTCGCCGGCAAACCCTCGAACTGAAATCCGACTTCCGACCACTGATCTCGAATGTGTTTCTGAGCGCTAATAAACTGGCGAAATACAATCATTTGCATCCGCAGATTGCTCAGATTGTCGCAGATTTAGGGAACACGAATTACACGAACAGGACATAAAGATTTTGGAACCGCTTCGCGCGAAAGAATGGGAACACGAATGGCGCGAATGAAAGGATGCGTAAACCACGGAGGGCGCGGAGAAACACGGAGAAGGGAATTGAACCAGAGGGGCACAAAGCCGTGTCAAGAACGATCGCTGATGCGGGGCGAGCGTTTTGTCTTCAGGTGGTTTCGGCCCAATCGCGGCAGAGAACTTCTGCCTGCTCGAGGACAAGCTCCGTAGCGCGGGCCTGCTTGTCGGGCGGGTAGCCGTAGCGGCGGAGAATCCTTTTGGTCATCACTCGCATCTGGGCGCGGACGTTCTCGCGCAGCGTCCAATCGATGGTCACGTTGTTGCGCACGGCCTTCACGAGTTCCTGTGCGATGGTTTTCAGGGTTTCATCTCCGAGAACCTGCACCGCGCTGTCATTCGTCTCCAGGGCGTCGTAGAAAGCCACTTCCTCTTCTGTGAGTCCGAGCTTTTCTCCGCGCCGGTCGGCCTCGCGCAGGTCCTTGGCCAGATTGATGAGCTCCTCTATGACTTGCACCGTTGCTATGGCCCGATTCTGATACTTTCTGATTGATTCCTCGAGCATTTGGGCGAACGAGCGGGCCTGCACGATATTCTTTCGTTTGCGTGTCTTGATCTCGCCTTCGAGCAACTTTCGCAGCATCTCGACTGCCAGATTCCTGTGCGGCATGCCGCGCACCTCGGCGAGAAATTCGTCGGACAGAATCGAGACATCCGGCTTCTTGAGTCCGGCAGCCGCAAAGATGTCGATTATTCTGTCCGACGCTACCGCGCGCGATACGATCTGCCGAATCGCATGGTCCAATTCCTCGGGACTGCGCCGGTCGCCTGTCACGCTTTTGCGCAGGACGGATTTGACCGCCTGGAAGAACGCGACGTCATCCCGAATCGCAAGCGCCTTCTCGTGCGGTACGGACAGCGCGAACGCATGCGACAAATCCGTGACCGCTCTCGACAGCCGCTCCTTGCCGTCCTCCTGTTGAAGCACGTGCTCCTGCGCGGCGGGCAACACCGACAGCCGCTCCTGCGGATTGGCGGATTTCCACCGCGACCAGTCGAACCCGTGGAATATGCCGCAGCAGATTTCGTATTTCTCGAGCATCGCTTCAACGGCCCTCGCCTGGTCAATGGCGGTCTCGCCCTGTCCGCCGCTTCTCGTATAGTTCTCCACGGCTGACTGCAGTTCGTGCGCGAGGCCGAGGTAATCCACAATGAGGCCGCCGGGCTTGTCCTTGAACTTCCGGTTCACGCGCGCTATCGCCTGCATCAATCCGTGGCTTCGCATAGGCTTATCCATGTACATCGTGTGCAGGCTCGGGACGTTGAATCCCGTCAACCACATATCGCGAACAATCGCCACCTGAAACGAGTCGTCGGGGTCCCTGAACCTGTTTGCAAGCTCCTCGCGCCGCGCTTTCGGCCGGATATGCGGCTGCCACTCGGCGGGGTCGGACGCCGAGCCGGTCATGACCACTTTGATGATGCCTTTCTTGTCGTCATCGTAATGCCATTCGTGGCGCAGAGCGACAATGGCCCTGTACAGGTCAACGCAGATTCGGCGGCTCATGCACACAATCATGGCTTTACCGTCCATCGCCCGGAGACGCTCTTCGAAGTGGTTCACGATGTCCTGCGCGATAAGCCTTATTCTCTTTTCCGCGCCGACAATCGCCTCAAGCTGAGCCCACTTCGTCTTGAGCTGCTCCTTATGTTCGACCTCTTCGCCTTCGGTCACCTCCTCGAAATCCTCATCAAGCTTTGGCCTTGCAGCCTCGTCAAGTTCCAGCTTTGCAAGGCGGCTTTCGTAGTATATCGGGACAGTCGCCTCGTCCTGCACGGCGCGCTCGATGTCATAGATGCTGATATAGTCGCCGAAGACCGCGCGTGTGTTCTTATCGGTCAATTCGATTGGTGTTCCCGTGAACCCGATGAACGAAGCGTTCGGCAGCGCGTCCCTCATATATCGGGCGAACCCGTCAATGAAATCGTACTGGCTTCGATGGGCCTCATCGGCGATGACGACGATATTGCGCCGGTCCGAGAGCAGCGGGTGCTGGTCCTCGCCCTGGGTCGGAAAGAACTTGTGGACCGTCGTGAATACGACGCCGCCCGAGGCCACTTTCAGCTTGGCGCGCAAATCGGCCCGACTCGCCGCCTGCGCGGGCGGCTGCCGCAACAATTCATGACACCGCGCGAACGTGCCGTAAAGCTGGTCGTCGAGGTCGTTGCGGTCGGTGATGACGACAAGCGTCGGGTTCTCCATTGCCGGATGCTGTATGACGCGGCCGGCGTAGAAGGCCATCGTAAGGCTCTTGCCCGAGCCCTGCGTGTGCCACACGACCCCGACACGCTTGTCGCCGGGGCGCGCGTCGGGCCGGCTTCGGGCAAAATAGGTTCCTTCCGACTCTTTCGCCACCAGAGCCTTTGCGGGAGAAACGCAGGCGCGGATGGTCTCCTCGACGGCCACGTTGACGCCGTGGTACTGGTGGTAACCGGCCATTTTCTTGACGAGGACGCCGCTGCTGACATCCTCGAAGACGATGAAGTATCTGATAAGATCGAGGAACCGCCGCTTGTCGAACACTCCTTGCAGCGCCACCTGCAATTGGGGTACAGATTGCTCGGCGAGTTCCTGCCCTTCGATGGTCCGCCACGGCATGAACCACTCGCGGTTGGCCGTGAGCGTGCCGATCCGGGCTTCTGTGCCGTCAGAGATGACAAGCGCTTCGTTATAGGCGAAGAGCGACGGGATCTGTTCCTTATAGGTCTGAAGCTGGTTGAAGGCCGACCAAATGGTTGCGTTCTCGTCGGCGGGGTTCTTCAGTTCTATTACCGCAAATGGCAGGCCATTGACGAACAGAACGATGTCGGGCCTGCGCTCGCGGTGGTCCTCGACAACCGTAAACTGGTTCACGGCCAGAAACTCGTTGTTCTCGGGGTCGCCGTAATCCAGCGCGCGCAAATAATCGCCGCCGAATGAGCCGTCGGGGCGCTGGTATTCCACCGGCACTCCCTCGACCAGGTATTTATGAAGGGTGTGGTTGTTCGCCACGAGTGAAGGCGAGTCGAGGCGCGCGAGTTTCCGAAAGCCCTCTTCCAGGACATCGGGCGACATGTGCGGGTTGAGACGTTGGAGCGCCTGCCGGAGCCGGCGCTCCAGCAGGACTTGCTTGTAGTCGTCGCGCTCGGCATGCAGTTCGCCGGGCGCAATCTCGGGACCCGGGAGGATGAGGTAACCCATGCTTTCGAGCCAGGCCAGAGCGGCCTGCTCGACGATGGATTCGGTGAAGCCGTGGGTCATTGGCCCCGCCTCCTGCTGGTCCGGGTGCGGTACAGTCGTTCGGTGAAACCGCCTTCCTTCTCAAAGGCTTTGGCCTGGGCGGCGATCTGGCGGTTGAGGAAATGACACGCGAGGTTCAAAAGAGAGAGCGCTGCGTTGGCCGCGAGTTCGGCGGAAGAGACGGACTGACACGGACCTTTACGGACAGGCACGGACGAGGAACTGCGTCGGTTGTTCTTGTTGTTTGCGGCTGTCTGTGCGTGTCCCTGCTTGTCCGTGAGGTTTCGGGATTGGTGAAGTTCTTCTTCGACCCAGTCTTTGACCTCTTGCAGCGTCGAGCAGCGCTTTGCCTTGAATCGGAGAAGCGCCGGATGATCCGGCGCCCAAATCGGCAGCCCGCGCTGCCGCAGGAAATCCTCGTAGTCCAGCTTCAGTTCCTCCAGGCTTGCGCGCGCCACGTTGGTGAGTTTCAGTTCCATTTTCTTCGAGGTGGCCGAGGCCTGGCTGCCCTCGGCAATGTTCTGGACGCCGGAGCGCGCCGCCTGCACCATCTGGTCGTGGGTGCGGCTGCGCCTGTCGATGTAGCGGTCGCAGAACCGCGCGGTCATATCATAAACCAACTGAGCGACCTGGAAGCTCTTGAGCTTTCGGTAGCCGCCGTGCTTGGGGATCAGCGGTTCTTTGTCCATTGTGTCCATGGTGTTCTCCTAGACGGTTCTTGCCACGGTCCGCTCCGGATTGGGAACCCGCATCTCGCCGGAGATGAGCTTGGGGAGAAGGGTGTCGCGGAGAGCGGCGAGGGTGGGGAACTTACCACACCCCTTATGTCCTTTGCCACAGGAGATGTCCGGCCCAGACAGGGCCAAATAGCCTATCCTCTCCAGCCATGCCAAGGCGGCTTGCTCGACTACGGATTCGGTCAACCGTAAGGCCATCAGAAAGGAATCTCCTCTTCCTTTGTCCGCTCTGGCGATATCAGTTCGTTGTTTCTCACTTCCCACCGCTTCCCGGTCCATTTCTTCAAGAGCGGTTGCAGCAAATCCGTTCCCTTGAATGAACGCCTATTCTGTTCATTCGTGCGGTAAGCTTTGAAAACGTGTGTCACTTGGTCCGGGGTTAGATCCTCGAAAATCGACAAAAGGTGCTCAATCTTCCATGCTGAGTCTTCCCAAGTCACCGAAGCAGCATAGGCGGAGAGTGCACAATCGAATAACCTCGACCTGTCTGGTAGACGCTTGTGGAGTACCTGGAATATCTTGACTGCCATGCTGTCGGTATCAGACCAGCTACATCCACCAAGCCCTTGCCCTTTCGCCATGAGACCGTAGGGATCAAGCCCCAGCCGGACGGCAATGAGCGGTACACCTCTCCCAATTGCCACACCCACTTCCTGATCTGTCCAATTGCTGTCTTTATAATCTTCAGAAAGCAACGCCACCAAAGCATCCATACTAAACAACGCCCGTTCAATCTCGCGCTGCCATTCTTCGGTCGGTTCGATGTCCTCATGTGCGACGAACGCCGCTATCCCGCAGCGAGCGAAGGATTCTTTAAGTCTCGTCGCATGCTGCTTGACTGAAGATTTATGGCTGAGGAAGATGCGCACGTGCTCCTGCCCCCATATCCGCTTCAATGCCTCAGCCGGAATCGACGAAGCGGCAATACGCGGTCGAAACACTCCGGCTCTTTCGCGCCAATTATCTACCTTTATCGGTTCCACCTCGATGAACACTTCGCTGATATATTCATTCTGGCTATTATCCAACTTGTTGATATCATCCTTGATGTGCTTTTGGAGGCTATCCCTGTTTTCCATCACTTTAAAGTAGATATCTTCTGACACCGTAAGCGTAATTGCATGGCCATAGGTTCCACCATTCCAATTATCATAGTCCCATCCTTCATGAATGAAGACGACGCCGTTGACGACGATTTCTCTCAGAAGTCTCTCGCCCGTTTTCTCATAGAAGCGGTTCAAGGTTGCAAGGTATGAATCCACTTTGCCAGGGAGTCGGAATTGGCGGTCACCGGTGGTCATTTCACAGCCTCCATCTTTGGCAGGCGCAGTTCGCCCGAAATCAACTTGGGTAGCAGCGCGTCACGGATGGCAGCGAGCGCGCGAGACTCGTTCCTGTTCACCTCGGCTCGCAGAAACAGTGGTTGCGTGTTCTTGTCGAAGGTGGCAATGAGTTGTGAATTGTCAGGAAGAACGATGTCGCGGCTACCCACCACCTCGGGACGGATGGCGGGGTATGCTCCGCCGTCGGCAAGCCGACCGAGTTCTTGTCCAAACTCCGGCCGTGTCGTCGCAATATGAAGGAACGCCCAGTTGCCATCCTTCGGTGTCAATGCAGCGAAACCTGTGGATGCGATTAGCGATTTCGATGGGTTCAAGGCAAGGAAGTATGCTCCGCGATCTGGTCGGACGGTCGACAGCACGGTATCGCCATGACTCAATCGTCGACGAGCCCTGCTCGGTTCTTCACCTCGAAGATAGCGGCTGATTATCCCTACCTCGCCGTGCATGACCTCGCTGATCTCGATATAGTCTATGACATCAAGGTGATCGCGTCGTCCAAGAGTGAGGGCGTTGATGTTAGCAATGTCTGAAATTTTGCCAATCCTCCACCCCTTCGGAATCTCGCCCAATTCGGAGTTCTCAAACGAATCCGGGAAGAGGTCGGCGACGTCTTTGGGCAGGTTGGGGTTGCGGCCTTGGGCTTTGGCGTGGACGGGGTCGAAGTCCACGAACCAGCTTTTGAAGATGGCCCGCGCAATGGCCTCCAGCGTCTGATTCATTCGCCGGTTCAGCTCGATCTTGTCGTCCAACGCCCCGAGAATGCAGGCGATGGCGCGTTGCTGTTCGAGGGGAGGGATGGTGATGTACATGCGACGTTGGTCTCGAAGACTCACATACTCCGCCATGTCCGTTTGGCCTGCCACTCCTGAAAACTGGACAAAGAACTCCCGCGAGTGCATCCAATAGTAAAGCCAACGAGGGTCCAAGCAATCACGATTCAAGACTCTCCAGAAACACAACTGGGGCGCATAGACGAACCGGGGTGTGTCATGTCGAACAAATGCGAACCGTCCAACAGTCCCTTTCGATGTAAAAACCACATCTTCGGCTTGACTAATCTTAATTCCGACTTTTGCGAGGTCTTGTTCTGGAAAGCAATCCGCACCCGCGAAGTGAAAGCCGTTGTTGATGTTCTGCGCCCGCGCGAAAGGAATTCCCTGCGGTGACAACTCGGAGTTCTTGGCGCGATAGCCATCGTTGATCGCCAATACTCCGTTGTCGATCAATTCGGCAATGGGAGTAGGAGCGATATCACCCGCCATACCCGATATCCTCCAGATTCGCCCAGATGAGCTTATCCAACTTGGCGGATTGGGCGGTTTGTTCGCGCAGTTCGGCGGTGAGGCGGGCCATCTTCTCCTCGAATGGCTCGCCGCCTGCCTGCCGAGCCCTTCCCTCGGCGATGGCTTGCTTGAGCCACCTACGCCCCGCGGTCGTCTTGAGTTCCTGTTCACGCGCTACAGCCGCTTCACGGCTGGTGAACTCCTCGTAATGTGCGATATAGCGGGGCTTGTTCTTCTTCGTCCAATCGGTTCCCTGCCCAGACACATGCTCTTGCCATCGCCGAGGGAGGTTATCGGTGTGGCCAATGTAGTAGCTGCCGCCTTCGCAAGCGATGGCGTAGACGAAATACACGCCAGGTCTCGGCGCAGGCAGGCCGTCCTCGACTTCCGCCGCGCCGACGTAGCGGCCGGGCGTGAGGATGTGGTTGTGATGGCGAATGTCATCGAGCGTGGCGGATTTGCACAAGCCCGGAACATCCTCATATTTTTGTGCGCAGTCCTTGTCGCCCCGCCATGCGTGATATGTGTCGGCGATTTTCCGAATATCCTCGTCGGTCAGTTCGCGGTGGACGCGGTCGATCATGGTTCCGAGCTTGCGGGCGTCGATGATTAAGGTCTCTCCGCGTCGGTCGCGGAATCGCCGGTTCTTCTTGTCGCGCGCGATGAACCAGAGGCAGACGGGAATCTGGGTGGAGTAGAACAATTGGCCCGGCATGGCGACCATGCAGTCAACCAGATCGGCCTCGATGATGTTCCTGCGGATTTCGCCCTCGCCGGATTGGTTGGAGGACATCGAGCCGTTGGCCAGGACAAAGCCCGCCAGACCGGTGGGCGCGAGATGATAGATGAAGTGCTGGACCCATGCGAAGTTGGCGTTGGAGGCGGGCGGGATACCATACTTCCAGCGCTTGTCGTCTTTCAGGAGTTCGCCGCGCCAATCGCTGTCGTTGAAGGGCGGATTGGCCAAAACATAGTCCGCCTTGAGGTCGGGGTGCAGGTCGCGGTGGAAACTGTCGGCGTGTTCCGGCCCGAGGTTGTTGTCGATTCCCCGGATGGCGAGGTTCATTTTCGCCAGACGCCATGTGGTGTGGTTCGACTCCTGCCCGAACACGCTTACGTTGCCCCTTGCCCGGCCTCCGTTGCCGTTGCCCGACGCATGCGCCTCGACGAACTGGACCGACTGCACGAACATGCCGCCCGAGCCGCAGCACGGGTCGTACACGCGTCCCTTGAAGGGGGCGAGCATCTCGACCAGCACGCGCACAACACAGCGCGGTGTGTAGAACTGGCCGCCCTTCTTGCCTTCGGCGCTCGCGAATTGCGAGAGGAAATATTCATACACGCGTCCCAGGATGTCCTTCGAGCGGTTCTCCTTGTCACCGAGGCCGATGTTTCCGATGAGGTCGATAAGCTGGCCGAGCCGCTGCTTGTCGAGGCGCGGATGCGAATATTCCTTCGGGAGCACACCTTTCAGTGACGGGTTCACGTTCTCAATCGCCTGCATGGCGTCGTCTATGACTTTGCCGATGGTGGTCTGTTTGGCGCATGCTTTCAGGTGTGACCACCGGGCCTCCTTCGGGACCCAGAAGATGTTCACGGCGCGATACTCATCCGGGTCCTCCGGGTCGGCGCCCTGCTCACGCTGCGTTTCGAGAAAGGCATGGTGCTCCTCGAAGGCGTCGGATATATATTTCAGGAAAATCAAGCCGAGCACGACATGCTTGTACTCGGCGGCGTCCATATTCGAGCGCAGCGCGTCGGCCGCCTGCCACAGTTGCCGTTCGAAACCGAGGTTCGCGCCGTTGCTGGTCTTGGCCATTCGGCAGTGTCTCCCATCTGTTCGTTCTGGCGACAGAATAGTTCTTCTCGGACTCTTCCATTGGAAATGATACATCATGTTATTGAAATAATCAACTGAAAGTGCATTTGCGTCGCTGCGCTCGGTCAATTCGGGGGGACAGGATACTGATTTTTACTAGCAACGCCTCTGTTTTGCATATTGCTGAACAACGCGTCCCGCATGATAAGGTCCCCGATGGAGAAGAGCGAAAAGCGAATCACGCGAAACGCGTGACGCGTGGGCTAATCAGTTTGTACATGCATTCACGTTCCCCGAATCGCCGGGGCAGCTTCGAAAATGCGAGAGCGAATGTTCGAAATTGCACAGTTCAACTGTAACCGGAGCAGGCGAATTCAGACCGTAAAACTCTTATTTGAAACAGGTTATGGGCCGACGCCCCGACCGAATTCGGCTCAAAATACCATGGCATAAAAAATGCTCCCGCCTACGGCATCTATATTTGTTTCTTGCCGCGCGGGACTGTGAAGGTGTGGTGGGCTCGCAAAAACCGTTGTGGATTTACGCGCCCGAGCCTGCCGAAGGTCGCCGAACCGGGACCGCTCGTCGGGCGAGTCCCGTCGAATCATGGGGCGCATCAGCTCCGCCGCGCGCGGAGGCGGCGCCGAACTGGTATCGGAAAACACACGGAAATATGAAAACGGAGTTATCGCAGTGATTGAGAATCTCGATGTGAAGAAGATGCTGTTCGAGTCCGGGCATCTCCCAACCATGCCCGCTGTTGCCAACCAGTTATTGTCCATTCGGGACTGGGAAAACATCGAACTCAAAACGATAGCCGAAATAGTGGCGAAGGACGTCTCACTTTCCTCGAAGATTCTTCGCGTGGCCAATTCCCCGTTCTACGGATTCGGGCAGCGCATCGGCACGGTATCCCAGGCCATAGTGGCCCTCGGCCTTCGCTCCACCCGGTCTCTCTGTCTCAGCTTCTCGCTGCTGAAGGCGTTTCCGAACGACGACCGCGCGTGGTTCGACTGCCACGCGTTCTGGACTCGCTCGCTGAACACCGCCGTGGCCGCGCGAGAACTCGCCTTGATTGCCGGCTCACGCACCGAAGAGGAAGCCTTCCTCGCGGGATTACTGCAAGATATCGGCGTCATGGTAATGGGGCAGTCCATCCCTGATGTATATCTGCCTGTTATCCGTGAAGCGAAAAACAAAGGCGCCTGCCTCATACAAAACGAGCGCGAGCGCCTCGGGACCGACCATGTCGAAGTCGTCAAATTACTTTTCGACCATTGGAACATGCCCGCGTCTCTGTATGTGCCCGTCCTTTACCACCACGCCCCTGAAAAAGCGTATAATGCCGATGAGCAGACTCTCATTTCGATTCGCATCCAGCACTTGGCCTCGTGTATCGGCGATTGGCTGTACACGGCCGATTTCGACAGGGACGCCTTCGAACAATTGAATGAAGCGGCTGAGGCAAACCTTAACATTTCCTCAAAGGAACTCGAAGCGCTTCTGTACCGTATCGATACTCGGATGAACGAGATATCCGAACTGTTTGAATTCAACGTCTCCCGTCCCAACACATACGCGAACTTGCTCGAAAAAGTGAATCTCACCCTCGGCGACATTGTGGACGAGCAGGAGCGGCTTCTCAGGGAACTCGAGGCTGCAAAATTGGAGGCGCATAAGCTCACCGAGCAGCTCCGCATGGCCAACATCCAACTGCTCAATGAGGCCAGAACCGACTCGCTCACCAATCTTGCGAATCGAAAACGGTTCGACGAATTCCTCCAGCAGGAACTCAACCGCTCCTTCCGCTATCACCGCCCCATCTCGCTGCTGTTCATCGACCTCGACAACCTGAAATCCGTCAACGACCGCTACGGCCACCTCGAAGGCGGAGCCGTGCTCACCCAGATAGGCGATATCCTCAGACATAAGGTCCGCGCAAGCGATATGGTGGCGAGATACGGCGGCGACGAGTTCATCATCGCGCTCGTTGAAACCGACCGCCCAGAGGCGGCGGCCACGGCCGAGCGCATACGGCGGTCGGTGGAAGAGACCTCGTTCTACATTAGCGACAGGAAACAAAAAACATATTTGACGGTCAGCGTCGGAGTGACCACATGGCAGCCCTTCAGCAAACCCGTCACCATTGAAATTCTTGTCAAGGAAGCCGATTCCGCCATGTATCGGGCGAAAAACGATGGGAAAAACTGCGTTGTCCTTGCCGAAGACAGGCGAGAGTCGTTCGGCCAAATTGCTCTCGATTTCCATGAGCAGGTATCGGGCGCGGGAGAGTTCCGAATTCCTCCCTCCCAAAAAAACAGGCGCATATCCGCACAGGACGGCACGTAACGTCTCCGCCATCTTGCTCTGCTGCGTCGGCGCGGCACGAACAACTTCGCTTACCCCTCCATCACGCAAAATTTGTCCGGCCGAATGCGCACGCTTATCGTCTGACCCTCTTCGAATGTGTAGCGGCGATAGAGAAAGTTCGGCAGCTCCACCTGTATCGTCAAGCCCGACGATTCGTCCGCCAAAGCGAGCGTGTGCGTCGCGCCCTTTTCCAGAAGTTCCTTCACTGCGCCCGTGACAATGTTGAAACCCCGGCCTTTCCGAACCGGCCGGTCAGGCTTCATCAACATGACCTCCTCGGCGCGCACGCCGAGGAACACGCGCTGCCCCGGCCGCGGCGCGAACTGGTCCGAGTCCGCCACAAACTCGTTCGAGCCCCGCCACCGAAAGGTGAAGCGCGATGAATCGGGATCGACCGATACGACCTCTCCTTCCAGAATGTTTTCCATTCCCGTGAACCGCGCAACCTTCAGGTTCGCCGGATGAAAATACACCCTGTTCCGCTTCGCGACCTGCTCCATTTCTCCGTCAATCAAAACGGCTATCACGTTGGCCAGTATGAACGCCTCCTCGCGGTCGTGTGTCACGTGAAGAAACGTTCCTCTCAAGCGCTGTTGCAGCCGCTTCACCAGTATCTGCAGCTCGCGCCGAATCGGTGGGTCGAGCCCACTGAAAGGCTCATCGAGCAACAGGATGCGAGGCGAGGTCACCAGCGCCCGCGCCAGCGAAACGCGCCTTCGCTCTCCTCCGCTCAGGTTCGCAGGCGTTCTCTCGAGCAGCTTCCCGACCTGCAGCGATTCCACCAAATCGTCGAACAGCGGTTCCCATTGCTTTTCGGGAATCCTCCGGGCGCGCACCCCGAACAGAATATTGTCCCGCATGCTCAGGTGGGGGAACAACGACGCGTCCTGCGGCACGTACCCGACCGAGCGGGATTCCGGCGGCAGACGCGTGACATCGTTCCCGTCGAGAAGAATCCTGCCGGTTCGCGGGCGAACCAGTCCGGCCACCGTTTCCAGAAGCGCTGTCTTACCCGCGCCCGACGGCCCGAGAAGAATGAAAAACTCGCCGTCCTCCACTTTCAAGGAAATATCGTCGAGCGAGAAATCGCCAAGCCTGAGGCCGATTCGTTCGAGCGAAATCATAGGGCGAGCGTTTTCCCCGCTATCCGTCGCAATCCCACCAGGCTGAGTGTCGCAATCAGGATCAGAATTACCACCAGTGTCAGCGCCCTGTCCACATCGGCGCTCGAAAAACCGAGATATATCGACGTGGGAATGGTCGCTGTCTTGCGCTCCGTCGCGCCCGCCAGCGTCACCGTCGCGCCAAACTCGCCGATCGCGCGCGCCCACACGAGAATCGCCGACGCCAGCAGCCCACTGCGCGACAGCGGAAGCGCCACCTTGCGAAACGCCATCCACTCGGTGCAACCGAGCGAGCGGGCGACCTTCTCGTATCTCACCGGTATCCCCTCGAACGTCGCCTTCATCAGGCGAATCGCCAACGCGGTCACAATCGTAGCCTGCGCCACAACGACGCCGGGAACCTCGAAGACGATCTCCCCAAAATGCTCCTGCAGCCACCGTCCCTGTCCGCTGCTGAAGGCCACCAGCAGCATCGCGCCGATGGCGATCGGGGAAATGAACACCGGTATATCGAGCAGCGCGTCCACCAGCGATTTCCCGGGAAACTCGCGCCGGGCGAGGAAGTATGCGCTCGGCACGCCGATCCCCAGAGCGACCGCGCTCGAAACGGTGGCCGTTGTCAAACTCAAAAAAATCGCGTGCGTGATTTCCGGCGAAAGGAGCACCCCGAAAATCCGCGTTGGCGGATAATCCTGGAAGGTCATAAACAAGATGCCGAGGTAGAAGAGCACGATGAACAGCAGGGGAAGCGCGAATAATGAACGCTCGAACCCAAAGGAAAATGAATACCTCAACCGCTGTGTGTGCGTTGCTCCGTCAGCCATGCGCTCACCATCCTTCCGGCAATTCGTAGTCGCCGCCTATCAAAGCGTTCGGCGCGTGTTTTCGGGCTTCCTCCTCTCGGGTGAGATATCCCCATTTTTCGAATATCCGTTTCCCGGTGTCCGAACACGCGAAGTCCACAAGACTTTGCGCAAGCTCCCTGTTTTTCGAGTACGAAGATATCGCAATCGGCATGTAGCTGATTCGCGGAATCTGCTCCGGCCGCACCATGACGGTTTCGATTTTTTCCGGGTTCCACCACTGGAACACCCGCCAGCCCAGAACGGCGTCGGCGCCGTTCAACGCAAGGATGTTCGCCGTCTTCGCGCAGCTCTCCGTGTAGCCCAGGATTCGCGGACGAACCAGCTCGAGCACATTGTTGCGCTCGATAATCTCGACCGCATACAGGCCCGCGCACACGTGGTGAGGATTCCCGATGGCCACGCGCACGTCCTCGCGCCCGAGGTCTTCGAGTTCTCGTATGCCCTTCGGGTTCCCTTTCTGCACGTTTATCGAGGGAACCAGATACGTGACGATTCGCGCCGTCCCGGGCGCAACTGCCCCCTCGCGCTCCGCAATGCGCATGTAGTCCGGCGAACCCGGAAAATACAGGTCGCCCCGTTTCGCTATCTTCATCTGCGACAGCAGATTCCCGGAACTGCCGAAATGAACTCTCACCTTATGTCCCGTTTGGCTCCGGAACGCTTCCACGAGTTCCTGCGTCGCCGGCTTCGAGGCCGACCCCGCAAAGAATTCGAGCTCGCCCGCTTCCGCAACGCCGCACCACCCAAGCAACGCGACACACACCACCAGGCTAGCGCCAAACCTCATCTCATCCTCCCTTTCTTCGTTCGAAAAATCCGCTCAAACTGCCGGTCGGTCGAACGCTGGGCCTGCCGGTCGAACAGCTCATACAACTCCAATATCCTTTGACCCTCCCGAGTCAATAAGGTTCCCCGCTCAGCGCCGCCCCGGCGGCGGTTCACAAGCTTCAAGTTCAGCCGCTTCTCCATGCTGTCTATCAGGCCCCACGCGCGGCGGTAGTCCATCCCGAGTTCCTTCGCAGCGGCGTTAATCGAGCCGGTCCGCTCGACCGCCCGGAGCAACTCCGCCCTCCCGGCTCCCATCAGCGGATATCCGTTCAATTCGAGCCATACCTTCGAGCGCACCTCGACGGCGCGTTTGAGTAGTTCATCGAATGTCGCCATGCTCGTTTCCCTCCCTGAAGGTTCCAACGCCGCCCATTATGACAAATTTGCATAACACATGTCAATAACCCCCCGCCCGAAACCACATTCTTTGTAGGGCGCAATTCATTGCGCCCGCTTCATCCTCCCCCTTTCCTAACGGGGGACGAAGGGGAATTTTAGAACGCGCATTCGCGCGATTCCATATCCCCGGAATCAACCCGGGCTGCCCCAAACCCCCGCACTCATGTCAAGGCCCCGCATTCATTGACTTCCTGCCGACCGCTCTGGTATCCTTCCTTATTCTGTTGCCATCCCTGCGCCGGACGCCAAGGATTGACGCCTCTCCATCTCATGACAGGCAATCCCCGATGAAAAAACGCATCATATCCGTCATCTTCGTTGTCATCGCCACCGTGATGATCGGAGTCGGCATCATCGCCCCGCTCATGCCCGTCTATGCCCAGCAGATGGGCGCAACCGGCATGTGGCTCGGCATCATCTTCGCCGCCTTCGCGACCACCCGCATGATTTTCACACCGCTTTTCGGACGCTTCTCCGACCGCTTCGGAAGAAAATGGTTCCTGATGGCCGGACTCGTCGCGTTCACGCTGCTCTCGCTCGGCTATGTCGCCTCGACAACGGTCTATCAGCTTACGGTCCTGCGCCTGTTCCACGGACTGACCTCCGCCCTCGTCGTGCCGATTGCGTTCGCCTACATCGGCGACATCACGCCGCCCGGCGAAGAAGGCAAATACATGAGCCTCGTAAACCTGCCGATCTTCGTCGGAATGGGCATCGGACCCTTTCTCGGGGGCCGCATCGCCGACGCCTTCGGCATTCGCTCCGCGTTCCTCGTCCTGTTCGCGCTCGGGGCGCTCGCTTCGCTTCTCGTGTTGTTTCTGCTGCCCGATTTCCGCGCCCGCCGCTCCGAGCATGCGGGAGAACCGGCGACCTTCCGCGCGATGCTGTCAAACAATCTCGTGAAAGCGCTCATAACCATCCGGGCGGGCGGCGCCGTCAGGCGCGCAATCGTCATGGCCTTTCTGCCCGCCTTCGCCGACTACATCGGGCTCACGAAAACTCATGTCGGAACCATGATAAGCGTGTTCATCGTCTCCGCTGCCGTCGTTCAATATCCGGCCGGCGCGCTCGCCGACCGGTTCGAAAAAATCCGTATCGTTGTCATCGGAGAAATACTCGCCACGGTCTGTTTCGCGTTCTTCCCACTCATAAAAACCTTTCCCCAGTTCCTGGCCGTCGGCGTGGTCGCCGGCGTCGCCGGCGGACTCGCCATGCCGGCCGTCCTCGCCATCAACACAGAGATCGGCCGCGACTACGGGATGGCCTCGATGATGGGCCTGCACGACGCCGCCATGGGTCTCGGCATGCTGTTCGGGGCGTTGACCGCCGGCGCCGTCATGGACGTGGTCGGCATTCGCGCTATCTTCTACTACGGCGTCGGCGTCGGCTTCGTCGGTGTCGGGCTGTTTGCGTTCCTCGCGCGCCGCCGATCCGCCGAATGACCACGGATTCCCACGAATTACACGAAACCATTTCAGCCGCGGATGGACGCTGAGTGCGCCAAGGAAGCGGAGAAGTTCTTACCAGTGAAAGTCTGGGCTGGACAAAGGGTAACCGCCGGTCCAGCACCGAATCCCACGTGTGGGGAGGCGACGAACCGCATGAAGCTGGGAGGAGGGAGGTATCAGGCTCCAACGAAAGTGAAGGTATTGAGCCCCGAAATTTATCACGTGTCGGAGGCCGACAGCGTTCCGTGGCTGGAAGGCAGCACTGCGCGAGTCCGCAAGGGCGAGGACTCAGCAGCCCGACGGGGTCAGAGGCCGGTTGCATGATACCACAGGGAGCTTGTATGAACTTGGGAGGGCCGGGATATTCTCCGCCAGGAGGGGGAGTGTGCGAGGACAAGCGGTGAAAGGCGAGGAGTCGCAAATGGTGTCTCGGCAGTCGGACCACTTCATAGTACCGGTGAGGCGGGGTAACGCCCGCGGAGACAAGGGGCTGGCGGCAGCGCGATGAGTTCCGTGAGCGGTTCGCGAAGTTCGGGCTGAGGATATTCGAGGCGAAGAGCAGGACAATCGAGTCCGATCGGAAGACAGGGGCGCAAGGGAAGAAAGCTGGGACCTTCGACTTTCTCGGATTCACGCATTACTGCGGGAAAACGAGAAACGGGAAGTTCAAGGTGGCGAAGAAGACCAGCCGGAAGAAGCTCGGTTCCGTCCGGAGCGGGATCAAGGCGATGAACCAGTGGCTGAAGCGCATCCGAAACGCTGTTGGGATGAAGGCATGGTGGAAGACACTGTGCCGGAAGCTCAGCGGCCATTACCGCTACTACGGAGTGAGCGGGAACATGGAAGGGCATAAGGCGGTATTACTGGACAACATTGCGGCTCGTCTTGAAGTGAGTGAATCGGCGCAGCCAGAAGAAGAGCTATACCGGGGAAAATTCCGAGGGGTGCTCGCTGACGCAAGATCATCTTTGAAATTACACGCTTGTCCAAAATAGCTCTTTGTCTTGGCCAGCATTTCACGCCCGCGGAACCCTCTCTGGAAATTGTCCTTTCAGACCTGCTCCTTGAAGAAATTCCATTCCGAAATTCGTTCCTGAGCAGGGTCTTTTTCGCCTGCAAGACCAAAAAGCATTTTGCAAATCTATTTTGCTATCTGGTATCATTTATGCACTCCGGAAATACATTTGCAGGGATTCTCGGTCGTTTGTGTTCCGAGATTCACGGTTTTGTGCCGAAGCGGTCACAAGTCTCAATCAACCTATCCACCCTGAATGGCCGAAGAGACGAAACGCTGTCCATACTGCGACGAGGAAATCCGCGCCCGGGCCGTCAAGTGCAAGCATTGCGGCGCGATGCTCGATGAATCCGTTCCCGCTCCTTCCGCCCCCGACCCCTTGGACAGTCATCCTACAATCCCTCCCGGCGAGATCAAGAGTATCCTCGGCGGCAGGTATGAACTGCTGGAGGAACTCGGGCGCGGCGGAATGGGAATCGTGTATAAAGCGCTCGACACGAAGCTCGACACGGTTGTCGCCATCAAACTCCTTCCCGAATACCTCGCGCGCGACAACCGGGGCATAAACATCCTGAAGCGCGAGGCGCTCGCGGCCATGAAGCTCTCGCATCCGAACATCATGAAGTTCTACCACTTCGAGGACCATCCCGAGGGCAAGTTCCTCATTGTGGAGTATATCGAGGGGAAGACGCTGGACCAGATTCTCGATGAAAGCCCGGGGCATGCGCTTCCCGAGGAACAGGTCATCAAGTATGCCGTAGAGGCATGTAAGGGTTTGGAATACGCTCACTCCGAAGGCGTCATTCACAGAGACATCAAACCCTCCAACATCATGGTGGACGTTAATGGCCGGGTGAAGATAACCGATTTCGGCATCGCGCGGGTCCTGAAAGACTCCCACACCCGCCACACCGGCACGGTCACCAGCGGCACGCTCTTATACATGAGCCCGGAACAGATACAGGGCGAGAAGTGCGATGCGCGGAGCGATATTTACTCATTCGGCATCAGCCTGTATGAGCTCTTGAGCGGAAACGCTCCGTTTTCCTCTGGGGACATCACTCATCAGCATATCAACAAGATGCCCGCTCCCATTCCCGATATCTCGGACAGGCTGAATGCAATCCTTGTCAGATGTCTCGAGAAGAAACCCGAGGACCGATTCCGGAGCGCGGGCGAACTGGCCGATGCTCTCGCGGGCAGGATGAGTGCAGAAACGACCGAAGGCTCCAAAGCTGCTCAGAAACCTCATGAGCCTTTGTCCGTCAAGCCAGGGATGAGTCGCGCCTGGGTTGTGGCAATGTTGTTTTTGATAGTTGCGCTTATCGGTGGGGCGGTCGCATATAGATACGTGCAGGCCGGGAAAGCCGACGATGAGGCCTCCGGAGTTCGAGCACAACCGCCCGATTCGAACTTCAGAAAACTTACTCCGGAGGAAGTAAAGGCAATGGGCCTACCCCTACCTGGGGCAGAACCGGCCAGGCCGGTTATGGAACAAGACCAGTCGGGAGACGATACGTCAAGCCAACAGCCAGAGGAAGCAAAAAAGAAGGAAGCGGAAGAGAGGGCAGAGGAGCAATCCAAGGCTGGCGAAGAAGAACGCAGGCGGGAAGAGCTTGAGAAGCAGGGGCTGGCGCAGGAGCGCGAGACGGCGCTGACACAGGCCGTTGTCGAGGTGAAGGTGGCGATGGAGGCATCGCTCGAGGCTGCAAAAAGGGCGGAGGCGCCGAAGCATGCCTCATCCGAGTTCAATGTTGCCGAGCAGGAGAGAAAGAAGGCGGCTGAATATGACCAACGGGGAAACAGAGAACTGGCAAAGGCATCATACGAAAAAGCCAAGGCTGGATATGACAAGTCCGTTCAGTCAGCCAAACAGGAGAAGGCGCGAATAGAGGCCGAGAGGGTGGCGAAGCAGAAGGCAGAGGCCGAGTCTGCGAGGTCGGAGATGGCGGCCGCCAAAAGCAGGGCCGAATCGGAGGAAGCGCTAAAGTTTGCTGGCGCGGAGTACGAACCGGCACTTACTTCAGAGCGGGAAGCATCGAATTCATTCATTAGCGGGTCTTATGTTGAGGCGAAGGCGAAATATATTTCGGCCAAGGATGGATACCTGAGGGCACTCAATTTGGCGAAGCAGATCCGTGCTGAAATGATCCTCGTCCCTGCAGGCGAATTCATGATGGGGAGTCCGTCCGGTAAAGGAGCTTATGACGAGTACCCGCAGCATAGGGTGTATGTGGATGCGTTTTATATGGATGAGTACGAGGTGACGATGAGTCAGTATATGGCGTTTATACGCGCGACTGGACATCGTGGTCTGCCTGATTGGGTTTCCAAGTATGCCCCGAGTGACAACTGTCCAGTGGTGGGGGTAAGCTGGGATGACGCGGTTGCGTATGCTCAGTGGGTTGGCAAGCGGTTGCCGACCGAGGCCGAGTGGGAGTATGCATGCAGGGCAGGGAGCGCGATGAAATACTCATTCGGCAATGACGAGGGCAGGCTGGGCGAGTACGCCTGGTATGACAAAAACTCCGGCGGGAAGACGCATCCTGTAGGCCAGAAGAAGCCGAACAACTGGGGTTTGTACGACATGCACGGGAACGTGTGGGAGTGGTGCTCGGACTGGCATGATTCGAAATACTACCAAAGCAGCCCATCAAAGAATCCGAAAGGTCCAGCGAACGGTCGGTATCGTGTGCTTCGTGGTGGGTCGTGGGGCCACTATGCGAGTTACATTCGTTCGGCGTACCGGGACATCGGCACACCCGTGGACACGCGTAGCGGCGTCGGCTTCCGCTGCGCTAAGGATATTAAAAATAAGCAGTATCCTGCTGCAGAATCGTCCTCAGAAGAGGTTGAAAATGAAGAAGCAATCCCCAAACCCAGCGCTCGCTATGCGTTGCAAGTTAGCTCAAGTCAAGATAAGGCGCTAGCCTACAGTCTTGTTGAGATCCTAGGGGTTCAAGGTTACGAAAGCTATGTGGAAGAAACTGCTCTCGATTCGGCATCGGGGACATGGTTCAGGGTTATGGTCGGCCCGTTTCAGGCTCGAGAAGAAGCTGAAGCAGTATTGAGAACACTAAATAAGGATTCGAGGTTTGCAGGTTTGTATTTGAGATATTTGCCCTGAAAAATATAAGCAATGCTAGAAAATATTAAAAAGTGCCCATACTGCAAGGAAGAAATCCGTGCCGATGCCATCCGATGCAAGCATTGCCACATGATGCTTAATAAGGAATCTTCTGTTTCCGATGGATCGGATGTCGCCTCCGCCGGTCCTCTTGATGATGCGGTCACACGGCTTCCCGATGACGTCGGCAGGGTTTTGTCCGACCGATTCGAGATAAGAGAGCTGATCGCCGAAGGAGGTTTCGGGAAGGTATATCGAGCTTACGACGGGGTGATGAAGATCGATGTTGCGATCAAGGAACTCTCCGACCGCTTTGAGAAAGACCGGAAGGCGGTCAGGTTCCTCCTGTCGGAGGCAAAGGCCGCTCACGCGCTGGCGCATCCTCGCATCGCGAAGTTTGACTACTACGATGAGAAGGGTAAC
This sequence comes from uncultured bacterium, assembly GCA_964453435.1. GTDB lineage: Bacteria > Abyssobacteria > SURF-5 > SURF-5 > SURF-5 > CAYVQZ01. The sequence goes on from CAYVQZ010000002.1 coordinate 215,445, forward strand.
TATCTCCTCATGGAGTATGTTCCGGGCCTCGTGGTGGGGGATGCTGTGTGCCACGACGTGGCCCAGCTGCTGGAGGCCCGGGGAGGGAAACTGTCCGAGGAGGAGGCGACACGGATCATTCTGCAACTGCTCGAAGCGCTCCAATACGCGCACGGTCTGCCCGAGCCGGTCATCCACCGCGATATCAAGCCGCAGAACCTGCTGCTTGACGCGCAGGGAAACGTGAAGGTATGCGACTTCGGCATCGCAAAGGTGGTGCGGGAGAGCGTGAGCCGGTATGGAATACCCGACACCAGCGGGACATTGATGTACATGAGTCCGGAACAGTGTGTGGGCAGGGGAGTGGACGCCCGCAGCGACATCTACTCTCTTGGCGTTACCTTGTACGAGCTTCTGAGCGGAAGGACGCCGTTCGAGGATGCCGAGGACGTCACCTATTGTCACATCAATGTGGAACCCGAGCCGATTCGAGGGGTGGGCGACCGACTGAATGAGATTGTTCTGAAGTGTCTTGCCAAAAAGCCCGAGGACCGCTGGCAGAACGCCCGCGAGTTGGCCGATGCGCTGGAGGGAAAGATCGAGACGGATTCGGAACGCAGGGAGAAGGAAGGAGCACGGGCGGCGCTGAGGAAGCAGGAAGAGGAGCGAAAGCGGAGGGAGAAAGAAGAGGCCGAACGCAAAGCAAAAGAAGAGGCTGCGCGCCGGCGCGAGCTAGAAGAATCCCGCAGGCTCGGAGAAGAAGAGGAAAGAAGGCAAAAGGAGATCGCCCGACGGTTTGTTCTCCCGAGCATCGACCATGAGGAAGCTGCTCGACAGGTCGATGAAGAAAAGCAAAGAAAAGAGGCTGACAGAAAAGCAAGGGAAATGGGAGATAAGTGGAAGAAAATCAGGGCCCCCGCTGTGACGTTTGCGTTGATATATATTATTGTGGGAGTGGTCGGCGGCGGCATTATTTACTACCGAGCGCAGCCGCGGAAGAAGGCGGAACGCGCCCGCCGCGAGGCGGCGGTGCGGTATGACCAGCAAGCGAAGACTCTCAGTCCTTCACAAGACACAGTTGAAGAGAAAAAACCTTGGATAGAATTTAGGATCGATTCCTCATTATTGAGAGACAGATTAAATGAGATAACTGGGAAAGAGAAACTTGTCTTCCCAGTAATTTTCGAGGAAAGCCCGTTTAGATTTAACGTGTCTGATGCAATAATGAAAACAAGAGAGATCCAATATACATATAAGAGAAAAGGTGAAGTTTTTGGAGCCGGAAAAGGAGAGTTTGATCGAAACACCGACATAATTGACTACGTAGTTTTGCTGCGAATATTTACCTCTTCGAAAATTCCTAAGGACCGCACCAAATTTTTCAGTATGGCCGATTACAGAGCACTTGGAGAGCATCTATACTTGGCTGTTGTTTCTTCAGGAACAGATTATATCGATCAATTGAACACAGTATCCATATCGGAGCCCAGCGAGTTTAGATGGGAAGGCAAGAGCAATATTCCATGGCTTTTTTGCTACGATTTCGATGGGAACGGCCTAGACGAAATCTGTTTAAGCTACATTCAGCCGCGCCAAGGCCCTTATTCTTGCTTCGAAGTGTATAGACTGGATAGTACCATGAGAAAGCTTGAGAGGATTGTTGATAAGCACGTAAACATCGTAGACCCTCCATATGGAGAGTTGCATTTTGACAGCGGTTCCCTATTCTTTACGGGAACGTTTTGGGATGATCAGAGGAGAACATTTATTTTGGGAAAGCGCGAGAGGATCTTGCCTTAAGATTTGTAACAACGGTTTCCACTACTGAATGATGAGCGACCAAAATCTATCAAAACCTGCACATAATCTGGCGAGCAGAGAATTGCGTTAAGTATCAAGTGCAAGCATTGTCATGAAGATGCAAGAAGAGAATGGCCCCTCTCATACCAGGCCATGCAGTCCCTCGTATAGTTTTGCTGAATGATGCATTATTGTTTTCGTATCGCGGATATACGCCGATGACGGTGGAGTGAAATTTATGATGGAGCACATGATGATTGTATCTGTACTTCTGATTTTCAGGCTCTTGAATTCTTGTCGCGATTCTGAGAACGCGTGCACATAACATCTTGCAATAAAATGCACTCCTGCTTGTGCGAGAATCAGCAAGAAAAACTATTCATTTGTGGCATTCGTGTTCCAAGAGATTCTTCGGTCGCTTCGCCTCCTGAATGACAGGGAGAGGATATGTTTGAATGAATTATACCCTAAGGGGAATAGACACTGCGCGGATGGCCGAATGAATTTGGCCCCATCCCGCGAAACGCGGGACTTCTCTAATAGCTCAGCACACTCTGAGAAAATCTGCGGATGAGGAATATATGGTCGAATGAATTCGACCCCACAGGGGGATTCGTATTCCGTATTTGTGCAGGCGCCAATTCATTCGCACGGGTTTGATTGTATCTTCGTGCATTTGCGGCTTGAAACCCAAGGGTCTTTCCTGTTGCTTAAAGATTTCATCAGGCTAAACGGCGAATAGAGAAACAGAATGGCTGCAGAGACAAAACGCTGTCCATACTGCAAGGAAGAAATCCTTGCCGATGCCATCCGATGCAAGCATTGCCACATGATGCTTGATAAGGAACCTTCTGTTTCCGATGGATCGGACGTCGCCGCCGCCGGTCCCCTTGATGATGCGGCCACCCGGCTTCCCGATGATGTCGGCAGGGTTTTGTCCGGCCGATTCGAGATAAAAGAACTGATCGCCGAAGGAGGTTTCGGGAAGGTATATCGAGCTTACGACCGGGTGATGAAGATCGATGTCGCGATCAAGGAACTCTCCGACCGCTTTGAGAAGGACCGGAAGGCGGTCAGGTTCCTCCTCTCTGAGGCAAAGGCCGCGCACGCGCTGGCGCATCCTCGCATCGCGAAGTTCGATTACTACGACGAGAAGGGGAAATATCTCCTCATGGAATATGTTCCGGGCCTGGTGGTGGGGGAGACTGTGTGCCACGACGTGGCCCAGTTGCTGGAGGCCCGGGGAGGGAAACTGTCGGAAGAGGAGGCGACCCGGATCATCCTGCAACTGCTCGAAGCGCTGCAATACGCCCACGGTCTGCCCGAGCCGGTCATCCACCGCGACATCAAGCCGCAGAACCTGCTGCTGGACGCGCAGGGGAACGTGAAGGTATGCGACTTTGGCATCGCAAAGGTGGTGCGGGAGAGCGTGAGCCGGTATGGGATACCCGACACCAGCGGGACATTGATGTACATGAGTCCGGAACAGTGTGTGGGCAGGGGAGTGGACGCCCGCAGCGACATCTACTCTCTTGGCGTTACCTTGTACGAGCTTCTGAGCGGAAGGACGCCGTTCGAGGATGCCGAGGACGTCACCTATTGTCACATCAATGTGGAACCCGAGCCGATTCGAGGGGTGAGCGGGCGACTGAATGAAATCATTCTCAAATGCCTTGCCAAAAAGCCCGAAGATCGCTGGCAGAACGCCCGTGAGTTGGCCGACGCGCTGGAGGGGAGAATCGAGACGGATTCGGAACGCCGGGAGAAAGAACGAGCGCGAGCGGCGCTGAGGAAGCAGGAAGAAGAGCGAAAGCAACGGGAGAAAGAAGAAGCCGAGCGCAAAGCAAAAGAAGAGGCTACGCGCCAGCGCGAGCTGGAAGAATCCCGCAGGCTCGGAGAAGAAGAGGAAAGAAGGCAAAGGGAGGCCGTCCGACGGCTTGACTTCCCAAGCGTTGGCCATGAGGAAGCTGCTCGAGAGTTCGAGGAAGAAAAGCGGAGAAAAGAGGCTGAGAGAAAAGCACGGGAAGAAGAGGAGGAGCGAGAAAAAAACCGAGCCGTCGTCGTGGTACTGGCGCTGATATTCTTTCTTGCGGTCGCGGTTATCGGTGGTATTTACTATCAAGGACGGGTGCGGGAGGAAGGGGAGCGCGCCCTCCGCGAGGCGGCAGGGCGGTCTGAGCAGGAAGCGAAGCAGAAACAGGCGGAGACTGAGAAGACGACCCAAAGAGAAGCCGTAAGACCCCAGCCTTCCCCGAAACCGGCGCCGGTTGTTGTTCCACAACCAAAGCCGACCGCTTCTCAAAAGGCGGCGGCGCAAGCTCCCGAGGGTATGGTTTTGATTCCCGCCGGCGAGTTCATGATGGGGAGCCTGTCGGGCGAGGGACACGATCATGAGCATCCGCAGCACCGTGTGTATGTGGACGCGTTTTATATGGACAGGTATGAGGTGACGGTTGGCCAGTACAAGAGGTTTCTGAGCGCGACGGGACATCGAAGCCTTCCGGACTGGGTGTCCGAGTATTCTCGTACTGCCGACTGTCCTGTGGTGGGAGTGAGCTGGGATGACGCGGTGGCATACGCCCGCTGGGCTGGCAAGCGATTGCCGACGGAGGCCGAGTGGGAGTATGCGTGCCGGGCCGGGAGCGCGACGAAATACTCATTCGGAAACGACGAGGGCAGGCTCGGTGAGTATGCCTGGTACTATTCCAACTCCGGCCGAAAGACGCATCCGGTGGGCCAGAAGAAGCAGAACGCCTGGGGCCTGTATGACATGCACGGGAACGTGTGGGAATGGTGCTCGGACTGGTACGACAAGGATTATTATAGCAACAGCCCTTCACGGAACCCGAAGGGTCCAACGAACGGTCAGTATCGCGTGCTTCGCGGCGGTTCCTGGAACAATAACGCCAACAACGCGCGGGCGGCGAACCGGAACAACAACACGCCAACGAACACGAACAACAACAACGGGTTTCGGTGCGCCAGGACTGCTCGGAGAAACATCCTTCTCCTTGCCGGATTTCGGCAGTTCAAGGATTGCCGAAGCGCGCATTGAGGAGTCCAGACTCGCTCCTGCGCCGGCTTCGGGAAGCCGGCCGAAGATCACGCATGCCGGGGTTGGGCCGGTAGGGCGGGCACTACGGCTCGAACGCTCGGCCTCGGCGAATTTTTCTGGAGAAGTCGGGCTGCCTGAAGCGGGGCGTCGAACTGCGTTGTCATCCTGAACAAAGTGAAGGATCTCGCTTCTTAAGGAAGTTATAGTCTGAAGAGATTCTTCGGTCGCTCCCTCAGAATGACGGGGAGAGTTTTGGCCGAATAAATTCGGCCCTACAGTGGGGAAATAGCGATTGGTTGAATGAATTTGTTCCCACGGGAAGCGAGTTTGGGGCAACATAAATTACCGCAAAGGATAGGGTCGTTGTAGGTGCGAATTTATTCGCACAGGTTTTTGGCGGATATACCCCGCTTCGATAGAGTAAATCGGTTGGATCGATGTCATATGATGAACTGCGGAAAGGCAGGGTTTCGCGTGCAGGTCAAATATATTTTGTCACCACTGTCACATTGAATCGTAGGCCGTTTTTCGCTGATTTCCGGATGGCCAGAATGGTTGTTACCGAAATGCGCAGATTGGATGAAGAAGGGCTTGTCCGCTCGATAGCATGGGTGTTGATGCCTGAGCATTTACACTGGCTCATGCAGATTGGAGAGACACAGGAATTATCAAAGGTGGTAAAGTTGTTCAAGGCGCGTTCTGCAAGGCAAATTAACAGGACACTGCAAAGGAAAGGGTCGGTCTGGCAAAGAGCATATTATGACCATGCGATTCGGAAAGAAGAAAACATTCATGAGATAGCAAAATACATCATTGCAAATCCGTTGCGAAGAGGATTGGTTTCGGGAATAGAAAAATATTCATTTTGGGATATGGCATGGAATCTGGCCGAATAAATTCGAGCCTACACGGGATTGCCGATGCGGTGCGATTGGCCGAATAAATTCGGCCCTATCCCGCGAAACGCGGGACTTCGCTATCGCTCAGCGAAATCTGAGAAAATCTGCGGATGAAGAATATATGGTCGAATAAATTCGACCCTACATATTAAACGCATTCACCACGACAGCTAATCGTACTTCCTTCTTCACATCTGTGTGACGGGATGGTCACATTGATTGTGAAGCCTACAGACCGACAATCGTTTTAGTTCCCTTTTGACTCTCAAAGGCCTCAATCCATTTTTCCCGCAATATCGACCTTTTTCGGATTTTGCCACGCCACAGACTCCGGCATCTGAAGCCGCTGGCATCGTTCCTGCCTTCTCTCATTCCCGATTCGATTTGTGAACGTGGTCAATGAACAGGAAAGGAGAAAACGAAATGTTCAAGAAACTGATCACACTGTTGGTAGTTGTCGGGCTCTTGTTCGCGCTGGTCACGCTTTCGGAGGGCGCGCGGGAAACGTTTGCGTTCGCGAGTGAGCCCGCCAGGAAAGTGGCCGAGACAACCTCCGAGCTGACCCAGAAAATCGGAGGAGCAATCGGCCAGAAGTTCAGTCCGGCCGACATGATCCCGGAAAATGCCGAGATCGACTGGGGCGACGGCGTCATTCGCGCGACAGGCCATGGCGCGCTGCCGGTCGCATCGCAGTCGTATCCCCAGGCGAAACTGATGGCGGTCGGCGCCGCCGAGCTTGACGCGCAGCGTATCCTCGCCGCGACGCTCCGGGGCGCGATGATAACATCGAAGCGCAAGCTGGAAAACTATATTCAGAAAGAGTATATCGTCGAGGAGAACGTGCACGCGATGATTCACGGCGCGCAGGTGACCGACGTCCGCGTGATGCCCGACGGCAATGTAGAGGTCGACATGGAGCTTCGGCTCAAGGGAATGGAGAAGAATGCCGTTGCCAAGGCCGCCGAGGCCGAGCCGCAGCCCGCTCCCGCCAATACCGGCGTCGTTCCCGGACGTATGCAGGGATGGCGCGCGCTCGATTATTACAACCCGACCGCCGATGTGCTGGGAAGAGAAAAAGACTTCACCGGGCTGATAATCAACGCGCAGAACCTGCACGCCACCGCCGCTCTGGCGCCCGAAATCATCACGGAAACCGGTGTGCCGGTGTTCCCTCAGAAGACAGAGGGCGAGACCGAGCCCGCGCGCGTGAACGTGGCCTACGAGCCGAGCATCAACCAGGCGATGAGCAATCCGAGAGCCGGCAGCAACCCCTTGATTCTTGATGCGGTTGCCACCGGCGGGCAGCTCCGCACCGACCTGGTGATTCGCGACGCCGACTATGAGCGCCTCGCCCGAAACCAGGGCGCAGATTCGGTGCTCTCGAGTGGAAGCATTGTTGTCGTGGTTGACTGAAGTGGTTAAGGAGTCTGGAGTTAACGAAGTTGACAACCGTGAGGTCGAATGATAAAATGTTCCGGCGCTCGAAAAAATTAACCTTCCAGATGATTGACTCACCCCCACAAATAGGAGGGCGCTCGATGAGAAAGAATCTTCTGGCGTTCGGTGTCCTGCTGCTCCTGATTCTGTCCGGGTGCGCCACCACTACTCCCGTTAGCCCGCCGATGGCCTCCGTCCGCGTCGAGTCCACACCCGACCATGCCACGGTCTATTGGTCGAAAAACGAGACCGGCCCGTGGTCAACGTGGGACACGACCGGCGGCCGGCATGTGACACCCACAACTCTCCGTGTTCCCGAGGGCGACTATTATTGGATAAAGGTCGGGAAACCGGATTACCTGGACAGCGAGCCGCAGTTTGTGCGCCCGGTTGGCGGTCACGACGCTGAACTCGTTTTCGATCTTGAGATGGAACCCGAAAAATACGCTGCCCTGCAGCGCGCAAAAGGGCTGGCGCTTCACAATGGCGAATGGGTCGACCCCGCCGCGGCGGGATTGATTCAACAGAATGGCCGGTGGGTGGACCCGAAAGAGGAAGGCCTGATCAACTACCGGGGCAGATGGGTCAGACCCACGGACGAAGGCCTTGTGTTTGCGGATGGCCAATGGATTACTCCGGCGGAGCGCGATGAGCGAATGGGCATCGCTCGCATTCCCGACACCGAAGCCATGGAACCGGAAGCGACGGTTGCCGAGGGAATTGCGGCGGTTATGAACGGCGACCTTGCGGCCGCGCGACAGGCGGCAATCGACAATGCGCTCAACAATGCTCTTCAACAGCAGATGGGACTGCATATGAAGAGCAGCCGCGTGTCCGAGAATTACATTTTGATGAAATATCGGATTGAGTCTGAGACATCGGGAGTCGTCGATTCCTACGACATTCTGGAAGAAGCGAACGACGCCGATTTCTATTGGGTAAAGCTCGAGGTGGTCTTTAGAGAGGATGTTATCAAGAGCAAGAACCTCGACAAGACGCGCGTGCTGATAGCCGGCGATGAGGTGTTTGTCACCGATAGCGTGTTGTTCACATCTACGCTTGCTTTGCAGGAAATGGCGAGCGCATTCGCCGAGGCGGGATTTCGCGTTGTGGGAGGTCCGGACGCGAGCTGGAATCTGCGAACTGATGTTTTTGATGCGAGCGTGTTCGAGACGTATCGCGAACAGGCAAAATTTTCAGGGGCTGACCTTTTGGCTGTTATTAACGCCAAAAGCCAGCTCGCCGACAAGTTCGGGAACCTCGTAACATTCAACACGAACATCGAGGGACGCGTTGTCAAGGCGGAGACGGGCGAGATAGTTGCCGCCAAAACCATGGAATTGCGCGGCGACCGCAAGCTGACCGAGCCGGAGGCCGGAGAGGTCTCGCTTGCGAAGGCCGGGAGAGAAATGGGCGACTATTTGATTGGTCAAATTGTGAATCGATATGAGGGCCTGATTTCTCACACGCTCATGGTCAGCGGCGTGAAATCACGCGGGCAGGCCGATTTGATCGTCCGGGAACTCAGAACCTGCAAAAGTGTAAAAAGCGCCAGCCTGCTCGAGTACGACTGGGAAACCGCACGGATCGAGGTGGAACTCACGCCGACGGCGAACGAGTTCTTTCCCGAATGCGTCAACAGGCTTCAGGATGTCCATCTGAAAGTGGTTCGCAGTTTACGTTGCGACACAGTTGCCAGAGTCTATTGAGTTCGCATTTGGAATGTAAAGGAGTGTGGCAAATGAGAAAAGTCGGATTGACTGCACTGGCGACGCTGCTGCTTTTCCTGTGCCTGGTTCCTTCCGTATCCGCCGCCCTGACTCCGCTGGAACGCGAGGCCGCGCAGCAGGCCGTCCAGGCCTGCGTTCAGTCGCTGGGAAGCACCGATATCGAGGGCATGAACCGGATCGCCGTGCTGAAGCTCGATAACGACGACGGCGAGATCACCGACCTGCTTACTATCGCCCTGACGAAGACTCCATACAGCGTCGTGCTGCGGGAGGAGCTCGAGAAAGTTCTCACCGAGCACGAGTTCAACATTCGACATGCCGACATGATCGATGCATCGACCATGAAAAAACTGGGCGGATTCCTGGGAGTAGATGGTCTCATCATCGGAAGCGTCCAGGAACAGTCGGGAGACCAGCATCAGGCCCACCTGCGGCTCAACCTCAAGCTGGCGAACGTGGAAACCGGCGAAGCGGTGTGGGGTGAGGTCGCGCTCGGCGAAACAGGAAGCGCTCCGCCGCCGCCCGCGCCTCCCGAACCGCTCACGAAGAAGCTTTCGCAGCCGGCAGTCCTCATAGTACTCATATGTATTATGCTGTTCATCATATGGCTGGTCATGGTCGCCCGGAAACCAGTGAGCGACGCGCTGGAGAATCGATACGTTGTAAAACAGGACCGGCTCGACTCCGACCAGCGGTTGAGAAACAACATGGTGCGGCAGCTCGGCTCGGCTATCGACTCGCTTCGGAACGCGCGGAACCGGGCGCATGACGCAGGCAATGACGACCTGCGGCAGAAGCTGAAGGACTGCGAGCATTCCGTGGACCTGCTGAGAATGGAAATCAGCAATGCGGAATACGGCGCGTTGCCGTTTTTCGAAAAGGATAAGGTCGAAACACGGCATCTCGACAAGATGGTCGATTTCGACAAGACATTCGAGTCGCTGATGAAAGATATCGTCCATGAATGCTCAGAGGTTGAAAAAGCGTCTGCTGATAATCCGGGCGATGCAGGCAAATCGATAGAAAAGGTAAGCCGGCTTGCCAAGCAGCTCAAGGACAAATTCCAGGAGCGGAAAAGCTACCTGGCCGGCGTAGGATGAGGCAATATCATCATGACTTCAGAACATAGCGGCGCTTCGATCTGCAGCACTTGCCATCACCCGCTGACCCCCGGCGCGAAATTCTGCGGCAATTGCGGCGCGCCGGTTCCGCGGACGGGCGGCAAAACGACCGACGAGGACATCTGGCGCTTCATCGATGAGGAGAGCGAAACCCGCAAATCCATGGGGGCGGAGAACATCGAGGAAGAGATTCGGAAGATGGAGTCGAAAATCGAGTCGGTGATCGGGGACTCGAAATCGCCATTGATGGATGAAACTGTTCAAGCAGAGCCGCCGGCGCCAACTTCTCGTTCGGAACAGCAACGAATGCGGGTCAAGACTCGCGACCTTCGCGTCGAAGTCGAGTACATGAGGAGAATAAACCCCTGCCTGCTCCACAATGAGCTTCCGGTCATCTGGCAGTTGGTTATAGGGAATTGCGCGGGGGAGGCCGCCGAGAACGGACTTGTAAAGTGCTGGCTTTCTCCTGATTACGGTGAATATTGGCAGCGCACATTCCCAGTGATCGCTCCGGGGAAAAAGCTCGTAATCGAGGGAATCAGTATGCCTGTCCGGCTGGAGCGATTACAGAGAATCGTCGAGGCCGAAAAAGCTTCGCTCAGGGTCGAAGTAGAAATCGACGATCACGTTTGTTTTTCGGACACGTATCCCGTCGAGATTCTCGCCTATAATGAGTGGTTTGACCATCCACTTCTGATTCATATGATAGCGTCATTGATCAAGCCAAACGATTCGGCGGTTGAGCAGATAATGACGTATTCCAGGTCGCGTCTTGCCACACTATGCGGCGAAGACGGATTTAATGGATATCAGTCAAAGGACCCGGAAAAGGTCCGAAAGATGGCGGAGGCGATCTATCTGTCGCTGCAAAAGGACTTGGATATCAGTTACATCAATCCTCCGGCGAGTTTCGAACGGAATGGACAAAAGGTTCGCTTCCCAGCTCAAATACTTGAACATCGACGAGGTACGTGTCTGGACCTGGCATTACTCTATGCCGGTTGTCTCGAAAATGCGGCGCTTCATCCCATCATATTCCTCGTGAGAGGTCACGCATTTCTTGGATGTATGCTGAGTCATGACAATCTTGATGAATCGATACTAACCGATCGTGAAATCATAAAGAAGATGGTCGAAAAAAACGCGTTGTTGACTATGAACTCCACAACATTTACGAATGACACATCGACATTCGACCATTGTATAGAGGAAGGCAAGAAGTGTTTGGAAGGAATGCACTTTGAATATGCTATTGACGTGAAAATGGCGCGCAGGGAAGGAATAAAACCTTTGCCCTGAGTGGGGTAGAGAAGATGCGATGACTTTCGTACTAGTTTCACAAAACATCAAATATTAGAGATTCGGATCACGCGTAGGAGGAATGTCATGCCCACCATACGGTGTCCAAACTGCAACAGTGAGGTAAGTGAATCGACTCCTTTCTGCCCCAGTTGCGGAAACAGTCTGTATGCTCTGTGCGTCGAATGCGGCGCGCCGGTTGAACCCGTCGCCAAATTTTGCGGAAACTGCGGCGCCAAGCTCACACAGGATACTCAGCCGATAAAACAGATGCGGTGGATGTGCGGGCCCGGCGAATTGGCGCGACGGGTCGAAGAGCGCGACCTCGAGGGAATCGTGCGAAAAGGGCTGATCGTCGAGCATGGCACGCGGGCGGTATTGCTGCAGGAGGGCCGGCTGGCGGGGACCCTCGATCCGGACTGCTACAACATCAGCACATTCAAGAAGCGTTTCATGAGCTTCGATTTCAATGTGCCCGCAACCGTCATCCTGCTTCAGGCGGCGGATATCGACTTGAACTTCGAGATTCCCCGACTGCTCTCGAAAGAAGACGTCGAGCTGTCGGTCCAGTGCAAACTGGTGCAGGGAATCGAAAAGCCGGAGTTCTTTTTCACCAATCTTCTGCGTCAGAGACAGGTTTTTACGAAATCCGACCTGCAGGGATTCCTCCAGCAGGAAATAACCAATGTGCTCCAGCCATTGATTCGCGCCGAATCCGTGAAAGACCTCTATGCCAACGTGCCTCTGAGGAAAAACATCGAGCAGGCGCTCGAGTCCGACATGCGGGTCACGCTGGAGCGCAATGGGCTCCGGCTGATCCAGTTGCGGTTCATTGACTATCTCAGCGACACGCTCGAGAAGGTGCGTTCGCAGAACCCCGATGATTTCGTGGCGGTCGAAGCTGAGGAACTCGAACAGAAGCGCCGGGAACTCGCGACGACAATTCTCTCGCGCGAGACGATGGAGGAACTGAAACGGCGGCGAGTAGAGGCCGACAAGTACAACTATCTGGTCGAACTCGACAAGGAAAAGCTGCTCACCGACCAGGAAAAGCGCGAGCTGGCCGATTCACTCGAGGACTACGACCTGACTCGCAAGTTCTTTGTGAACAAGACAAAGCTCTTGAACAACCAGAAGTGCGAGCGGCTGATCAACGAGTTTCGAAGAGATGAGGAATGGAAGGACAAAGAGCTCAAGTTCCGCGAGAAACGCGAGAGAAACAAGCTGTTCGACGAGTTCAAGAAAACAATCCTCGAAAATCAAAGGATAGAGCAAGATAATAAGGCGGCGTATATAAAACAGCTCGAAGAGCGCGGTCCCGACGCTCTCATTGCCGGCATGGACCCGGAGCGCGTCCGCGAATACCTCGAGTACCAGGAAAAACTCAAAGAAATAGAGGTCGAAAAGGTCAAAGCAGGCTCGGTCCTTGACGAAAAAACAAGGGATCTGTATGAGCGGATGGTCGCCGATAGAGACAAGATGTTCGAGCAAATGCTCAACGCGATGGTCAAGATGCAGCCCACCACAAGCGTGGTCAGCCCCGGCGGTGGCGGTGGAGGCATGTGGGGGCATGGCGGCGGGCCCACCGTTGTGCAGCTCGGGGCACAGCCCGGCGGCAGCGGCGAGCAGGCGTCAAAGACGTGCCCAAACTCGTCTTGCGGAGAGCCCGTGAAGCCGGGCGAGAAATTCTGCGGACATTGCGGAATGGCGCTTTCGTGATACACATATGTTCCCCGAAGAGAGGTACAGCTCAGAGTCGAATTGGCAGTGATAAAGCAGTAAACGGCGAGCTTGCCGGGAATGCTTCTTTTTCATGAAGGCGCCATGGAGGCGCCTTTGTTATTTAGGAAAATTGATATGGGATTCGGCGAAACAAAGATTCTTGGTCGAATGAATTCGACCTTACAGGGGATTGCCGATGCGGTGCGAATGGTCGAATGAATTCGACCCTACAAGGGGGCGCTTTTGTAGGCGCCAATTCATTCGCACGCTCTGTGACAATCGAAGTAACTCGCGGATAGACAAGGAAGAATAGACGGAACCACGGATGGACGCAGATAAACACGGAGTGAGATGGAATTTTTCGCCCTGTCATCCTGAACCCTTCGGCTTTGCTCAGGATAAACTTCGTGAAAGGTCTCGGGTTGCGGAGAAGTTATTGAGGTTTGTCATTCTGAGCGCAGCGAAGAATCTCGGTTATTTTCTCGTACTGCCGCGCGAGGCCGAATGAGATGCCGGATAGGATTTCACACTGTAGACATTTTTGGCCGAATAAATTCGGCCCTACAGGGGATTGCCGATGCGGTGCGAATGGTCGAATGAATTCGACCCTATCCCGCGAAACGCGGGACTTCGCTATCGCTCAGCGAAATCTGAGAAAATCTGCGGATGAAGAACATATGGTCGAATGAATTCGACCCTGCAGGCGGTGGGTTTAGGGCAAGACGAATTACGGCGTAGGGCAATGAAATTGTAGGCGCCAATTCATTCGCACAGATTGGATAGTATCTGCGGCTATCTGCAAGCGCCTGCGGTTTTGAAACAACTCTTAATTCGGGAATGTGCAGATAAAAAAACCAATGCCTGACGAGACAAAAAAGTGTCTCTACTGCGGTGAAGAGATACTCGCCGTAGCCATTAAGTGCAAGCATTGCCAGAGCATGCTCGACACGGGAAGCGGCGACTCACTGGATGATGCTTCCACGCAGGTTCCGGGCATGGAAGACGAATCGCTCGACGGCGCCGCAACGATGCAACACGGGCAGGCCAGGAAATTGCTCGCCGGAAGGTATGAGATACTGGAAGAACTCGGCCGGGGCGGGATGGGAATCGTGTTCAAGGGGCGAGATACAAAGCTCGGCACACTGGTGGCAATCAAGCTTCTGTCGAAGGAACTGGAGAGCGACCTGCGCGGCATCGAGCTTTTGAAACAGGAAGCCCGCACGGCGATGGATCTCTCCCATCCGAATATTGTGAAGCTCTACAATTACGAGGAACATGCCGACGGAAGATTCCTCGTCATGGAGTATGTCGAGGGCAAAACGCTCGAGCAGGTCCTGATTCAGAAAAAGAAGCTGTCGGAGAGAAGGGTCAGGAAATATGCGGTGGGAATCTGCAACGCGCTCCACTACGCTCACTTCAAGGGAGTGATACACAGAGACATCAAGCCATCGAATATCATGCTCGATAAGGACGGTAACATTAAAATCACCGATTTCGGCATCGCGCGCACCCTGAAGGACAGCCAGACCCGTCAAACCGGCAGGATTACGAGCGGCACCCTGCTGTATATGAGCCCGGAACAATTGATGGGCAAGGAGGCGGACGCGCGAAGCGACATCTATTCTCTCGGAATAACGCTGTACGAACTGCTGCGCGGCGAGCCGCCTTTCACGGGCGGCGACATATCCATGCAGCACCTAAAACGGCCGATAGACCCCATTCCTGAAGTGAGCGAGGAAATGAACCTCATCGTGCAGAACTGTTGCGCGAAGGAGCTTTCCAACCGCGCGCAGGGCGCCAGACAGGTCCGGAACGCGCTGCTCATTAAGCCCGAAGCAAAGGCAAAAAGGCCCTCCGGCACGAGTCAAAAGGAAAAACCATCGGTTGCCGTCGAGGCCAAAAGACAAATAGAGATACCTCTTAATAGGCTCGCTCCGCCGATACTTGTCGGCTGCCTGATAGTCGGCCTCGTCTTGTACCTGGCGAAAGGCCTCATCTCGACGAGTTCGGATGAAGTCACCCCGCAATTGATCATGCCGGTGCAACCTCAACCTCAGGAGGGCATCAAACCTCCGCCAACCGAAGCGGAACTTGCCGAGCGGGAGAGTGTTCAAAAAGTCGTCAAAGTAAAGGTCGCCGCCGAGAATGCGAGGACACGGGCCAAGGTTTCAGGCGCCGAACGGTTCGCGCCTCAAAGCTGGCAGGCGGGCGAGCGGAAATATCAGGAAGGCTTGAGACACGACGGGCAGAAAGAGCACACGGCGGCGATACAGGCGTTCCAGGCAGCCGCTTCCGAATTCGGTAAATCCGAGACGGCGGCGAAAAAGCTTTCAGCCCAGAGGAAAGCCGAGGAGGCCCGCAAGGCCCGGCATGCGGCGGAAAAGGCGGAACAGGAGCGGCAAGAGCAACTCGCTGCCAAAAAGTTCGCCGAAGCCGCAAAACGAGTGATGGAGCAAAAACGGGCGGCCGCGAGCCAGGTGAGCGCGGCGAGCTATGCGCCCGGTGTCTGGAAAGCTGCGGAAGACGAGCGAATTAAGGGGGACGTGTGTCTGAACCAACAGGACTACAAGTCGGCCGAGAAATGCTATAGCGATGCAAAGAATGCATATCTTAAGGCCCGCGAGCATGCGCGGTTGGAAGCCCTTGACGAACAACTGAAAAGCAAGCAAAAAGCAATTGACCAGCGTAAAGAACAGGCATACGATTGGCATATGGACAAGCTCCGACAACTTGAAAGAGCAAAGGCATCTCAAAGTTATTTTGTATCCGAAAACAACAGATATCACCGCGAACGGGAAGCTCTGGACCAGGAAGAACAGGACGTGCTGGAATGGTACTACAGACAGAAGGATTACATTATCAATGATTACGACTGACCAATGTGGGGTGAAGGCGCGTGAGCATTAAGTGTCTGCAATGCGGCGATCTCAACGATAATCCAGCGAAGTTCTGCATTCACTGCGGCGAGCAACTGCCGATTGAGGCCGTGTTTACGGATTTGCGATTGAGGCTGCTGACCCGCCAGGAACTGCGGATAGGAGAATTTTCGGTTTTTGACTGCGAGGTTCTGAACGATTCCTGCCTTCCGGTAACGAATGTGAGCCTCTCCCTGTCAAGTTCGGTATTCGTCAGGAAAAGCGAATGCACTGTCGATCTCCTCGAAAGTGCGGCCGGCGAGCGAATCGAACTCGAAGTGGAAGCCGACTCTGAAAAAAAAGGGACCGTTCTTCTTTACATGGCTCTCCGCGGGCTTGTCGATGGAAAAATTCCGCTTTGTTATAAAGGGCAAACTCGCATAAATGCCGCGCAACCGGTAATCAAAAGAGACAGTGATCAGAAGAAAATCAATATCGTTGTGGGAAACGACGCGATTTTCGACAGGATTGTCGTGAACGCCGGCGACCCGGATGAGGCTCCGGCCCCTCAGGTCACGGAGGAATGGGTAACCATCCCATTGAAACGGGACCCGAGTTCCGAGAGGGACTGGTTCGAGCAAATTCGGGCAAAATCGCTTCGCGAATGCCCGTACTGCTCCTGCAAGATTGACGTGCGCGCCGGGCGATGCGAATTCTGTTCGGCGACGATGCCTTCCTGGTTTTCAAAGCGGCAGGAGGCGCTTCACGAGTTCCGGCATTCGCCACCGCCCCCGTCACGGGTCGAGCTGACCATTCCTTCCCTGAACAATAAAGTCTTTCGTTTCTACGTCAACTCACGAATACGGTTTGGAAGACATTCAACGAATGATATTTCGACTCTCTTCTATGACGAAAGTGGAGCTCTGGACAGAGACAAGAGCCTGGCAATTAGCAACGAGGCTGGCGAACTTATTGTGGATGGCGGACGCGCCAACCTGCTCAATATCAACAGATTTGGCGCGCAATTCACGACTCGGCATACGTCCGAATCGATAGAAATCCAGCAAAACGAGAGAATCGAGCTCAAGCAGGGTGGCACATTAACGTTCAGTGACACGTGCAGCCTCGATATCAGCCTGTTCACCTCGCAACGCCAGAAAGATATGAGAACGAGCGTGTTGGATGCCCAAGAAGAGAAGCTTTCTCAAGTGAACTCGCCGCCCGCGCTCGAGCGCCAAAAACAGCGCAGCTCGTGCATTATCTGGCCTGAAAGGCACGTCGAGGCCGTCCGGATATGCCGGACCGATTCTCCTGCCAATGAGGAGCACATTCTCCTTCAGAACTCCGCCTCAATCGGGAGCGGGGAAAACTGTTGTGTCCAAATCCCGAAGTCAGGGGTGCAAAAGGTCCATGCTCGCATTATCCGATACGCCGACAGCATATGGTTCGAGAACTGTTCGGGGGCGCCATTGAAATTTGAGACGGGCTCTACGACCCGGCATCTCAAAAATGACGCGATAATGAAGGTCGAAGCCGATTGTACGGTGAAATTCGAATATCTTGAAACACACCTGAAATTCCGCAGGGAAGCAAGGATGGAAGAGTTATGAACCGACCAAATAGGAACACCTGCAAAAGCTGTGGCTCGCTCATCGCCCCGGACAAAAGCCTCTGCAGAAAATGTGAAATGAAAACAGGAGCGAAGCCTGGCGACATGAGTTCGAGAATCGCAGAGATGGAAGCGGCGACTTCACAGCGCCTGGCGGAAATGGAAAAGAGGCGGCAGGGCTTGGCCGAAAGCCTCGATACCTCGTTGCAGGAGAGATTGACGGCGAAGAAGAAAACCGAAACCCCCGCCTCCGTCGCTGAATCCCAGGAGACCCGAACGGCGGACGCCGACCCGCTCGAGGCGCAAAACCCCGGCGCGTTCGCCAAGCTCGAGCGGCTCTGCTCGGAGATCCGCCATTCGATTGTCGAGGCATGTTTTTACAACTTGAAGCTGCAATCTCAACTGTTGCCGAAAAAGGTCGGGTCAACTGATTTCATGCAGGAATTTCGTCGCAACCTCTCGCAGTTGCCTGCGGTCGCTTCCAGGTTACAGGATTTTTTTAATCAAGAAATCGATGCACGCTTGAAGGTTTCTTCCCTTTTCAAGGAGGAATATGGGCGAGTAATGAATGGCCTGCAGCGCCTGAAGGGGACATCCTCCGAAAACGGCGAGCCAGCAGATGAATCGATCGAGGCCGCAAGGAACATTTCGGAATCGATTGACACGATTGTTGCGGGCCTGCAATCGATTGACGACCGGGTCAGGAAGAATAAGGTTGACGTGAAAGACCTCCTTACAGGTGTTGCGGCGGCTTCGAGAGAGCGATGCGAGGAAGCCGGGGTGAAATTGTCCGTTCATTTACCCGATGGCTCCTTTCCCAGGGTGTATTCGACCGGAAGCCTCCTCTCGGACGTCCTCCACGAACTCATTCGCAATTCGCTCAAGCATGCGTTCCCGCTGGCTGCCGCCGTGGAGAAATGCATTGAAATCGTTGCGGACATGAGCGAGGAACCCAACCGCTCGATCATCATTCAGGTCGCGGACAACGGGCAGGGATTCCCCTTGGAAACATTGGAGCGCGCTCGGACCGAAGAAACTCCGGCAAATGGCAATGGCTACGGGCTTCCCATGGTTATCCACAACATCGAGAACCTGCATGGAGGGCAGGTAACCTGCGACAGTTCACCGGAGAACGGAACGAAATTTGTCATCAGCATACCGACCAGGCCTCCGAAAGAATAAGCCTCATGAAGCTCACAAAATCTGTCGGCAAAATCCGATCCAGGGCCGAATTCATTCGGCCAGTTTTCGATTGTCAACCTTTGCGCCCTGACTTTTATTCTGAGCTTCCTGAATGTCATCCTGGCGCGCTCGCTGTCTTTCTGAGCGTTAGCGAAGAATCTCAGGATAAACTTCGTGAAAGGTCTCGGGTTGCGGAGAAGTTATTGATGTTTGTCATTCTGAGCGCAGCGAAGAATCTTGTTTTTAAAGAAGTTATCTTGTGGAAGAGATTCTTCGGTCGCTCCGCTCCCTCAGAATGACAGGGAGAGACCGTCAGAACGATCAGAATCATAGGGAAGGAATCTGGCCGAATAAATTCGACCCTACAGGTGGGCGGATTGTGTAGGCGCGAATTCATTCGCACAGATTTGATATATCGGCGTGCATCTGCGGTTGCAGGGACTCATTAGCAGGGATAAACTCTCATGCCCGAAGATTTGAAAAATTGCCTTAATTGCAATACGCAACTTGGCAAAGATGACTCCGTCTGCCCGAATTGCGGCCTCGAGGTTCATGTGGACCACTTGGACGACCAGCCGACCCGGCTGGCTGGCGGTCCACTCGTAGGCGGTGAGCCGGGGACCGGAGAATTGCTCGACGACGCCGAAACCGTATTAGGAGCGCAGAGAGAAGGGTTGGGATTTGATTCTTCGCTGACTCGTGAATCCGCAACCCGTAGCAGGTACCGGATACTCGACACACTCGGCGAGGGCGGTATGGGAGTGGTCTACAAGGCCGAGGACACCAAGCTCCGCCGCACCGTCGCGATCAAAAGACTGCTTCCGAAAGCCGAAGCCCAGCAGAAAGGTCTCGACCGATTCCTGCGGGAGGCGCACGTTGTCGCAGGCCTGAACCACATCAACATCGTGAATGTCTTTGACATAGAGCGGGACGCGAAGGGTCCGTTCATCGTAATGGAGTACGTGGAAGGAAAGAGCCTGGAGAGGGTTATCGAAGAGGAAGGGAAGATTGAGGAATCACGGGCGATAGAGCTGTTCAAGCAGGTATGTCAGGCAATCGGGTATGCCCACAGAGTGGATATCATCCATCGAGATATAAAACCGGCAAACATTATCATTACTTCCGACGGCGTTCCCAAGGTGCTGGACTTCGGGCTGGCGCAGATGGCGACCGAGTCGGATCTCTCGAAGACGGGCTACGGCATGGGCACGATGTACTACATGCCGCCGGAGCAGACGAGGGACGCGAAGAATGTCGACCACCGGGCGGATATCTATGCGCTTGGCGCCACGCTGTATCACATGCTGACCGGCGAGCGTCCGAAGCTGATAAAGGCCGACAAACTCTCTGCGGGACTGAAGGCTTTGGTCTTCAAATGCATGGAAGAGAATCCGCGGGACAGATATTTCAGCATATCCGAAATTCTTGTTGACGTAGAGTCTTCCGTTTCGGCAAAAGACTCGAAGCCACCGAGACTGGAGTCGGAGGACGCCTGCCACAACTGCGGCTATGTCAACCCCGAAAGCGCGCGTTTCTGCAAGGCATGCGGCACGGGTTTGTTCGAGAAATGCCCGAAATGCGAGGGCGAGAACCGAGTCGGCTCGAAATACTGCATGTCGTGCGGGCTCAACATACCGGACTTCAGGAAAGCCCGTGAGCATACCCAGCGCGCGCAGGAGTATCTCAAAAATTACAAATATTCCCGCGCCATCAAGGAACTTAAAGCAGCCCTCCAACTTGAGGTCGGGAAGATAGAAATGGAAGCTTTGCTCGCGACAGCGGAAGAGAGCCTGGCAAAGCTCAATGCACACAAAGAGAGAGCCCAAACGCTCAAGCGCGAAGAGAAATATAAGGAAGCAGAGCAAGAAATCTTGAAGGCGCTCGAACTCGACCCATCCGATGATTCCGCCGAAGAACTGAGGAGGGAAATCGGCGCTCTCATTCAGGAAGAACATCTGGCTAAAGCCGAGGCTCTGAGACGTGAATACAAATTTGAGGAGGCGGCAGCCGAATATCAACTGGTCCTGGAGCGGAACTCGGCCCATGAGAGAGCAATAAAGGCGCATAAAGAGGTCCGGGAAATCCTCGATAGTATTCTGAACCACAAAAAGAGAGCGGACGCGTTGCTCGAGCAGAAGAGATATCAGCAAGCGATAGATGAATATGAACAGATACTGAGCCTTGCGCCGACTGATGCATATGCCAAGGGTTCTGTAAAGAAGTGCCAGAAGCTACTTGAGGAAATTGAGTCGCTCAACAGGAAAGCGAACGAGGCGCTTGCCGACAAAGCATTTCCAGACGCCATACAATTTCTGCAAAGGCTTCTCAATCTTTCTGACGATGTCGAGTCAGTTACGCATAAGCTCGAATTAGCGCGAAGCGCGCAAAAGCAAATAGTTGCCCATCTCAAGGAGGGCCGCAGACTTGCAGATAACGGCCGATACGATGAGGCGATAGAAGAGTACCGGAAAGTCCTCTCTGTTGACAGAGAACACTCGAAAGCCTCCGAGGAACTGGCTCGAATCGGGCAAACTGTTAGAGAAATAGAGAAGCTGGAAGAAGACCTGACGGCAAGCCTGGACAGGGGAGACTTTGCCGAAGCGGTTCGCCTCATACAGGCCCTGCAAGAGCACAAGCGTGATACGAAGTGGGCGGAGAACCTGTTGCAGGAGGCAAAGTCAAAGGAGGCAAGGATACGGGCGCACTACAACGCCGCGACCAATTGGTATGGTGTCAGGAAGTATTGCAAATCAATCAGAGAAGCCGAGCGCATACTCGAAATAGCGCCATCCCATGCGGGGGCGTTGGAGATAATCGAGAAATCGAGAAGAAAAATCTCATTAATGTTGAAAGGCTTCGCGGCACTCGTGATACTCGGTCTCTCAATCGCGTTGGTCGCATACATCTCTTATCAAATTCGCAATTATTCAAAATATGTGGAGCAGGCCGAGGAAGCATTCAAGCAGGAAAAATGGGTGGAGGCGAGCAGCTACTGCATGGAGGCGCTGGAGCTCAATTCCGACGGCAAGAGAGCACTACAACTCTTGGCTGAACTGGCGCCGGCGTTGGAGACAATTGCCCAAGATGCCCGAGAGGAAGCCTTGAGCGCAAGAAAAACCGCTGAAGATGCGATGGCGCCTCTCTATGCCAAAACGACTTACGAGAGCGCCTCCAGGAGCCATGCCGAGGCGGATTCCCATTTTGGAGCAAACGGTTTTGGCCCGGCTGCACAAGCGTACAGGGGCGCCGCCGAGCAGTATCAGAACGCAACGAGCGAGGCAAAAACCGCAATGGCCAAAGCGAAGGAAGAGGCTGACAGGGAAAAATCAGCGCTCGGGGAGACGAAAAACAAGATTGATGCGCAGAAAGCAGGAAGCTATGCCCGTGAATCATTCGAGGCGGGCAAGCAGGCTGAGCGGTCAGCAAGTATTGAATATGACAAACAACGCTATGCGGCGGCGGCTCAAAAATATCGCCAAGCACATGCCTATTATAAAAATGTCTTAGAGCATGTCAGCAGAGCAATGGCCGAGGAAGAACTGCGCAAGCAAGCTGCTAAGGCGAGGGTGGCGATGGAGGGGTTGCTTGATGCGGCAAAGGAGGCAGAGGCACCGAAGTATGCCTCATCAGAGTTCACTTCTGCCGAGCAAGAGAGAAAGAAGGCGGAGGAATATGACCGGCGAGGAAACAGTCAACTGGCAAAGACATACTACGAGAAAGCCCAATCCTTATATGAGAATTCCGTTCGAACGGCTAGGCAGGAAAAGGCCCGGCTCGAGGCCACTGCGAAGAAAGCTGAGAGAATGGAAGGGCTGGTAAATTTCCTCGTTTGGCTTGTTCTGATACTTTTTTGCTTTTTTATAGCGCGTGCATTGTCCCGTTTGAGCTTTAGAGGTGGTTGTGGGTTTCTGATTTTCATATTCTTAGTAGTGCTGCCTATTTTACAGATTGTAATGGACGAATATTTTGATTCTGTAACTAAGGTGAAAATGATGGCGCCCATAACGATTTTATTTACGATAGTTGCAACGATATTCCTTATTTTAAAAGCTCCGCGCCACCTATAACAATCATTGTGATTTTCGAAAGGTCACACGCATAGCTTTTTGTCGTGAAATGGATTCCAGCTTTCGCGGGAATGGCAAGGAAAAAGCTTTCATCCGCTCAATTCGTTGCAATTTGTGGTATTCGTGTTCCAAAAGTTTGGATGTGGCTACGCTACGCCATGTAACGCGTTAACTTCTTTGAAAACGAGATCCTTCAATACGTTCAGGATGACAACGGAGAAACGGTGGTTCTCAGCATGTTATTTTGTCATTCTGAGGAAGCGCAGCGACCGAAGAATCTCAATCATTTTCTTGTACTACAAATGAACGCGAGGCTGAATGACATACCGGGTAAGATTTTAAACTTTAGACATTTTTGGTCGAATGAATTCGGGCCCACAGAGATGCGATTAAAGGCATCGGAGGGTAACTGAAATCAATTATGGCTGAAGACCTGAAGATATGTCGGAATTGCGGCGCGCCGCTGAGCGAGAACCAGTTGATGTGCCCGGCCTGCGGAACGCGATGGGGCACGGATGCACTCGATGCTGAACCGACGCAACTGGCCGGCCACGCAAAAATCCAGGGCGAGTCGCTCGATGACGCCGAGACCATACTGAAAGAGCAGGGCATCGGGCCGGGACTTGATTCCACGGTAACCAGCGAATCCGCAACCCGTAGCAGGTACCGGATACTCGACACACTCGGCGAGGGCGGTATGGGAGTGGTCTACAAGGCCGAGGACACCAAGCTCCGCCGCACCGTCGCGATCAAAAGACTGCTTCCGAAAGCCGAAGCCCAGCAGAAAGGTCTCGACCGATTCCTGCGGGAGGCGCACGTTGTCGCAGGCCTGAACCACATCAACATCGTGAATGTCTTTGACATAGAGCGGGACGCGAAGGGTCCGTTCATCGTAATGGAGTACGTGGAAGGAAAGAGCCTGGAGAGGGTTATCGAAGAGGAAGGGAAGATTGAGGAATCACGGGCGATAGAGCTGTTCAAGCAGGTATGTCAGGCAATCGGGTATGCCCACAGAGTGGATATCATCCATCGAGATATAAAACCGGCAAACATTATCATTACTTCCGACGGCGTTCCCAAGGTGCTGGACTTCGGGCTGGCGCAGATGGCGACCGAGTCGGATCTCTCGAAGACGGGCTACGGCATGGGCACGATGTACTACATGCCGCCGGAG
Source organism: uncultured bacterium (assembly GCA_964453435.1). Classification (GTDB taxonomy): domain Bacteria; phylum Abyssobacteria; class SURF-5; order SURF-5; family SURF-5; genus CAYVQZ01. The sequence continues at coordinate 239,374 of CAYVQZ010000002.1, forward strand.
CAGACGAGGGACGCGAAGAATGTCGACCACCGGGCGGATATCTATGCGCTTGGCGCCACGCTGTATCACATGCTGACCGGCGAGCGTCCGAAGCTGATAAAGGCCGACAAACTCTCTGCGGGACTGAAGGCTTTGGTCTTCAAATGCATGGAAGAGAATCCGCGGGACAGATATTTCAGCATATCCGAAATTCTTGTTGACGTAGAGTCTTCCGTTTCGGCAAAAGACTCGAAGCCACCGAGACTGGAGTCGGAGGACGCCTGCCACAACTGCGGCTATGTCAACCCCGAAAGCGCGCGTTTCTGCAAGGCATGCGGCACGGGTTTGTTCGAGAAATGCCCGAAATGCGAGGGCGAGAACCGGGTAGGCTCGAAATACTGCATGTCGTGCGGGCTGAACATTCCTGACTTTAAGAAATCTCAGGAGCATCTGCAGCGCGCCCAGGAATACCTGAAGGAATACAAGTACTCGCGCGCGATAAAGGAACTGAAGGCCGCGCTGGAGCTCGAGGTCGAGAAGGCGGAGCTTCAAAGCCTTCTCTCGGAAGCCCAGGAAAAACTTTCGCGGCTTAACGAGCACCGAGAGAAGGCCGAAGTCCAGAAGCAGGATGGAAGCTACGAAGAAGCCGAACAAGCGGTTCTCGCAGCGATTGACTTGGACCCACATGATGAAACGCTTCATTTGTTAAAGGGTGACATCCAGAATTTGATTCAGGAGATGCATCTGCGCGAAGCGCGCGCCAAGGCGGAACAAGAAGATTATGAAGGGGCGCTTTGTGGATGCGATAAGGTGTTCAAGTACAATCCGAACAATCGTGAGGCGAGCGAATTGCGTGACGAAGTTCTCGCCAACACAAAGAGGAAGGTCGAATTCATCTGTGCGAAGATAAAAGAGAGTCGCGCTCGCATTAACATCGAAGTCGCCGAAGGGCTGCGTCATTCGAGGTATATGCAGGGGGAGAAAGAATGCCGACTTGCCGAAGAGGCGTTAAACTGTGGAGAGATAGGAAAGGCGCTTCGTTATTACAATCAATCGCTGGAGCAATATAGCGCTGCGGCGCGGGAACTGGCTATTTATGATGCTTTGCCGCTCAAGTTTGAGAACTCTGTCGGCATGGAATTTGTTCTGATACCGGCGGGCGAGTTCATGATGGGCAGCCCTGAGGGCGAGGGAGACTATGATGAGCGCCCGCAACACAAAGTGATAATAACCAGACCCTTCTATATGCAGACCACTCCCGTTACACAAGCGCAGTGGAAGAAGGTGATTGGCAGGAAATTCTTGAGGAGAACCAAAAACCCATCGTACTTCAAGGGGGATGACCTGCCTGTGGAGAGAGTCAGTTGGAAAGATGCGCAGAGATTTCTGGAAAAGCTGAATCAGAAGGAACAAAAGGGAAGGTATCGCCTGCCGACGGAGGCCGAGTGGGAGTACGCATGCCGCGCCGGAAGCGCGACGAAATACTCATTCGGCAATGACGAGGGCAGGCTTGGCGAGTACGCCTGGTATGATAAAAACTCCGGCGGAAAAACGCACCCGGTGGGCCAGAAGAAGCCGAACGCCTGGGGCCTGTATGACATGCACGGCAACGTGTGGGAGTGGTGCTCGGACTGGTACGACAAGGACTACTATCGTAACAGCCCTTCACGGAACCCGAAGGGTCCAACGAACGGTCGGTATCGCGTGCTTCGCGGCGGCTCGTGGTCTTAGGCCGGGGGCGTGCGGGCGGCGCTCCGGTACGGCGACACGCCGACGGGCGCGAGCAGCAACGTCGGTTTTCGTTGCGCCCAGGATAAATAATTACCACTTAGCTCCTTTAGAACTTTACCAGTTGCAATGCCGCGCAATGCGCGGCATCGAAAATATTTTTTGGAAATTGGAATCGTGGAAGAGATTCTTCGGTCGCCGCGCTCCCTCAGAATGACAGGGAGGGTTTTGGTCGAATGAATTCGGATTCATGGTGTGTAGGTGCGAATTCATTCGCACACGGTGTTGGTCGAATAAATTCGACCCTACGTGAGAACGCGGATATTGGTGCGATTGGCCGAATAAATTCGGCCCTATCCCGCGAAACGCGGGACTTCGCTATCGCTCAGCGAAATCTGAGAAAATCTGCGGATGAACAACAGATGGTCGAATGAATTCGACCCTACAGGGGGATTGTGGATTATGCAGGCGCGAATTCATTCGCACAATTGTCTGTCATCTGCGTGAATCAGCGGTTAATAAGACAACAAAGGCAAATAACAATATCGGAATCAACCACAACCTATGGATATCGGCAATAAAGCAGAGAAAAAATCATGGCTAACATACTGATCGTTGACGACGCCATCGACAACCTAAAACTGGTTCTCGAGCACTCCCTCGAAGAGCATCAACTCTGTTACGCGAAGAGCGGCTCCGAGGCGCTTTCAGCCTTGCAGGAATCGCCCGACACGGACCTCGTTCTCCTCGATGTCAAGATGCCTCCCGAGTTCGCCGACGCGGAAGAAGGTGAGGGAATCGAGGTGCTCAAGCGGATAAAGCAGCTCAATCCATCTCTTCCGGTCATTATGCTTACGGTGTACCACGACATCGATACTGCGGTCGAGGCAACCAAGGAAGGCGCGTTCCATTATCTTACGAAGCCGCCGGACCTCGACAAGCTTCGCGATGCGATTGAGCGCGCATTGGAAAATCGAAATCTCAGGGAAGAGGTGGGCCATCTTCGCCGGACCGTCGACGCGCTCACTCGCCTTCGCGGTTCGAAAGGCGCGAAGCGGGAGAGGTTGTCGTTCGGAGACCTGATTGGTCGGAGCCGGAAGATGCAGTCTCTGTTCGACGAGATCGAACAGGTGGCGGGCATGGATGTGTCTGTGCTCCTTCTCGGTGAGACCGGAACAGGCAAGGATGTCGTCGCCCGCGAAATCCATCGGCGCAGCCCGAGGAACAAGGGTCCGTTTCTTGCCGTGAACTGTTCCGCGCTTCCCGAGAATCTCCTCGAAAGCCAGATGTTCGGGCACCGGAAAGGCGCATTCACGGGAGCTGTCCGGGACCAGGTCGGCGATTTCGAGCTGGCGAATGCGGGAACCATTTTCCTCGATGAAATAGGCGACATGCCGCTTTCTCTCCAGGCGAAGCTGTTGCGCGTGCTGCAGGACGGGCTGGTGAGGCCGCTCGGGGCAACCAAACCGGTGAAAGTCGATGTGCGGGTAATAAGCGCGACGAACAAGAACCTGAACGACCTCGTCTCCCGCGGGCTGTTTCGCGAGGACCTTTTCTACCGCCTCAACGTGGTCCCCATCAGCATATCCCCGCTTCGGGAGAGACCCGAGGATATCCCCCTGCTCGCCGAACACTTCCTCAAGAAGTTCTCATCGGAACTCGGCAAGCGGGTTTCCGGATTCACGAGCGACGCTTTGTCAAAGCTGGAGTCTCACAACTGGCCCGGAAACGTGCGCGAACTGGAAAACATTATCAAGCGCTCGATTGTTCTGGCCCGCTCCGACACGATTGACGGTTCGGACGTCATACTGGGCGAATCGCCTGCAGTTCCCGTCCGTGATGACATCTGGAAAAGCATCCTATCGGGCGAGAATCCCATAGATGACCTCACCAGGTTCCGGAATCTTCATGGAGAGAACGCTTTAAAAGACGTGCTCACCAGGGCAATCCAGGAAAAGAACGATATCCGCGCCGCTGGCAAGCTGATCGGCTATCTCGGCCATTCCGACGACAAGACACGGTACGATAACCTGCGCAAATGGATCAGCCGCCTCGGCATCTCGACGCGGGATATCAGGAGGAGTTAGGTCCGCGGTCTGTGATTTTACGAATTTACTTCTGTCATTCTGAGGGAGCCGAAGCTCAGGATAAACTTCGTGAAAGGTCTCGGGTTGCGGAGAAGTTATTGATGTTTGTCATTCTGAGCCAAGCGAAGAATCTCTTTTTTAAAGAAGGGATCGCGCAGAAGATATTCTTCGGTCGCTGCGCTCCCTCAGAATGACAGGGAAGGCGACTCTCGGGCAACTATACATAACGACATAAATAATTGCGCATAATCTCCTTTCCTGTTATACTCAA
>CAYVQZ010000003.1:0-164912 GCA_964453435.1 uncultured bacterium
CTACTACTCTAATTTATTCGAGGAGGTTGTCTCAACTATGTTGGCACAGAGGGAGATAATTTCATTAAAGCTACCTCTTTCAGCATTTGCTGAAACATATTATATACTGAAAACTTCCGCTAAGTCAATTAGATCTTTTCATTATTTTAGCTTATTTCAACAAATGTTGAAACTACTTATCTACTTAAGTCTAGCAAGAGTTCAATCACATGGCTAGAATTATCAGTTCTTATCTGCATAATGTAACTATTTTAAGCATAAGCAGTTACATAGGGCAAGAATACTCTTTTACCTCATACTCTTTGGCTCCAGCCCCATTATTTTTCCCAAAGTTGGTGGAACACGTCGCACCAGTTTGTCTGAATCCAGTCGTACCACGAAACGGCATGTTCTGGATTTTCGAATGTTCTTATGTCCTTCTCGATATTTGGCGGTGATCGTGAGATTTCTTTCCATAGAGCCCTGTCGTCTCTCTTCAATGGAAGCATCTTCTGTGTCCGGCTTGAACCGGTAAAAGACCTCCTCTTCCCGAGAAGATACGTAGAGAATCTGATTGCGAAGGTGATCTCGATCAGGATTGTTTGTATAGACAGCTTCGAGTTCGATTGTTTTCCTTTTTGCCAAAGATATCGAGGTCAATAACGTCTGCATCGAGGGATTTTTTAAAAGTAATATCTTCTCGCTCCGTGGGTGGCCCTTGTCAATGTGTAGACGCGCCCCCTTTGTTTGACCCTATGCTCACACTAATCCGTCGCTGCAAATGATTCGTGGAAGGTCGGAGTCGCTTTCTTGGAACAACCGTTGGCTTGCCCGGTCTTTCATGCCATGTTGGCGATAGATGCGAACCAGGTGATTCATTAGCGTCTCGCCGACTATTCGGTTTCGCCTCAGGAGGTTGAGTTCCTTCTTAACCGCGGCGCTGATTGGTCCCCGGAACGCTCGTTCCAGAATGTTTATCTGGCCCTTGATGTCTTCGTCGGCGGTTTCGCTGAAGATCGCGCGGAGCTCGCGAATGACGTACCTCTGGCCATGGGAAAGCGAGACGGTGTGTTCACGCTCTGACTTGCGATGTTTGACTTCCTCGGCAAAGAGTCTCTTCACACGCATGACTGCTGCGTTGTAACCCTCCGGGAGGGGGCGGCCTTTCAGGTCGGGTGTACATTTGATGGTTCCGAGAATCTGGGGAATATCTCGTGACACAATTTCGCCGTTCTCGTCCAGAAGGAACAGTTGTTGGAAGGAACCCGCCTGACAGAAGACATACAGTCCCTTTTTCTTGCATGACATCGCGGTTCGTATGCCGTCGCGCAAATCAGCTATGCGGTCGTATTCGGCGGGGTCTTCGGCTCGCAGCTTTCTCAGGATTTCCTCGGCTTCGTTGAGGCCAAGGGTTTCCTCTTCCTCGTCCTCAAAGAGGCTCAGTTGTCCACCCTTTCTTTCGTAGATGGCGTACATCGCTTCTTCGTTAAGCTGTTCCGACTTGTCGAGTATGGCGGAATCTTCGCCTATCGTTTCGTGGATTTCCTTGATGCGCCGCTGAAGTTTCTGCCGCAACCCAAGGTTTTTCTCAAGCGCTCTTTCCGGCAGGAAATTGAATCCGGAAATCACGTCGTGGTCGCTGCCTATGCGGTCGATGCGCCCGAAGCGCTGAATCAGCCGGACCGGATTCCAATGGAGGTCGTAATTGATAATCTTGTCGCAATCCTGAAGGTTCAGGCCCTCGGCCAGCACGTCGGTAGCCACAACAGTAAACAATTCGGTGTCGCCGGGGCCGAACTGAAATTCGGGGTTTGCCTTCGGCGCAAATCGGCCGACAAGGCGAAGCTTGCTCTTATCTCCGCTGAAAATCACGTCGATGTCGTCTCGCATTCCGTCCGGATTCAGATTATTGTGCAGATATCGAGCGGTGTCGGCGTATTGCGTAAAGATAAGTCGTTTCCCGGATTTGATTGGTTCCCGCGCCAGCCGCCTGATAAGCGTTTGAATCTTTGCGTCCTTATCCGGGGTTATCGGTTCGACCAGACGCAGTATTTTCCCGAGCAGCTCGATATCATGCCCGATGTGCTCCTTCATGCGTTCGAGGTCAAAATCGGCGGCGTCATATTTCCCGGATACCTGCCGGAGAGCATCCACCAGGTCTTGTTCTTCGGCCAGATTGGGCTCGTACAGAATGTCCTGCGCCTCATCGCCGGCGGGCACGATACCTTCCTCCAGCGCGGCAAGGAACCGTTCGTGCACCATAAGAAGTCTATCCACTGTTCGCCTGAATGCTTCAACACTCGATTCGAACCGTTTGAAAAGCATGACCCGCATGAGGCCGCGCAGATTTGCTCCCGCCCGGTGCAGGCTCGCGTACGGTTCCTTTCGCTGTTTTTCCTTTACGACATAGTGCCACAGACCATAGCGGGCATAGGTGAGTTCGTCCGGCGGCGGCTTGGAAGGTTGAGATTTCCGAGACTTTCCGAGGTAGCCGCGCAGTTGGTCATACAAGCCCTGATAGGTATCCTCGATGCTGTACTCGATGGTTTCCAATTCGCGTTTCGGGAAGAACTGATGGCGGTCTCCGACTTTCACATAGGCTCGCTTGCGGCCGTCCAGATAATCACGGAATTGCGACGGGTCGACTTTTTGGTGCGTAACCGAGTCGTAACCATACCACCGCAAAATATGATTGCGCGTCCGTCGGATGAGCAGATTGGAGAGCAGGTCGGGCAGCTTCTTCTCCCCTTTCTCGATCAGCTTAAAATATTCCTTGAGGTCGGGCGGGTCCACGGGCAGGTCGGTCTTGTCGTCGGGATGAAACAGCTTGATCTGGTTGTAGATGTCCCACGCGCTCTTGTTGCGGGGAGTGGCCGTCAGAAAGCAGCACTGCCTTCCCGTATCGAGGAACGCTTTCATCACCTTGTAGCGCTGGCTGTCGGAGTATCTGAAGTTGTGGCTTTCATCGATGAGGACGAAATCGCGGTCGCGGTATTTCACGTCCTCGAGCAGGAAGTTCGGCTCGCCGTCGTCGCCTTCTCTGAGCAACCCCATCGAAAGCACGCGCGCGTTCAGGTCGTACTGCTCATTATACCGTTCCCACATTTCCACGAGCGGAGCGGGACATACGATAAGCGGCCGCGCGTGATGGGTTGTTTCGAAATGCTTCACGATGGCGGCGCCGATGAATGACTTGCCGAGGCCGACGACATCGGAAACAAACACGCCATTGTGTTTGTGGATCATCCAAATCGCCTGCTTCACGGCGAATCTCTGAAATTCGGCCAGGTCATATGTGATTTTATCGTGCCAGACGAAATCCTCCGCTTCAGTGGTCTCGAGACGGTCCTTTACCAGCGTGTAGAGGGTTTTCATGTAGATATCGTACGGCCGCATGGGGGCGAGCGCCCAGGAATGCCGGAGTTCGTGCATCAAGGTTTCGTCGAAATCGCGCGCCTCGCTCCAGAGTTCCTCAAACCAGCGGACAAGCTCGGCATGGTTGTCGTTGCCCTGAACCATAACATTGAGTTCGGTGTTGTGGGTGACGCCGGCGAGCGTGAGATTGGACGAGCCGACTATCGCGATGCCTTTCTCGTGCCGCTCCAAGGGGTTGCCTATTTCGTCGAAGACCGGGCCGTAGTCGAATATGTATGCCTTCGCGTGCAGGCGGCCTTTGGTGTAGACTTTTACCTTGAGGCGCTTTTCCTCGATCATCCGGACCAAGAGAGCGATGAGAGATTCCGCCTCATCGGTCTGGTCCATGACCTCGATTGCCGATTTCATGTTGTCGGCTGTTTCGACAGCCATCCGTTTGGCTTCGGTTCGCTTCGGAAATATTTGGGCCTCGACCTCATCGGCCACGAGTTCGAGGCGGCGATAGCCCTCCGCCAACTGCTCGAGCGTCTCGCGATTGGTAGTGTTGCCGATGAGCAGGCGAAGCTCTTTGACGCCCGCCAGCTTTTGGGCGATGCTGGCGAATCCGGAGAGGAAGAAGTAGCCGACGGCAAACCGGCCGGCCTCGGTTGACGAGAGGATACGGTTGATATGGTCAACCAGCTTTTCGTTTCGATTGTCAATGATGTCGTGCGCGGGCATCATTCCCTCAATCGAGAAAATTTCTCGACGTATTCGTGATGATGCGAATCAATCACTGCATCTGTTCTTCTTTGAATTGTTCAAGGGCATCTGCAAGCTGGTCAAGGGTTAAGGGTAATGAAAGCGCTAAATTGCTGAATCTCTCCCATCGAAGCTCAAAACCGTAAATATGTCTGAAGAGGTGACGAAAGCGCAGATATTGCTTCAGCTTTTCGAGCATCTCATGACCGATGAGCGCATCGCGTGTTCCTTCAATGGGGCGCGACATTTGCAGAAGAAGTTCAGTGTGCCAACCTTCGCCTTTCGGCAACCGCTCGTCTATCCGGAGCGCAATTCTTTCAAATATCTTTGCTGCGCCACAGTAAAAATCATGGAGGATACTTCCTGCCGCCCTCGCCTCTATAAAATCTGGTTTCTCTCCCGACCTCTTGATCAACTCTTGCATCTCTCCAGACAGCCGTTTCAAATTCTCTATCTCAACCTTGATTTCCTCCATCAGGTTTTCTTTATCCATATATGAGTTGTCCTTCCCTGAGTGTCTTCTCTTTCAGACTTTCAAAGGCGTCTTCAAGCGGAATGAGATTGAGCTCGACTTCAGGCGGCAGGAGGTCCCACAATTCGGTGAGAGCGTTAATGTAGAGTTCGGAGGACATTCCTTCCACCACCAGGTCAATATCCGATCTTTCATGGACAAATCCTTTTGCCAGCGAGCCAATAAGGAAAACCCGCTTTGCTTTATATTTATCTCTCAAGAGTTCGGCGCATCTGTCGGCCAAGGCTAATAATTCGTCTTTCTTGCGCATATTTCACCCCTTTACCGCGCCTGAGTCAAGCCTCGAATGTGATGCATAATGTTATCGAGGGCCTCGGATGGCGGCGGCGAGCGTTACGCGGATTTCCAATCAAGCGACACCCAAAGAACACCGCCGGATACTCCGAAGTCAGGGCGCCGGCTTCTCATTACGGAACAAGGGCACTCCCCGATAATGAGGCTGTTTGCATTATGCCATATTGCGCTTCTCTTGAACAAGGGAACCCACGAAACGTGCGCCTCTTCGGGGACAAGGTCATGCGCGCCAGCCAAGCTGTTTGGCCACGCGCTTGATCTGAGCGATGAATTCGTCGTTGGGGCGTTTGCGTTTTACAATTTCCCCAGATTGTTTTCGTCCTCATGCCAGCGCATCGGATTACTGGCGATATAGTCCCGAATGCCATTCAAATCGCTCTCATTGCGAATCACGTGTTCATAATAATTCCGCTGCCAAACGGGCGCGCCCGGCAGGGCCCGCGCTTCATTGATGCGCCTGGTTACCGCCGATTTGAATCCGGCGATAATCGAGCCTATGGATTTTGGTTTTCGGCGTAGCGGCGCATGGCATGCGCCCTTGTTTGTGGGCGCGAGGCGGCGCATGAGCTCGATTTCGGTGGCGGTTCGCAGCCGTTCTTCCGGCCCGATTGTGATACGGCGGAACACGCGGCGTTTCTTGACCTCTTGCTCAAATCGTACATTCAGAAAATGCCAATATGACCGGCTTTCGTTTGAAAAAATGAAAAGCGAATAAGGATGGTCACGCAGGAGTCGAGAAACGACTGGCCGCTCCAGGCCGAGTAGCAGGCTGTCGGATGCGAGCCGGAGGTATATCACGTGGAAAGCATCGTCCTGGCCTCCGACCGCAAACAAGAGAGGGTCATCCGCAAGCGCCTGACTGGCCTTCTCAGTCCAGCCGCGCCTGAAAAGCGGTCGGTTTATACGGGTGTAATTCAGCTCCGACCAGAACAGTTCCTTCAATGGCTCAAGGTCATTCAGTTCCTTAAGCAGTCCCAGGACAGACTGTTGCCGTTCTCCTCGATTCATAGATTCGGGTCTCCCTCTCCCATTTTCCCTGCTAAAATCGCATGCCGATTCGAGGGCGGTATCACAAAGGGTACAAAGGGTAACCGAATTGCCCTGTATTTATATGTAATTTAATCAAATCTGATTGAAAAAATCAAGCAAAACATTCACCTTGCCCCAAAAGACAGGAAAAAACAAACGGGTCACCCATTGAAAGCTCTCCTGCCAAGTGGCCGTAGTTGAGATAGCAGTTTCCTTCGCAAAAATTTCTGTTGCGTATTTGAAAGCGTCGGCCACGTATTCGGTCTGGTTCTTACTCCCGTTGAAAACACAATCTGGGTGAATCCGCCTGCCTGTGCGTCGCACGCAGACAGGTGTGAATCTGTGGTTAGACCGATGTTCAGAATCCGGCTAATCGCGGACTTCACTAAATTATTCCGAACCCTCTCGTTGACTTGCATCAGGCGGGATTGATAGAATTTGTCGAACTCCGCGCTCCGCGATCGCGAAGAGGAGGATTTCCAATGGAAAATATGCCGGGCGGGCACGCCGTCGTGAAGACGCTCAAAGCGCACGGGGTCGAATATGTTTTCGGGATACCCGGCTCGCACATCCTCGCCATCTACGACGGCCTCATCGAAGAAGCGTCCATCAAGCCCATCCTTGCGCGCCATGAGCAGGGCGCCGCGTTCATGGCCGATGCGTACGCCCGAATCTCCGGCAAACCGGGAGTGGTGCTCGTGACCGCGGGACCCGGCCTGCTGAACGCCATGACCGGCATGCTCGAGGCGTACCAGTCCTGTTCGCCCGTTCTGCTGTTTTGTGGCGAGGTGGACCGGGACCATCTGGGCCGCGAATGGGGAGCCTTGCACGAGCTGAAGAATCAGACTGGTATCCTCGAGAGCGTGACGAAATGGCGGCGATGCGTAACCGAACCTTCCGACATCCCGGCGGCGGTTCACGAAGCGTTCCGCCAGTTGCACAGCGGCTGCCCGAAGCCCGTGGCGCTTTCGATACCTTTCGACGTGCTCGATTCTTCCGCCGACGTCGAAATATGGGGCGAGACGCTCGAGCCGGAAAGGGTTCAGGCAAACGAGGAAGTGGTCAGCCACATTGTCGATATCCTTGTCGACGCCTCCGCTCCGGCCATACTGGCCGGCTGGGGCGCCGCCTGGTCGGACGCCGGCGAGGAAATACGAGAACTGAGCGAGATTCTGCAGTGCCCGATAATCACAACCGAGCGAGGGAAGGGAGTGGTGAGCGACGAGCATCCGAATGTGCTCGGCAACATCATGCAGGGAGGCTCCGTGCTCGGGACCCTCGGCAAGGCCGACGCGATTCTGGCTCTCGGCACGCGGTTCGACGAGTTGACGACGTTCCAGTGGAAGTTCAGAACATCCGACGAATGCTCGCTCATTCACGTGGATATCAACCCTCGGGAAATCGGCAAAATCTATCCCGTCAAGCTCGGACTCGCGAAGGACGCCAAGACCGTCATGCAGCAGGTTTTGGGCGAGGTCCGAAAACGCGTCGTCGTCACTGATTCCACCAATCGCGCGCAGGAGTTCCGCAGAATAAAGGAGAAGGTTCGCGAAGCCAAAAAGGACTCGAAAGGAGCCACATACGTCGACGCGCTGGCCGATTGCCTTCCGAAAGACGCCATCTTCGTTTCCGACACCACGCTGACTTCCGCGTGGACCGGCAGGTTCCTGCCCTCGTATCGGCCGAGGTCGTTCATCAGGCCCGACGGCTCGACCACCATGGGATTCGCCCTGCCCGCCGCCATCGGCGCCAAGTTCGCCGGCCCCGACCGCCCCGTCATCGCGGTTATCGGCGACGGCGGCTTCATGTTTACCGCCTCCGAACTCGCCACCGCCGTCCAGCATGGCGCGAACATCACGGTCGTTGTCTTCAACGACGGCGGTTACGGCTGGATCCGGTTCATGCAGGACATGTATTACGGACGCCGCATCCAGGCCGACATGGTGAATCCCGACTTCGTCAAGCTGGCCGAATCGTTCGGCGTCAGGGCGCTCCGGACAGACTCGCCCGCAGGCCTCAGGGAGGCGCTCTCCGCCGCGCTCGACTCGGATGCGCTCACGCTCATCGAAGTGACCGACGAAATCGGCTCGCCATACTGAGAATCTTCCGTACAGGGCGGCCCGAGAGCGTCGCTCGTGTGGCGTTTGCGAGAGCAATTTCTCGACTCGTTTCTGTTATTCCAATCACGGGACGGATTCATTGTTACTCCGTCTCACGATTGCCAGGCGGAGCGGACTGTGAGCATGTCCGATACTTCAGTGATGGTCGCTTCGGGGACAATCCCGATTCTAGCCCGCTGATTGCCGACGCGAGGCGCCGCCGCTTGATTGCCGTTGCACTGTTTAGCTATAATGAGCGGGAAAACAGCTGAGGCAATCGGCTGCGCCGGTCGGAAAGAATCCATATTGATGGGATCAGAAAATGGGGAAAAAAGCCGGTATCGACATTCCACATGAGGAAATTGCACAGTTCTGCAAGAAATGGAAAATAGCCGAATTTTTTCTTTTTGGCTCCGCACTCAGGGAGGATTTCCGTTCAGACAGCGACGTAGATGTGCTTGTGACGTTCGCGCCTGACGCCAGGCACGGGCTCTTTGATATGGCGCGCATGAAAAGAGAGCTCGCCGGCATTTTCGGACGTGATGTGGACCTGTTGACGCGTCCAAGCGTTGAAGCCAGTCCAAACTATATCCGCCGAAAAGCGATTTTGAACTCCGCGGTACTCATCTATGCACAGCGCGGCGTAGCCGCAACCAAATCTTGCTTGGGGACAGTCCCTATTCTATCCCGCGGATTGCGCGGGATTTCGCTGCGCTCAACGAAGGAAAGCGAGTCGCTCAGGGGACAGTCCCGATTCTACGGCACTTCGTGCCCGTAAATCTGGGACAGTCCCCTTCGCCGCAGAACGTATTCTTGCCACTGAAATTGCGAGAGCCACCCGATGGAAATTGCGACAGGAATTCACGAAATTGACATATAGTAGCACAGAGATAAAGAATATTTGTTGGACATACTTCAGGCTGCAAGATTGGTCCTTTCTTTTGCAGGCGACAAAACCAAAGAGGAATTCCTGCAAGACGTTCAGTGTCAGGACGCTGTTATTCGCCGCTTGGAAATCATTGGCGAGGCCGCTCGCCGAATATCGTCTCAAACTCGAGAGCAATTGCCGGCCGTGCCGTGGGAAGAGATGGTCGGCATGCGAAACACTCTCATTCATGAGTACGGCGATGTCGATTTCAATGTAGTATGGGACACCGCCCAATCTGACCTGCCTCCGTTAATCATCGCATTAGAAAAGGTTGTGCCTCCCGAGAAAGCCACATAGCATGAAGAACAGGGTGAACTGAAATCAGATTTCCCCCCGCTTCGCGGAGCAAGAACCCTTCTCTGTGCCACTATCTGTGAAAGTGATGAATTTCTGTCGTGATTTTTCACGCCGCGAATTGCATAATGTCAAGGGTGACAATGTGATACAGAGCGAAAGGGAATGTCCCCGAAGCGGAATCCCCCTGTCCTTCGTTGAGCGCAGCGAAATCCCGCGGACTCGCGGGATCATTCCACGGCTCGACCGGGGAATCCAGTTATTCCTTCGCTGAGCGGAGCGAAGTCCCACGCAATCCGTGCGCGGGATAGAATCGGAACTGTGAGCGTCTCGCATGGTTGCCAATTCTGCCGAAAAGCCGAAGCCCTGAATCAGGGGACATGGATTTGCGGGCCGAAGCTCACGCTCCGCGTGATTTTCGTGTCTTCGAGTTAGCCCCGATCAATCGAGGAAAAAGATTCACTGTATCCGGAAGTCCTGCGTTTCGCGGGATGGCGGCTCCGCCGGGCTGTGCTTTTGCGGCTTGACTTTTCGGCTTTTTTGATATATACTTTGTTCAAAATTAGAAAACGTGGAAACGGCCAGTAAACATGGACAATAAGTCAATAAAAGAGCTTGAAATCCTTCACGAGGTTTCAAAAAATGAACATGTGAACCAGCGATATTTGAGCCAAAAGCTGGGTATGGCGGCCGGACTCGTCAACATGTATATCAGGCGGCTCGCCCGAAAGGGATACATCAAGGTCTCGGGCATCAATCCGCGAAGGCTCAATTACCTGTTGACTCCGCGCGGGATTGGGGAGAAGACGAGGCTCACGTACGAGTTCGCGCTCATCTCCTACAAATATTTCAAGAGCGCTACAGACGACATGAAGAAGATACTGCAACGTCTTGAGGATGCCGGGCACACCAACGTTGTCATTTACGGGACCGGCGAACTCGCCGAAATGTGCCTGCTGCTCCTTAAGGAATTCGACATCCGCGTCGTCGCCTTGGTCGATGACAATTCCGAGAGCACTCGTTTCCACGAGTATCCGGTCGTTCCGACCGAAGTGCTGGGAAACCTCAATTTCGACAAGCTGCTTGTGGCGCAGCTTGATGGACATGAAGAGGCGGTGGAGCTTGTGAAGAAATTCGGCATCGAGGAAGAGAGGGTGTGCCGTCTCTTTCATCCTTCTGCCGGATAGTCATGCGAGGATTCTGACTTGTTTCTGTGCCGCTCATTAGTTGGTTTGTTGAATCATTGTCGTGATTTTCGAAGGTTCACACGCATAACTCCTTGTCGTGAAATGGAGTTCCGTTCTCGCAAGAATGACGGAGAGTGGCGGGAATGACAAGAACAGAGCTTTTATTCGCGCAATTCAGCGGAATTCGCGGCATTCGTGTTTCAAGCGTTTGATTTCCGCTACGTTGGGCCGTGTGAAGCGGGAGAAAACGGCTTCTTCGCCCGGGAAAACAGAACGATATGAACGACCAGCCGGGAGTTGATTTCTATTATCCGAATCAGAGGGCCGAGATCGGCTTCCTGAAGACGTGCCTCATAATGCTGGAAAACGTGGTCAAGAGGCGCGAACTTGTCTGGCAGATGTTCAAGCGCGATTTCTTCGTTGTCTACCGCCGCTCAATCCTGGGCTATCTGTGGGTGTTCCTCGCGCCGATCCTCGGCATTATCACGTGGGTGTTCATGAACTACACCGGCATTTTGAATCCGGGCGAGATGGATATCCCCTACCCCGTGTTCGTGCTGCTGGGCAGCCAGATGTGGGGCCTGTTCATGGGGTTCCTGGACTCCGCGTCGCGGTCTCTGACTGTCAGCGGCGCCTTGATGAAGCAGATACGGTTCGAGCACGAAGTGCTGCTGGTGAAACAGGTTGCAATGGCGCTCGCAAATTTTGTGATGACGCTGGGAATCGTGGTTCTCATTATGCTGGCGTTCCGGGTTGTCCCGCCCTGGCAGGCCGTGTTCTTTCCCGTTGTCATGCTGCCGCTTCTGTTCCTGGGAGCGGGCGTCGGCCTTATCGTTTCCGTCTTCTCGGCCGTGTTCCTGGATGCGACGAACATTGTGACGAGGGTGGTTGGGCTTCTCATGTACATCACGCCGGTCATCTACACGACGGACTTCGAGCATCCCGTGCTGCAAGCGCTCGTGAAATACAATATTCTGAGTTATTTGATTGCGGCGGCGCGCGACATATTGACCACCGGCGCCATTGAGAAATTTCCGCAGTACCTCGTTGCCTCCGGCATTACGCTCGCCGTGTTTCTTATCGGACTGCGCTTGTTCTTTGTTTCCGAACCGCTCGTGGCGGAGAAACTATGATGGACAACGACACCGTCATCAAGGTTGAGGGCCTGTGCAAGAAGTTCTGCATCAACCAGCGCAAGAGCATGTTTTACGGCGGCGTTGACGTGCTGCGCAACATGGTCGGCCTTCCCGCGCCGCGCGACACGCTGCGCAACCACGAAATCTGGGCGCTCAAGGACATCAACTTCGAACTCAAGCGCGGCGAGACGCTCGGCATCATCGGGGCGAACGGCGCGGGCAAATCGACGCTGCTGAGAGTACTCTCGGGCATCTATCCGCCGGACGCCGGAAGAGTCTCGATACGAGGAACAGTCGGCGCGCTCATCGCCGCGGGCGCGGGGTTTCACCCCGATATGACCGGCCGCGAGAATATTTATTTGAACGGCGCGATTATCGGCCTGAAAAAGAAGGAGATTGACGCCAAGCTCGAGGAAATCATCGAGTTCGCGGAACTTGGCGAGTTCATCGACACGCCCGTGAGGTTTTATTCCTCCGGCATGTACGTGCGGCTCGGGTTCTCGATAGCGGTCAATATTCGGCCAAGGATTCTGATTACGGACGAAGTGTTATCCGTGGGTGACCTGTCGTTCCAGAACAAATGTTTTCGAAAACTGAAGGAATTGCGCGACTCGGTGGACGCCGTCGTGTTTGTCAGCCACAACTTGGACCATATCCGCAACATTTGCACGGATTTGATTTTCCTCGATTCGGGAAAAATCGAGTATCACGGCGACGTGGAGGAGGGAATTATCCGTTATCAAGCCCATGCGCACGATTTAAAGAAAAAATCCGCCGAGGCCGAACTAAAAGGTCAACACATCGGTTCTTCTTCGTTCGATTCTTCGGATGTGGAACTGGAAGAGATCAAAATCGGCAACCAGCAAGGCGAATTCAACGGGGAGATAGCAACGGGAGACGACCTCGTTATAAAGGTCGCGTTCAGGGTGCAGGGGGAGGGAGTCAGCCCGCAGTTCACTGTAAGTCTTCTGGATGAAAACAACTCCGTGGTTGTTTGGCAAATCGACCAGGACAACAAATCCTGTTTTGACAAGCTGGGATTGGGAAATTATCAATTGACTGTGTCTTATAAGCAGTTGCCATTGGTTCCAGGTGTATATAAACTCGGCTTGGCGATCCGCGACAGCGAAACGTGTGAAATCCTTAGCAGACATAATAAAGTTCTCCCTTTCCTCGTCCGCGGCGATAAATTCTCTAGAGGCATTATTCATTGTGACAGTTTATGGAAACTTAACAAGCACCCTGGTCCGGAGAAATCACGAAATGATAGCATTCGTTAAGTTGGATAATTACTGGGCATCATATCTGCCCTATTGTTTCTTGCACATGGGGTACCATCTAAAGGAAAATGGTATCCCTTATAAAATATTTCATAACTCCTATGCTTCGAAGTTCGAAGAGGAAAGAAATCGGTTTTTGGATGAGATCGCAGCTTTGAAGCCGGAGATCGTCGGGCTTTCCGTCATTACAGGCCGACAGGCGAAAGACAGCGCCGAGTTCTCTATTCTTCTAAAGGAGAGGTTGCCTGAAATCAAGATATTATGGGGCGGTGTCCATCCTACCATCTTACCCGAGCAATGCATGAAGCAGCCTTACATTGATTACGTGCTTCAAGGGGAAGCAGACTCTACCATATGTACCTTTTATCATGCATTCATGAATAAGAAATCTCTTTCTAGTGTTCCCGGTTGTTGGTGGAAGGAAGATGGCTCGATTCTTCATTCTACCTCGCCAATTCCCGTGGAAGACCCCAACAATATCGGGCTTGACTTTTCGGGTTTAGAACGACTGGATGATTATATCTACGAAAACGGTTTGTCACTGATCACCTCCCGAGGATGTCCCTTTCAGTGCCAGTTTTGTTTTATTCAATCTCTTCGGATTCGCAAATGGCGACCATTTCCGATGGACTTTGTGAAACAGACTACTGACCGCCTTAAATCAACAGGTATATCGAGATTACACATTAACGACGACAATTTCTATGTGGATTTTGACAGGGCCGTGACGATATTAGAGTATGCCCAACTCCCCTCGTTCTCTGAGATTAGAATCCCGACGTTGTTAAGAGATAACAGGATGAAGACCTTGCATAAATTGAAATGCAGCAAGTTATTGTCTGGAGGAGAGAGTTGTGATGACGAAGTTTTGAGAAAGATAAAGAAGGGGCACACTTTTGAACAGATGCGGGAGGCGATGTATTTGTTCAGAAAATATAAAACCATACAACCATCCTGGTCATTTATTCTCGGAATGCCTATCGAGACCTGGGACAACATAGTTACGACGGTAAAAGGAAAGGCGGAACTCGAGAGAATAGTGGGCCGCGACATCGGACGTGTTGGGTTGTATATGCCTTATCCCGGCTCGCCCATTTATGAGATAGCGCTTGAGAAGGGTTTTAAGGAGCCACAGGACCCCATCGGATGGGGCTGCATCGAACGCTACGGGACTGGAGGGGTGAAGCATCCCCCGGAGCATGGATTATTGCCCTGGGTTGATACAGGGAAGGTTTGGAATTTGCTTAATAGCCAGAGATTTGAGCGAAAGAGAGGCCGCAATATCTTCAAATGGTTACGCAGAGTGTAGGGTGTCAAGCGTCCTTACATCGGTAGAGCAGGAAAGTCTGGCGGAGGAAGTCATAAGAATGGCGGCGAGGAAAAATTCTTTGCGGGAGTTGTTTGGGAAATCTCTGTATCGAATGTGGTGTGTCCTGTCAAAGGAGCTGTATTTCGATAAGTATGACCGCGGCGGCGCGTATCACTGGCGTTCCTATTACGAGACCAAAATTCCTTTTTACGTAAACAAGGTTCAACTCGTTAAGGAGCTCGTTCCACCTGGCAGCGAAGTGCTGGACCTCGGTTGCGGCGACGGTCTTATCGCGCATGTGCTCGCCGAAGAACGCCAGTGTCGCGTTACGGGCGTTGATTCCCATCCACTCGCAATCGCTTTCGCACGGGAGAAAAATCGTAACCAGAATGTGTTTCAGGTTAAGTCAGTTTATACTTTGCGATTCACGTCTCAGTTCGATGTCGCGCTGGCGGTGGAAATCTTCGAGCATATTCGGAAACCCGAGGTCATGCTGCAGAAGGTTAAAAGGGCGCTGAAGCGCGACGGTTCCTTCATCGTCACGACTCCGCTCTCCGACGGTGGCGCCAAGGCGTTATCGAGGCATCATGTGAAGGAATACAGCAAAGAAGAGTTTCATGCCATTATCGAAAAGTATTTTGAGGTCATCGACACCGAATTTATCGATTATCCGGAGAGGAAGACCAATTGTTACATCGCTCGGTGCCTGAAGCGGTAGGTGTCGAGAGCCTTGGTTTCAGTTCTGTGCCCGGGCATAAGCGTTTGTGGAACAATGAAAGACGTTGCAGCCAAAACCCGGCGCGCTCTCGCCTTGGGGGAGTTTTACCTGCAGGCGGTGGGTGAGCTTGCTCACCGGACTCTCCCGCGCGCTGGTCAACAGGAGCACGACAATGGTGGAGAGGGTCGTAAGAAGAAGCTCCGGATTTTACCATAATTATGTATGGGACGCAGGCTAATGGCTCCGCAGCTCAGACGATTTCTGCTGTCATTTTTGCTCATCGGGCCTGCGGAGGAGTTCCCAAGAGCGCGGCCGTTCCTCGTTTTCTTTTTAGGATTCGTACTATACGTGAGCGCTCAGTTGGGTTTCAATATTTCCGTCATGGCGGAGAGAACCGCCCCGCCGGAGGTTGACGACGCCTACGGGTACATGCTCAAGGCGGTACAGATGAAGGAATGTTTCTTTCAGGGGGCTCCGGCTCTCAACGACCTGGGCCGACAGATTTCGATTCCCACGTCCGAACATAACGTCGCCTGGCAGCAGGCACGGCAGTATCATCGTCTGTTTGCGGTATATCATCCGCTGCACTCTGTAGGTATGCTGGCGCTCCGTTCCGTGGGCCTTTCCTGGGAGGGCGCCTACAGCGCGCTCACGATACTCGGCAAGACTTTTCTGTGCCTTGCGGCGGCATTGTGGCTGTATTCGATTTGGGGAGCCGGCTCGACCGGCGTCGCTTTAGGACTGTTGGCCTTCCAGACGTTCCCGCGCCAGGGCCTGTCCTACATCGCGCCGACCAACCTCGCGCTGGGTCTCGCCATGGCAACGTGGGCGCTTGTCCTTCTCTGGAAGGGCTCGAGGCGCGCGGACTGGGCGTTGGTTATCGGCGTTATCGCCATGACGGCGATGCATCCCCTGGGCCGAATATACGCCGTGATCGCGGTCGGCCTGTATCTTGCAATTTCCGCTTGGCCGTGGCCGCGGAAAACATGGCTCCTCTGCGGAGTGGTCATAGTGCTGATCGCGGCCACATTCGCCCTCCCGCATGTCGTTTCACGCCCGGCGCTGGCGACAGTTCATTTCCCGGCCCGGGAGGGATGGGACTACTGGCAGGGTATGCGGGAGAACCTGGAGGTGGCGAGAGCGCAGGCCAGAAACTGGGTAAACAGCTACGAGTGCGGTTATCCGGGCTTCATCTTTCTTCTTGCGCTGGGGTTCATCCTTGGCAGCCCGGCACGCCTGTTATTTGCCATCGGGGGGCTACTGACCGCGCTGCTCATCGTCAGCGTGGCGTATGCGCTTCCAGTGTATAAAGGCGTCATGTTTCTTCGCAACTGGATACCGATGGCAATCTTTCTTACCGGTGCGCTGGGGCGGCTGGGATACTTGTGGCTCGCCGGCGCGGTCTCTCTTTGGAGGCGACACTCCGGCGGTGGCGCCGATGCGGCGGCCCTTGCGAACCGGGTTATCCCGGCCCTCAGGGTTATCGTGTTCGCCGTGATAGGCGTTCTCTTTTGGCGCGCGGCGCTCGCCCACGGAACTAACTCTCTTGCCAGATTTCGAGACAAACGAGAGCGCGTTATCGCACGGCACAACAATATGAATCTGGACCCGGCCCAGCCGGCCATGTTGCTCCGACGGGCGCAGGCGGGGGATTCTGTATTGTACACTCACGAAGTGCCTTTCTACTTCTTCCTGTGCCATGGGGCAAATCGTCTTGGAGCCGTTTACGCGCCCCTTGTCGCGGGAACTTCCGAAGAGAAGGCCTGGATAGAAGAAAACGAAGCCATCCGTTATCTCGTATCGCTTACCCCTGTCGCTTGCGCCAGGAACCCAATCACACGACAGGGACAGGGCGGACTCGTACTAAATCCGACAAAAAAACTGGAGATCCGGAGCGCGGCGGCAAGCCCGATTAGCTCACTTTTTCTTCACATCGAAAATCCCGGTCCGGAAGCGGCTTTACGGATAACTTTCCGGGACGGGGAGAAGTCGAATCATCTGTTGCTTCAAATCCCGGCCGGATATTCGGGATGGATGCCGGTCGGCGCGCGGGGTCACCGGGCCGCTGCCGACTTACTCATCGAGAGGATTGATGGAGGCGCGCCGATACGACTGAAGGGTGTGCGGCTGGACCGGGAAAGCTCATTAAACTGGCCCTGGGACGAGGGCGTTTCCCTGCATCTCCCTCCCGACAAGGGTATCCCGGAGGAAACGATTCACTTTGACAGTGCCGGTCTTTATCCACGCCTCGGCCGCCCTCTCCGGGTGGTGGACGACTCCGGTTCGACGGTGCTCGCCGAGGTGACCCGCTTTGCGTACGCGAGGAGGGATTGACCCATTCATGAATGGCTCGTACAGTCCACGCTGCCGGAATACATCGGGACTTCTGTGCCATTCGCGCTGTCGCTGTGCAACGTGAAGTATGCAATCAGTAGCAATACATATCGGATTCCATAAGACGGCAAGCACTTACTTGCAGAGAGAGGTTTTTCCTCGTCTCCAGGCGAACTATGTCTTTCTGGCGGGACCGAAACGGCAGATGCTGGATATGGTCCAATCGCCCAGCGGCTTCGACGGGGAAATCCTGAAAGAATGGATAACGTCTGAAGTGGCCGGGAAGTATAAGGTTCCTCACGAGCTGACGATTCTGTCTCACGAAGAGC
This sequence comes from uncultured bacterium, assembly GCA_964453435.1. GTDB lineage: Bacteria > Abyssobacteria > SURF-5 > SURF-5 > SURF-5 > CAYVQZ01. The sequence goes on from CAYVQZ010000003.1 coordinate 17,565, forward strand.
TCTCAGGTCACCCCCATGGCTATAATACCATCGATCCATTTGTGGTCACCTCTAACCTCAAACAGGCGTTTCCTTCCGCCAAGTTTATCATCATTATCCGTAACCAGTTCAGTTACCTGGTTTCTCTTTATACTTTCCGCGTAGCCATCAAGGGGATGGAAACCAGAAGGCTGGAACGGTTTCTGAGTGAAGAGGGAAGCCGGGGGCTTTTTGAAAAATTGGAGTACGATCGGATTGTGGAACATTATTTTTCCCTGTTTGGACAAAAAAACGTGTTGGTTCTGCCAATGGAACTTTTGAAAGCGAACGCTCCGGCTTTCAATAATGCAATCACCGAATTTCTTGACCTTCCACCGATTGCCGTGGTGAAAACCGATCCGGTAAATAAGAGCACAACGTTACTGGCCGTTCTTTATTTTTGGCGTCCGTTCAATCTCATGTTCAGAGGCTTCCTCGGTACGCTACGATTCTTGCATATTGAGCCTGAGGAAGAATATCCCCACAAATGGTTGCGATACAACTATTATTCCTTAAAGCGCAGGATGACAATTCTGTTGAACAAAGTTTTTGAATCCACACGCGCCATCGACATAACCGCCTACCCCGCTTATTCGGAGCTTTACAGCCGATACTCCGCAAGCAACAAGCGATTGGAGGAAATAATTCCAATAAATCTGAGGGAATACGGCTATCCTTTCGAGGAAATACCGGGTCCGGAGCGAGCGCCATTCGACGGGCGAGGAAAATCTCTTGAAGAATCGAGAAAAACAAATGACTGAGCTATGCCAATCGAGAATCGAGAATCTATCTGAACTGTTGAAGGCACGAGCGGCAGACTTTCTGTATGAGAACTCGAATATCTTGTGAATCTTCTAATAAGACCTCAAGTCCGGAAGCTTTGGATGAGCGGATATTGTATTTGGTCAAAGAAGGAGTTTGTTTGCGCGCAAAATGAAGGGCACACGGCCGGATGACTAAAGATTTTTATATGGAGCGTCAAAGCAACTTCTTTGACAATCTTGTTGTAAATGTGAAAGACCTGTATGACCGATTTCCTGTTCAGAAAGAATCCGATGCGCAGCCCTGCCTGGTTCCTTTCATGCAGAGCAGATTCCACAGTATCTATCGAAATGTCTTTATTCCGCTTCGCTACCGAGATCGCTTTTGGAAAATATTTAGGCAACTCAACATCGACCTCACTTGGCTTGATGATTTCAAGTCGTACTGGTCCACCGTCCTCAACGGGCGCCCCCTTCTCAATGTTCACGATTTTTACTTCTTGAGGAATCTATATAGAGTGAAGTTTCAAAATAGTCAGGTGCCCGACACGTCTGACCCTCATAAACACTTGGAAGCATGGCAGCGTCCTGAGCTTATATACATGCTGTTTCATCAAGTCGCCAAGGAGTCTGTTTCAAATCAGCTTCCTATCTTGGGCCTGATGCGTAGATATTCAAAGGAGGTCCCTGCGTCAATCCTTGAATTTGGCTGTGGGGCGGCTCCCATTGCAACGTCGCTTTTTGAGTTTTATACGCCAATGAACCAAGAAATTTTCATTGCCGACATTCAGACAATTGCTTTTCACTACGCAGCGTACAAGTTCCGAAAATGCTCGAACGTCATCCCCTTGCCGCTCTTGCCAGAGAGCGCCTATCTCCCCGTTGGGGAAAAGAAGTTTGATGTCATCTTCTGCATAACGGTATTTGAACATCTTAACAAGCCGATAGAAACGATTGATGCTCTGTATCAAATCCTGAGACCCAACGGATTATTGTTTTTTGACTACGCGAAAGCAAGCGGTTGCGGAATGGATACTCAACAAGGAGCCACTCAAAGAAATAATGTTTTGGATTTCATTTCCGAACATTTTGATACTGTATGCGGTCAAATCAATAAACAGAAGACTACACACTTGACCGTAGGAAGGAAACGGTGAAACGGAGTGAAATTCAGGTCACGTCGTCATCGGCTGGATCTCCGGACACTAGCGCTTCGGCGCTTAAGCGCGGTTCTGTACGGCCTGTTTGAGCCCATACTCGTTCAGCCTCCCGTGAAACGGGTGGGCGGAGACTGGCAAACGTGGGTGAGAGCCGACATTATCAGGTTTCTGGAATCGTGGAGGCCGAACATCAAGGGAAGAGTGCTTGATGTGGGCGGCGGAACGTGGGAGTTTCCGAGAAAGCTGCTTTCGGAACAATGCGACTATAAGCTTGCCGACTGTCTCGAACACCCAAACGTCGATATCATCGTCGATATCCATCGTCTCACGGACACATTTCCCATGGATTCGTTCGATTACCTCCTATGCTGCGACGTTCTGGAACATGTTACAGAGCCAGCCTGCGCCGCACGACAGATGTGCCTGATATTAAAACCCGGCGGCAAACTTCTTTTGACCACGCCGTTCAATTTCCATATACACGCAGAGGAACGGGTTCCTGACCTGTGGAGAATAACCGAGCAAGGGCTTCGGCATATTCTATCGATGTTTTCCGAAGTTCGGATCGAGCCAAGAGGCAGGGCGCAATTCCCCCGCTCGTATCTCGTTGTGGCGACGAAATGAAGATCTACCTTAATACTGACGGAAAAGGGCCGGGCGGTCCCCAGCGCTGGGCGGCTCGGTTCATCAGGGAACTGCGGCAGCGGGGGTTTGAAGTGACCCACGATTTCAATACCGACTTTGATGCCGCGTATTTGAACATAAGCGGAGCGGGCGCCGAAGAGCTTTTGCGCAGGAAGATTCCCTTCGCGTATCGAGTTGCCGGGTGCTATATTCCGGAATGGTTTTCCGCGATGGAAAAGGAGATGCTGGAGGAGCATCATCGCCAGAACGAATCCATACGGGAAACGATCGATGCGGCGCCAGTGGTCATTTATCAGTCGCTCTGGTCGAAATCACAGATTGACCGTTTGTTCCACGAGCGCAAGCACTCCTTTGCGATTATCTACAACGGGGTTTCGGGCGCCCTGTTTCGGCCGCAGATTTCTCAAAACGCGGAGCCGGTGATTGCTACGGGCGGGAATTTGAGATATCGGTTCCGCTTGTGGACCCTGTTTGAGGTCGCCAAAAGACTCGGCGCTTCTCATTCACTTTTCATCGCAGGCCCGCTTGATGTGGAATCGCGGCAAGTGCTCGACGAAAACCTGGCCAATCCCGAAATAAGACCGCGAATTCGCTATGTCGGCGACATCTCAGAGGACAGATGGGTGGCAATGCTTCAGGATTGCGCCATTCTTTTTCATCCCGTATGCGGCGACTCGTGTCCCAATGTCGTTGCCGAGGCTCTCATGAGCGGACTACCGGCAATAGTTCCTCGATTCGGTGGAGCCGCAGAGTTGACCGGCGAGGGAGGGGCAATTTTCGAGTGCGAGCCATGGCAATATTTCAACCCTGCATTTGTCGAGAATGCCGCCGATGTTTGCAGGCGGGTTCTCAATGACCTGCCGCGTTACCGCGACCAGGCGCGCCGGCGTGCGGAACAGCGCTTAACTCTGGAGAAGATGACGGACCATTACCTGGAAGCATTGGACCTGCCGAAACGGCCACGTGGACGGGCCTTCCTTCCACGCAGGATTGGGTCCCGATTGCGGGGGTTGGTGAATAAGCACGCTGGTTCTCCTGAACCGCAAAGACTGGGGTACTCATTCGTTGACCTTGCGTTTGGAGGGGCGCAGGTGTTTTTTGTTCACCTTATCGAATGTCTTGCCAGACGAGGGTATGAGATTAACTATCATCTTTTCGCTGACGTCGAGAACCCGACTCTGTGTGACGAGAGACTTTTCGACCGGATAAACCGGGTCGCCGGACGAGTCACACTCGAGGAGCTTCTGCGGTGTGACACGATTCACCTGGACGGATATCATACGCCCGAACAGAAGGAAATTTTCCTGCCCCGATTCAGCAAATGCATCGAAACATACCATTCGGAGTATTCCGTGCGTACTTCGGGGCCTTTCTTCGCGCCACATCGAGTGGCGGTTTCCGAAGCCATACGAAAGATGGTTCCACCCGTTTGCGAACTCATTTTTCATGGAATCGATACGGAGGTGTTCGCCTCGGACAGTTCGCAAAAAGAATACGATATTGCCATCCTCGGACGTATTCATCCCGCAAAAAATCATCTGCTGTTTCTGGATGTCTGCGCTCTTCTGGCGCGGACTAGGCCCCTAAACGCGTTAATCATTGGCGGTTATCCGGCGAACGGCGAATATGAGTCGAGGGTAAAAAAGCGGATTACGGAATTGGAGAGCAACGGGGCACGGATCGAGGTGACAGGATTTTGCGATAACGAGGATGTGCCCCGATATCTTAACCGCTGTCGTCTCCTTCTCGTTACCTCGCCGTCGGAGGGCTTCGGCCGAATGGCCGCCGAAGCGCTTGCGTGTGAGGTGCCGGTTGTTGCGAATTCCATCGGCGGGCTTGTCGAAATTGTGAGGCACGGCCACAATGGGTTCACGGTCAAATCCGGCACGCCGGAAGAGTTTGCGGAATTGTCTTCGCTGCTTTTACGGGACAGCGCTCTGCGGGAACACATGGGGCACCAGGGCCGGAACGACGTTGTGCAGAAATTTTCGGTAGGCAGGATGGTCGAAGAATACGAGCAGGTATACAGAAAGATACAAGAACAAAATAAATCGCGAAACTTTCTGCTCGAATGAAAAGGCCCAAAATACATATATTGTACGATTTCGTGGAGGGACCATGGGGTGGCGCCAACCAGTTTCTGCTGGCTCTTAGGAATGAATTCTCAAGAACAGGAGTTTATGAAGAAGATTCCGGAAAAGCTGAAATTTTACTTTATAACAGTAATCCCGCCGGTTATGAAACAAGGCTTGCAGAATGCTTTGACCTCCGAAGACGGTACAAGAAAACGGTGATAAACAGAGTCGGGGGACCCATCTCAATAGCGCGGGGCAACGACCTGACGATGGATAAAATTATATACTTTTTCAATTCAAAATTCTGCGACGGAACAGTTTTTCAGTCCACCCAGAGCATGCGCGAACATGAGAGACTCGGCATGAAAGTCAAATGTCGTACCGCGCTGATACCAAACGCACCCGATCCCGCCATCTTCAAGCCTGTTGATGTGAAGGGGGAAAAAGAGGATAGGAAAATTAGACTGATAGCAACGAGCTGGTCACCGAACATGAGGAAAGGATTTGATATTTTAAAATTTCTCGATGAAAACCTCGACCATAGCAAGTATGACCTGTCATTCTATGGAAACTCTCCCATATCTTTTCGCAACATCAGGCGGTTTCCGCCGATTTCGAGCAAAGAACTTGCAGATGCGATACGTGCGAGCGACATATTTATCAGCACAAGCATGTACGAAGCATGTTCAAATTCTCTTTTGGAGGCGTTGCATTGCGGAATTCCCGCAGTTGCAAGAACAGGTGGCGCCGATGAGGAAATATTGGGCGGCGGCGGCATGATTTTTAAAGATAAACACGATGTGATACAGGCAGTCGAACGCGTAGCAAAAGATACTGACAGGTACAGGCGAAATATTAAATTGGTTCGGCTTGACGAAGTCGCTTACCGGTATTATGAATTTTCGAGAAAGACGCATGAATTAATATCCGAGAAAGAGAAGAAAGCCCGATATGTCGATCTTCTGTGGATTGAGTTCCTCCTGAAGATGAGAAGGATGCTCCGGACACGGAAAAAATAGGGTTCTTTTACGGGTCGCGAATACGTCTTACTGTATCGAAAAAAGCTGGATTTTCCCAAATGAGAATTGTGTTGGCGCTTAAAAGGACATGTATTCCGAAAAGAGTTCGTTGATGTGTCATGTTAAAACTCCCACCGTCAGCGTCGTTATGGGCGTATACAACGGCGAGCGGTATCTGCGCGAGGCTGTCGAGAGCGTGCTCGGGCAGACGTTCGGCGACTTCGAGTTCATCATCATCGACGATGGCTCGAGCGACAGGACGGCCGGCATCCTGCGAGAGTTTTCCGACCCTCGCATGCGAACCATCACGAACGAGAGAAATGAAGGCTTGACCCGTTGCCTCATCAAGGGCTGCGAATTGGCGCGGGGGAGATACATCGCGCGCATGGACGCCGACGACATCAGCTATCCCGAGCGGTTCGCAAAGCAGGTGGAGTTTCTGGATGAACATCCCGATTATGCGGTGGTGGGGACGCAGTGCCGCCTGCTCGATAACATGGGAACAACCCGGGGCACCTCGGATTATTGCACAACAGACGAGGAAATAAGACAGGACATCCGTCGGCGCTCGCCCTTCGCACACGGCGCCACCATGTTCAAGCGAGAGCACATAGAGGATTGCGGCGGATATCGCGAGCCGTTCCGCTACGCGCAGGATTATGACCTGTGGCTCCGAACCCTGGAAAAATATAACGGAGCGAATCTTTCCGACGCTCTGTACGGGCTTCGATACCATCGGGATTCGTTGACCCTCCAAAAGCTGTTTCTTCAATCTTCGTTTTGCGAACTCGCGCGAGAGTTCGCCCGGGAGCGGGCCGAACGGGGGTCCGATCCGCTTATGCGAGGTGAAACCGAAAGTGTTCGGCGGCGAATCGAATCATGGAGCAAGAACGGCGTGCTGAAAAACATGAGAATCCGCTCCGACAGCGCAGCGCAATTGCTTCACTTGATGGCCCATGTCGGGACAATGCCGGATATCGCGATTCTCTGGTTCTCGGCAGTTATCAATAATCCGGTCAATAAGGACGCGTGGAAGTTTCTATTCTCCTCTCCCTTCAAAATGCGCATGAAACGAACATTGAAGAGCTGGTTGCCGATGAGAGGGAACGCATGAAGAAAATGCTGTTTGCATCTCATAGCGCGACGCTGACGGGCGCGCCGCATGTGCTGCTCAATATCGCCAGCAGTATCGACCGGGACCGATTCGAGCCGCTTGCTCTGTTTCCCGAACGAGGACCGATGGTGACGAAGTTCGAGAATGCCAACATTCCGGTTACATTAATCGAGACCGGTGAAAGCCGCTGGGGAAGATGGCATGTTCCGATGATTGAGGCTTTCTGCGCAACCAAACAAACAGACGTACTCCATGCAAATACGGTACATAGCTATCCGTTCGTGATTGCCGCGAGAAAAATCGGCATTCCCTGTTTCTGGTATCTCCATGAGATGATGACAAGCGGCCTTGAGTTCCGTATTCCCGACGAGGACTTTCGGCTGGCCGTTCAGGGCGCAACGCGCATAGGCACGGTTTCCGATGCCTGCCGCCTGCAGTTTTTGGAGTATTGTTCGTCGAGGCAGGTCGATTCACCCGAGGCGGTCGTCGTGCATAACGGTATCCACGTTCCGAGCGGCAACGATGCCGAAACGGTAATGAAGGAGCCGGTCCAACTCCTTGCCATTGGCAACTTGGCCCCCCACAAAGGATACGATTTTCTCATCGAGGCGTTGGGTCTGCTCACATCCCGGGCGCGCGGAGCCGAGCTGACTGTCCTCGGTGATGGAGACTCCCGGTATTTCGCAAGACTTTGGGAGAAGGCCGAAGACACGGGCGTTGCCGAACGCATACATTTTCTCACGGCTCAGGCAGACACGGGCGGCTGGACACAAGAAGCAGACATCGTAGTGAATCCGTCCGTCGTGGAGAATTTTAGTCTTTCCGTTGCCGAGGCCATGGCATACGCCAAGCCAATCATTGCCACTGACGTCGGCGCAATCCGCGAATTCTTTGTGGATGGGGAGACGGGATTGATTGTGCCGCCGGCGAATCCCGATGCTCTGGCGCAGGCAATTCTTCGATTTATGGAAGACCCCCGGTTCGCGCGTGAATGCGGAGAACGAGCCAGGGACCATATTGCCCGGAACTTTCCTCTGTCAAAACAGGTCGAGCGGATGGAGCGGCATTATCTCGAACTGGCCGACACCGCCACCGGCAAAGATGTTGACTGTCTTCCGCTGCTTGTGGACGGTCTGATTTCCGTAAGCGAGAAAATCGCCGAACTGGAAAATGAAATCGAACGTCGACACGCCTTTCTGTCCGAATACCTTGAGAACGTGGAACGGGACATCAGGACGCTGGAGGGCGTCGTTGATAACTTGCTGCAGAAGTTTCCTCTGAGGCTATACCGGAAAATAACGCGGTTGTTCAAATGAAGAACCTGATGCGTCGCGCATCCCGCGGCGACCCAAAGAGGGCGCAAACCGAGAGTATGAACAGACCAAAATCGGTTCGGATTCTCAACATTGCCGAAACGGTGACAGATAATCGAGCACGCTGTATGCCAGAAGGATAAAATCGTGAGAATCGGAATTGACGGAACTCTGCTTCATAGGAAGGTAACGGGCACGGAAAGATATATCCGGAACATTTTCTGGAGCCTGTGCCAGTTGGAGTCCGAGCACGAATTCGCTCTCTATAGCCGAACTCCTCTCTACTCTTCCAATGAGCTTCCCAAAAATGCGCAAGAGCGTTCGTTTCCGTCATCAATCGACATGGTGACGTCGGATTTCTTGCAAGATGAGGGCTGTGCGGTCGACCTCTACCACATGACATGGGTTGGAACACGGTTTGCGGATTTGCTTCCGCTGTATTTGGCGCCCGCATCGATGCTCACGGTGCTCGACCTGATGCTCTATCGGAATTCCTCCTATTTCGAGACCGACAATCTCCACCAGGATTACCGACGACGGTGCGAACTTGCCATCGACCTCGCCGATTTTGTTGTCGCCATTTCACAGCACACAAAATCCGATGTTCTCGCCAATTTCGATATCGAGCCGGACAAGGTCAAAGTGATTCTCTTGGCAAGCGACAGTCGATTCGGAAAACTCAATGACTCCCGGAGCATCGAGCGGGTCAAAAAGGAATACGGAATCGACAAACCTTTTTTGTTCTATTTGGGGACAGATTACCCTCACAAAAATCACGAGAATCTCCTGTTGGCTTTTCGGTATCTCTTGAAAGAGCGGCGTCTGTCCGCGCAACTTGTGCTGGCAGGGGCCCGGCGATACTGTAAAGGCTCGGCTCACATAGAGCGTTTGATTTCCGAACTCCAACTGGGCAACCACCTTATATGGCTGGAGCACATAACGGATGAAGAACTGAATGTCCTGTATAATGCGGCAGAACTGTTTGTGTATCCTTCGCTGGATGAGGGATTTGGGATTCCCCTGCTCGAGGCGATGGCCTGCGGCACACCGGTGGTCGCTTCACGGGTCGCCTCCATGCCGGAAGTCGCCGGCGAGGCTGCCGTATACTTCGATCCCGCCGACGTGAATGATATGGCGGCGGCAATAGAGCGGGTATGGTCTGACCCTGGTCTGAGACAGGAACTGGTCGAATTGGGCTACAGGCGGAATCGGGAATTCACATGGGAAAAGACCGCCCGGCAAACGCTTGCTCTCTATGAGGAAGCGAAACGGATTGTGAATGGCCGCCGCGACAGCTTTGCTACGGACGGCTATCTAACGAAGCTGATAGACGAAATGCTGAAGGAATACAAGAGGCTCGAGCAAGATCGCGCCAAATTGGAGAGGTCGCTCGAATTAAGAGAACGGCATTTGCGGATGCTTCTGGGGACAGGGGCTATTCAAACCTACCGCAAAGCCAGGGACACGATCCGAAGAATCACGGGACGCTGAAAATAGAATGCCGATTGATTCAACACAACTTGGTTCGCCTCCGGCAAGCCTGGTCATCACCAATTACAACGGCCGCCGTTTTCTTGAGAAATACCTCCCGAGCGTTGTCGCGGCCGCTGACCGGTACCGGGGCGAAACAGAGATAATCGTGGCGGACGATTGCAGCACCGACGACAGCGTCGCCTTCTTGCAGAAACATTATCCCGAGGTTCGCATTGTTTTAAAAGAGAAAAACTGCGGCTTTTTAAAAAATGCCAATCACGGGGTGAATTGTGCACGACATAAAATTGTAATTCTCCTGAACAATGACGTCAAAACAGAGGAGGACTTCATATCGCCATTGATAACTCATTTCCAGGACCCAAATGTTTTTTCCGTGAATCCCAAAGGCATCTTGCCAAGACTCGGATATGCCAATGAAAGTTTCACCCGTGCTATTTTCAGAAACGGTGTGTTGCACCGCCTGCAGATGGGTATTGAACGAGATGACGATGAATTCTACACCGAACCGCAACCGTGTCTTTATGCATGCGGAGGATATGCGGCTTATGACAAGGAAAAATTCCTGCTTCTCGGGGGATTTGACGAACTTTTCGCCCCGAATTTTGCAGAAGACTTCGACCTCGGCTACATGGCATGGAAGGCAGGCTGGGAAAATCTCTACGAACCAAGAAGCGTCGTCTACCACGAGAGCCACGCAACCGTGGGAGACGACCCCGCACGCGAGGTCAGAAATCACATTCTTATCACATGGAAAAACACCGACGATGTTCGGCTATGGCTAAAACACGTCATCTTCTTCGCAGCGATTCATTTCATCGCTGTCATCTCGCAGAACCCATTTGCCGCATTGCACGCAAGACAATTTCGCTCTGCGCTTTCTCGCTTTCCGACAGCTATGCGGAGCCGGCGGAAAAGGAAGAAGATTCCCACAAAAAAAACCGACCGAGACATCTTAACCGCGCTGTCTGCTCCTCCTCGCGGGAAAGCGCGCTACCAAAACGCAGTTTATCACGGTCAGAAGCTTGGTACCCGCCAGGTCGGGAATTTGCTTAGGGAACAAGGTCCCTCAAAGAGCGCGATTACGGAGACTCTGAAACCACAATGGTCAGAATGGCTCGCGACATATGCCGGAGACTATGAAGCTCGACTTGAACTCTTTCGCGCTCTTCGAAACGAGAAACAGCAGAGAGAAAGATACCTCAAAAGCCTTTTGGGAGAGCGACTACTTCGCACCTATAAATTTTGGAAGCATAATCTTAGGAGAGTTTTGGACCTGATGAAGGCTTGATACAGACCGGCAGGGCTTGCTTCACGGAGTAAGAAAACAATTAAAAATAGCCAACAGCCCGTAACTGTTTCCTTAACTCTTCGTCGAGTTCCGTATTCTGATGTTTCTGCTTTCTGTATCTCTTGCTTTCCGCAGCGAAATCATGAATAGTTGAAAGCATTTCCTCCGCTCTCTCCTCGCCAATGCGGTTGACAGTCTCTGTGGGATCAAGGTGCAAATTATATAACTCGTCTCGGCGCTCGTCCAGGTTTGTGTGAAGATATGGTTTGATTGAATCTGCATAATGGATATAAACGTAAGAGTTGCGGTACAACGCCACAATGCCCAGTTCCGGCTGTTCAGTGACAATATCCCGCATCGAACCCATCGCCTTCGCTTTGGTATCGAAGGCGGAAACACCCTGAAATGTTTCCGGGACTGGCAAGCCACAAATATCGAGGATTGTGGGTGCAATATCAAGAGAGCTTATCCTCTCTTCGGTATATGCGCTGGTTCTCTCCGAAGAACCCGCCGGCAGCTTGAATATGAGAGGGACTCGCACCTGTTCTTCATAAGGGATATTTCGGTGATACCATGCAGTGAAATCCGAATCATGCACTTCGCCGAACGATTCTCCATGATCGGATGTGAAAACTATCAATGTATCGCGATACAACCCTTTGGATTTAAGATGGACCAAGAATTCCTCCAATTCTTTGTCGGTCACACTGACGGCTCCGTTATAGAGATTTTTAATAAACTTGGAATCTGCTTCGCTGATATCATATTCTCTCAAATTAAAGCCTAACTTCTGCAATACTTTGCCGAAATTTGACATCCTGAACATTCCCTTGTAATCATTATCGGAATACAGTTTGTGGTGGTCCCTCACGGCAACGTAATCATGTACCTCATAAGTATGGAGAAAGAGAAAGTGGCGAGTTTCTTCGTGATCGTTTATCCAATGCCTAGCCCGATCGAAAATCTCCTTTGCCTCATTGGCTTTTCCCCCGATGTGTCGCTCATAATACGAATCAAACCCTTTGGAAAAGCCAAATCGAGACGAAATCCAGAGGTCCCCGGTAAACGCTGCGGTTGCATAATCGAAGCTCTGAAATATCTCCGAAAGGGTTGTCAAAGGAAATTCTCGCACTTCCAAGTTTGCATCATTTATACCGTGATAAGAGGGGTATAAAGAGGTCATTATGGACATGTGAGATGGCAATGTCCAAGTAGCAGGCGCAACTACATTCTTGAAAAGTATTCCGTCTTTTGCGAGCGCATCGATTCCCGGGGTCGACCTGAAGTGACCATACGCTCCGACATGGTCCGCCCGCAGCGTATCGATGGATATAAGTATCACATTCGGGAACGTGGCATCGTTCCGGGCTACCATACGGGGCTGTGTGAATGCAATAAGGTATCCCGGCTCGAGCCAAGGGGGTTCCAAGCATTGCTTAAGTTTCTGCATCAATTCCACCGGCCTGCACTCAACTTCCACCGTCATTTCCTCTTCGCTCTCCAGACCGAGACCAAAGCGTACTTCTTGCCATGTATCGACCATCTGGACTGACGCAGACTTTTTCTCGATGACATTGCCCCCCTCGTCTCTCAGGGTAATACTAACACGAAAATGCTTCTCCCAATCATCCAGAAAATCTACAGGACCGACCGCGAGACAAAGCTTTCCTCCCGGGAGCGGCTTAATCTTCTTCGGAAACTTGTATGGCAGGCTTGGATGCCACGGAACCGCCCGCCGCGTTACATGGTCAATCGTCAAGTTAGCCCATTGTCCGGATTGTTTGTAAGCACGACGATATGATAGTTGATGCACATATAAGAGAAGCACGACGCCGACCAGAATCAAAAAGAGTCGGCCGCCGGAAAATACATGTTTGCGTTGGCCTGCATCCCACAAGACCTTTGCCAGCGCCACTCCTTGAGCTGCGAGAAACAAGAGGGAAACGAGAAGCGCCATGTGGCGGAAGCTGCTCTGCCAATCAAAGAACAGAATCTGCCTCGCCAAGGGATACAAGAAAAAAACGACTAGGCTGGCAAAGGGGAGTGAAAAAGATTTCCGCACTCCCTCCCTCGATTTGGCAAGCAAGTGTGCGAGGACAAAAGATTGCACCTCCCATATTAGATGCGCCGCAAGCGCGAAAAGAGCCATAAGAATGAGAAGTCGAACGTTTATGAGAGAATCAAAGCCACGCTCGAATTTGCGAAACTGAACGAAAAATCCCACTCCGCACCCGCCGAGAGCGGTCAAGAGAAAATAATAGGATCCAACCCCCTTTCGCTCTTTCGCCAAACGCATCCTCCCGTCTCTATTTCTTCCTCATACTGCCTATCATGAAAGAGGATATGGTCAAATTGGAAAACGCAATGTCAAAAGGTCATGTTGGTGCGACAGCCAGCTATTGGCTTCAGTACTATACGTGCGGGACTCTATTTTTTTCCTGCTCTGTGAAACCGTATAGGACAGGTTGTTACGACCCGCGTAATTCATGCTTTGACAATGCGGTCATTTTTCAAATTGGTTTGAATGGGATAAAAATCTGCTCTCAGCATGACTTAACAAAAGAAAGCAGGAGCCTTTGCCTAAAAAACGCTTTTAATCCTTGCAAGTGTCTCTTCCATTTGCACAAGCAGTGTCATCCACTCGATATTATAATAGCGTGGATTCAAAAAATCGGTAAAACCATGCTCCAAGACCCGCTCGACCATATTTTCGGCTGATTCCTTCACCGGCATGGTTGGCTTGAAGCCGAGCACTGTTTCAATCTTCTGTCCGGTAACTCTATAACTCCGAGCTTTATAATGTGAATAGTCCACATTGATATCGAGTTTCACTCTGTGTTTGAGTGCCTCGCGTGTATAATGCGCAAGTTCCAAAATGCGGTAGTTTTTGAAAACAAGATTAAAAATTTGTCCTCTTACCTTGTCTTCCGGTGCCTCGACGCAGCAGATGTGTGCCTTAGCAACGTCGGTCACATCAACTAATGGACGCCACATTTCTCCGCCGCAAAATACCGTGAGCGTCCCCTTTGTGAGCGCATCCTTTACAAATGTGTTCACCACAAGGTCGTACCTCATGCGCGGACTGAACCCATAGACCGTCCCCTGTCTCAGGATTACCGGACAAAAATTTTCGTCGCACAAATCGAGCAACATTTTCTCTGCCTCATAGTTTGAAATCGCATAGGCAGCCCGTGGTGCGACCTGAGCGTTTTCGTCATAGAGCAGGTCTTCGGCGAATAGGCCGCGGTCATAAATCGAGCATGTTGAAGCAAACGTGAACCGCCTTATCCCCCGTTCCTTGCACGCTTTTGCGAGAACACCAGTGGCCACCGCATTCATCTCGTGATTTGCGCTCGGGTTGAATTCGGCGGTAGGGTCATTAGATAAGCCGGCGAGGTGAACCACGGAGTCGATACCGTCAAGCCACTTCGGTTCGATATACCTGATGTCCCCTTGGACCAGGTCGATTTTGTCCCTGCAATCTTTCAGGCCTTCGTCGCCAAAGTAAAGCTTGTCCACTACCCTCACGGCCTCCCCTTTGGCAAGAAACTCCGCCACTAAAACACATCCAATATATCCCGCACCGCCAGTTACCAAGATCATAATCAAGCCTCTATTTGCTTTTTCCTACTCGCCGAGGTTTTTTCATCTGCTTTTTTTCCAAAGCATATTCATCGCCATAACATGCCGGAAAATTTTATTAAACCAATTTGCGCTCACTTTAGCAGATAAATAAAGAAAAGTCAAAGATCTGTGATGGCAAAGCATGTTTCTTGAAATCAACATTTTTGACAGCCACTGCTTACCTCGGCCATCCTTGCCCGAACTCATGAATGAATCGTGAAGATTCGGACTGTGGCAATATGGCGAACTCTTGCGCATCGAGAGCTTAACGGGTGGAATTGGGGGAAAAAATCATATAGAATAAAGCACACCAATGGCCAGGTCCTGCGGCAGAAATCATTCATCCTCAATGCAAGTGTATTTATTAAAATGAATTCCGAGAAGGACCTCTCGCTGATTGTGGTAACGGTCACATCCCGCAAGCGAAGCCGCAACTCTCGGACCGCGCCTTTTTTACAACGTCGTTAGACAAGAGGGGAAAAGTTCCATGAAAGTCGGGATCGATGGAAGACTCTTATTCAGGAACATAACCGGCCAGGAGCGATATGTATGGAACCTGTGTAGCCATTTAAAGAATAGCCCTGGTGCCACGTTTGTGCTCTACACCACCAGTCCCTTTCCGCAAATCGAACAATTGCGGCCACGTTTTTCGGAAAGCGTTATAGGTGTTGGACCAAAACTCGCCGGTCGAGTTCTCTCCTGTGAGGAAAACATCGACCTCTATCACCTCTGTTGGCCGGGCTACACGGTTATGGACAGCTTGCTGCTTCTCCTGATGCCTCGATCCATATACACCCCGCATGACCTTGTTCAATATAAGAACCCACAGTATTTCCCGAGCCGATTCGCCCATGAGCGATACAGGCAGATGATTAGCCTGAGTTGCCGCTGGGCGGATAAGGTCATAACTGTCTCAAACCACTCGAGGCGCGACATCATTGAAACGCTGAAGATTCCTCCTGATAAAGTGAAGGTGATTTATGAAGGGGTGGACCCGAAATTCAAAGTCATCGACGACAGGAGCAAGCTCGAGAAGGTTCGCAAGAAGTTCGAACTAAAGGGGAGGTTGATCTTTAATCTGGCAACTGATTATCCACACAAAAACGCCGGAAATCTCATACGCGCCTTCAGCGAACTGTCACGGACAGAAGATGAACCGCTCGAGCTCATTATCGCAGGCCAGCGTTATGACCGGAAAGGGTCCGAGGAGATCAGCCGATTACTCGAGGAGGTTCCTTATCGCGAGAATATTCGGTGGCTCAATCATCTGGCCGACGACGACATCCTGTCGCTTTACAATATCGCCGATGTGTTCGTGAACCCTTCGCTGTTCGAGGGATTCGGGCTTACGGTGCTCGAGGCGATGGCCTGCGGCGCGCCGGTAGTGGTTTCCGACGCCACCTCGCTTCCGGAGGTGGCCGGTGACGCCGCGCTGACTGTAGATGCCCGCGATGTTGAAGAAATCGTTCAGGCAGTCAAGGAGCTGCTGCACAATCCCCTTTTGCGAAACAGCCTCATCGAGAAAGGCTTCAAACAAGTCGAACGATTCAGTTGGGAAAGAACAGCGAGAGAAACCCAGAGCGTATATGAAGACGTTTGCCGAACGACTCCCGCCCGTGGAACCGACGGACTGCCCGAACCAATGAAGCAATGGCTCCGCCGACATCTGGTCGTGGCCGCGGGGATGGAGGAAGAAATCGGCGTCTTAAGCGCTCGGATTGACCGTATCGACGCCAGGCTGGCCAGGCTTCGGGCATCCGTCCCCGGCCAAATGTACAGAACCGCGCGGCGCGCGGTTCGCCGAAGCAAGAACGACGGTTCCGAGAGCCCGGCGAATAACAAAACGAGGGAATGAAATCCCATGAGCAGGTCGAAGGCGCTGTCGCTGATTGTCTCGCTTCTTTCGGTTCGGGCCGGTCTCATTTCCCACGCGCGTGAGAATACTTAGGACAGTTGGGTGTGGTCAGCCGCGGAATATTCATTGACATCCACATTTCGCGTTGAGTAGAATTTTTTTGCTGAAAAGCATTGAGAAAGGCACATCGAAAGGCCGGAGCTTTTTTCGATGAGAGGAAAAACATTCCGTAGCTCATATTGTTACCTGGCGATTATAGTCGGCGGTTCAGGAGTCGGCTTCCTTGTCCAGTGCCGAAAATTCGAGGGCGGATTCGACTCCCTTCTGAATGTGCGGCTGTTCATCCTCATGGCTTTTTTTTCGTTGGCGACATACCTTGCATGGGAACTTGAATCTCTTGTTCTCGCACGCTTGTTTGCCCTATCGCGACAGGAGGTCAAAAAGTGGTTTTCCCTGAGCTTTCTGGCGCTTGCCATGTGCTTCCTGTACCCCTTGGCGCGACGCCTTGTATTTACAAATTGGCAGACCGGCTTCCGATACATGGCGCTTTCTGTTTTCCTGTTGTTTCTGGTGGCGCAGACGATTGCGTTCGCCCGCATTATGCGGATTGCGAGGAAACGGAGAGAGACATTTTACTGGGGACACCTCATCATGATTGTGCTCTGCATGGCAGGGCTTTATTCGATTCATCAGATGTCCTACTCTCGCGCCCACAGTGGAACATGGTCTGACGTGACGATTGACCATGTCACTCGGCGCGCCGTTATTTGGTGTGCGGGCAAGCCATACAGATTTTTCCACAATGTCAAACACCGCCCCGAAGCGGAGTTTTGTTTCGCTGTCGGTCCTGTGAAGATGTCCGGCGCACAGAACGAACAGTTTCGGCTTGAACTCACGTTGAGAAACAAAGACGGCGCTCGCATCGAGAAAAAATCTCTCACAATGCAAATGGGCGACCAGTGGGAGGAAGTGAGTTTTGAAATCGGGGTGAAGCAAGAGAACGAAATCTCGGCGGAAATTCGCTTCACCCCCGCGGGAGTCCTGCAGAAAATGCAACAACTGGTGGCGGGGCTACCCTGGCGCGAGCCGGAAGGATTGATCGCATTCACTCAGCCTCGAATGGTGGCGCGACAGAGTAACGCTTTCCCGAATGTTGTTCTCATATCGATTGACACATTGCGCGCCGATCATGTCGGAGCATACGGGCATTTCAGGGCAACGCCGGGGATCGATATGCTCGCGAAGGACGGCATGGTTTTCACTAACGTAATTTCGGCGGCCACGTGGACGCTGCCTTCTCATATGTCAATGATGACTTCCTTATATCCCGCATATCATGGTTTGAACAAATATGAATCTCAGGTATCGAATCTGCCCTATGAGACTCTGGCTGGTGTATTCCAAGCTAATGGATACGCATGCGCGGCCTTCACCGGAGCAGCGCTTGTTTCTTCGAAATACGGGTTCTCGAAGGGTTTTGACTCATATTATGAGGAGAAGAAGCTCGGAAGGGAAGCGAACGAGGCGGAGGAAGTTTTCCGTCGGACGACGGAGTGGATGGGAAAGCACGGACGGAGGCGGTTTTTTCTCTTTGTGCACACATTCGAGGCGCATGATTATCCGGCGGTAAAAGAAGCCCACAGTATATTCACAGACCCTGCCTACCAAGGTATCTTTCAGGAACCCTTCCTGTGGGTTCTCGAGAGGTTTCGCGTGTGGTGGAAGGGGAGTTACGATACGGTCTCGTACGGAATCACAGAAGAAGATGTCACACATGTAAAGGACCTATACGACGGTGGAATCAGAGTCACGGACAGAGAATTGCAGAAATTTCTGATTTTTCTCCGCACGCGGGACCTATATGAGAATACACTTATTGTTCTTACCTCCGACCACGGCGAATCATTTGGAGACCCACACAACAACGCGAGCATTACGGCATGGAATCATATCAATATTCCGTACAGGGAACAAGTATGGGTGCCACTGGTGATGAAGCCACCCTCCACCCTGGGAATTTCCCAGGGAATGTCATTCGACGAGCGGATAAGCTCGCTTGATATCGCGCCGAGTATATTAGAAATTTGCGGCCTATCAATTCCCGAACAGTTCATGGGTATTCCTGTTGTGGATGCGCTGCTCGAGGGGAACTATGATTCGAAACGGAGCCTTTTCGCGGAGGAACCACTGTGGGGCGCTGTCGCGCTGTATACCGACACCACGGCGTACATACATTATCCCGACCGCGATCGCGACGACGAACTCTACGACATGCAGAATGACCCGAATCAAACACGAAACCTCATCGACACGGTCCAAGCGAAGCCGGAGCTGGAAATCCTCAAGCAACACCTCCGCGAGGGCACAGGTTACAGAGAAGAAATGCTGGAGACGGTTGAGGAGATGGACGCGGAGCTTGAGAAGAATTTGAGAGCCCTCGGTTACCTGTGATGAATCACTTAAATAGAGAAATGCTTGACAGCGCTCCTGGGGGCCGATTGCTGTTGGCTTTGCGCACTGCAAAGAAGCGCCACCGTGCACGGCGTAATTGTGCGGGCAGAATCGATAAAACAGTGTTTCGTACCGGCAGACCAAGGAAAACGAGAAGCGGGCACAGGGGCGGGGGGAAATTTTGATGCGTCCCGACGGAGCGCCGATGGCGCGCGGAGCCGAGCATGCGAAGTGTTTAATCACCGCTCTGTTGGCCGGCGCGGCCCTTGGATTTGTTGTTCAGTACCGCAAATATGAGAAGGGGAACGACACGCTGGTGAACTGGTCGCTGCCCATTCTCATTATTACGTTTGCGGTTTGCCTTGTGTGCGGGTGGATGCTGTGGACGCGCGTTCTGCAACATGTCTCTTCCAGATCGTCTCTAGAAGCGCACAAGGCCGCATCAAAACCGTTTCTTCCGGCAATCCTGCTCTTTCTGTACCCCCTTTTCGGATTCATGCCTGTGGAAATACGATTTAAGGTTGCCGTTCTCGGCGCCGGAGCGGCAGGCATGTTGGTAGCGGCCGTGGACCTGATAAGGAACCGCAACGGATTAAGAGCAATCAGCGCTCGGCAGATGGTGGCGCTTTCACTGCTCTTTCCGGCATCCGCAGGCTCTGCCGTTGCCGGAAATATTGTGCACAATCTCCAGAAGAATCTGGCTTGCGCGCGGACAGAGGTTCGAGAATTGAATGCTCTATCCCGTGACCTCGAAGACCTGTCGATTGAACGCAATATTCGAAGCGTCTTCACGGTGAACAGGCAGACCGCTTTCAACCTTCAGGCCCAATTAAAACAGAAGCCGTTTCTCGTGTTCAGTTTGGCATCGAGGAATCCGGACCATGCACCGGATTACTATCGCGTGCGCATCGATGTGGAAACGGAAACGGGTGAAGAAGAGTTTTTGATTGACGCGGTATCAGCGGATAAATGGGATGATTTCATCTATGACTTGGGCAATTTTGAAAATCAGGCGGCGGGCTTTCGCTTTCGGGTGTTTATTAACCAATCGCTTCCACGACACGGCTTATTGACTCCTGCGTGGAATTGGCAAAAGGAAAAGTGCTTCAACCTGGCAATGACACCACCTCGAATCATTCATGGACTTGCTTCGGACAAAGATTTTAATGTCGTTCTAATCAGCTTGGACACCCTTCGGGCCGACCATCTCTCCGTTTACGGTTATTCGCGAGACACCAGCCCGAATCTGGCGCAATTAGCTGAAGAGGGAATTGTCTTCACCAATTTCTTCAGCCCCTCCACGTGGACATTGCCCGCGCATGTTTCGCTTTTTACTTCTCTTTATCCCTCTGCCCACCGTGTCCACAACCCCCAGAAGGAGGTCAAGAGTCTGAATTTCCAGACGCTGGCCCACCTTCTCCGCGGCGGTGGCTATTATACCGTCGCGTTCACCGATTCCGGATTCGTGGGTTCGGCATACAAATTTCACCACGGCTTCGACCAGTTCGACGAAAGGGGATATGGCATCGAGGAAAATGTCGATAAGGCGTGTCATTGGGTAAGAAATAGCGGAGGGCTCAAGTTTTTCTTATTTTTGCATACATTCGAAATCCACGATTACTTCTTCCTGCGACCCGAGCACCGAAATCCATACGCGTCGCATTACGATGGCAGAATCAAAGACAGTTTCCGCGATTTCGCGACCCAGCCGAAAGTCAGAAAAGCATTCGAGCTGCGTCCTGAAGACATCCAATTTATGATTGACCTCTACGATGGAGCTATTCGATATACGGATGAGGCGCTCCGGAAGTTCTTTGAATGTCTAAAGCATACAACTGTGTATGATGACACGATGATACTTGTTCTCTCCGACCACGGAGAGTCATTCAACGAATTTCACAATAACGGCAGGTCCGTGGCGTGGCATCACGGCGGGCTTCCCTACGAGAGCATGATACACGTTCCCATGGTCATGAAACCACCGCTCCATTTGGGGGTCGAGCAAAAGGTTCTCGAGGGACCGTATTCGCTCATCGACATCATGCCGACTCTCGCAGAACTTCTGAACCTGCAGCCTGAAAACCAAGTGCAGGGGGTCTCCTTTGCGTCTGCTCTCTTTGGGAGAGAAAGCGGCGAAAGCCGTCCGGTTATCTCGCTGCCCGCCCAGGAACGGTTGAATGCCGTTTTGGGCGTGAGAACAAACGATCTTAAATATATCGCGCACGGCAGCGGGCGAAAAGAATTATATAACCTGAGGAACGACAAGCGGGAACAGGTCAACCTGGCGGATGATGAAAACTTCGAAAGTGAGCTGCAAACCTTTTCGGCGATTCTCGACTCTTACCTGGAAGACTGTGAAGGTTTTGACAGGCACGCGGAGTTTGGAGAAGAAATACCCGAAAATGTGAGGGCCGAACTGAAAGCTCTTGGATATCTTCAATAACATCTTGAGCTACGGCGAGGCGCTTTATTTACGGTATTAGGCGGTTGCTTTTTTTATGTCTCGGTCTGCCAGCGCTCGTGGCAGTGGCATATGACGCCAGGGCGGACTCGAAGAACCGGATGTCGACCAAGTTCTACGGAACAGAATTTCGCACAGACCGGACAGGCGGGTATAAAGGTGGGGGAAAACTTGATTCACAGAGGTAGTTCGTCGGTGGCGCGCAGAGTGGAGCGCATGAAATATTCCTCAGCTGTTTTGCTGGCCGGCGCGGCCCTCGGATTTGTTGTTCAGTACCGCAAATACGAACAGGGAATTGATGGGTTGTTCGATTGGTCTTTCCTTCCGCTTCTGCTGGCCTCAATCGCCGCCACGGCTTTTGCCTGGGGCTTTTGGTATACGGTCCTGGTGTATGCTTTCAAGAGAAGCGCTGATGAGGCGAAAGAATCGGCAACCATGGTATTTGTCCCGCTGTACCTGCTGTTCCTTTATCCCCTGTGCACACCCCTGAAAATGAAAGGGATATATTACATTGCGGGAACGATTGTTTTTGCCATCAGCGCTCTTGTCGCCGTAGCAGACCTGGCTCAAAGACGGGCAGGCGTCTCAAAGAAAATCTCTTTTCATCATTTATCGCTGATACTCCTCCTTTTCCTCGGGACCGCAGGCGCCATTCTTCTGGGAAATGCGTTCCATAATTTGGTTCGCCAGTTGGAACACGCGCGTTCGGAAAAGACCGAAACGCGGACCACGCTCACAGGCGTCAAGCTCGATTCTCAAGTAAGACCCGCTCTGAATGTCGGCAACGGAATCACATTCAAAACGGTTGAAGAACTCCAAGAGAACCCGTTTCTTGTTTTTAGTGTCGGCTCTGAACAGCAAAGCGCCTATCAAAGCCTGTCCATTACCATATCCGCAGAATCAGCCACTCATCAGACTTCCTATCGAATTCCAATGGACAGCGCATTTGAAGGGATTGGAGAAGTATGGAAAGACTTCATCTGGGACCTGAATGAATTCAAAAATCAGGAAGCCCGCCTTTCTCTTGGCCTTGGCATAAACAGGTTGAAGAGACTTTTTCAAATATTTGCACGAAAAAGAACGTTTTTCATCCCCGCCTGGAATTACATCCCTGATCGGTATTTGCTTTCCCTCTACGTGGCGCCTCCCCGGGTAATTCACAGTCCTGAAAAAGAAGAATTCAATATTTTGCTGATATCCTTGGACACCCTGCGGGCAGACCACCTTTCCGTATACGGTTATTCGCGAGACACCAGCCCGAATCTGGCGCAATTAGCTGAAGAGGGAATTGTCTTCACCAATTTCTTCAGTCCCTCCACCTGGACATTGCCCGCGCATATGTCGCTGTTCAGCTCTCTCTATCCGTCCGCGCATCGAGTGCATAACAAAGAACAATCAATTCGAGAACTGGACTTTCCGACTCTCCCGCAACTGTTAAAGACAGTGGGCTATTATAATGTGGCTTTGACTGACGGGGGTTTTGTTGGCTCGACATACGGATTCCACCTCGGTTTTGACTCGTATTACCAAAAAGGCGAGGATTTTGGCGTTCGAATCGGAAAGGCGATAGAATGCCTTAAGGAATACAGGGCCCTCAAATTCTTTCTCTTTCTTCACACATATGAGATACACAGTTATGTCACCATGAAGAACGTGCACCAATCCTATTATGCCAATGCGTACAATGGCGAAATTCGAGGTCACTTTCAAGACCTCGTGCGGCAGTTGGCTTTGGAGCAAGGCAGGTTATCCTCTAAAGACACGCAGTTTATCAAGGACATTTATGACGGGGCAATCCGTTACACCGACGAATGCCTGGGAGAACTGTTTCGCGCTTTGAAGGACATCGGGCTTTATGACAACACGCTGATCATTGTCACCTCGGACCACGGTGAAGCATTTGGTCAAGAGCATGGGAATAGAGAATTCATTGAATGGGGGCATGGCAGGATACCGTATGAAACCCAAATTCATGTGCCTCTTATCGTGAAGATGCCGAAATCGTGGGGGGAGTATGAAGGACACATTTCCTCTGAACAGTCTCTGCTCGATATTGTGCCCACACTGGCGGATATTCTCGACATAAAGATATCGCACAAAGTTCAAGGGAGGTCGTGGCTGCCGCTCCTGAAAGAAGACGGTTTGCTGGACAGGCGAGCGTTGTTTGCCCTGCAAGCTCCTCACCACAGCCTGAATACTGCGATATCGGTACGACACGAGGGGCGCAAATATATTGTCTCAGATTATGGTTCCGCCAGGCAGCGAGAGGAGCTGTATGACCTGGTGAACGACCCGACAGAGTTAAATAATATAGTTGACGTTCCGGATGTGGCTGAGGAGCGCCGCCGGCTGTCAGAGGCGGTCGACTCCTACCTTAAAGATTGTGCAGAATTCGGCAATCGGGTGAAGGTCGGAAACGAAATATCGGAAGAGGTAAAGGCGGAACTGAAGGCTCTTGGTTACCTGCAATAGCGCCTCTGAATACAGTGGTCACTTGCTTCGCAGCGGGAAAACCAACCGCTTTTCAGAACCGCTACCCCTTGTTGTTTTCGCTTTTGGTTTCATTCACGAAGGCTCTCCTTTTCAGTTCACGAACCTCCGCATCCGACAGCAGCCGGTAGCTTCCGGTTGTGACTCCTTTGAGGCCGATGCCCGCAAAGTTCTCGCGCCGT
Source organism: uncultured bacterium (assembly GCA_964453435.1). Classification (GTDB taxonomy): domain Bacteria; phylum Abyssobacteria; class SURF-5; order SURF-5; family SURF-5; genus CAYVQZ01. Next base: position 41,515 of record CAYVQZ010000003.1, read on the forward strand.
AATTTCAGCACGGGATGGCCGACCGCTTCGCACATTCGTTTTATCTGCCTCTTTCGGCCCTCGCGAAGCGTGATTTCAAGAACAGAGCTCCGCGGATTTGACCGCACGAGCCGCACTCTGGCAGGCGCCGTGACGACTCCGCCGATGTGCAAACCTCGTGCCAGGGAACGTAACGACTTCCGTGTCAGTTTTCCCGCGACCTCTGCGCGGTAGGTTTTTTCCACTCCGAATCGAGGATGCGTGAGGCGGTGGCACAGAGCCCCGTCATTCGTCATCAGCAGCGCGCCTTCGGTATCCATATCGAGTCGCCCCACCGGATAAAGGCGAGCGGGCAAGTCCTTCACGAGGTCCGTCACAGTGCGGCGTCCATGGGTATCGGTCACGGAAGTCACAAATCCCGCCGGCTTGTTCAAAACTACGTATACCTTTTTCTCGGATTCGACCTTCTTGCCGTCGACTTTCACGATGTCTCTCGCCGGGTCTACCTTCACGCCGAGTTCGGTGAGGACACGGTCATTCACCGAGACATGCCCCTGCTTTATCAGTTCCTCGGAACGACGACGCGAGGCCACTCCCGCAAGCGCAAGAAATCGCTGGAGTCTCATTGGTCGGGATTAAGGGTCCGGAGCTCTTCAATGGAGGGAAGGTCGCTCAGCGCCTTCAGTCCGAAATGGAGGAGAAATTCATTGGTGGTCCCATATGTCGCGGGCTTCCCGATCACGTCTTTGAAGCCGACGATTTCCACGAGGTTTTTTTCCAGCAGGGTTCTGAGCGTGCTATCGACGTTGACGCCGCGGATCGCTTCGATTTCGGCTCGTGTGACCGGTTGTTTGTACGCGATGACCGCCAGCGTCTCCAAAGCTGCCTGGGAAAGCTTTGACGCTTTGACCTTTGGCGCATAAAACTTTCGCACCCATGGCGCATACTCGGGCCGCGTCGAGAGAACGTAACCGCCCGCCACCTGACGAACAGTGAACGGGAACCCATGCTGGTCGAGCCGTTCTTGAATCCAGCCGAGAATCTCCTCGATCCTCTTGTTGTCGGGACCTTCGAGCACCTCGCCGATGCGCGAAGCGGAAAGGGGCCGGTCGCTCACCAGCAGGAGAACCTCCACGATGGAGCGAAGCTGCTCCTCGGGCAATCCTTCGGCGGAAAGTTTCTCAGAGGGGGCGGTATCTTCCGGCGGCGCAGGTGTTCCCTCGTGGTCGTTTTCGGGCGCCGTCTCTTCAGGCTCCGCGGCGGGCGGACCCTGAATCGGCTCCATTAATTCATCGTATTCTTCTGTCATGGCGCACTCAATTTCCTATCCGAGAGTTCGTCCCATTGCTGCAACGAGCGGTTTGATCTCGGTCATCAAGGTGAAGTATCGTTTGGGCAACAGGGATTGAAAGCCGTCGGAAAACGCTTGCTCCGGGTGCGGATGCACCTCGATCATCAGCCCGTCCGCTCCTGCGGCAATCGAGGCTTTTGCCATGGGCAAAACCAAGTCCCACCGCCCGGTTCCATGGCTTGGGTCCACGATAAGCGGCAAATGACTCATCGCCTTGATCACAGGGACCGAATTCAAATCAAGGGTGCTGCGAGTGGCGGTCTCGAAGGTGCGTATGCCTCGCTCGCACAGGATAAGGCGATAGTTTCCCTCTGACAATATGTATTCGGCGGACATCAGGAATTCTTGAACGGTAGACATCATGCCCCTCTTTAAGAGGATGGGTTTTTCCACTTTCCCGAGACTCTTGAGCAGGGCAAAATTCTGCATGTTTCTTGCGCCCACCTGCAAGATGTCTGCGTATTCCGCCACAAGCTCCACATTGTGGCCGTCCATCACCTCCGTTATCACCTTCAGGCCGGTCCTCTCCCTCGCTTCCGCCAACAGCTTCAAGCCCTCCTTCTCCAGACCCTGGAAGCTGTAGGGCGACGTTCTTGGTTTGAAGGCGCCGCCCCGGAGAATCTTCGCGCCGCCCTGTTTCACGATCTCCGCTATGTCCAATATCTGGTCCCGCGATTCCACGCTGCATGGCCCGGCAATTATCTGGACCTCGCGCCCACCGAGAACGACGCCGTCGATGTTTATTTCCGTGTTTTCCTGCTTCAGTTCTCGGCTGACAAGCTTGAACGGCTTCAAGATAGGGACAACATCCTCCACGCCCGGCAACGTACGGAGCGATTCGAGGCGGGCTTTGCCCCGCTCGTCTCCCACCGCTCCGACGACGGTGCGTTCGATTCCTCGTATGAGATGGGCTTTGTACCCGAGGTTCTCAATCACTTCCACCACGTGGCCCAGATTCTCCTCGTTTGCGTCACGCTTCATCACGATAATCATTGAGTACTATGCCTTTTTCTTTTTATCTAAAATTGAGTTTTTGCCTGAATTATCGCGCCCTAGTATATCGAGCGGCATGTTTTCTTGTCAAGAAAACACGGTCGCAGAAAACATTATGCCCGAACATATGCGTGTCGCGGCCGCGCGTTGCGGCGCCCTGCTTGCGCGTAACTGTCCCACGATTGCCCGGCGAAGGGGACTGTGAATCTGTCCCACGGTTGTATATTTTGCCGAACAACGAGCTTTGGGGGCTGTCCCCGACGCGGAACACCTTCAGCATGAATCGTGGGACAGTCTCCATGGCTCCCTGCGCAGGAGTTTTCGGCTTCGCGGAAAAGGCGTCGTTGACCGAATCGAGCGACGGTATTAAGCGCTTCTGCGCCGTTGCCAGTCATCCCTGAAATTTTTTAGAGATTTCTTCATCTCTTGTACGCGAGAATGAACAACTGTTTTCCCAAGATTCGGTGGGCGCAAGGAATCTTCAGATATGCTTTCACGAAGACTCTTCCTTTTGGATATTTGCTGCGGAATGTGTACGGCAGGAAACGTCCTTTCAGGATACCGATTTCGAAGCCGGAAGTTATGATAGCCTCGCGCATGCTCTCCTCGCTGAGAGCGATTTGATGGTCGAAGTAGTCCCAGTATTGCATGTACAGATATTTGACATTCGGCTGTATGACGATAAGTTTTCCATTTGGGACAAGTATCCTCCTGATTTCCGCCAGGGTATCAATTATGGATTGGCGGCTGGGCAGGTGTTCGAAGAAATTCGACGCAAAAACGACGTCGATGGTTGAGTCCTCGATATCTATCGTGTTTTCATCTCGCGGGTGCATCACGGTTACGCCTTGCGCGGCGTACTTCTCCGTATCCGGATTGATGTCAACGGCATACTTTTGTCCGCAGTTGATGTTGTTAATGAACTCGCAGGTGCCTGCGCCCAGGTCGACCACCGAATCGGAAGCCCCGATGAATTTTTGGAGAAAATCGCTGCAGATAACCTGCCAGACCTGGTTTTTCTGCTTCAGGGCGCGGGCATCGAATCGCTCGCGGTAAATTGCCACGAGGTTGGTCAGATTCGATGGGCGATTTTTGGTCTCTCCCATGCGTTATTCCTTTTGAATGATCCCGGCAAGGGTTTTCGCCAACCCGATCATCCCGCTGAGCGTTCGATCGGAGGGATACAATTGTGTGGAATCGATAAGGTAGAGTCCTTCGATGGGCGATTTTTGTTCGGGCACAACCTGAGAGAAATCCGTGGTGCAGATTGCCTGCGCGTAGGGGTCCCGAAAAACCCGCCAGTCGGCTATTGAAACAGGATTGAATCCGGAAGAAATAAGCCGCATGCATGAGGAGTATTCCCGTAAAAGCTCGTGGTCGCGGCAGGAATACCGTTCGTTGGTGGTTTCGAGATAAAAGGGGATGTAGGCAATCTTTCTCCCCTGGAGATCGGGCCGGGGATTCAGATTCGTGTATTCAATTACGCCGTTGAACGGGATGCGCCGGTCGTTGACATTGACCCAGAAACTGTCGGTTATGGGCCGGGCCAGCTTGAGGATCATGCACACGACACCTATGTATTTCACTTGTTCGAGGCGGCGGCGATAATCGGCGCATTCCGACGGAAGCATGCGGCACAACAACGGCAGCGCGACGGTTGAAACCACCGCATCGAAATTCAGCGTGCGGCCATCGCATTTCAAGCCGGTGGCCCTGCCATTGTTGACAAGGAGGGAACTCACCGCCGAGGCCAGTTTTATCTCCCCGCCGCGGCTCAGAATTTCTTCGGCAAGCATGTCAATCAGCATTTTTGAGCCGCCCGCCAGGTAGCCCAGTTCCTCCCGTTGCCTCAAACCTTTTCGCGATTTTGCCACACGGTGGATGCGATGCCACATCCACGACGCGGAGATGTCGTCGGCGTATTCGCCGAATTTGATTTTCAAGAGGGGTCTCCAGATTACGTCATACGCTTGTTCGCCGATATGGCGTGTTAGCCAGACGCTGGCGGGCTCCTTTTCGAGCTCTTGCCAGTTCTTGATCGATCTCGCATACATGATGTTAAAGCCGAATCGGAGTCTCGCCGCGAGACTGATTGGTTTAAAGAACAGGAGGTCGAAAGGGGAACCGAACGGATAGAGGTTGCCATCGCAGAAGAAGCTCATTTTGGTGGGGCGCCAGCGCAGTTTCTGATCGAGGCCGAGTTCCTTGCAGAGTTCGAGCAGGTCGTGATCGCCCAGGCAAATAAAATGATAATACTTTTCAATGAAACTGCCGCCGAAATCGAACGAACCGGCAAGGCCGCCAAGTGTGTGGTCACGTTCGATGACGGTCACTTTGTGGCCCTGCTTTGAGAGGAAATATCCGGCGCTGAGACCGGAAATGCCGCCTCCGATAATCGCCAGATTCAATTTGCCGGCGTTGCTGCCTATCGCCATTGTTCGCCGTACCCGGTGTTGTTGATTATGCTGTCCCTCATCCTCCTGCCGCGAACCAGATAATACCAGCCGTAGTACCAGAGTCGCGCGCCCCAGCAACAGATTTGGAATATGGGGGTATCAAAAAAGAGCCATTTCATGAACGATTTTCTCAAGGCGAGTTCAACCCACGATACCAGGTTGTGACGCGCCGGCTTGAAGTTCAGATTGAGCGATAGGTCGTCGTCACCGACAACATCGATTTGGTCCGGATTTCCGACACCGAGCTCGAGCGAGTGACAGTTCTGTATGTGACGTATATCCAAAGGGTCGAAGCCCTGTATTTTTGCGGCGACGGTGTCCAGGGCCACGAAATCTCCCGATGCGAGAATGCGGTCGACCACTCGGGGCTCTCCGGACTTTGGGCTGTCACCCTCTAAGCCGACCGTCGCATCCATTACGGCAAACTTTGGGGTTACGGCGTTATTGATGTCGGCCAGCGCCTCGTTGAGCACCAGATGGTAATTATGCCTGAGTTTCGGCAGACATCCCCATTGGTTTTTGATCGCTCCCGTGATTGTAGTCTTGTTATGGGTCTTGAGCACGGGAATGGTAATGAGCTTCGTTCGGAGAAGAATTTCGGGAACGCGAATTTCGTCGAATGCCATCCCGTTCGGCATTGGAACGGACCGGAATTCCATGTTGGTCATATTGACCCATGTCGCGCCGTATTGTCGGCAGACCACGTCGATGCGGGTTTGTCGGAGAGCCTTTTCGACATCGACCACCACCTGGTCCGACTCAACAACAAAAATGGAGCCAACATGCTCTTTGATCGTCTGTATGACTCCCTCGACGACCCATGGACTAGTCACCGCGCCGGGCAGGAACAGGTCCCATCCGAGATTCACCTTCAACGAAACATCGGCTCCCGGCGAAATAAAATCTTTCCAGCGAGCGAGTTCCATCGCTTCCCTGACAGCGTCATGGACTCCGTTCTTGATCCGAATTATGCTGACAGTCGATTTTGGGGTATCCAAGATGACCACATTTCTCCTTTGTCGTTTCGCATGCACTCACGAATATGAACGGGACGGTTGCTGATGACGACATCGACTCCAAGGTCGAACAGGTTTGCCGCATCAGTCGCCTCGTCGACGGTCCAAGTGACAACAAACCAGCGTTTGGCGCCTGCTTTTTGCACCAATTTGCCCGTTACGAGAGGATAGCGCGGGTGGACTCCGTCGATTCGAATGATATGCGCTGCCCAAGCGCGCTTCAAGTGGACGGGCTGGTTGTCGGAAAAGAGGAGCCCAACCTTGAGCCGGGGGTCAATTCCAATGACACGCCTTATGGAAAAGGGGTTGAAGGAGGAAAGTATCACGGATGACTGCAATCCCATTTTTCGGATAATTTCGACCACTTTCCCCTCGAGACCGTTATTGGTGATGGAACGACTCTTCAATTCGACGTTTACAAGCATCCGGCCGCCAAGGAGTTCAAGAACTTCCTCGAGTGTCGGGATTTTTTGACCGCGGTAGCGCCCGCCGAAATGAGCGCCTGCATCCAATTCCCGAAGCTCTTCGAACGACAATTCGCTCACAAAACCCGTCCCGTCGGTCAGCTTATCGACACGGTCGTCATGAAACACGACAACTCGGCCGGTTTTGCACAGGCGAGCATCGAGTTCCACCCCGTCGAGGGCGAGCTCCACGGCCCGTTGAAAACCCGCAAGAGTATTCTCGGGGGCCTCGTGCGGCGCCCCCCTGTGTCCGAAAATGAGTTTTTCGCGTCCCAATCGCTGCAACATTGTATCGCGGAGCAAATCGTACGAATGCGGCCGGGTCCCGAAACGACGTTTATGATAGCACCCGAACTTTTTATGCGTCAAGGCTGTCTGATGTCGTCTGACGCAGTTTCATGGACGGCGATGCTGCTCGCCTTGCCGGGAAAAGAGCGTACGGATGACGAATCAGGTCGCTTTCCTTGACTGTTCCAGCGCCGCCCGCGCGAAGTGATAAAACATCTTGGATGGTTTGTCAAGCGTTGATGTGAGTTCGGGATGGAACTGGCTGGCCATGAAGAAGGGGTGCTCTTTGAGTTCCACTATCTGCATAATAGGCTTGCCGCGGGCTTTCCCGGAAAAAACCAGGCCCGCTTTCTCCATCTGCTTAATGTACTTCGGATTCACTTCGTTCCGGTGGCGGAATCTTTTCCGGGTTTTGTTCCCGTACATCTCATAAGCGCGAGTGCCCTTCTTCACTACCACATCGTGCCCCCCGAGCCGCATCGTCCCGCCCTTGTAAGTGATTCCGATTTGTTCCGGCAGGTAGTCGATCACGAGGTGTTTGGCGTCTTCCCGAATCTCGCGACTGTTTGCATCCTTGATTCCACAGACGTTTCTGGCATATTCAATAACGGCAAGCTGCAAACCGTAGCAGAGTCCGAGATACGGGAGCTTGTTCTCCCGCGCATATTTGACAACCGATATTTTGCCTTCCGCGCCGCGCGGTCCGAATCCGCCGGCGACGATAACGCCATTGACGCCGTCGAGCGCATTGTCCACGGCGACTTTTCCGCGCTCAATATCGGTTGTTTCGACCCATTTCTTGTTCACTTTGCAGTTCAAGTGAGCCGCGCTATGAACGAGCGCCTCCTCGATGCTGATATAGGAGTCGGCCAATTCGGTGTACTTTCCGCATATCGCGATGGTGATTTCCTGCTTTGGGTGCTTAATATGGCTTACGAGTTTTTTCCATTCCCCGAGCCGATTGGGGATTCTGATTCCGAGTTGTTTCCCGAGAACGCGCCGAAGTCCTTCTTGTTCAAAAATGAGCGGCAATTCGTAAACGGTATCGAGATATGGATCGCTTATCACATTCTGTTGAGGCACATTGCAGAGCCAATGGATTTTCAGTTTGGTACGGTCGGTCAACTTTTCCCTCGAGCGGCCGATTATGATTTGGGGGAAAATGCCTCGCTCTCGAAGAAAGAGAATGCTCTGCTGGATGGGTTTTGTTTTTTGCTGTCCCAGTTCATCGAGGACGGGAACAAGGCCGAGGTGGACATACACGATGTCTTTCGGCCCGACGTCCGCGCTCAGCTCGCGAACCGCCTCGAGGAACCACAGGTTCTCGATGTCACCGACCGTCCCGCCTATCTCGACGAGCACGACGTCAGCTTTTTCTTTTCGGGCGATCCGCTTCAAGCGTTTTCGAATTTCTCCCGTGACGTGAGGTATAACCTGCACGGTCCTTCCGAGAAAGTCGCCGCGCCGTTCTTTCTCCACAAGGGCCTGAAAGATTTTCCCGGATGTGAGGTTCCACTCGGATTTGCAGTGAATGTTCAAAAACCTCTCGTAATGTCCGAAATCAAGGTCTACTTCCCCGCCGTCGTCGAGCACGAAGACCTCGCCGTGCTCGATGGGGTTCATCGTGCCGGGGTCAACGTTCAGATAGCCGTCACACTTAATCAGGACGACTCGGTAGGTCGGAACAAGCAGTCTGGCAATGGAGGCTGAAACGACCCCTTTGCCCAAGCCGGATAACACGCCGCCGGTCACAACGATCCACTTCGTATTTGTCATGAAGAACACCGAATAAGGCTAGAGGAACACCATATATCGGTACATAATGTAGCATACGTCCGACATCTTGTCAAAATCGGAGATATGCAGAAAAAAATTGACCTGAAGGCCGCACTCATGTATGATGAATTAACCGTTTTTTTCCTCCTTGAGAATGCACTGACAATTGAAGTTCACGGAGAGAGGCTACATTGAAAAAAATAATTTTTGTCGAACCGAAGGCGCCCGGTTTTCACATATTCAGCAAGTGGAGTCTGCCCCGGCTTGGAACGGTGATGCTGGCAACAATACTCCGGGACCTCGGGCACGACGTCAAGGTCTATATCGAGGAAATTCAGAAAGCGGACAAGGAAGAACTGCGCGGCGCCGACCTTGTTGGCATCTCGACTATCACGTCGACCGCTCCCCGGGCGTATGCGCTGGGAGACGAACTGCGCGCCAGCGGCGTTCCCGTGGCAATGGGAGGGGCGCATCCCACATTTCTTTCCGATGAAGCAATGGAGCATGCCGACTTCGTCGTTCGCGGTGAAGGCGAGGAAGCCATTGTCGAACTCCTCGAAGCTCTTGACGGGAAACGGGGCCTGCATACGATTGCGGGGCTCACCTATCGGGACAACGGCGCCGTAATCCATAATCCGGCGCGGCGGTTGTGTCCCGACCTCAACTCGCATCCGTCGCCCGACCTTTCGCTGATCGCGGGGTTCGGCTCGGGCACACGCAGTTTTTTCAGACACAACCCCATCATTCCGGTGTTGACATCGAGGGGCTGCCCATTCAACTGCAAGTTCTGTTCGGTGACTACGATGTTCGGCCGCAAGTACCGTTTCCGTTCTCCCGAGAAGGTGCTCGAGGATATTCGTCCCTACGCGGGCAGGACAATCTTCTTCTATGACGACAATTTTGCCGCGAATAAACAACGGACAAAGGCGTTGTTGCGGCTGATGATCGAGGAGGGCGTCACACCGCAATGGACGGCCCAAGTGCGCGTGGAGGTGGCGAAGGACGAAGAATTGCTCGACCTGATGGAGCGCTCGAATTGTTTCGCGGTGTATGTGGGAATCGAATCCATCAATCCTCAGACGCTTGAATTGTACTCGAAGGGACAGACGCTCGAAGATATCACGGAGAGCATACGGAAATTTCACGAACACGGAATCCGTATACATGGGATGTTTGTTTTGGGGTCCGACGAAGACGACGTGCGCATCATCCGGGAAACGGCGAAGTTCGCAAAACGGGTGAAGATCGACTCGGTCCAGTTCATGATTCTTACGCCGATTCCGGGGTCCGAGATTTTCGCGGAATTCTGCAAGGAAAAGAAGATATTCACCTATGACTGGACGTTCTATGATGGGCACCACGTCGTGTTCAAACCGAAGAAAATGGTTCCCATCGTGCTTCAGAAAGAAGCGGTGCGCGCCATGAAGAAATTCTTCTCGCGGGCGCAGATGCTCAAGGGGCTGTTCCGAGGCGACTTGCACGGAGCAATGTTGAGAGGATACGGGAATCGAATCATCAAGAAGTGGGAGCGATTCAACAAGGATTTCTACTACAACCTGAAGCATGAATTATATGGTGAATTGAACTCGCAGCTCAGCAAGATCACCGGGAAGTTCCGGCAACCGGATTTCATACGATTGAACACTCAGGACGAGGACCAGCAGGCTATTTCCGACAAGGTTTGACTCCAAAAACGATTGCCCACGAAACGGGCCTTCATATGGCCGCAGCAAAAGTCCGAAATGGCGACATTTTGGGCTTTTTCTTTTTTCGGACTGATGGCGAGGGGAGGTTCTCTCGATGAAAAGCAGGCATCTGGTGGTGGTCCCGCATACCCACTGGGACCGGGAATGGTACATGCCCTTTGAAGAGTTTCGCAAACGGCTTGTCGCCATGATGGACCGCTTGTTGCGCACGCTGGAAAGCGACAGCGATTTCCGGTACTTCGAGCTCGACGGGCAAACAATCGTTCTGTCCGATTATCTGGAAATCAGGCCGGACCAGGAGAAGAAGCTCAAAAAATTGATTCGGCAGGGCCGTATTCGGATAGGGCCCTGGTATGTGCAGCCGGACGAATTTTTGGTGAGCGGCGAAGCGCTCATTCGAAATCTTCGGCGGGGAATCAGGCATGCCAGAGAGTTCGGTAAGCCTTCCATGGTCGGCTACCTGCCGGACCAGTTCGGTCACATAGCTCAAATGCCACAGATTCTGGCCGGCTTCGGCGTTCGCTCGGCTGTCGTCTGGCGTGGTGTCGGCGACAGCGTTGACCAGAGCCAATTTCTGTGGGAATCTCCCGACGGCACACGCCTGTTCACGGTATATCTGGCCGATTCATATGGAAACGGCGCCTTTCTCCCCCTCGAACCGGCAAAGCTGCGATCCCGTTTGCTCGACCTGATAACGAGGCAGGAAGGATATTCTATCATCAGAAGCCTCTTGATAATGAATGGATTGGATCACCTGGAACCGCAAGACGGCCTGCCGATAGCGCTGGAGAAGGCGGTAAGCGAGATGGAAGGCGTCACCTGCGAGATGGGCAACCTGGAGGTATACATTCGGCAGGCGAGGGAGCAAGCCAATGCCCTGCCGACTCACCGGGGAGAATTTCGGAGTTCGCAGCGCGCGCCGCTCATTCCCAACGTTGCCTCCGCACGGATTGCCCAGAAACAGCGGGATTTCGAGAATTGTCGATTACTCGAAAAATACGTTGAACCGCTCTGCGCGTGGGCGGAGCTCCTTGGCGACACCAGGCCCTATCGCGGTTTTATCGATTACGCATGGCGCATTACGCTGAACAATCACCCGCACGACAGCATTTGCGGATGCAGTGTGGATGCTGTTCACAGGGAGATGGAAACACGATTTGACAAAGCGCGTCAGGTGGGAGAAACTCTCCGGAACGACGCTCTCTCCTTCCTCGCCTCCCACTCGGACTCTTCCTGCCTTCCGGCGGACGAACCCGTGCTATGCGTATACAATCCCCTGTCGGCTCGCACCCATGTTATCGACGTAGTGGCGGACCTCAAAGACCCTGACATGGCACGCTCCGTCCGAGATGCCGGCGGGCGCATTCTGGCGCTCCAGAAACAGGCGGGCGAACGCGAACTTTTTATTGCCATGCAGGATTCAGCCGAATCGATTCGAGCGATGGTTGCCGGTATCGAAAGCAGAGAATTGTTAGGTCTCTATATCAACGATATTTTCTGGCGGCGCGAGGGCAAAACACTCAAACTGACCTTGATCATGGGCCGTGCCGAAACGGGAGAGGTCGACTTCGAACAGAGGAGGGCTCAACTTCTCGAGGTGTTGAGCGACCCGTCTGTCGAAACAGTCGATGTGAAAGGAGTCGCCGGCGCGAGAACAAGGTTGAGTTTCTGTGCGGACGACCTGTCACCCGCGGGTTTGACCCTCTTTTCGCTGTCCTCGGCCGAATCGCTCCCACATGAAGCCGAGAAAATGCTGACAGTCTCTCCGGATATAATAGAAAACGATTTCTATCTTGTCACGATACGCCGCGACGGCGTCATTGATATTCTGGATAAGCAATCGGATATGAAGTTTCCTCGGTGCCTCCAATTTATAGACGAGGGAGACCGCGGGGACAGCTACACGTTCGATGAAGTTCCCGGAAGTAAACCAATCGATTCTTCAAGCAGCGCAGCGGACGTTTCCATCGAGGAAACCGGGCCGGTTCGGGCGAGCGTAAGAATCGAGATACGGCTGAATATTCCCGAGAAACTTGTGGAATCGAGAGATGCACGGTATGAGAATCAGGTATCCAACCGGATAATAACATACGTCTCACTGTATCGAAGTCTTAAACGCATTGATTTTCGAACGGAGGTGAACAACCAGTGCGAGGACCACAGGTTGAGGGTCCGTTTTAACGCCCCGTTCGCGGCTCCGGTCGCGCATGTTGAGAGCGCTTTCGCGACGGTGATCCGTCCGTCGAAGGTTGAAGAATTCGGAAACCACTTTGAGAAACCGACCGGAACCGGCCCCCAGAAAACGTTCTCCTGTGTGGAGAACGGAAATTATGGCATGGCTCTCTTTAATCGCGGCATCCCGGAAATCGAACCACTGGCGGAAGAGAATAGCACGTCGCTTTTTCTGACGCTTATTCGGTCGGTCGGCTGGCTTTCCCGCGATGACCTGGTGGCGCGGCCGGCTGCGGCCGGGCCGCAATTGCCGGCCCTCGGAGCCCAATCGAAGGGACGCCACACTTTCGAATACGCATTCACAAGCTATGAGGGAAATTACGTGGACGCCGATATTGTAAACCAGGCGCATGCGTACGCCTTTCCACCAATTGCAACAATAACAAACAGACACGAGGGAGCGCTCATGAGCGGGACGTCCCTGGCTACTTCAAGCAATCCGGCGGTGATAATCAGCGCACTGGAGAAGCCCGGTCCCGGGAAGACCTACTCGGTCAGGCTATATAACATAACCGACAAGGGTCAAAAAACGAACGTCGCTTTCTGGGGGAAAAATGCCACGGCATGCGAGGTGGACCTGCTGGGCAGACAAAGCAAGAGAAAGCGACCTCTCATGGAAGGTGACAAAATGCAAGTGTCGTTTCGACGGGCAGAGATTAAGACATTTCATGTGATGCTGGGGCAATGATTCCCATACGTGACAAGAATCCGACCGACCTTTTTCCGCTGGTCACGATTTCCCTAATAATCGCGAATATCGTGGCTTTCACCTACGAACTTCTGCAACTGCTCCATGGAACGCAATATTTCGAAGCGTTCATCAGAACCTACGCGATCGTGCCGAGGGCGTTCATAGCGAACCCGCTGGCGCCCGCGCAGCTGACTTCAATGTTCACGAGCATGTTCCTCCACGGCGGCGTGCTTCACCTGGGGGGAAACATGCTGTTTCTGTGGATTTTCGGGAATAATGTGGAAGACTATCTCGGGCACTTCAAATTTGCGCTCTTCTACCTTGCGTGCGGGGTGGGTGCCACGTTGACTCACGTCGTTACTCAAACGAATTCACCGATACCCGTAATCGGGGCCAGCGGAGCGATTTCAGGGGTTCTGGGCGCATATTTACTGCTTTTCCCGAGAGCGCGCGTGCTGACGGTGGTGCCCGTAATCGTTTTTTTGTACTTTATCGAGGTGCCCGCCTTCTTCTTCCTCGGCGTGTACATCATTTTTCAAATCTTGTATGGCATTTCCGATTCACCTGACGCAGCACAGAACATAGCCTGGTTTGCTCACATCGGAGGGTTCTTCGCGGGGATTCTTCTGCTTTTCTTCTTCCGCAAACGGCGTGGTTTCCGCAAACGTGTGCCGTACTGACCGCCCGGCGAGTCAGGCGCGCCCGTAGGTTTCGGTCATCGAGCGGAGTTTTTCGGTCACGCCGGGAGTCAGGTGGTCGGCCCGAAGGCGCCACTGCCAATTGCCCTGCTGGGTAGCGGGAAGGTTCATTCGGGCTTCGCCCCCCAGCCCGAGGATATCCTGTATCGGGAAAATGGCGGTGTTCGCCACAGACATCATGACAAGCCGTATTAATTCCCAATGCAATTGCTCGGCTGCGACCTCACGTCCGAGATACTCAAAAAGTCGTTTCTTTTCATCCGCTGTCGCTGTTTTTTCGAACCATCCGCGGACAGTGTCGTTGTCATGCGTGCCCGTATACGCGATGCAATTTTTCGTCAGGTTATGAGGGATGTACGGATTTTGCGGCATGTCGCTGCCGAATGCGAACAGCAGCAGCTTCATGCCGGGAAAACCGAAGTGGCTCATGACTTCCCGCACGTCGGGAGTAATGATTCCGAGGTCTTCCGCGACGATGGGCAACTGCGTGAATTTCCGTTCGAGATGGCGGAAGAAGTCCATGGCCGGAGCTTCAACCCATCGTCCGTTCATAGCGGTTTTCTCGGTGGCGGGAACTTCCCAAAAAGCGACAAGTCCTCGAAAATGGTCGATTCGGACATAGTCGAAAAGCTCGATGTTATGCGCTATTCGTTTGACCCACCAGTCGTATTCCTGCTCCTTCAGAACATCCCAGCGGTAAATGGGATTCCCCCACAATTGACCGGTCTGACTGAAATAATCGGGCGGCACACCGGCAACCACATAGGGCCGTTTCTCCTCGTCCAGCTTGAACAGCTCGGGATGGCTCCAGACCTCCACGCTGTCGTGGTCCACATAAATCGGGATATCCCCGAAAAGCCGAATGCCCTTGGCGTTGCAATATTGCTTCAGCGCCGTCCATTGTTTGAAAAAGACAAACTGCAGGAATTTCTCCTTCTCGATTCGGTCGGCGAACTCTTTCTCGACCGAACGGACAGCCTCGGGCCGCCTGTCTCGCAGCTCTTTTGGCCATTCGCTCCACGCTCTCCCTTCGAAATTCGACTTGAGAGTCATGAACAGCGCAAACTCGTGAAGCCAGTGTGAATGCTTCGAGAGAAACCGGTCGTATTCGGGGTCCTTCCCCCCGTTCTTGAAACGGTCATAAGCTTGCGCCAGAAGCCTTTTCTTGTATTCGGCCACAGAGGAAAAATCCACCCGCTCGGGAGGAAAATCCGGCGTCCCTTCCAACTCGCTCATCCCGAGAAGCCCCTCCTGCGCCAACAGTTCGGGGCTGATCAGGAGAGGATTGAACGCGAAAGCGGAGGTGCTGTGATAGGGAGAATTGTAATGAATAAGGTCGGTTGGGTTGAGCGGGAGAATTTGCCATATGGTTTGTCTGGCTTCCGACAGGAAATCGACCCATCGACAGGCGGACGGGCCAAGATCACCGATTCCGAAAGGTGAAGGCAGGGATGTCATATGGAGCAGAATGCCGCTTCCTCGAGTTCTCATTCAATTCACCTCGCTGATGAGTAAAGCAACGGGAAAATGTTCAAAGACCTTTCCAATATTGAGTTCGCCTTCTCCTGTCACTCGCTGTTTTGTGATCGCGTTTCTCCACATCCGAGGAGCTTCGGCGGGAATTGCGAGCTGCGTATTCGACCACGTTTCCTCGCCGAGCGGAAGGGCCCCTTCTTTGACAAGCGAGGCCAAGAACCGAGGGACGACTGTCAACGCCCATCTCTCCACATGGTTTCTCGCAAAGGCGACCACGTTCTCCCTGTGCTTTCCGCTGACCTCGAGGGGAATATACTTTCCCGACCGGAAGATTTCAACATTATCTTTTCGGGCTTGAAGAGCCTGGTGGGTCAGAAAAAGCTTGACCCGTCCGTCTTCCCTGGCCTGCAACAACTCTTGAATGAGGGCAATGATATCCGAGCGAATCCCCTTTCGTATTTCTTCGAGGAGATTCCTTCTCCGAAAAAAATCGACCGGCCGCCGGTTGTCGGGGTCCACGAGGCTGAAATCCCACAGTTCTGTTCCTTGGTAGAAATCCGGAATCCCGGGAGAGGCGATTTTCAAAAGAACCTGAGACAGCGAATTAAAGACCCCGTAATGAGCGACTTTTTTTTGAAATGGTAGAAAGTCCTGAAGGAACGGATTCCTATCCGCGGGGTTTAGAATCTCGGAAACAAATGAAAGGAAGGCCTCTTCATACGCGAGGTCGGGCTTCAACCATGCGGTGTGTACTTTTGCCTCTCTCACGGCTTTGATGACATAAGCTTTGATTCGCTTGACAAATTCGGGGTGCTCGGTTTCATTGAAAGGAAACGCCCCGAGCAAGGTTTGATATAGAAAATATTCATCGTTTTTGTCGGGGACGCTCACGCCATCGAGCCTCTTTTTTCTCTTGCGGTTGAGTCTGCTCCACGATTTCAGGTTTTTCTCCCATTCTTTTGGGATTTCCGAGAGCACATTGATCCTGGCCCGCACATCCTCACCGCGTTTTGTGTCGTGTGTCGAGGTGGCGTTCAGGGAGTACGGCCACAAGCGTCCCCTGTTCTCGTTGAACTCATGGAATTCGTTCGTCGAACGGCCAAACGTTTCGGGACTGCTTCCGACCTCGTTCAGAGAGATAAGCCTGTTATATACGTACAACGTCGTGTCTTCGAATCCTTTTGCCATCAGCGGAGCGGTAAATTGCTGAAACCTCATAACGAAGTGGAGACACTGCTCCTGCTCATCCGCAGAGAGATAATCCTTCAATTCCAGGAGGAGCAGTCGTCCGATGTACGCGATTTCATTCAAGAGCGAGGGGTTGTCCCGCATTGCCCTCGCCACTGCCGTCTCGGTAAATGCGCGGTCTGTTTGCCGGGCGCCATTGGCGCCGCAGTAGGTTCTGTAGACGGGAAATCGGGACATGATTTCGATGAGCGCGTTCTTGAGTCCGTAAATAGTGATGTCGCTTCCATACCGGTCTCGGCTCGAAATGCCTTTTATGAGATTCGCAAGGTTGTCGATATCGCCGGCCATTAAATTCGTGATGATAAGCTTTTTCTTCTCGATGAGAAGTTCGTCGTATGGCGTTTTCATGTCGGCGAAATTGAGGTATATCCTCGTAAAGTCGCGTTGATTCGCCTGCTCACAAAAGATGCCGTTGACGCGGTTCAGGAAATCGTAACCCGTTGTGCCCTGCACGGGCCAGGAGGTCGGCAGCTCCTCTCCGGGATCGAGTATCTTCTCCACCACGAAGTAGCTATCCGGTGCGCGCTCCCTCATTCTGAACAGGTAGGCAGTGGGATCGTAGAGCCCGTCGATGTGATCGATTCGCAACCCGCTGAAACGGCCCTTTCCCACCAGGTCGAAAACGAGAGAATGCACATGGTCGAACACTTGGGCGTCCTCGACCCGCAGTGAGATGATCTCGTTGATGTTGAAAAATCGCCGGTAGTTGATTTCCTCGGCGGCGACTTTCCAGAAGGACAACCTGAACAGTTGCTCGGCGAGGAGCGAATCAAGGAGTGTGAAGCTTTCCGGTTTGCCCCGTATGCCGTTAAAGGTTTCCAGGTTCCTTTCAATGAAAGCCTTTATCTCCGGATTCTGCGTGTACAGTTCCCACAGAGCTCTCTTGACAAAACGGGTCTGGTTGTATCGTTCACTCGCATCTTCGCCGACGGGCAATGTTTTGAGCACATAGAGCACGCCGAGAAGCTTTATAAAGTCGGGATGATTTTCCCCCAGTTCCCTCCTGAGCGTGGTGAGGTCATGCGTGAAAAAGCGACCGTAAGACTCGATTTTCAGAGGGAAAACAGTATCGTAGTAGCTAACGGTTAAGCCATTGGCATCGTAGCGCAGCCGGATGTCGCCGTTTTCCAGGGCCTCGCCGTAGAACGTGCCGAGGAATGGAGACAGGAGGCGATCCCTGATGCTCTCATACGGGTGATTCCACTGGATGTCGAAGAAACCGAAAAACCGAGAGCTTGGCCCGTTTTCCAATACGTCCCAAAGCATTGCGTTTTCATGATGGAAGGCCAGGTGATTTGGCACGATGTCCTGGAGCCATCCCAAACCGCGTTTCTCCAGCTCCCCGGCGAGTTCATCGAAATCCTCGCGGGAACCCAACTCCGGGTTCAACTGATTTGGGTCGACGACATCGTATCCGTGCGGGCTTCCCTGCCGTGGCTTGAAAATTGGTGAAGCATAAAGGTGCGTAATCCCCAAATCGGAGAGGTATCCTGCAATATCGCCGGCCTTGCGGAATCCGAAATCGGGATTCAGTTGTATTCGATACGTTGAAATCGGGGTGAACACGGCTTTGTCCTTTGTTGTATTCGATGAAAGCGGCTTCGTTCAGCCTTTTGTTTAGCTCTTCATTGAAGAAGGTTGTGGTGCAGGCGCCTTTGGTAATTTTGTCCACAGTTTCTCGCTGAGGGCGGAGAAATGTTCGATTAATTCACGCGCAGTTTCGTTACCTTTTTTCGCCTCCGACTGAAATTCGTCGTATTTCGTCTGAACTACCTCATAAAAGATATTCTGCACTCTCCAGAGGTTGATGGCAAAAGGGACCGCCGTGAGCAAACTCAGGAGGGATTCCAGCCTGCGGGCAATAGACAAGTCTGAAGGGTTTGACAGAAGCATTTGGGCCACGCGCTCGATGTTTTTCCTCAGTGCGTATTCCAGCGCTCCGGCGTCGAGGGTTACTCCCGTGAGGTCGGTCTCCTTCAGCAGGCTCTCGACTTCGTCGATGTCCAATTCCTCTTTCTCGAAGGCCCTGCGAAGGCTGCTGTTCAGGACGAAATCGGCGGCAGAGTACAACGGTCGAGGTATGGGAATGGCCGAATCCTTCAGGAACCGCATCATTGGCTCATTCCGCCTGTACAATTGGCGATAAACCGCCGCGGCTTCGCTCAGCGCCGATTCCAATATTCTGTCGAGGATTCTTCGTTGCTCATCTCGGAACAACGATTGAAGCGAATAGGTCGATGAGCCGAAATGCTTGTCAAGCATCCGGAGCGTATCGGGAAAATTCGCGCGGTCAAATGCGGATGAGACCTCCGCAACCATTTCGCGGAAAGCCTTTTCCCCCTGGAACACGCGCACGCCGCAATTCAGATTGTGGCCGCCGAAATGGAGAACTCCGAAGCACAGGCACGCCGACTCTCTCGTTATTTCCGAAGCGATCCTGGCACGCCCGAGAGCCAGAACGGAATACCCTATCTCCGTTTTCTGGTGGAACTCCCGGTCAACGGTAAAACAGAAGATCGAAGCCCGCTCGTCATAGTCATGGAAAACCGAACTGATGGCGTAATGGGCGGCTACTTTCTGCAAATCGACCATCGCAGGTCGCACGAACTTCTCGTAAGTTCTTGAGCCGTCTCCGTGTTGAGGAATATTGCTCTTCGCTTGCTCGAGCAATCCGAGAAACGCCTTTTCCAAGCTATCGCCGAACAACTCATGTGCGAGCTGAATGGCTCTGCCGGCATATTGCATGACCTGCACGGTCTCGATCCCCGAACTGTCGTCGAAGAACCACCCGCAACTCGTGTACATAAGCATGAGATGCCGCTGAAGTTCAAGTGCTTTGAGAACCGTTTCCTTCTCGGATTCGTTCAGCGGCCTCGCCGCATGGTGTGTGAGAAACCGGTCGAGGGTGTTTTCCGACCTGTCCAATATAAGCCGGATGTAGTCATTGCGAGCGGCCCATGGATCATTCAGAAACTCCGAGGCCTTCCGTTCAAAGCGGGGCGCCAGGCTGTCTCGCAAATAGTCGAAGCCTTCCCTGAGAGACGCCCTCCACGCCTGCTGCCATCCCGGATGCCCGCCCGTGTTGCAACCGCAGTTGCTCCTCCATCGCTCGATCCCGTGAACACAGCTCCAGGAACTGTTCTCGAATATCTCGACCTCGCAGGTGGGAGGGTGTTTTTCGAGATATTCGGCATAATTCGTGAGGCGGGCCAGCTTCTTCGACTCGATGTAATTCAAGGCGTACGCCAGCGCCATGTCGCCAAACCGATGGTGATGTCCGTAGGTTTCGCCGTCCGTGGCGATATGAACAATCTGGGGCCATTCGCGCTTATCCGAAAAGCCTCCGAGCAGCCTCCGCGCAAAGGTTTCTCCTCTGCTCAGCAGTTTTTCGAAGGCGACAGCCCGGGAAATGGGGCCATCGTAAAAGAACAGGGAAATCGTCCTGCCCGACGGAAGCTTCAACAAATAGGGCATCGTGGGATCGATTCTTTCCCCTCTGATATCCTCCCATTCTTCCTGTATCAGAGGCCTGATTCGACTCGCTTGTCGCGGCGCAAGTATTGTGAAGAGGATGTCCTGTTCTGCGAGAATGTCGAGCGTCTCGAGGTCCACGGCGGTTTCGGGCAGCCACATGCCTTCCGGCCTGCGCTTGAATCGGCGCTCGAAATCATGGATTCCCCACAAAACCTGTGTGTGCTTGTCCCTCCGATTGGCCAACGGAAGAATCATGTGGTTATAGGCCTGCGCCAGCGCCGAGCCGTGGCCGGAGAAATTTCGCTGACTTTCCTGGTCGGCGGTCAATATGGCTTGATAGAGGTCCGGCGTTTTCGCCTCCACCCACGCCAGCAACGTGGGACCAAAGTTGAAGCTTATTTTCTGATAATTGTTCACGATCTGGGCGATTCGGTCATTCTCGTCCAAGATACGAGAGGTGGCGTTTGTCGCATAACATTCAGAGGTAATTCGCTCGTTCCAATCATGGTAGGGAAAGGCCGAGTCCTGTAGTTCGATCGCCTCCAGCCACGGGTTCTCACGCGGGGGCTGATAGAAATGCGCGTGGATGCATATGTATCGGTCCATGAATTCAATACCTCGCTTCCCGAACGAAGAAAACGCACTCATGAGGTTGGAGGTTCAGTTTTTCGCGTCCGGTGGAAACGATGTTGTCCGGAATGTTGCTGCCCGGCCCTTGCCACCGTGGTTCCGATGAATCCAATTGTTTGCTCCACGAACCCGCGGGCAACTCGAGCTCGGCCGTTTTTCGGGTTGCGCCGAAATGAAGCGCCAGCAGACCCTCACAATTTCCTTTCCAGCGGCGTACGGTCAGGACATCGGTTGATTGATATTCGAAAACCTCCATGTGCTCCTTTCTCAGGCAAGTCAACGCCGGCACGGTCTTTCTAAGACGAATCAATTCCTTGTAGAAATCGAACAGGACGGCGTGGCGTCCCTCGCGCCGCAGATTGTGATTCAGGCGGGTGCCGACGAATGTTTGCTCATCCTGAGGGTCAGGGGGTTGGCCCCGCCATTGGAACTGGGCAAATTCCTCTTGTCTGCCCTTTCGCACCGCCTCCACAAGTTCGGGGTCCAAATGGCTCACGAAATACGGGAAGCGGGCCGTCTCGGCGTACTCTTCCCCCATGAACAGCAACGGAATAGAAGGCGAAAGCAATACCGCTGTGGCTGCCAGCTTCAGGGCTTCAAAGGGCACCAGCTCGCTCAGGCGCTCGCCCATCATTCGGTTTCCGACCTGGTCGTGGTTCTGGTTGAAGACCACAAACCGGTTTGGATCGATATCGCGAGAGGAATTGCCGTGGCGTCGACGCCGAAATCGCGAATACCTGCCCGAGTAGACGTAGCCCTCGCGAAAAGCCGTTGCCAGGTCCGTCAATTCCCCAAAATCCTGGTAATAGCCGTCTTCCTCTTCTGTGAGCAACGCATGCAAGGCATGATGGAAGTCGTCGTTCCACTGGGCGTCCAGACCAAGCCCCCCGAATTCTCTCGACCGAATGATTCCGGCGTCGTTCAAATCGCTTTCCGCAATAAGGTAGACTTTTCGGCCCAGACGCTCAGCATGCGCACGCACGGCAAGCGCAAGCTGTTCGAGGAACGGCTGCGCCGAAAAGTCCAGTATGGCGTGCACCGCGTCAATGCGCAGCGCATCGATGTGAAATTCCGCAATCCAATAGATTGCATTTTCGATGAAGAAGTGGCGAACGCCGTCGCTGTATTCGCCGTCGTAATTTACCGCTGCTCCCCACGGGGTCTTGTATCGGTCGGTGAAATACGGGCCATAATCCCGGAGATAGTTTCCTTCAGGCCCCAGGTGATTGTACACCACGTCCAGGACAACCGCCAGCCCCTTTGCGTGGGCCGCGTTCACGAGCCGCTTCAGCCCTGCGGGTCCGCCATACGAATTCTGAACGGCAAACGGGTAAGCACCGTCATAGCCCCAATTACGACTGCCCGGAAACTGAGCGACCGGCATAAGTTCTATCGCGGTTATGTCCAGTTCCTTCAAGTATTCGAGGCGCCGGATAACGGCGTCGAAGACGCCCTCTTGCGAGAAGGTTCCCACATGGACCTCATAGAGTATGTACTCATCGATGGAAAGGCCGGTCCACCGACCGTCGGTCCAGTCAAATCGGGGATCAATTACCTGCGACGGCTTATGAACGCCTTCCGGTTGAAAACGGGAGGCCGGGTCGGGACGCTCGATGTTCTCATCCAGCCGGTACAGGTATCGTGTTCCCGGATTCACGCCGTCAACAACCGCCTCATGATAGCCCCATTCGTTATTGCTCAATGGAACGAGGCGCTCGCGGGGGGCGAGGAGGCGCACCTCGACCCTGTGTGCGAGAGGAGCCCACACGCGAAAGCAACAGCGATTCCCTCCCAGGTAGTTCGCCCCAAGGCTGACAATCGAGTTCATATGTCCTCGCCTTCGCCCTTCAAGAAGAGCGCACCGAGCGGGGGCAGGCTGAGATTCAGGGCATAAGGCCGTCCGTGGACTTGAACCGGCGCCGCCTCGACTCCTCCCATATTTCCGAAGCCGCTCCCTCCGTACTGCGACGAGTCGCTGTTTAACGCCTCTTTCCAGAAGCCTCCATGCGGCGCGCCTACCCGGTAATTCTGGCGCGGCACCGGTGTAAAATTCATGACAACAATCACATTATCAGCCGGTGAACGCCCCTTCCTCAGCAGACTGAGGATGGACTGCTCGGAGTCGTTGCAATCTATCCACTCGAATCCCGCAGGCTCAAAGTCCAATTCGTGGAGCGCCGGCTCGTTTTTGTAAAGGCTGTTCAAGTCTTCGACCCAGTGTTTCAGTCCCTGATGAGCGGGATAATCCAGCAGGTTCCACTGCAGTCCCTGTTCGTGATACCACTCGTCCCATTGGCCGAACTCTCCACCCATGAAAAGCAATTTCTTGCCCGGCTGAGAATACATGTATCCGTAAAGTAGTCGCAGGTTCGCAAATTTCTGCCAATCATCGCCCGGCATCTTTCTCAAGAGAGACCCTTTGCCGTGGACGATCTCATCGTGTGAGAGCGGCAGGACGAAATTTTCGTGGAACGCATACAGCAGGCGGAAAGTCAGCCGGTTGTGATGGAACTTTCGAAAAACGGGGTCTTTCGACATGTAGTCGAGCGTGTCGTGCATCCACCCCATGTCCCACTTCATGCCGAAGCCTAAACCTCCGACGTAGGTTGGTGTGGAGACCATCGGCCACGCCGTGGACTCCTCTGCGATGGTCTGGGCCTCGGGAAAGTTTTTGTAGATTTCTTCGTTGAACCGACGCAGAAACGCTATGGCCTCGAGGTTCTCGTTTCCGCCGTATTTGTTTGGAATCCATTCTCCCTGTCTGCGCGAATAGTCGAGATAAAGCATCGAGGCGACAGCATCCACGCGGAGGCCGTCGGCATGGTACACATCGAGCCAGAAGAGGGCGCTGCTCAGGAGAAAGCTCTGCACTTCGTCGCGCCCGTAATTGAACACGAGGCTGTTCCAATCGGGGTGAATGCCTTGTCGGGGGTCGCTGTGTTCATACAGGTGCGTGCCGTCGAAGTAGCCAAGGCCGTGTTCATCGCTCGGGAAATGAGAAGGCACCCAATCCAGAATCACGCCGATGCCATGCTGGTGAAGGCAATCGATCAGATACATGAAATCCTGGGGGGAGCCATAGCGGCTTGTGGGCGCGAAGTAACCGAGGCTCTGATATCCCCACGAGCCGTAAAACGGATGTTCCATGA
Source organism: uncultured bacterium (assembly GCA_964453435.1). GTDB lineage: Bacteria > Abyssobacteria > SURF-5 > SURF-5 > SURF-5 > CAYVQZ01. Next base: position 65,142 of record CAYVQZ010000003.1, read on the forward strand.
CCGGCAGCAATTCCACGTGGGTGTATCCCATGTTCTTCACATACTCCGCCAGTCTGGGAGCGAGTTCCCGGTAGGAGAGCGACCTGTTTTCCTCCTGGGGCAATCGCATCCATGACCCGACATGAACTTCGTAGGTAGCGAGCGCCGAATCGGTCGAATTGTTTCTGCCGCGGTTCTTCATCCATTCTTCATCGCCCCAGGAATAATTCAGGTCCCAGATTATTGAGGCTGTATTGGGGGAAACCTCATTGCAGAATGCGAAAGGGTCGGACTTATCGACTCGATAGTTGTTGAATCGTGAGACGATATGATATTTGTATTTTGTTCCGGTGGCGATTGCCGGGATAAATCCTTCCCAGATGCCTGAAGCGCCTCGCGCTCGCAATGGATGGCTCGATTTATTCCAATCGTTGAAGTCACCTATGACGGAGACCTTTTCGGCGTTTGGCGCCCATAGGGCGAACAGGGTTCCTGTCACTTCGTTCTTTTCGCGCATAACGTGCGCGCCCAGTTTATTGTACAGGCGAAAGTGACTGCCCTCGTTGAACAGGTATAGGTCGTCCTCCGTCAAGAGGGAAATATCGTATCGCATAAATCCTCCCATTTTGTTTGCTCGGTTTGTGAATCCTTTCAGATACTTGTTTCGGCTATCATCCTTCGGTTTGCAGAAGTTGTTGAATGCCGCGAAGCGGAATCTTCACCCAGTCCGGCCTGTTGTTCAATTCGTAACCGAGCTCATAGATGGATTTCTCGAGCAGATATGTGTCAAGCAGCATTTTGACCTCCTCCTTCTCGGTGGGAAGGAAACCATCCCGAGCGGCGAAACTCATGTACGACTTGAGAAAGGCTACGCAAACCCATGCGTGCCAGGCGCCCGCAACATGTTCCAAATATTCGAAATCTTCTTCGCGAAGAATTCCGCTGTCGCGCAGTTGATACAGGGCGGAATACGCGGCATAGTGGAACGACCGCAACATGCCGGCGACGTCTCGCAACGGTGAGCGCTTGATTCGGCGTTCGCTCAGAGGGCGCGCGGGCTCTCCCTCGAAATCGATTATGACAAAATCATTCCCCGTGTACAGCACCTGTCCAAGGTGGTAATCTCCGTGACACCGTATTCGCATAGCCGTTATTTTCTTTTCGAGAACCCTTTGAAACCGCTCCAGAATATCTGTCTCGGCCGCCAGAACCGACTGCGCCTCGTCCCGCAGTCCTTCCGGAAGATGCTTCATCCTTCTGCGTAAAAGCTGACACACTTTTCCGGTAAGGCTGCGAAAGGACTGATAGAGTGACCGTTGATACAACTTTGTAAATGATTCGGGCGCGAAGTCGGAGTCTTCTTTATCCGTTGCAAGCGCGAGGTGCAGCTCGGCGGTGCGCTGGCCCAAAAGGTAAGCGGACCTCCCGTATGGTCCGACGAGCTCGATGACATTGTCGGACGGGTCCTCCTGAATGAGGTCCATGAACGCCCGCTCGGGAACATCGAGCTTATCGACTCTGTGGGCCAGGACGTTTTCGAACGTCTGGTTCAGAACGTCTTTGGTGTATTCCCAAGCGTCACCCTGGTTTGACACATACCCGTGCAGAATGGCGAGGGTCACAGGTTCGGCCCGTCTTCTCCCGAGTTCGATATGCCCGGCGACCGGCGGGATGTGCTCGAATTTCTTTTGGGTAAGGAACTTGCCGATCTGAAGGTCGGGATTTATGCCGGGCTCGAGACGCCGGATGAGCTTCAGGATAAGACGCTCTCCGAAAACAACGGATGTGTTGCTCTGCTCGGCTCTCATGACGGACGGCTCGAGCGGGGATTCGCCGGAACGCAAAATTCGCCGCAGCAGCGGAGTGGAAGCGGCGACTATTTCTCCTTCTGTGTCCTTCCGGCGGCGGCGCTTCGTTATCGCCTGCAGAAGCGCCTCACAGAATCCTTTGTCCGCCACGGCATCATAGAGGATTCCACTTGTCTTTCCATCTTTCGTCTCCAGGCGAGCCACGACGGAGAAGGGGGCTTCTTCCATGAGCTTCTCTGCCTGCTCTCCTTCGGCGAACGTGAGAGGAAGCAGATACGTTTCCGCGTCTCCGTCAAGATAATCGACGTTCAGAAAGACAAAATACGCCGGATGGAGATCTCCCGGCATGGGAAGCGCGTCTTTGACTGTCACAGCCTTAAGGGGGCGTCCTTTTCCGCCAAACCAGCGGCACACCTGCAGGTAATCGGGCAGGGTCGCCTGGAGCGCGGCCTTTTGTCTGCCGCGGAACACGGTCTGCCATTCTCCCGCAATGGAAAGAGAGGGCAAGCGGGAAACATATGTGGAGACGTCAATGTTTTCAGTCGCGACACGCTGCGGCCGCAGCGAGAACCAGTAGAAAGTGTGTGGCCCGAGGGTGAGAAGATACGGCAAATCGCCTATTTGCGGAAACTCCGTTTGACCGAACAGTTCGACGGGAACCATGCCTTTGTATGCGTGCAAGTCCAATTCGACGTACTGGACAAACCTCGACAGGTTCGCCACGACAAGAATGCATTCGTCATCATGACAGCGGATGAAGGCCAATATTTTCCTGTTTTCCGGGTGCAGGAATTCTATGGAGCCCCGTCCGAAGGCCTTGTGTTGCTTTCTCATGGCGATGATGCGTTTCATCCACCAGAGCAAAGAATGGGGGTTACTCTGCTGCGCTTCGACGTTGATTGCGTCGAAGTGGTATTCGGGTTCAATGATGACGGGCAGATACAATTTCTGCGGACTTGACGAGGAGAACCCGGCGTTGCGGTCGGAACTCCACTGCATAGGGGTTCGCACGCCGTTCCGGTCACCGAGGTACACGTTATCTCCCATTCCGATTTCGTCGCCATAATAGATAACGGGTGTCCCTGGCAGCGAGTAGAGCAACCCGTGCATGATCTCGATTCGTTTGCGGTCATTCCCGAGGAGAGGCGCCAGCCGCCTGCGGATACCCAGATTGATCCTCATTTGGGAGTCCTGAGCGTAGACCCGGTACATGTAATCGCGTTCCTCATCGGTGACCATTTCCAAAGTGAGTTCATCGTGATTGCGCAGAAACAGCGCCCACTGACAAGAATCGGGGATAGCCGGTGTCTGTTCCAGGATGTCGATAATGGGAAAGCGGTCTTCCATACGAAGCGCCATGAACAGGCGCGGCATGAGCGGGAAATGAAAAGCCATATGGCATGCATCGTCGTCGCCGAAATAGGCAACGGCGTCTTCCGGCCATTGATTCGCCTCGGCGAGAATCATTCGGTTTGTAAACCTCTCGTCGACGTGAGCCCGCAGCTTTTTCAGGAAGTCATACGTCTCAGCCAAGTTTTCGCAGTTTGTCCCTTCCCGCTCATAGAGATAGGGCACGGCATCCAGCCGCAGGCCGTCCACCCCCGTTTGGAACCAGAAATCAATGACCCGAAGGATTGCCCTCTGCACCTCGGGATTATCGTAATTCAGGTCTGGCTGGTGAGAATAGAACCGGTGCCAATAGTATGCTTTCGCGACAGGGTCCCACGTCCAGTTCGACGACTCGAAGTCTTTGAAAATGATGCGCGCCTCTTTGTAGCGGTCCGGCGTTTCGCTCCACACGTAGAAATCGCGCCAGCGGCTTCCCCTCCTGGCGCGACGGGCCCGCTGATACCACGGATGCTGGTCGGAGGTGTGGTTCACGACCAGTTCGGTGATGACACGCAGGCCGCGCCTGTGGGCCTCCCGCAAAAACGCCCTGAAGTCGCGTATTGTTCCATACGATGGATGGATCCCCCGATAGTAGGATATGTCATAGCCGTCATCCTTCAAAGGCGACGGGCAGAACGGCAGCAGCCAGATTGCGCCGACACCCAGGTCGTGAAGGTAGTCAAGTTTTTCGATCAGCCCCTTGAAATCACCTATGCCGTCGCCGTCGCTGTCCCGAAACGCTTTGACATGCAGTTCATAAATCACGCTGTCTTTGTACCACAGGGGATCGTCTTCCAATGCCGTTAATTCGGCCTTTCGGTCGGCCATATCAACTCCTGAGTTCTACATGAAATAATCGAAGTCACGCTCGGTTCGAATCCGCCGCCTCACTTTGAAGATGTGAGCCGGCGCCACTTGGGGATTGACCTCCACGTAATTACTCGAGCCGTACCAGAGGTAGCGCGAATCGCTCAACAGGTCGTGCACTTGATAGGGTTGATGTAGGTCAAACCCGAAGGAGGAAACAGGGAGTTCGAGCCACCCCGCATGCGTGTGATGGGGGTCCAGATTCACGACCACCAGGATAATGTTGGTCAAGTCGTCGGTGTGCTTGCTGTAACATATCAGTTGTTCGCTGTCTATCTCATGAAATTCGAGATTCGCGTCGCTTTGCAGCGCGATGTTTTCGCGGCGTATCCGGTTCACGCGCCTGATGATTCCCCTGAGACTGTCGGAACGCTCGATGTCCCAGTGCCTGACTTGATACTTTTCGGAATCCAGATACTCCTCGCTCCCAAACTCGCGGGCCCGGTTCTCGCACAGTTCGAAGGCAGGCCCGTAGACTCCATAATTGGAGCCGAGCGTTGCGGCAAGTATCAGGCGGGCGATGAAAGCCGGCCGTCCTCCCATCTGGAGATATTCCGTTAGAATATCCGGTGTGTTTGGCCACAGGTTAGGCCGGAAATATTCCCGCACCCCGGAATCCGAGAGGTGCGTGAAATATTCCATAAGTTCCCACTTCGTATTCCGCCAGGCGAAATACGTGTAGGACTGGCTAAATCCCGACTTGGCAAGTCGATACATCACCTTGGGGCGGGTGAACGCCTCAGAGAGAAAAACAGTCTCCGGATAGTCTCTTTTCACCCCCTCGATGAGCCATTCCCAAAAAGGAAGCGGCTTTGTATGTGGATTGTCCACTCGGAAGACACGGATACCTTTATCGATCCAGAAAAGCACGACACTCTTCAGCTCTTCCCAGAGCTCCTTCCAGTTATCGGTCTCAAAACAGAATGGGTAGATGTCTTCATACTTTTTGGGCGGATTCTCGGCGTACTGAATGGAGCCGTCCGGACGGAGCAGAAACCACTCCGGATGCTCTTTTACATAGGGATGGTCCGGGGTACACTGAAACGCAATGTCGATCGCAACCTCGATGCCGTACTCACGGGCTTTGCGCACAAGGCTCACCATGTCGTTTATGGCGCCGAGTTGGGGATGCACGGCCATGTGTCCTCCTTCGGCGGAGCCAATCGCCCACGGACTACCCGGGTCATCCGGTTCGGCAACCGGCGCATTATTCTTCCCCTTCCGGTTTGTCTCGCCGATGGGATGTATGGGTGGCAGATAAAGCACATCGAATCCCATTCCCGCAATGTAAGGCAGGCGAGCCTCGCAATCTTTCAGGGTTCCGTGCGTACCGGGTTCGGGAGCGCAGGACCGCGGAAACATTTCGTACCAGGCGCTGAAACGCGCCCTCTCTCGGTCCACAACCACTTGAAGCTCCTTGTACGTCGTCGCGAATGAGATGGCCTGATAGTCTGACATCAGGGATGCCAATTCATCGCTGAAGGCGACCTCCGCAACGCTGTCCGGCCGGTCGCCAGAGCGCAGCAATCCCGCATATTCGCGGAGCTTGTCCCCGGCTGACCTCGGGGCGCGCAACGCCGCTTGTTCGACCATCTCGGCGCCGAAAAGGAGATCAACCGAGACTTCGAGGCCGGCTTCGACTTTCTTCTCGAGCCCGCGCCGCCATGTCTTGAATCCGTCAACGCACGCCCGCACCGTGTATACATATCTGCCGATATAGGCGACTTCGAAGCAACCACGCCATCGGTCATTCAGCAAAAAATGCATCGGCGTCTCGCTCCAGCTCGAGGCCGATTCCGTTCGGTAAAGCAGCGAACAGGAAAGAGAGTCGTTGCTGTCCGCAAAAATGTCGGCTTCGACAACCACTTGCTCGCCGACCGCTCGCTTTATGGGAAAACGGCCACAATCGATTTCTGGTGTAACTCCCTCTATTACGACACGCTTACGACCTTCTTCCGGCGCCATATCCTCCCTTCCTTTTTTGAATCCGCTTCGACCGGCGCATAACGACGATTTCATTGAAGTATAGCACACACCTGCCGGTCGCTTCTAATGAAACGGTCCCCAGACAATCGCTCGCAACGCGGCAAAACGGGCAATCTTGGGACTCTTTCATAGCGCCTCCTGCGCACGCTTCAGAATCGGCTTATTGAGCGATTTGCCGGAATTCTGCGCGCATCTTCGGCAAACTGTCGGGATAGTTTCTCTGCACAAACTCGATGAGTTTCTCTCTCACGATGCATCGGAGCTCCCAGGCGCTCGATGAATCCGAGGCGCTCACAAGAGCTCGCAGCTCCACTGTTCTTTCCGTGCTGTTCGTTACCTGCAGCACGCATACCTTGCCGTCCCACTTGTCCGAGCTTTTCACAATCTGGTGCAACTGCTCCCGTATTTCCCCGGTCGGAACGGTATAGTCGACATAAAGAAAAACTGCGCCAAGCAGGTCGGCGGAGACGCGGGTCCAGTTCTGGAACGGTTTTTCGAGAAAATAAGTGATCGGCACGACCAAGCGTCTCAGGTCCCAGATGCGAACAACCACATATGTGAGCGTAATTTCCTCGATTCGTCCCCACTCGTTTTCGACTATGACAACGTCATCGATACGAATGGGACCGGTCATGGCAATCTGAAAGCCGGCCAAAAGCGTCGCGATCGTTCTCTGTGCCGCAAAACCGATGATGATACCCGCAATACCCGCCGAGGCCAGGATGCTGGTACCCAGTTGCCGGACTTTGTCAAACGTCATCAAGACAACAGCCAAGGCGAGCACTCCTACCACAACCATAACCACTCTTTTCAGCATCTGAATCTGTGTATGAATTTTCCGGGCTTGAAGATTGTCTTTCACGTCGACCCTGTACTGACTGAGAATGATGTCTTCCCCAACATACGCCAGCTTGATGATAAGCCAGGCGACGGAAAGGATCAGGACGACGCTGAACGCCTGGTTGAGAAACACCCCGATGTTGGGAGAAACCGCAACCAGCGGCAGCAAAAGGTGAATGACAACAAGGGGGATAATCACTCGCGACGGTGCGCGACAGTGCTTTACGAATGACGTGCCGAGAGTCGACTTGGTTCTTTCCGAAACTGTCCGAAAAATTTTGAAAATAACATAGTGGGCTATCAACCCCAAAACGACTGCCACACCGAGAATAACGACCGGTCGTAACAACTCTTCCCAATCCAAGAGCAGGTCTTTCATTTTTCTCTCTCCTTGATATTTCTCCCGTCTTTCCGAGCGCCCTTATAATCAATACGCGTCAACACTCTTCTTCCGAGCGGTTTGCTTAAACTTATCGAATTTCCAATTCGAACGCAAACAGGGCAAAGAAGGTAACGAAATGAATTCCCTGCGGGAAAAGGCAAGCGGGAACATCCTGCCAATTGGATTGCGGTTGCCATCGGGGGTTGGGACCAACTACTCGACAAACTTGACACTTCCGCGCCGGGCTCGATAGAATGAACCATCGGAAGCCATCAGCCCCCGCTGATTCTATCTTAAATAGAATTTAATTATTGAAAACAACCACTCTCCGGTTTTTTCCGGGCGCCTTGATCAGGGTAACGGGAGATAGCGATCAATCGTCAACAATACATTCTCATAGTCGATGCCGATAAGCACTCGCAAAATCGAATGAAGGCCGCATTGCGAGACGAAAACACCGCCTGTGATTGCGTTGCGGATTTCCTGTCGGCTGTGAAAATGCTTTCGAAGAAGACATACGACCTGGTTCTCACCGAGCTGAGCCTTCCGGACAGGGCCGGGCAAGAACTTGTCAAGTTGATAGCCGAGAAAAGCCCTTCCACTCAGATTCTTGTTGTCACATCTTCCGGCGATTCCCGTAAAGTCAGCGAATGCATGGAAATAGGGGCCTTCAATTATCTGCGCAAACCCTTCAAGCCCGGTCAGCTTCGGTTTCTGGCCAAGACGGCCTTCGACACGCAGCCGCCGAAAAGCGAAAACCTGTTTCTCGAGGGAAGGGAGGCCTTCAGCCAAACAGACAACCTGGTTGGGAGAAGCCGGGCCATGCAGAAGGTATACGGACAGATACGCCTTGCGGCGAGCACCGATATTGATGTCCTCCTCACCGGGGAAAGCGGTACGGGCAAAGAACTTGTGGCCCGCTCCATTCACCGCGAGAGCAAGCGGTGTGAGGGACCATTCATCGCGGTGAACACGGGCGCCATCGAGTCCAACCTGATTTCCAGCGAACTGTTCGGACATGTGAGAGGCGCGTTCACCGGCGCCAGGAACACCCGGAAGGGAATGTTCGAGATGGCGCATGGCGGCACCCTGTTTCTCGATGAACTCAGCACAATGGACGAACAGACCCAGATAAGCCTTCTTCGCGTATTGGATAACAAGGTGATCACTCGCGTCGGCGGCTCCAAACCAATAAAGGTGGATGTGCGGATAATAGCCGCCTCAAATGCAATTCTGGAACAAGAGGTTGAATCCGCCCGTTTTCGGGAGGATGTGTATCATCGCCTGAACGTATTCACGGTCCACATGCCGCCTCTGCGCAAGCGCACATCCGACATCAAGATTCTTGCCGCCGTCTTCGTCGACCAGTTTTCCCGCGAATTCAATAAGAATATCCGGGGCATTTCAGAAGAGGCGCTCGCGCTTCTGGAAAATTACGCGTGGCCCGGCAATGTGCGAGAATTGAAAAACTCGATTCAACGGGCTGTGTTGTTGGCTGAGAGCGATATGATCATTCCGTCCGTGCTGCCGGACCGGTTGCACAGGAAACGTGATGTCTCAACAGGGGTTGCGCTGAAAGTCGGGATGACATTGGAAGAGGCGGAGCGCGCTCTGATTGCGGCAACGCTTTCGCACGTGAACGGGAACAAGAAGAAGGCTTCGGAGATTTTGGGGATAAGCCGCAAGTGCATGTATAACAAGATTAGCAAGTACGCCCTTTGATTGTATATTTATTACACAGAACTCTCGAACATCGCGCCGCCGGTTGTTTTTTCCGTTATATCAGCGATTTTTGACAGGCCAAAAAATCGGGGATGTGAAGAATGTGCTCATTTTTTTCGGATATATCGATTATGAGTATTATTTATACATACTACCCCATAATTTTCCCGCATTAACGCCGTTCCAACTCTCCTTCCGCAGGATTTTCAACTTTTTCAAAATTAGAACCTCTTTCTTTTCACAGGGTTAGCAGAGGGGCTTCTTAAGAGACCCGCTCTTTGGCGCCATCCGTGCACCTTAGAGAGGGAACCTGCCATTCGAAGATTTTTTCCGTAACGGCGCACATCAAGCGCTTTGGTGTGGATTTGAGAGGATATTAAGGCTGGAAACGTATGCCAAAGAAAATAATTCTTTTGCTCAAATCAGGAATAAAATTTGAAAACATGCTCAAGGATTACTTGAGCCAGGAGGGTTTTGAAGTTGATACCGCGGAAACCGTGGCCGAAGTCCTTTATTATCTCAAGAGGTCGCCTCATTTTCTCCTGGTCGTTGAGCAGGACACATACGAGATGGACTGTCTGGAACTTTTTCTAAATGCTCGAGATATTCAATCGAACATCAAAGTTGTTTTCCTCGGTTCGGGTGATCCAAAAAGCAAAGACGAGATAATGAAGCTCGGAGGAATCTACCTCGATTCCCCCGTTCGGGCGGAAGTCTTCCGGGAAATCATAAACGACGTTCGTAAGGTCAAGTGATTACCGGAAGATTGTTCGGTATTGAGACTCGGTCTGAGTTCGCCTGGTTGGAACGTGAGGAAAAATCGGCGGAATTCAGAAACAAAGAGGAGATAAAACAATGACAGAAAACGGGCTAATCAAGGAACTCCACGCAAACGTGGTCCTCGGCCGGATAGACCGGAATGAAGATTTGTATGAGGAATTAGCCGGACGCCCCGGCGTAACCGAGTTGACCGCCCAGTGTGTGGAAAAAGGCGTGCCCACGAAACGGATTCTGGACGAGGGCCTGATCAGCGCGATGGATGAAGTCGGCGCGAAGTATGAATCGGGAGAATATTACCTGCCGGACTTGATCGCATCGGCCGACGCCATGATAGCCGGCATGGAGATTCTCAAGCCTCTGTTACTGGAGGCTCAAATCCAATCGCGCGGCAAAGTCATCCTGGCCACCGTGGAAGGCGATGAACATGATATTGGGAAAAATCTTGTGGGCATTATGCTTCGAGCCGCCGGTTTCGAAGTAATCGATTTGGGAACGCGAGTTCCGGCGGGAGACATTGTGGAAGCGGTGGAAGAACATAAACCGAACGTGCTCGGATTGAGCGCGCTTTTGACATCCACCATGCCGCGCATGAAAGAGGTCATCGAAGCGTTGGAACGAAACAATCTCCGGAACGGCATGCGGGTGATGGTGGGCGGAGCTCCCGTTTCAAAGGAGTACGCGGATTCCATCGGAGCAGATGCATATGGAGAGGATGCGTTTGAGGCAGTAGAGCGGGCCAATGAATTGGTGGTTGTATCATGATACGAACAGATGCCGACAGTTCAGGACTTGTGGTTATCGATTCGTTTGACATTCGGACCACGCCGAAATCGGTGCTCAAGAGGATGGGCAGGGGGGTCAGCGAGACCAAATGGGCAGGCGCCGTTTCAAGAGTATTTGAACAATATTGGCCGCGAATTCAACCGCGCGGCGTGTTTCGCGTTACCATCTGCCATCCTGACGGAGATTCAATCGGCATCGGCAAAAACCTGGGCTTCAGAAGCGGATTTTTGCAGGAACGCCTCCCCTATCCGCGACTTTCGGCGATTTTTCTGGTAACCATCGGGGCTGAGTTGGAAGAAGGAATACGCGAGGAGATGCGAAAGGGCAGGAATCGCAGAGCATACATCTTGGACTGTCTCGGCTCCAACGCGGCCGAAGCGACCGCCGCGGCCATTCATCGAGCGGTCGAGGAACAGCTTGACGTTCCAATGAGCCGATACAGCCCCGGCTATAACGATTGGGACATTGCCGAGCAACGAATTCTCTTTGATTTTCTTGGGCGGGACACGGCGAAGGAAGTGGGAGTTCGCTTGACGCACGATTTCATGATGACGCCGCAGAAGTCAGTCAGCGGCATTATCCTGCCCAGAATGGAACAAAACCCGAATTGATTCCTATCATTCAATCCGCGTTTTCACGCTCACAGAAAACCTCGCGCAGGACGTAAGAAAAGTTGAAAGAAATGAGAGGACAGGAACTTTGGAACGAGCGATTTCGAGACAGAGGTTTTTGGTAGCTGCGAGAAAAGGAATTGCAGGAGGAGCCTACAAGCCTCTGAGCGATTCCGACCTCGATAAGGTCTGCGACACCAGTTTCAGGCTCTTGGAGGAGGTCGGCGCTCTGGTGCACGAGCCCACGGCGCTCGACCTTTTCGAAAAGGCCGGGGCCAGGGTGGACCGCGCGTCCGCTGTCGTCAAGATTCCGCGCCAACTGGTGAAATCTTCCCTCAAAAGTTTACCCTCGAAGGTGACACTGTTCGGGCGAGATGAATCACACGACCTTCACCTCGAGGATGCGCGCGTGTATGTGGGAACCGGCGGGACCGCGCTCAACGTTCTCGATTTCGGAGCCCATGAAGTTCGGCCGGCGCAACTGAGCGACCTCCGGTCCATCTGCAAATTGGTTGACGCGCTCGACCACGTCCATTTCATCGTGATTCCCACCTATCCCAACGAGTTGGACGTCGCTTGCGTTGACGTCAATCGTTTTTTCACGGCGTTGAGTCAAAGCTCCAAACACGTAATGGGCGGTATTTATACGCTTGAGGGTCTGCGCCAGGTCATACGCCTCGCGGAAATAATAGCCGGCGGTCCGGACGCGTTGCGAGAAAGACCGTTCATATCGGTGATCACATGTGTTATGAGTCCGCTGCGGCTTGACAGCCATTACGCGCATTTGATGATCGAGACAGCCAAGGCGGGAATACCCGTCTGTGTGCCCGCCGAGCCGCTGGCGGGCGCAACCTCGCCGATTACTCTGGCCGGCACTCTGGCGATGCAAGTTGCCGACAGCTTGGTCGGCGTCGTGTTGACACAGATAGTCAATCCGGGCACCCCGGTGATTTTCGGGTCGGTTGCCACAACGACCGACCTGCGGGACATGAAATACCTTGGGGCCTCCATCGAGAGCGGACTCTTAAACGCGGCGGGAGCCCAGGTGGCCCAGCATCTTCGGATTCCCTATTATGCGACCGCCGGAATGAGCGACGCGAAGACCATTGACGCTCAGTGCGGATACGAGGCCGCTCTCACGTTGCTGCTCACTGCGCTCTCGGGAGCCAACTACATCCACGACGCGGCCGGACTCATGGAGTTTGCGAACACGGTGAGCCTCGAGAAATACGTTATCGACGACGACATCATCGGCATGGTGATGCGGGCCGTCGAGGGGATTCGAGTGAACAAAGACACGCTGGCCTTCGACGCCATTCGAAGGGTTGGACCCGGCGGCAATTTCCTCGCGGAGCGGCACACGGCGAAACACATGAGGAAAGAGCACTACATGCCGACAGTCGCCGATCGCTCCCGGCGCGACCAGTGGCTCGCCGCAGGCACGAAAGACGCATACGCGCGAGCACACGAGAGGGCGATGCTGTTGCTCGAGTCCCACACGCCCGCGGCTCTGTCGAACGATGCCCTCTCGCGAATACGGGCAGAGTTTTCGGAAGTCCTTGCGGACGGCAACGAGGAGAGCTGAGTGATTGTTATAGGAGAGAAAATCAACGCCACGCGAAAATCCGTGAAGCACGCGTTGAAAGAGAAGAATCTGGATTTCATACGACAGCTCTGCGGCGAACAGGATTCGGCCGGAGCGGACTATATCGATGTGAACGTCGGCGCCGGCGAAGACGACGTCGACTTCGAGACAAGAACAATGGTGTGGCTTGTGAAGGCGCTCGAAGAGGTAACAGAAAAACCTCTTTGCATCGACAGCGCAAATCCGGCCGTGATCGAGGCTGGCGTGAAGGCCTGCACGCGGGCAAAGCCCATGATTAATTCAGTGAACGGAACAGATTCGAGAATGGACGCCATCTTCCCGCTTGCCTCCGAGTGCGGATGCCCCGTCATTGCGCTCGCCATGAACGAGGAGGGAATACCGGCCACACCCGAAGAACGCGTCTCCATTTGCAGGCAAATTCTGGAACGCGCCAGTTCGTATGAGATTCCGAACGAAAACCTCTTATTCGACCCGCTCGTGCTGCCACTGTCCACGGGAGAACAACAAGGAACGATAACTCTCGACACGATTTCCCTTCTGAAAAGCTCACTGGACGGAGTGCGAACCGTGGTGGGCCTGAGCAACATATCGTTCGGGCTGCCTCACCGCTCGCTCATCAACGGAGCGTTCCTCGTATTGGCGATCGGGCGTGGGGCCGACGCGGCGATTTTCGACCCCACGAACGCGAAACTGCTCTCGCAACTGCGGGCCGCAGAGGTGGTAGCGGGCAGTGACCGCAGATGCCGGCGCTACACCCGCGCTCACAACACCGGCCAATTGACTGATTAAGGAGAACCATGAGAGGTGTTATGTCCCGAAAAATGAAGACAGAGACGATTCAAAGGCAGGGAGTTCTCGTTGACCCGTACAGACGATTGACGAGTCGACAAATCAGGGCCATACATGAGGCTTCCCTCGATATCCTTTGGGAAGTCGGAATAACGTGCAACAACCCGAGGATTATCGAGTTGTTGGCCGCGAACGGAGCGGCGATTGACAGAAAGAACGGCGAAACGGTGGCGAAGCTTCCCGCAAAGCTCGTCGCGCAAGCCGTGGAAAGTTCTCCCCGCGCCGTCGTGCTCGGCGCGCGCAACCCCGATAATCGTTTGATTCTTGATGCGCGGGAACCACGAGTGAGATTTGGCACAGGCTCGGAGACGAATATATGGCTGAGCCTGGAATGGGAGAACAACACTATCCCCGGCTTCCGCGAGCATCGGGGAACTCTCGAGCGACTCTGCAAGTCCGCCCGTTTGTGCGACCACTTGGAGTCGGTCGATTTTTTCATCCGGAACGTGAACATTCAAGACGAGAACATAGACGATGATAACAAGGATGTCAACGTCTTCTTTGGCAGCCTCAGCAATATAACCAAGCATGTAATGGCAGGTATTAATAATGTGGAAAAACTGGCGGACGTGGTTCGAATGGCCGAACTCATAACAGGCGGCGCCGATGCTTTTCGGGCCAACCCGATTATTTCTTTCATCACCTGCGTCATCAAGAGTCCGTTGCAGTTGGTCGATGACACGGCGGACAAGTTGGTGGCGATAGCCGAGCGGGGCATACCGCTTGTTATCTCTTCGTCTCCCCAGGGCGGCGCAACGGGGCCGATTGACGAGGGGGACATGGTCGCGATGATTAACGCCGAAATCCTTGCCGGCGTCCTCCTTGCCCAGCTTGTCCGGCCGGCGGCGCCGGTGCTGTATGGCGCTGTGCCCGCGCGAGCGCGAATGGACACCCTGCACAACATGTATGGAGCGCCCGAGACGAACCAGTACAACATTGACTGCGTTCAGATGGCGCGATTCTACGATATTCCGTGCTATTCGACCGCCGGGGTGAGCGACGCCGCGATACCGGGCATTCAAACGACGATGGAGAAGATGTTGTCCCATCTGAGCGTAACGATGAGCGGACCCCAGTACCTGCACTATGCCTTCGGCCTGCTCGACAAAACCAACATCTTCTGTCCGGCGCAGGCAGTGCTCGACGACGCGCACATCGCAGCGGTCAAGCATTTCTGCCGCAAGCCGGAAATAACCAAAACAAGCCTGAACAAAGGCGTCGCTCAGCTCAAACAGGTGATGGATTCCTCTCACAAACTTTTCGCGAGATACGCCCGGAAGGGAATGCGGTCAGGCGCTATCTCCCGACCCTACCCGTTCGAAGCCGCCGCGCTCGAGGACACGACACTGTTCCAGGCCGATTCCGTCGCGCGCGAACTGATGGAAAAGACCGTGGAACCGATTCCCGACGATGTCGTGGAGAGAATCTTCGCGGCGCTCCCGGGAATCGTGTCCCAACTGAAGCCGGCGCTGAGAGAATGAGTGGTGATTCCATGGATTCCGGTTCCGCATACACCGAAGCCGTCAACACGGGTCAGTACCAGAAAGACCAGGGCCTGGTTAAAAAGTACGACAACGTCCGCATCTACTGGGAAGATGAAATAACGCGACATTTTGTTCGCCCGCACATCGAGCGGATGACGATGGAAAAAGAGCAGCGCCTCGAGCGGTTGCGGATTCTCGATTTGGGATGCGGCAGCGGTGACGGGTTCGAGTTGCTCAAAGGCGTTCGCCGGAAAGACAACAATCTCACGACACAGGAGATCTACGCCATCAACGGCGAAGACCTCGGCCTCTATCTCGGGTTGGACAACAATGCGGCCCTTATTGAACAGGCAAAACAGGTCCACGGGAGTAATCGCAAGCTCGACTTCGTTCAGGGCGACTTCTCAGAACTCACGAAAACCGTGAAGGATTACGGACCCTTCGACCTTTTCTTCAGCTCGTACGGAACGATGTCTCATTGCACTGATGAACAGTTTGTCGAGCTAATGGTACAGATCGCCGAACTGTGCGGAGACTATGGGCTGGTCGTGTGCGATTGGCTCGGGCGCTACGTGTACGCGTGGCAGAACCTGTGGGACAGCGACCTTTCGCAAAGCCAATTCATGGATTACCGTATTTCCTATATCTACCCGGATGACATGAGGGACAAACTGCAAATAGAGAGTTTCCCGCTCAAGCTCATGAGCCCCGATGAGGTCCACCGGCTTATCGAGAAGGCAAACGAGAAAGCGGAAAAGCAATTCGACCTGCTCAGGCTTGCGGACCGCTCCATCTTTGTCAGTCGCCATATGGACACCGGCGACTATAACAGTAGCTGCCAGCCGATACGGCGCCGCGTTAATTCGCTGCATGAAGACTTTCTCCGCACGCCGCTCGAACAATTGATTATCGACTATTATCCAAAGCCCGGATTCGCCGAGGTCAACTCCTACCTCGAACGGCTTCAAATAAGCTGGAACACGCTGGTGAAATACACGATGTTTCTTTTGGACAATTACGACCGCGACACCGAGACGTTTCGAGAGGACAAACCCCTTTCCGGCGATTACCCCCGGGTGCTCGCGAAAAATATGCAGGAAATGAAAAAGGTAATCCAGGGCACCGGATGGATACAGACCGGCGACGTGAGGGCGAACATCATCGAGCCGCAGCTTGGCTATGCTCTCAGGCAGCTCGAGATCGAGTTGCAGGAAGGACTGGGTGTGGGCCATGGCCTGGTTGCGATACTGGAAGTCCACAAGTAACCCCTTTTTCCATTCATGATAGAACTGAAAGACGTTTCAAAGGTCTATCCTGACAATCAGCCCGCCGTAAAGAACTTCTCTCTCACCGTGGCAGACGGAGAGACCGTCGTTCTCATCGGCTCGAGCGGATGCGGGAAGACAACGACACTGAAAATGATCAACAGGCTCATCGAGCCCACCTCCGGCGAGATATATATCAACGCAGAAAACATACTCAAGCTGAGCCCCGTTGCCCTGCGTCGCGACATCGGTTACGTCATCCAGCAGATCGGACTGTTCCCGCACATGACAATCAGAGAAAACGTCGAAATCGTGCCA
The DNA here is from genome assembly GCA_964453435.1 of uncultured bacterium. GTDB lineage: Bacteria > Abyssobacteria > SURF-5 > SURF-5 > SURF-5 > CAYVQZ01. Next base: position 81,811 of record CAYVQZ010000003.1, read on the forward strand.
TCCCTTCTGGGCTGGCCGGAAGACCGCCGCCGCAGCCGCTCCCACGAGTTGATGAGCCTTGTGGGCCTGGCGCCCGACGTGTACTCCGACCGCTTCCCCCATGAGTTAAGTGGCGGACAGCAGCAACGGGTGGGGGTCGCCAGGGCGCTTGCGGCCGACCCGCCGACTCTCCTGATGGACGAGCCGTTCGGCGCGCTGGACCCGATCACCCGGCGCGACATCCAGGAGGAATTTCAAACTCTGAAACGGGAAATCAAAAAGACAATCGTCTTTGTCACTCACGACATTATTGAAGCGGTGACTCTCGGAGACCGAATCGCGGTCATGAATAAGGGGAAATTGATTCAGTTGGGGTCCGCACACGAAATACTGTCTCATCCCGCCAATCCGATGGTCGAAAAAATCATCGGCCACCAGCGGTTTCAGCTCACCTTGAGCTCGGAGAACATCGAGACAGCGGCGGACACCGACATCGCGACGGTCTCGGCAAAATTCCTTGAAAAACCGGTGGAAGACGCGCGTAATCTTATGAGAAAACGCCGGACCGGGATATTGCCCGTAGTTGACGAACAAGAACGGGTAGTCGGTGTGTTGACGGATGAACGCTTGTCGCGCGCGAATGAGAACGAAACCCTCAACGAGGTGATTCAGCCGCCTCCGCACACAATCGATAGCGACACCAGCCTCCTTACGGCGCTCAATCTGATGATTGAAAAAGACGTGCAGATGTCCGTGCTGGTAAACAGGGATGGAAAGTTCGGGGGAATTCTGTCACGAAAGAGCCTGCTCGGAACAATCGCAAACTTATTCGATGCCGAGGGCTCGGACAGCGCCAAAACGAAGAGAGTTACGGGGAAACCATGACCGAGTATTTCGAGTTTTTTCTATCCCGTTCGCCGGAAATCGCCTGGCTCACGGTCGAGCACATACGGATAACCCTGGTCTCGGTGGCGCTGGCGGTGCTGCTCGGCGTGCCGACCGGAATCATCCTCGTGAGAATCCGGCGGCTGGCCACGCCTGTCATTGGGGCGACGAGCGTAATCCAGACGATTCCGAGCCTCGCCCTTCTCGGTTTCATGATTCCCTTGCTCGGAATCGGCGTCAAACCGGCCATCGTGGCGCTGTTTCTTTACGCTCTGCTGCCAATAGTCAGAAACACATATACGGGGGTCGACCAGGTGGACCCGGCGCTGATAGAGGCCGGCATCGGGATGGGAATGACGAACCGTCAAATGCTGCGGAGGGTGCAAATTCCGCTTTCATTGCCCGTGATAATGGCGGGAGTCAGAACCTCGACAGTCATCAATGTGGGCGTAGCCACGCTGTGCGCGCTCATCGGCGCCGGCGGGCTTGGCGAGCTTATCTTCCGCGGAATCGCGATGGTGAACAGCCAGATGATTATTGCGGGAGCCCTGCCGGCCGCCCTCTTGGCGCTCGTTTTCGACGGAGTACTCGGACTCATCGAGAAAGGGCTCATGGCGAGGAAACGCTTTTCGCCGAAGCTCCTGGCGGGTGTCGGTTTCTCGAGCTTGCTCTTCCTCGCGGCTCTTATCCCGTCCGAGTACGCGAAAAAAGATGCGCGGAAAATCACAATCGGGTCCAAGGAATTCACCGAACAAATTATCCTGGGTGAGATCATGGCCCAGTTGATTGAATCAAACACCGACGTGTCCGTGACCAGAAAGTTCGGACTGGGCGGCACTATGGTCTGTTTCAACGCCTTGACAAATGGCGACATCGACGTGTATCCCGAATACACCGGCACCGGCTTGACGGCGATCCTGGCCCGGCAGGCAATCTCGGACCCGAAAGAGGTGTTTCGTATCGTAAGCGAGGAGTTCGAGCGCGAATACAACCTGGTCTGGCTGAGTCCGTTCGGTTTTAACAACACGTATGCGCTCGCCATGAGAGAACAACACGCCGAAAAGCTCGGAATCGAGAAAATAAGCGATTTGGCCGGGCATGGGCAAAGACTGCGGCCGGGCTTCACCCAGGAATTCCTCGAACGGCCCGACGGGTATCCGGGCCTCAGGCGGCATTACGGTCTGGCCTTCGCCCGCGAACCCAAGGGAATGGACCCCGGAATCATGTATATCGCGCTCAGGGAAAGAGATGTCGATCTTATTTGTGCATTCGCCACGGACGGGCGCATTCCGGCTTTCAACTTGCGGGTTCTCGAGGATGACAAGCACTATTTTCCTCCGTATTATGCAGCCCCCCTCGTGCGCGGGGAGACGCTTGCTCGCATCCCCGAACTGAGCGGCGTTTTGGGCAAGCTGGCCGGCCTCATCGACGACGCAAAGATGGCCGAACTGAATTATGAGGTGGACGAGCAGGGACGGTCGCCCGAGGCGGTCGCTTCCGCCTTTCTCCAAGAGGCGGGGTTGACCACAAACGGATGAACGGTGAACGTACTTTGCAGACGGAAAGGAGTTGCAGATGAGCGGCATCATAGCGATATATGGTCCCGACGCGGAGAACGAGAAGGAACTCGCCGAAGAAATGCTTTCGAGAATAAGGCATCGCGGGCCGAGTTTCGCCAATATCTTTTCTGACACCGGCGTAATCCTGGGTTTTGTGGGAAAAGGAACGCCTTCGGAATCCTCCGGTTTGCCGTATCGGGACAAGAACGGCTCTCAGGCGGTTACATGTGACGCCGAGATATACAATGCCGACACGCTTCTGTCGGCCTCGCAAACGGATGCGTCCTTCGAAGCCAACAGCGCACGGGCAATCGTGAATGCGTATAAGCAGGACGGCGAAACCTTTGTGAGGAATCTCGACGGCCAGTTCAGTTTCGTCCTTTTCGACAACGGCGACCTTGTCGCGGCGCGGGACCCTCTCGGTGTCATTCCCCTTTATACTGCTGAACGAGACGGACTGAAATTATTCTCATCGGAACTGAAATGCCTGAGCGGGCTGGCATCGAACATACAAGAATTTCCCCCGGGAAGGCTATTCCATTCCCGGTCGGGTTTCCGCCGATATTGCAGCCTGGAGCCGGAAATCTCGGAGAATCAATCCGTTGATTCGCTGTGCGCACAATTGAGGGAGTTGCTCGAGGTTGCGGTTCGAAAGCGGCTGGAGTGCTGCGACAAGAAAAAAGGAGTGTTCTTGAGCGGAGGGGTGGACAGCAGCGTTATCGCGGCGGTGGTGAGCAAGTTCCTGCCGGGAGTCGATTCCTTCACCGTCGGCATGGAGAACGGCGAAGATGTTCCGAATGCCCGACTCGTGGCAAAGCATTTGGGGACGAATTCCCATGTACATATTTTTGAGATCGCTGAGGTTCTCGAAGTCCTTCCGAAGGTACTATATCACCTCGAATCGTTCGACGCGCCGCTGGTGCGCAGCGCGACCGCAAACTACATAGCGAGTGGTATGGCGTCACAGGTTGTCGACACGATATTAATCGGGGAAGGCGGAGATGAGAACTTCGGAGGGTACCATCATGTGAAAAGGTTCAAATCGCCCGAAGAACAGCAGAAAGAGTTCATAAACCTTATGTTGGCTCTTCACAACATGGGCTTCATGAGAACCGACCGAATGAACTGGGCGCATTCCTTAAATGTGAGAGCACCGTTTTTCGACTCGGCGGTCGTGAACCTGGCCATGAGCATTCATCCCAAGCTGAAACTGTACGGTGATGAACAAATCGAGAAATGGATTTTGCGGAAAGCGTTCGAAGACTATCTTCCCGAGGAGGTCGTCTGGCGTCCCAAGAAGCAGTTTGCGCGCGGCTCCGGCTCCGATGACCTTCTCACGCGACATGCGGAAAGCGAAATCAGCGATTCGGACTTCGACAATGGCAAAAGACGTTACCCCGACATCGAGTTCCGCTGGAAAGAGGAATGGTGGTACTTCACGATTTTCAGGGAGCGCTTCGGCGACGACCCCTCAACGCTGTCCACGGTGGGCCGCTGGTACGAGTAGCATGTGGCCGGTGGGCGCAGCATGAGTGGCAACGAGAGTGTTCAAATCGTCGCGACAAGAATTCATCATAATCACGAATCATAAATACGGCAGGCCGCGCCGACAGTTGACGGAGGGGCCCGCAGTTCGCCGATTGGAAAGGAGCATCGAACAGTGTGTGGAATAGCAGGAGTATGGGGCGAAGAGAATCCTTATCTTGTCCGGAAAATGTTGTCGAAGCTCACGCACCGGGGCCCGGACGATGAGGGAATACATTGCGACCACAACATCACGCTCGGGCACACCCGGTTGTCGATTATCGATGTTCAGAGGGGACGCCAGCCCTTGTTCAACGAAGACAAGAGTATCGTTCTGGTCTGCAACGGCGAGATATACAATCACAATGCCCTCCGCAACGAATTGGCGCACCACACGTTTCAAACGCGCAGCGACTCCGAAGTGATACTCCACCTGTACGAGGACCTGGGTCCCGCGTGCGTTGAAAAACTGGACGGCATGTTCAGTTTCGTGCTCTGCGACGGCGCCGACATGATGGTTGCGCGCGATCCTCTCGGCATCAAGCCGCTCTACTACAGCGAGCATCTCGGCCGGTGGTATTTCGCTTCGGAAATCAAGGCTGTGATGGGGCTTGTCGAGGATATTGCGGAATTCCCGAACGGTCACTATTACTATTCTCCTTCCGGTTTCCACAGGTACTATTCATTGCCGCGCCACCCACCGAAAATCGCCGATGTCGATGAGGCCGTTGTCGGCGTGAGAAAACTGTTTGAGAAGGCGGTCGTCAAGCGACTCATGGCGGATGTTCCGCTGGGAGTCTTGCTGAGCGGCGGATTAGACAGCAGCCTGGTGAGCGCCGTCGCCTCGAAACACAAGAAGAATATGAATTCTTTCAGCGTAGGCGTTGAAGGAAGCGCCGACATCGAGGCCGCCCGGCTCATGGCCGACTTTCTGGATGTCAACCATCATGAATATGTCTACACGATAGACGAGATGCTCGATATCCTGCCGACCGTCATCTATTATCTCGAATCGTACGACGCGCCGCTGGTGCGAAGCGCGATACCCACGTATTTCGTGTCGAGACTCGCGCGTCGGTATGTGAAGGTCATTCTCAGCGGCGAGGGCTCGGACGAACTGTTCAGCGGATACCACTATTACAAGAAGTGTCCGGAAGATTTGCTTCATGACGAACTCGTGCGGAGCGTTGACGGTTTGCACAATATCAATCTGCAGCGCCTGGACCGCCTGTCCATGGCTCACTCGCTAGAAGCGCGCGTGCCGTTTCTCGACATCGACTTCGTGGAATATGCGTTGCAGCTCAGCGCTTCCTTGAAGATCGACCGGCAAACCGGTACCGAGAAATGGATTCTGAGAAAAGCCTTCGAGGGGGTGCTTCCCGATGAGATCGTGTGGAGAGTGAAGACACAATTCGCGAAGGGCTGCGGCTCCGCCGGGCTGATTGAAAATCATGTGGAAAACCTTATTTCTGACAGGGAATACCGGGAAACGCTCGAGATGGACCCGCATTGCCGCGCGCGTTCCAAGGAAGAGTTGTTCTACTACCGAATGTTCAAGGAACACTTCGGCAACGAAAGTGTGGTAAAATCGGTCGGCCGTTGGGAAGAGATTTATTAGCTTTTAACATGGCCTTTCGAGCGGATGTCCGCACCCCGAATGATAGACGTCAGTGATTGAATCTCACATTATGGCTTACATCGTCATTGTATCCGCTGTCGGCGTCATCGTGATTTGGTGGCTGCGCCGAACCATAACCATGGTCGAGGAGCAGCGGCGGAAGCGACTGCAAACGCTGAATCGCTTCGACGCAGCCGTGCACACGGAATCTCCGCATGAGAATCCCCTCATCCAGGCGCGCAAGCTGGCGCTCGAAAGCCTCAGCAGCCGCTTCAGTATTCTCAGGCGTTTGCTCATTCCGGCGGTCTTCCTGCTCTGGCTCGTCGCGCTCGCTTACCCCTTCCTCGGGAACGTGCCTGCAAACGTCGTGTCGCTCATGGTGGCGGCCGCCACGGTGATCGTCGGTATCGCCGCGAAACCCTATGTCGAGAATCTTATCTCCGGAATCGTCATATCGTTTTCGCGCCTTGTGCGCATCGGCGACACCCTGCTGATTGATGGCAATTATGGAACCGTCGAAGACATCACCATCACGCACACGCTCGTGAAGATATGGGACTGGAGACGGTACATCATTCCGAACTCGCGCATGCTCGAAAAAGAATTCATCAATTACTCCATCGTCGACACATACCAGTGGGCGTACGTCGAGTTCTGGGTGGATCATGACGCGGACATCGAGCGGGTCCGGGAGATTGCCGTACGGGCCGCGTCCTCGAGCGACCATTTCGCAAATTATGAGGCTCCCCGGTTCTGGCTCATGGAGATGGGCAAAGAGGGAATAAAGTGCTGGGTGGCGGCATGGGCGCAATCGCCCGCAGACGCCTGGCTGCTCAAAAACGAGATTCGCACCGAACTGGTTCGAGAATTGGCACAGGCCGGAATTCGGACCCATACCTATCGGATAGATGGCTTGGAGGCTTTGAAGGACACTATGGAACCGCGGAAGTGACCGTGAATCTGTCCGACAATTATGAATGTCAGCGAAAACGAGCGCAGGGTGCTGTACCCAATTTCGGAATCGCCCCGTCCTTCAGCGTAGGGGACTGTCCCGGATTTACGGGCACGAAGGCGCCGTAGAATCGGGACTGTCCCCGGAGCGACCCGCTTTCCTTCGCTGAGCGGAGCGACGTCCCGCGCATTCGCGGGATAGATCGGCGGACTGCCCCCGAAGCGCAGGACATGGAATTATCGGACGGACTCACCGTGCGGGTTTTCCGATTCCATTCACGGCCTTCGGCAAAGGCGTCCTTTTCCCCGGATGAGAGCGATACAGAAGAGCGCGGCGCAGATTCATCTGGCCGTTCTCTTTTTCGGGCTTGCCGGAGTTTTCGGCAAACTGATTTCGTTATCCCCCACGCTCATCGTTTTTGGCCGGGTGCTCTTCGCCGCGCCGGCTCTGCTCGCGCTCACCCGCATACGGGGATTAAACCTCAGGCCGGCCTCGGCAGGCCATTGTCTCCTGCTCCCGCTGTTCGGGCTCGTCCTGGCGGTTCACTGGATTACGTTCTTCAAATCCATCCAGGTGTCAACCGTCGCGGTCGGACTCTTGTCGTATTCCACGTTTCCGGTGTTTGCCGCGCTTCTCGAACCTCTCTTCTTCGACGAAAGAATCGGGGTTTCCGATATTGTCGTGGCGATTATCGCGTTTCTCGGGGCTTCGCTGGTGGTTCCGAAGTTCGAGTTTGGCAATGAAATAACGCAGGGCGTGGCCTGGGGGCTGATATCCGGCTTCACGTTCGCCCTGTTGTCGATACTCAACCGCAGATACGTGCAAGCGTATCCGGCTACGGTCCTCGCGCTCTATGAAGACGCCGCCGCGGCCGTGTTGCTCATTCCGTTTCTGTTCCTTGCCGAGTTCAGCCTCCATATCCGGGACCTTCTGTTCCTCGCGGTTCTCGGCGTCGTTTGCACGGCGGCCGCTCACTCTCTCTTCATAAGCGGAATGAAGCGGCTACGGGCGCGGTCCGCAAGCGTCATCGCGACGCTGGAACCAGTTTATGGTATTATTCTCGCCGTAATTCTGCTCGGAGAACTGCCAACGGCGCGGACGGTTTTGGGAGGGATCGTTATCTTGGGAGCGGCCCTGTTTGCGACCGTATGGTCGCACGAATCGTAACAGTCATTTCTCCGTCTGGTATTTCTGCTCCAGCTCGCGGTACTTCGGCACGCCGATAAATTGATTGAACTCGATAAAGGCCTCGAGAAAATCGCCGAAGTCCGGCGGAGCGCCTGTCTCGGCGAATTGTCTCAATGCGTCGAGGTTCGACCGGATTGTCGCAGCGAGGCAGACGGCGGGGTATATGGCGATTGCATATCCCATCCGCTCGAGTTCGCTGGCCGGCAGCGCCGGCGTGCGCGGAGCCATATTGATGAGGCAGGGGACCTCAAAAATTCCGGGAATCCGCTCCATCTGCTCGACGGTCTCGGGAGCCTCGACAAACATGATATCGGCGCCGGCGTCGACATAGGCCTGCACTCTCTCGATGGTCGCGTCCCAGCCTTCGACCGCAAGGGCGTCGGTGCGTGCAATGATGAGGAACTCGCTCGTTGACCGGGCATCGGTCGCCGCCCGTATCTTTGCCGCCATCTCGTTTGTGGGAATCAGCTGTTTTCCGCTCATGTGACCGCACCGCTTCGGCCATAACTGGTCCTCGATATGAATCGCCGCCGCTCCGGCCCGTTCGTATTCCTTCACCGTGCGGACGACGTTGAGCGGGTTTCCATAGCCGGTGTCGGCATCGGCGATGAGAGGAATCTGAACGGCGTCGGCGATAGCTTTCACATTGCCCAGCATCTCGGTCATCGTCAGCAATCCGATATCCGGCAAACCAAACCGTGCCGCAGCTGTGCCGAAACCGGTCATATACACGGTTCCGAACCCCGTGTTTTCAATGAGCTTCGCCGTGAGAACGTCATAGGCGCCGGGAGCGACTATCAACTTCTTTTTAGAAAGCAGCTCGTTCAACGATGTCGGCATAACTGTATACCCTCCGGAACGATGGTTCCTGTCAGAGCGGCTGCTGGATGTTCCTCTTCATTTCTCACCTAACAGTTTCATCATGCCGCCCTTTTCGAGAGACTGCAGCATCATTTCGTTCAAGGGGACCCCGGTGAGAACCTTGTTTGTGGAAAGGTTGGCGACGCGGGCCCGAGCGAAATCGACTTCAATCTCATCGCCGGCGCTCACTTCCTTCGAAATGCCGGGACAAACGAGAACCGGAAGTCCGATGGCGATAGCGTTCCGAAAAAATATTCTCGCGAAATTCTCGGCCACAACCGCGGCGGCGCCGAGAAACTTGAGCGCTTCGGGAGCGGTCTCGCGGCTCGAACCGCAGCCGAAATTCGAGCCGCCGACAATGATTTTCCCGGGCTTGAACTCGTCTGCAAAGCCGGGAGCAATCGGCTCGAACACGTGCTTGCTCATTTCCTCGACCGGCAAGTCCATGTACTGGCTTGGCGTAATCTGGTCGGTGTCAATGTTGTCGCCGAAAGTCCACGCGGTCCCTTTCACAACGAGTCCCATACGCTCACACCTCCCTCGGATCGGTTATCTCTCCCCTGATGGCGGAGGCGGCGACCGTGGCCGGCGAGCCCAGATACACCTCGGCGTCGGCGCTGCCCATTCGCCCTTTGAAGTTCCGGTTGGTCGATGAGATGCATGCCTCGCCCGGCGCGAGGAGTCCGACGTGAGCGCCGAAACACGGCCCGCAGCTCGGATTGCAAATCACGGCGCCGGCTTCCGAGAAGACCTCGAGCAGCCCCGCCCGCATCGCTTTCAGGTATACCTCGCGAGAGGCGGGAAACACGTAGAGCCGGGTGAACGATGCGACTGTCTTGCCTTTCACAATGTCCGCCGCCACCTGCAGGTCTTCGAAGCGCCCGTTGGTGCACGAGCCGAGCACGGCCTGATGAATTCGTGTTCCCTTCACCTCTCCTATCGGTTTCACATTGTCAACCGAATGAGGGCAGGCCACCTGCGGTTCCAGACCCGAAACATCGAGGTGGTATTCCTGCTCGTATCGCGCGTCGGGATCAGAAGCGAACGGTGTCACCGCTTCGTTCGTGCGCTCCTTGAGATAGGCCAGCGTCTTTTCATCGGCGTTGAAGAAACCGAATTTGGCGCCGATTTCGACCGCCATATTGCTAATCGTCATCCGGCTCTCGACGCTCAGCGCATCGGCGGTCGGGCCGACGAATTCGACCGATTTGTATTGCGCAACCTCGGTCCCGTAGTCGCCCGCAATCTTGAGGATGATGTCCTTTGCGGTCACTCTGTCCGGGAGCGTTCCCGAAAGCGTGAATTTAATCGTCTCCGGAACCATGAACCACAATTCCCCGCGCGCCAGCACATAGGCCATCTCGGTGGTTCCGATGCCCGTTCCGGCGGCGCCCAGCGCCCCGTACGTGCACGTGTGAGAGTCGGTCCCGACGACCAGCGTCCCCGGCAGCGCGTGCCCCTTTTCCACCATGACCTGGTGGCATATTCCCTCGCGCTCGCCATAGTAATGCGCGATTCCCGAGGTCTCGACGACACTGCGTATCATCATCTGCGCCATCGCCAGCCGCTCCGTGGGGGCGGGAATGTAATGGTCGAACAGGACCACGACCTTTTCGGGGTCCCGTATTTCGCTCACACCCGCCGACATCAATTGCATCCAACTCATGGCGAACGCTTCATGCAGCATGGCTCGGTCGATGGGGGCGATGACGTATTCCCCCGGGCGGACTGTGCGACCGACCCTGGCCGAAAAGATTTTCTCCGCCATTGTCTGTCCCATACTCTTTCCTCCCCAATTGATCCAGGGCTCTCACACGCAGGAGCCGGTCATTCCTTGTCTGGCAGCGCGCCGCCGCGCCCAATGCCGAAACTGCCATTTCAACTGCAAAGACTCGAAGAACACAAAGAAAAATAATCAGTGTTCATCAGCCTGCCTGTGCGCCGCACGCAGACAGGCGTTTATCTGCGGCTTAAAACCAATTTTTTTGACCACGGGGCGACACGGGGAAAAGGCGCCTCCACCACGAATTACACGAATTAATACATTGCGCCGAACTTCACCATCCCCCTTTCCCAAAGGGAGACAAAGAGTGCGTCCCACGATTCATGGCGCAAGTTGTTTGCCTCGGGGACAGTCCCGATTCTACGGCACTTCGTGCCCGTAAATATGGGACAGTCCCCTTCGTCGGGGAATCGTGGCACAGATTCCAAAGGGGGATTTTGTCAGGACACACGTCGGTGCGCTGGACTTCATCTTCCTCAATAGCCACTTTCTCTTTGCGCCTTTGGGACCTTTGCGGTTCAAAAAAACATTCCTTGTTCCTTTGTGGTCTGAGAGATAGTTTCTGAATTCATCCGCTGGGCGAAATAAAATTCCACGCACGCTCTCCCGCCCCGCAGGATATTGGGCACAGAATCGGCGCTATCCCTTAACCGGTTCTCAACCTCATTCTGTCCGCAGCCGCTCCGGCGTCTTCGCGAGCGACGCGAGAACGCCGCTCAGCCCGAATACGAGCGCGAGTCCGACAAAGACGGCGGAATACGACTCTGTCGCGTCGTATATCCCCGCCGCGCCCACCTGTCCTATGGCCGCTCCCAGCGTAAACGGGATTCCCATGATGCCGAGAATCTTGCTGAAGGAGCGCAGCCCGAAAATCTCCGCGACCAGGAGCGGATACACGACGGCGCTCCCGAGCCCCATGCCGAACAGGAACACGAACACGTACAGCGAGGCCAGGTTCGCAAGTTTGAACAGCGCGAGCGCCGAAACAATCATGACACCATATTGCGCGGCCAAAACGAGGCGTTTCGAGAAGCGTTCGGCGAGGTATCCCCCCAGAAAACGCCCGGCGATACTCACGATCAGGAAATCCCGTATCGCACGCGAGCCGGTCATCATCGCCGCGTCGGTCCCCTCGCTGACCCCGAATTGCGAAGCGATCACGATGGGAACGATATGCGCCGTCACCACCGACGTTCCCATTATCATGAAGAATTGAACGAAGAACAAGAGCCAGAATGAAAGCGTGCGCGCAGCCTCGGGAACGGTATAGCCCAGCAGTTCTTCTCCCGTTTTGGCAGGCGTCGTTCCATTGCGCTCCGCAATATCCGGGTCGCCGTCGGGCCGCAGCCCCATCGATTCGGGAGAGCGCCGTATTATGAATATCGCAAGGGGAACGATGACGGCGGGAATGACGATTCCGAATGTGGCATACGTGTTGCGCCAGCCAATTCGTTCAATGAGATCGTGCGCCACCGGCGCAAACACGACTCCCCCCAGCGCAATCCCAATCATCACGATGCCCATGGCGGTGCCGCGTTTTCGAACGAACCAGTGTGAGACGAGGGTCTGGTTCGGAATGAGTGTCGTCGCTGACAGGCCCGTTCCCAAAAGGAATCCAATCGCATAAAGGTGCCATACTTCGGTTGCCCGGCTCATGAGCAAAAATGCGAAACCGGTCAGCGCCGCGCCGCCGCCGATGACGGCTCTCGGCCCCCGCGAATGGAGAAGCATCCCGACAAGCGGCGTCGCAAATCCTGCGACAAGCGCCATGAGCGAATTCACGCCGGTAATCGCCGTGCGCGAAGCGTGGAACGAGTTCTCCAGCGGAATCATAAAGACGGAAAACGTGTAGAACCCAGTCCCCGTTGTCAGGAAAAGAGTGACAAAGCAGGCGGCGATTACGTACCAACCAAAGAAGATGTTCTTTCCTTTCATATATCCCTCGCTCGTTTGTTTTTGGGGAGCGTGAACTGGCGAAACAACAGTCGAACAGCCGCACATGAAAACCCGACATCGGGAACGTCTCTCTCTTCTGACGATTCCGAGAGCTTCGAGCCTCGGCTTCCCGCGTTCGTCGAGAACCCGAAATTAAACTTCCGCCCGGGCGCGAAACTTTTCGTCCAGGGCGTATTTCTCATCCAGCCCGATTACCTCTGCGAACTCATCGAAATCCATCATCCGTTCGCGCATCGGAGCCGACGTGCCGTGCTCGCGCAGGCAGGCGTACACGTCGGCGAGAGCTTTGGCCGCCGCATAGAGCCCCGACAGGACATAGCCAATCGCGATGAACCCGAGTTCTTTGTATTCCTCGAGCGAGAGAATCGGGGTCTGGCCGCCCTCGATGCAGTTCACCACAAGCGGAGGCGGAACCTGCCGCCCTATCTCGCGCAGGTCGTCCACCGTTCGCGGAGCTTCCACGAAAATCAGGTCCGCCCCGGCCTCCTTGTACAGGTTCGCCCTTCTGATTGCCTCATCCAGCCCGTGCACCGCCAGCGCATCGGTTCGCGCGGTTATCATGAGCGCATAATCGCCCCGGGCCTCGACAGCGGCGCGGATTTTCTGCTCGTGCTCCTCGGCCGGTATCACATCCTTTCCCTTCATGTGCCCGCATCGTTTCGGCCACACCTGGTCTTCCAGCAAAACGCCGCGCGCGCCCATTTCCTTCAGCGCCTTCACCAGGCGGAACACGTTCAGGGCGCCGCCATAGCCGGTGTCTCCGTCCACCGAGACGGGGATGCTGACCGCGTTGCAGATTCTCCTGGCGGCGTCTATCAGCTCGCTCTGGGTCATCAGCCCGAAATCGGGCTCGCCAAACAACGAGGCCGAAACGCCGTATCCGGTGACGACCACCGTGTGAAAACCCGCCCGCTCGGCCAGCTTGGCCGACAGGGCGTCGTAAACGCCGGCAGCAAGAAAGATATCGCCCTGCGCAATCAAAGGATGTGCTTTATTTTGTGCTTTCATGGCGCTCGCTCCTTACCGTGGGGATACGCAACAAGGTTTTGCCCGAATTCTGTGAGTGCAAATATCGCCATTGATCGGCATTCTTTTGAATGCGCTGAACAACGATAATCTTTCTCGGGGCGCATAGTCAACCCTTGAAAGCCGACCGCGAACTGCGCGAATTACGAAACCGGAGCATCGAGACTCAAGCGAAAACGCAAAAACCCAAGGGAACAGAACTTCTTCTTGACCACGAATTACACGAATGAACACATTGCGTCCAACTTCACTGTCTCACGGTTGCACATTTTGCCGAACAACAAGCTTTGGGGGCTGTACCCAATTACGGAATCCCCCCATTCCTTCGTTGAGCGCAGCGAAATGTCGCGGACTCGCGGGACCATTTCCCGGCCTGACAGGGAATCCAGTTATTTCTTCGCTGAGCGAAGAGAAGTCCCGCGCTTCGCGGGATAGATTGGCGGACTGCCCCCAAAGCACGGTTTCCCGAATCGTGAGACACACTCACAGTCCCCTTCGCCGGGCAATCGTGGGACAGTCCCGAGCGCCCACTTTACAGGGATACACTGCGATAAGCCGGAGCTTCTCGCCGGTCGCCCCGGCGAGCGCTCCGAAAAACGGTCGGCGAACCCGGCACGCGCGGGACTGGCCCGGCCGACGAACCCCCATCCCGGCCCAAGAGGGCAACGGCCACCCAAAAACCTCCGCGTTGTTCTGCTTCCCGTCCTTTGCCGTTCCTTGATTTTCGGTAATTATCTGAGGTATCCTCTATAAAGGAAACGCGAGTGATTCGGTTGAATCGCGGAGACGCCTGACCGTCTCGCGATCAAACGAGAGGGACGGCGTTGCTGTTTTCGGGCAGGAGAGTGAAGGGCAAATGGATGGGATAGTGGAAAAGATCAAGCAGTACAAAGCGGAAATACTTCTTGCCGCGCTCTACGTCTACGTCATCATTCTCGGGATCGCCACCTTGAAGGAACTCGGCGTCATCTGAGAATCAGGCGCCCAGCCGGTCCGCTATCTCGCGGACTTTTTGAACCGTTGTCGAGGTTTCCGGCAACTCGAACAGCGGTTTCCCGTTCTCGTCATACTGTCGAATCAGGGGCTCCTCCGGTATCGTATCGAGCAACGGCACGCCGATGCTTTCAATCCGCTTCGCAACTTCCTCCGGAAGACCGTTGTGCACGCGATTAATCACCAAGTGCGCCGTGCCGACGGTCAGCCTCAATTCCTGCACCAGCTCCACGATTCGAGATGCGGCCAATATCGAGCGCACCGAAGAATCGGAGACGATGAGCAGGTGGTCGATGTTCGTGGTGATTCTCCGGCTCATGTGCTCCATGCCGGCCTCGTTGTCGATTACGATATGCGGGTATTGCTTGCCGAGCATGTTCAGAACATCGCGAAGCACGTTGTTCGCGAAACAATAGCAGCCGGGTCCCTCGGGGCGGCCCATCACAACGAGGTCGAAGCCGTTTGCTTCAACCAGACACTCCTGCACTTTCAGTTCGAGGTAATCGTGCTTGGCCATTCCGCCCGGCAACTGGCCGGATTTTTGAGACACTTCCTCACGGATGCCGCCGATCGTATCGTTTACCTGCAAGCCGAGAACTTCGTTCAGGTTCGAGTTCGGGTCGGCGTCGACCACGAGAATCGGGGTTTTCCCTTTCTTGACGAGGCAACGGACGAGCAGCCCCGAAATGGTGGTCTTGCCGACGCCTCCCTTTCCCGTTACAGCTATCAGTTTTCCCATTTATCCCACCACGGTTATGATGCGAACGACATCAAGCAACATGGCTGCTTGAGCCGATCAAGTCGATTACTTTGTTCTTTATGGCCTTCATTTCGTTGAAAAAGCCGGAATCGGTGTTCTTGTAGTGGTCGTACGGCGCTTTTCCCTCGCGGTCGAGCTTCATGAGACCCCGGTCAAACGAGACGAACCCGAGTATCTGGTCATCGGGAAAGCTCTGTTTGAGCAGCTCGGCATCGGCTTCGTCAACGACTTTGTTCATGATCAGGCGCGTCGTTTGTATGCCGAGGTCGGTAGCGAGCTTCACGATGGCGCGCGCGGTCTCGATGCTCCGTTTTCCGGGCTCCACTATGATTACCAGAATATCCACCGCCCGAGCGGTTCCTCTGCCGAGATGTTCCAGGCCGGCCTCCATATCGAGAATCACCGTCTCTTCGCGATATTCGAGCACTTCCTCGAGAAACCGTCGCAGCACGACGTTTTCGGGGCACAGGCACCCGCTTCCGCCGGTGTCGAGCGAGCCCATTACCAGAAACTTCACTCCTTCGACATCGCGGCTGAAGGTGTCGGGGATATCGTCGACTTTCGGATTGAGCTTGAACATCACGCCGTATCCCTCGCCTGCTCCGGTGCGCTCGCGGATGAAATCTTTCATCTCGGCGATGGGGGTGATTTCGCGGGCCACGCTCTCGCTGCAACCCAATGCGGACGCAAGGTTTGCGTCGGGATCGGCGTCGATGGCCATCACTTTATGGCCGTCGTCGGCAAGCATTCGCGCAAGAGTCCCCGCAATCGTCGTTTTTCCTACACCGCCTTTTCCGGCTATGGCAATTTTCATATAGATTGGCTCCTTTAAAATGCGCCGTCTGTGTGTCCGTCCGATATTTCCATGTCCTGCGCTTCGGGGGCAGTCCGCCAATCTATCCCGCGAATGCGCGGGACTTCGCTCCGCTCAGCGAAGGAAAGCGGGTCGCTCCGGGGACAGTTCCCAATTCTACGGCGCCTTCGTGCCCGTAAATCCGGGACAGGCCCCTACGCTGAAGGACGGGGGGATTCCGTAATTGGGTACAGCCCCCCTGCGCTTCGTTTTCGCTGACATTTTTAATTGTCGGGCAGATTCTCTGTGCGCTTGTTCCATCATCAGTATAGCAATGCCCGAGAAGAGGTGTCAACGAGCGTGATTACACTTTGCGCTTCCTATGCCACTCTTTATTGACGCTCGGCGTTTCGCGATGCTAAAATGAATGCTCGGAGTTCGTGTGTTTGTCCGATGATTCCGTTGATAACCCTCGGCCGAGGGGGCAGCCCAAGCCTTTTGCGCGAGGGGCGGGACTTCGCGCCCGCAATTTACGCGACCACCCTCTTCGCCGCAAGTTGTCGGACAGCGTCAGTGCCCCGTACCGTATGTTTCCGCTCTGTTTTCACGAGTTCCTCCTTATTCACGCAAACGACCGGGAGCAAGGCCTTATTATGGTGGGCAGAACCGAAGTATCACAGCAGGCAACCGTTGATATGACCGCAGGCAAAGAGCTGGACCGCCTGTTCTATCCCCGCGGCATCGCCGTTATCGGGGCGTCCGATGATTATGCAAAGGGTTCGAGCATGTTCCTGCACAGCCTCATATCGCTGGGGTATGCGGGAGGCCTCTATCCGGTGAACCTTTCGGCCGGTGAAACAGTGATGGGGTTGCCGGCCTACCGGAAGGTCACGGACATTCCGGGTTTGGTCGATTACGTAATCATCGGCGTGCCCGCCTCCGCCACATTGGGTGTCGTGGCTGACTGCATAAAGAAAGGGGTTCCTTACGCCCATTTCTTTACGGCGGGCTTCAAAGAGTTGCAGACGGAGGAGGGAAGGGACCAGGAGAAGGCGCTGGTCGAACTCGCCCGAGGAAAGATAAGGCTGATCGGCCCGAACTGCATGGGGGTGTATTGTCCCGAATCCCGAGTCGGCTTCGACGAGAACCATTCCACGGAAAGCGGCGACGTGGCCTTTATTTCTCAAAGCGGGGGACACGCGATTAATTTCATCCGCCGCGCGAATGAGAGGGGGCTCCGCCTGAGCAAAGCTATCAGTTATGGAAACGCGAGCGACCTGTCATCGAGCGATTTCCTCGAGTATTTTGCGGCGGACAGTAAAACCGCAATGATAGGCGCCTACATCGAAGGCGCCGGCGAAGGCCGAACGTTTTTCGAAACGCTCAGCAAGTCCGCTCGCGC
The DNA here is from genome assembly GCA_964453435.1 of uncultured bacterium. Taxonomy (GTDB): domain Bacteria; phylum Abyssobacteria; class SURF-5; order SURF-5; family SURF-5; genus CAYVQZ01. The sequence goes on from CAYVQZ010000003.1 coordinate 99,090, forward strand.
CAAACCCGTCATCGTCTGGAAAGGAGGACGCACGGCGGCCGGCACGGTGGCGGCGGTCGGTCACACCGGCGCGCTGGCGGGTTCGTTCGAAATCTGGAAGGGTATGCTCAAGCAGGCCGGGGCCGCGCTCGTGAACGACAGCGAAGAAATGATTGACCTCATGCTGGGCCTGAAATATTTGCCGAAACCGGCCGGGCTGAACGCGGCATTGATCACGACGGGCGGCGGAAACAGCGTGGTCGCGTCCGACCAATGCAGTGAAATCGGCCTCACCCTTCCCCCTTTGTCCGAGCAAACGCAGAAAGAACTGCTGACCGTCCTGCGCGAGGCGGGGACCATCCGCAGGAATCCGGTGGATGCGAGCGCGCACGGCATCATGCCCGCCAACATTGCGAGAATCGTCGAGATTGTTGACGCCGACCCGAACATCGACTGCATGCTCTTCACTTACCAGTTGTACTTTTTGTTCAGGAACCTGAAACGAATCGGAGTTTCCCTCGAGGACGCGTTCGAATTTCTTGTTCGCGCGCTGAGGGATGTGAAAACGAACGCGCGAAAACCGGTGGCCTTTGCGGTCACACGGGATTCCGAGGACCTCGATGCGGAAAGATTCAGGCTTACGCTCATGGAGCGGCTGCTTGACGCCGGTGTTCCCGCATTCGATTCGGTCTCCTCGGCGGGGCTCACGCTTCTGCGAATGCATTATCTGGGAAAACAGTAAGGACGCGCTTCGCTGTTTCATGAAAGAGCAGGGAGGCGGCTTCTCGAGAGTAACAAGCCGTCCGGATCTCGATTTTATTGGGGGACACCATGCCGCATGATGGTCCCCAATAACCAACGTTCCGATTCATTGAGAAATGCGAAGAGGGCTCTTTGAAAAGAACCGTCCGTAAGGGCTCGAATCTTCGTTCTTCCCGGCCTCATTCGTTCTTCATATCTGCAGGACGCCTCCGGCTTGTCATCGGTGGCGAACAGCCACGGGAACTGCTCGCTCGCGGCATTTGACAAAGCCGCGCTTGCTTTTGTAGGGTTATAATTGCAGTATATCAAGAGGCCTTTTCTTTCCCGCTTACACGTAGCTGGTCTCATTTCACGTGCTTTGCTCTGTCGAAACAAGGAGAGACAATCGATGGCGAGAACCGCTTTCACGTCGATGGAGTCTTCGCTCGGGAAACGCGCGAACCCGGAGCCCTTGCGCTTCATAAAAAACTGCCGGACAGGACCGAGGGGTGAACAATGCCGAAAGAAAAGTTTCCGCACCGGAGATTGATAATCGTTTCCAACCGCTTGCCGGTGGTGCTGGGCAGGGATGAAAACGGCGAGGTCAAAGTTAAACAAGGCTCCGGCGGACTCGTGACAGCGATAGCGCCCGTGCTGCGAAATCGGGGCGGCTTATGGATTGGCTGGCCGGGCACGGTGCAAGAAGAGGGAATCGATTTCGAAAAGCTTCTCGCAGACGCGACGAAAAGGGCGGGCTACACCTTCAAGCCTGTCAGCCTGACAGCCCGAGAAAAGAAGATGTTCTACCTCGGGTTCTCGAATCAAATACTCTGGCCGGTGTTTCACGATTTCCAGCCACGTCGCATTCCCGACCCCGGCTGCTGGGAAGCATATCAGAAGGTCAACCGCAAGTTCGCCGAAACCATAAAGCGAAACGCCGAGAAGGACGACTACATCTGGATTCACGACTATCATCTGCTCACCGTTGCGCGCGAGTTGCGCGGGATGGACGTGAAAAACAAGATCGGTTACTTCCTCCACATTCCCTTTCCCGCACTCGACTTCTTTCTCAAGCTCCCATGGCGGTTTGAGATTCTCGACGCGCTGCTCCAGTACGACCTCATCGGGTTTCAGACCTTGCGAGACCGCCGGAACTTTGTCAACTGTGTCCGCACGCTTCGCAGAGATGTCCATATCAAAGGAAAAGGCCCCGTGGTGACCGGAAGAATCGAGAACAGGGAAATCAGGATCGGCAGTTTTCCCATCAGCATCGATTACAAGGCTTTCGCAAGTCAGGCCGCCACCGAAGAAGTCGCGAGACAGGCATGGTTCGTCCACGAAGATTTGCCCAACCGCCAACTGATTTTGGGAATCGACCGGCTCGACTACTCCAAGGGTATACCCAACCGGCTGCAAGCGTTCAAGACGACCCTCGAACGATTTCCGGAGTTGCGCGAGAAACTCACGTTTATTCAGGTGGTCGTTCCCAGCCGGGAGGAAATTCCCGAGTACATGGGCCTCAGGAAGGACATCGAACGACTTGTCAGCCAGATTAACGGACAGTTCACCGTGTCGGGATGGGTCCCGATTCATTATATATTCAGGAGTCTCGATTTCACGGAGCTTCTGGCATATTACCGCGTCGCCGAGATTGCCCTGGTAACTCCGCTGAAGGACGGCATGAACCTCGTCGCGAAAGAGTACTGCGCGTGCAGCATCGAGGAAAACTGTGTTCTCATACTCAGCGAGTTCGCCGGAGCCGCCGCCCAGTTGCAGAATGGGGCGCTTCTTGTCAATCCTTACAGCGTGGAAGAGGTGTCGAACGCGATCTATCAGGCCGTAAACATGAGCAAGGAAGAGCGTCAAATCCGCATGAAAAGATTGCGGAGAGTCGTCCGCCAAACCGATATCTTCTGGTGGGTGGATTGCTACTTGCAGGCTGCGTTCACGCGGAACCTGGGCGATTTCCCGCTTATCGAGGACTATGTCCCGCAGTACGAACAGGCAAGGTAAAACCGAACCCTTCTGTTGCCATAAGTCTCCCTCTTTAAAAGCCTTTCACGGTTTGCGCAGGCAGGGACGCCTGCTTTTCCCCATCCGGCTGCCTTGTTTGGTTGGCTGCCTGACCGCCCTTATATATTCAGCCTATCATAATCTATAGGCTAAACACTATATGTGGTAGTTTGTAGTAATAAATTTCCAATATATTGCATTTTCCCTTTGACTTCATCCGTCCGCGGTGGTATAATTACCGCAAGAGCATGGTTTCCGCGCCGCAAAGCAATCGCTTATTAGGTTTCTTTATAATTTATTGCACAGACTGGAGTTGTGACTTGTGAAGACGCTGGCCGTCGTTAATCAAAAGGGCGGTTGCGGCAAAACGACGGTATCGGTAAATCTCGCCGCGTGTCTTTCGGCGAGCGGCGAGAGGATTCTCCTTGTCGATCTGGACCCCCAAGGGCATGCGTCGATGGCGCTCGGAATCGATTCCGAGAATACAGAACCAACTGTTTACGAAGTGCTTACCCCCGATCCCGAAAATGATGTTTCGTTGACAGACGTGCTTTTGACCAGAGACCGCTACTTGTCGATTGCTCCGTCAAACATCACGTTGAGCGCGCTGGAGCAACAACTTTCGGGAAAGAAAGGCCGCGAGGACAGGCTGCGCGAGCGGCTCGCCGCCGCGGCCCCTCATTACGATTTCTGCATCATCGATTGTCCGCCAAGTGTAGGGCTTCTCACAATGAACGCGCTTCGGGCTTCCCAACTTGCCCTGATTCCCGTGGAAATGAGCCGATTCGCATTGCACGGCCTTCAGAAGCTGTCCGAAACAGTCGCCGTCTTGTGTTCGCGCACCTCGCATTCCCTCAAGGTACGCGTGGTGGCAAATATGTTTGAATCGCGCACCAAGTACTCGAGAGACCTTCTGGCCAGGCTGAAGCGGGATTTTGGCGATTCTCTCTGCAGAACCGTAATAAACCGCAGCGTCAAAGTGGCCGAGGGGGCAATGCAGGGTATACCGGTGCGGGAACTGGCGCCGTATTCGATGGCCCACGAGGATTTTGTTGAACTGGCGATAGAGATTGCGACCGACCCCGGGCTGTTTGAGACCTCGGCGTCCTTTCCCGAGCGCGCGATATTCTCCTATTTTGACCCGGACGCCCAAGAGGTGAGAGTCGCCGGAGATTTTAATGGCTGGACTCCCTCCGACCAGTATGCGCTCAGGAGGAGCGACTGCGGTAAATGGAGCCTGTCCCTGCATCTTAAAGCGGGGAAATATCGTTACAAGTTTGTCGTAGACGGCGAGTGGCGCGACGATCCCTCTAATCCGAGACGGGAATTCGGGTCTTCCGGACAGACGAACCCGGTTCTCGAGGTGAACTGAGGTTTGTCGAGGACGAAAGAATCGGAGCAAACAAAGGTGACGATGGCACAGACAAACCCTCTCGGGAATAATCCGGAATCTCAGGCGGAGAGGATGGAGTTGCCTCGCCCGAACAATCAGCGAGACAGACAGACTCCCAAGAGTTTCAAGGATATATCACACTATTTTTTGTCCGCAGCCGAGGCGGATGAATCGCATCATGCGGCAGAAACGGCTGGCCACCTGACCGAATCAAGTATTTCCCCTCCTTCCGACAACAAGCCAGCGAGCCCAAAGAGCTCGGGTCAATCCGCGCGCAGAAAAGAGAACTGTGCCTCCTGCGCCCACTTGATTGCCAGGGCGGGCCAGCCGTTTCAGTGTCGCATCTTTTCGCAACAGCACGCGAAGCACAGGGTTGAGCGACGGGACACAATCGACCTCAACGAGGGGCGGACGTGTCTCTATTTCATGCGGGTCACATCCAAACAGATTGAGGATATATTGAAAAGTCACGGCAGCTCGCTGAGTTCCGAACAAGTGCGCGAGTATGCACACCGTGTGGATGAACAGGTTCTTCTGAATAAGACAATAACGGTTATACCGCAGGCCGGAGTCAGCGCCGAGGAGGCCTTGAGAGAGGAACTGCTTCGATACTTAATCGACGGCTACTCGATTATCGAAGTCACCATATCCACAAAGGAGGAGAGTTCCGAGAACAAACACTCGAAAACCGTAATCCGCAAAATCACACTCCGCGTTGAACAGCAGCACTGATTGCCCCGCCTCGCCGAAGCCGCCCTCCGGTCAGGGGTATCTCTCTTCTTTCAGTTCGCGCTCACGCTGTTTGTAAAGAGGGTCCTCGAAATCGATGGAATCCGGGTCCATCAACCAGCGAAACTCTCCCTTGGCCGCCGCATCGTCGAGAGCCTTTCGATAGCGGGCATAGTTTTCCGGCGCCATCGCGACCAGCGTGTCCCAATCGGCCTCGATGGCCAGGGTCGGACAAATTTTTGCGCAATTCCAGCAATAGATGCACGGGTCCTGGATGCGGGGCGGGTCGGCTTCGACATCTATTCCTTCCACAGGGCAATTGTCCTCGCAGGCGTGGCAGTGAGTGCACTTTTGCATGTCGATGCGGAGCTTCGGCATCATCCGGTTCAGAAATTCGGGGGTGAGCGTCTCGGCTGTCTTCACCCATTCGTCCGGGACCGTCTTGACGAGGGGAATGAGGCCGTGGTCGCCTTCCGCAACACGTTGGCTGCGACGAACGATTTCTTCACCGAAGGCGCGGCTGCTATCGAGGTCGACGGAATCGGGGTGTCCGGTCGTCAGCGTGGGATAGGGATAAAACGGCAGCGTGGCGTCGGCGTAAATGTCATGATAGCCGACCACCAGGATTCCTTTGCTTTGCAGGCGTTTTGTCATCGAGCCGAACGTGTCGCCCATGACCGAACCATGGGTGCAGAAGAGGAACCATTGCTTTCCGTTCAGTGGCGGCAACCCTTCGATGAAGTCGCGAACATTGAACGGCTCCTGATAATAGAAGACCGGGCATCCGAGTCCGACGAGGTCGTAGTCTTTCAAGCGGTCCGGAGCAACTTCAGCCAAGGTCTTAAGGTCGCACTGTCCCGTCACCTCGATGATTCCGTCGCGGATGGCCTCGGCCATTCGGCGTGTGTTTCCGGTCTGGGAAAAATAGATTATGAGGGTTTTCATCTTTTCCTGTCTCCCACCGATGAGTTTTTGAAACCGACGAGGTACGGGATGAGTCTATCACAAGGATTTTGGTTTACGCAACGAGACCGGTTCGGGTGGGGGCTCCTCCGCGCCGCGAACGCGCGACCCGGAAAAAGTGACGATTTTATTCCCGGAAAATGCCGGATGGTGTTTGACTTATGCACTGAAAGCAAATATAATTGGTGAAAGCTTTTAGGAAGGTAATCCATGTTTGCGCAATTAAAAAGAGATATTCGAGTGGTGTTCGAGCGCGACCCGGCCGCCCGCAATGTGCTCGAAGTCATATTCTGCTATCCGGGGTTTCATGCGTTGCAGTTCCACAGGATAGCCCATTGGCTGTGGGTGCGGCGACTGTTTTTCCTCGGCCGGATGGTGTCACACGTATCGCGCTTTCTCACCGGTATCGAAATCCATCCGGGAGCGAAAATCGGGACCGGTTTTTTCATTGACCATGGCATGGGCATAGTCATCGGCGAAACCTCCGAGATTGGCGAAAATGTGACGCTGTATCACGGGGTGACATTGGGCGGAACAAGCTGGAAAAAAGAGAAGCGCCATCCCACCCTTGGCGCCAACGTTGTCGTGGGCGCCGGGGCGGCCATTCTGGGACCCGTCAAGGTGGGTGACCACGCGCGCATTGGCTCCGGCTCGGTCGTGGTTGAGGATGTCCCTCCCAACACCACCGTTGTTGGCGTGCCCGGCAAAGTGGTCTATGGCAAGAGACAGGAGAAGGAAGTTCCGGTGGTCGACCTCGAACACGGGGACCTGCCAGACCCCACATCGGAGGCTATCAAGTGTCTCCTGGACATGATCCACGAGCTGCAAAAAGATGTTCGAGAACTCCGCGAAGAAAAACCTTCCGAGATACGGACCGACTCGTCGCTCGAGTAATTCGTTTCGTTAACCAGTGCGGTCTGGCGGCAACCACATTTCGCTTCAGGGACAGGGGTGTGTCCCACGGTTCGGATAGCGCCCGAAGCGCGCATTAGTGAATTCTTGGACATTCTCACTACCCCCCATGGAGTGCGTCCCACGATTGATTCGGAGGGTTGTTCGCTTCGGGGACAGTCCCGATTCTACGGCACTTCGTGTCCGTAAATCTGGGACAGTCCCCTTCTCTCGGCAATCGTGAGACAGACTCTATGCTCGGTTTTCGACAGCATGGGCAATCGTGGGGTGAAACCCGTGGGCCGGCAATTCGCTGTTGTTGAGCGGTGTCAAAAAGACAACGCAATCGGTTTGTTTGACAGGGGCAGTAGTGAATGAGCAGAAGAGCGGTCGTTCCCCCGGCGCCTCCCGATATTCCCTGCTACCCGTGGAGAAACGATGAAATAAGAAGTCTGCTCTCGCTTTCGGCAGACGAGTTTCTCGGGCGATATGGCTCCAGACTCACGGTCACCGATACGCTGCAACAGGTTTACGAGACGTTCGCCGACCTGCTTGCAGCGGAAATTGAGACCAATAACCGGGCGGGGAGGCAGACAAAAGTGATCCTGCCCGTCGGACCGACGGCTCATTATCCGATATTCCTGAGGGACGTGCTTCGCAATGAACTGACCCTGGAGAACTGCCACTTTTTTTTCATGGACGAGTATTGTTACGAGGACGGGCGTCCCTTGGGGATCGACCACCCGCTGGGATTCCGCGCGACGATGGAGCGATTGCTGTTCGGACCGTTGGAGAGGCAATCGCCCAAACTCATGATTCCCCGCGAGCATATTCATTTTCCTGACCCGGCGCGGCCGGAACAGACACAGGAGCTGATTGAGGCGGTTGGCGGTATCGAGACGTGCTATGGCGGAATCGGAATTTACGGCCACATTGCATTCAACGAACCCGAGGAAGGAGTTGAGCACTCCGACACTCGCGTGCTGCGGACCAACCTCGCCACGAAGACCATCAACATGGTCCGCGCGGACTGTGGCGGATTCTTCGGGGATTATCCCGAGGTGGCGGTGACCATTGGCATGAGGCAGATTCTCCAGTGTCGGCGCCTGGCGCTCTTCCCCCGCAATAATATTTTTAGGAGGGACGGGACCCCTCTGCAATGTGTGAACACCGTCGTTCGAATCGCCGCTGCCGGCGGAATTGGAGCGACGCCGGCAGGGGATTACCCTGTCAGTTTCTGTGGCGCTCGAGAGCCGGGCAATCCGAACCGGAGCCTCAGAATTTTTACCACTCGCGACGCGCTTGAGGCCCCGAGGGTGAAGCTTCCGCCGATTGACGGCTGAACGTGGCGCCATAGTCTCATTGACTTTCGTTTGTAAAGGCATTACCATAGCGGAACCTGGGGCTGACCGATAATCTAGTGCGACACATTTGTCTCACGGTTCCCTCAGCCGATGTTTCGGCAAACGCTTGCTTAGCAGGCAGGCTCATGGCGCGAGGAGCCGAGGAGCGATCAAATGCCCAGCTACGACATGTTTGGGGGACTGTCCAAATCGGAAATGAATCGTTTGATCGAGATGGGTGTTATTCGCACCGTTGACAGGGGGAAGCTGCTGTTTCGGAAGGGCGATGTCGGCCACGAAATGTACATTATCCTGAAAGGGAAGATCGATATAATCGATGAGTACGATACGCACAAAAAAATCATTGCCGAACTCGGCGTCGGAGAGATCTTCGGTGAAATGGCGATGTTCGAGAAGCATACGCGCTCGGCGCACGCGCTCGCGCGCGAACCTTCGCAAGTGCTTGTGCTCAGCGAAGATGTTTTAGAGAAACTGTTAGAGAAAAAAATTCCGAAACGATTCCTCGCCAACATTGTTCGCGCTCTGTGCCACAGGCTTCGGCTCACGAACAATATGTATATGAGGGCGAAGTATGGGGAAACCAATGAAGTCAAATGGCTGGACTGAGTCAAGACGCGGGCACGTATCTGACGAGGACAATTCCGTTTGAAACTCCGAGGTTTAACTCAATCTTGCCCGGAGCACGAACCATCGTTTCGAGGGCCGAAATCGCCGTTCTGAGCGGCAGAAATGAACCATTTCCCGGCAAGCCTATTCGTCGAAACCAAGCAGGGTCCGAACCTTGTCCACCATAGTTTCCCAGCCACCTGGTTCTTCCGCCGGGTCTTCATCGCTGAGGCTTGAAGGGTTTGTCACTGCTTCAGGAATTACGGTTTGGGAAATTTCTTCTATTGGTGTGTGTGTCACTTCGTCTTCTTTCCTTACTTCGCTAACCTCCACCGCGTTTTCTGGGGGTATCTCCTTTTCGGCGGGCTTCGTGTCAAGGTTTTTCCACATATCGGAAGACCATATCCGAAAAGCGCCGCCTTCCTTGCCGAGCCTGACAAGCACCGTGTTCGATTCCTTGTCCATCTCAACGACTTCGAAGCCATCGATAATCTCGCCTTTTTTCACCACTCGTCGACGTCCATCGATTTCCAACTCGGCTTGAACTATTTCTTTCGTATTTTTGTGTTCGTGAAATTTGACGAGAGTTGCGCCGGGAATCGGCGCGCCGTATTTGCAGCATTTCTCGCTCAACGCCTGAATGAGCGATTGACTCGGGATAGTCTGGCCGGCGTCGCTCGGTCTTTGTTCCGGCAATTTCAGCATGGTGAGAATGTACTCTGCAATCTGTTCCTGACCGAGCGGCTCGACCCGGTCGACGTTCTTCTTGGGAAGTGGAAATTTCGACCCACGGTTCGTACCTCCCATTGAAAGGATCAGGCTCTGGGTTTTTTCTTCCAACAAGACGACGTCGAACACACGGTCGTTTGCACAATGCACACGATGTGTCGCAATCCATTTCGTCTCCAACTCGTTCGTAAGGCGGTCATATGACGACCCCTTTTGCTCGGGGGCATTGAACGTATCGCCGTCGTTTCGATCTCTCGATGGGCTGGTGAATGAAACACGTCGCGGTGTGCTGGCTCCGCCGCATTCGCTGAGGGTCGCGTTCACGTTTCGGCATTCAACCGTAAACTCTCCCGGCTCGATAAATCCCCAAAACCCGTCGGGAATAGGACCCCCTCCCCTGCTGTCGCGGGTCAGGTAGCTTCTCTGCCCCAGCCAGCCGTCGGCGCTGGCGGTCATTATAAAGCCGTCATATCCTCGCCCAAACCTGTCCGCCGAATCGCATACCCCCGCAATCACATATCCTCCCGTCGGAATTTCCTCGAGGCCGTAGCCATAATATCCCGCGGCGCCGAAGAATATCCTGCTCCACAATATGCTTCCATCCGGTTTCATCGCCACGAGCCACGTAGCGGGAGAGCCTTCGAAGGAAGAGGTCCAACCGGTGAAAACATAGAGGCCGCGGGACTCAAGTGCGCTCTGGGCGCAATCTTCGTGCCTGCCTCCGATTGTCCTTGCCCAGAGTAATTTCCCTTCGGAACTCGTCTTGATAACATATGCGTCGCGACGGCCCTCTCCGAACGAATCGGTCCATCCGGCCACGAAGAATCCGCCATCCTTACACTGCACGACGCTCGTGCCACAGTCATCCTGATCGCCTCCGAAAACCCGGTCCCATTGATGCACTCCTTTATCGTTAGTCTTTATCAGCCAAACTTTCGTATCCGTTTTGCCGTCGGATTCTTTGTATCCCGTTATGATGTAACCGCCATCGCTTGTCTGTTGAACGCTATAGCCCGTTTCGTGCTCGCGTCCCCCGAAAGTTCGCTCCCATTGCACCGCCCCCTGCGCCGTGGTCTTGACAAGGTACACATCGAGGTTACCTACCCCATAGGAAGACGAGCTTCCGACAACAATGTGGCCGCCGTCGCGAGTCGGACGGACGTCGAAGCCATGGTCTTCAGAGTCACCGCCGAACGTTCTGCTCCAGAGTTTGTTACCCGACGGTCCGATTTTCAGGAGCCAAAGATTGGAACCCCCTCCCCCCAGGGAGCGTGTGTGCCCAACTACGATATATCCGCCTGCGGTTTTGCGAATGTTAAAAGCGCAGTCCTCCTTTTCTTCCCTGTGCAGTTCCCATTCCCTTCTGATACCGCTTCCGAAAATCCAGACGTCTTTGTGAGTAAATCCGGTGTCCGAACCAACTCCCGCAACGACCACTCCCGAAGTATGCGAGATGCACACACCGTAGGCCCCATCGTGGCCGGCGCCGGCGGGAATTTTGTCGTACTCCTCCAAAGCGCCGCCTGAAATGAACTGTACCGTGAGATAAGTGGAGAGTCCGACCGTAAGCGCAAACAGGTGTCCCATGTGTATCCGCCTCCTTCATGTCGGCTCAAATGACAAAGAAACCGCGAATTTTTACCTCAAAGTTGCTTCACCCTCTTTGGTCGTCGGAAGGGTGTCAATCGCCAGCAGGGCAGGGTGTTTCAGCAGCGTTTAATAACTAAATTTTATATATTACGGAGATATTTTACTAATCATTGTAAGAAGTGTCAAATCATAAATAACGGGAGGAGCCGGTCCACTGCGCTTGGTACCCGAACGGCTTTCTATTTGTATGTTTTCAGGCGCTTTGCCCGGCGCCACATTCCAAGAAGCGTAATGCTACAAAGGTTTTCCTCAATTCGCCATTTGCCGGTTCGAGATTTTTGGCTGTTCCCGGAATGGCAACGATGAAGCATCTGACGACTGATTCGGAAGACAAGTAGCCTTCGACTCGCTGAGTCGGCTCAGAGCCCAGAGCCGACCCTTGACAATGAGAGGCGCCAAACCTATAATTTCCTGATGTTGAGTTGACTCCCGCCCTCCCCCGCACAAATCGTCCTGCGCTCGAACAAGGAGCATTTGTGAGAAAAGCCGTCATTGGAATTCTGCTGGTTCTCTGTGTGGCCATGGCGGCAGCGTTTGGCGCCGCAATCTGGGCATGGTGTGAATTGCGAAGCGCGCTCCCGCAAACTTCCGGGAATCTGACTCTCACGGGTATTTCGGGACAAGTCGACATTTACCGGGACGAGTATGGAATCCCGCACATCTATGCGCAGAACCAGAGGGACTTGATGTTTGCAGTGGGCTTTGTGTCCGCCCAGGACAGGCTCTGGCAAATGGACGTGACGCGCCGCGCGGCGACCGGCAGGCTCGCCGAGATTTTCGGGGAAACCGCGCTCAAAGCCGACCTTCTGGTTCGGACTCTCGACTTCGAGCAGATTGCGAAACGCGAGGTGGCTATTCTTCCGCCACCGCTGGCTGTCGAGCTGGAAGCATACTCGAATGGGGTCAACGCGTACATCGAACAGCAGGCGGCGCTTCCGCCCGAGTTCGGAGTTCTCGACTACCGGCCCGAGCCGTGGCGACCATTTGAATCGCTGGCGATCTCGAGGCTGCTCGCATGGCAGCTTTCGAAGAACTTTGAGAGCGAGATCGTCATATGGAAGCTGGTGGAGAAACTCGGCGCCGAGCAGGCCGCCGAGCTTGGACCGACGTATCCTTCCTCGGGGCCGTTCATTCTGTCGGGGGAAGCGGTTGGAAGCCCGGGACGGAGCCTTTCCACGCTTGAGGATGGTTCGAAGGCACTCGATGAAATTGTGGGCACATCGGGCGGAAGCAACAGTTGGGTGATCGGCGGATCCCGGACGGTAAACGATGCGCCGATTCTCGCAAACGACCCGCACCTGAGCGGAACGAAGATGCCTTCGATCTGGTATTACGTTCACCTTGTCGGCGGAAAATACGATGTCATCGGGGGCCTGGTTCCCGGGACGCCGTTGCCGATTCTCGGACATAATCGTCGGATCGGCTGGGGTGTTACCAATATGAATGCCGATGTTCAGGATCTCTATATCGAGCGCATAAATCGTGAAGACCCCCACCAGTATGAATACGACGGCAGGTGGGTGGACATGGATTCTCGATGGGAGCGAATCTATTTTCGGACGCGGAAGGGTGAGCGGTCGTTTATCGAAAAACAAATCAAGCTTACCATCCACGGACCCCTTGTAAACGAGCTTGCGCCGGGGGTCACCGACGCCATCAGCCTCAGGTGGACCGGTTTGGATCCGAGCCGCGATTATCAGGCGCTGGCCGGAATCAGTGTTGCCCGAAACTGGAAGGAGTTCTGCCGCGCGCTCAGCAATTTCTCGGTTGCGCCTCAAAACTTCATCTATGCGGACGGGGATGGGAACATCGGCTATTACGGAGCGGGGAGAATACCGATTCGGTCCGGCGGCGACGGGGTCATGCCGCAACAGGGATGGCTCGGCGAGAATACCTGGTCGGGTGAGATCCCGTTCGAGGAGATGCCGCATGAACTGAATCCTCCGGACGATTACATCGTGACCGCGAATAACCGCGTGGCTGGCGATGACTACGAGCATTTTCTCTCTGCCGAATGGGCGCCCGCCTATCGGAGCGGGAGAATCGCGGAATTGCTCGAGAGCACACAGAAGCACGACGCAAAGAGTGTGGCGAGCATGCAATCGGACACCCGCTCATTGCTTGCGGAACTCCTGCTGGAAATCGTAATGCCGACGATTGACGGGTTGACCGGCCCGGAGGCGCGGCAGGCGGCCGCATACTTGAAGCAGTGGGGCTTCGACAACACGAAAGAAAGCGTGGCGGCCACAATCTACCATGAGTTTCTGCTCAAATTCGCATTCAATACGTTCGCGGACGACCTGGGAAACGAACTCGCGCGCGAGTACCTGAACCAATACTATCTCTGGATAGAGCGGTTTGTCGGTTTTGTGCAAGAGGATTCGCACTGGTTCGATGACCGGCGTACGGACGCGGTCGAGAACCGCGACGACATGGTTATTCGAAGCTTCGAGGAAGCGGTCGCATCGCTTCGCAGCAGGCTGGGCGGAGACATGTCGGACTGGCGATGGGGAAAAACGCATCGGGTGGAATTTCGACATCCGCTGGACCGCATCCGCATATTCAGGATGCTCTTCAATCGCGGACCTTTCCCGTTTCCCGGCGACGGCGAATCGGTTAACCGGGGCACGTTTGCCTTCAGTGACCCGTATCGGGTTACAATGGCGGCATCGCTCAGGCATATCATGGATTTCTCCGATGTCGGCGTCACTCTCGGCATCCACACGACGGGCCAATCGGGCAACCCCGCGAGCCGCCACTATGATGACTTCGTCGAGAGGTGGAGAAACGGTTCCTATGTGAGTTTGATGATGAACGAACAAGATTTTGCCGGAAAGGTCGAGGGGCATTTGAAGCTACTTCCCGCAATCGCCGCTTCGGCGCCGTAACGAGGACGAAACAATGAAGACCGAAAAGACTGTCGGTGGGTTGTTCAGGGATATCGTCGAAAATCGCGAACATTACCTCAGGGAATACAAAGAGCGCACAGGCAAGAAGATTTTCGGCTACTTTTGCTCATACACTCCCGAGGAACTGCTCCATGCCGCGGGCATCCATCCGGTGCGACTCTTTGGCGGGACGGAGGATATTACGCAAGCCGACACGCTGATTCAGAGTTTTGTGTGTCCGTTTGTGCGGGGCGTTCTCGACACGGCTCTCAAGGGAGGATTCGATTACCTTGACGGCATCGTTCATTCGTACACGTGCGACGCGACCTGCGGTCTTTTCGGCATCTGGCAGAGAAACATTCGGACTGATTTTACGTATATGTTTGCTCCTCCTTACTTCATGAGCAACAGTTCGCTCCGATATTACGTGAGTGAATTGGCGAAGCTGCGCGCTTCGATTGAGACGTTCACGGGCGAACCCATCTCCGACGACGCGCTGCGCGAGAGCGCTCGGGTTCTGAATGGGAGGCGCTCGGTCCTCAAGAGACTGTATAGGCTCCGCGCCGCCAACCCCGCGCCCATCAGCGGCAGTGAAGCGCTGGACACCGTGCTGGCGGGCGCAATCATGCCTCCGGAGGAATACACGGAAATGGTCGAGTCGCTCATCAGCGAAATCCTGAGACCGGCAGCGTGCGGGCAGGACCCCCACCGGGTATTCATCTCCGGAAGCGAGCTTCACGATCGGGAAATCCTGCAAGTGATTGAAGAAGCCGGCGCCGTCATTGTCGGAGACGACCTCTGCACGGGCGCCAGAAACTTTGCCGGCCCCTTGGAAACAGAGGGGGACCCGCTGGAATCCCTGGCGCGCCGTTACCTGGACCGAATCCCCTGTCCCAGCCGCTTGCCCTTCAGCCAAAGACTGGAGTTCATCATCGAGGGCATGAGAGAATCCCGCTCCGAGTCCCTGATATTCATCATCCAAAAATTCTGTGACCCTCACCTTGCCGAACAACCCCTCATCAGTGAGGCTTTGAAGAAAGCGGGCATCCCGAACATGGTGATCGAGACCGAGCATCGTATGGGCCCGAGCCGCGAACAGATACGAACGCGCGTGCAAGGGTTTCTGGAAATGATCTCGGCGAAGTGACTCGCGCCGGCGGAGCCTTGCGATGCGCACGTTACGCGGTGGAGAATGAGCGAAGCCGTTCGGATGACCGAATATCAGTCCGCGTCGGTGTTCACGCTGTCGGCGGGAACCAGGTAGAGCTCGACGTGGAGGTCGGCTTCGTCTTTGTTCCGGACGGCGCCAAACATGGCGCTGTAGGGCGTTATTCCGAAATCACTCTGCCGAAAACTCAGGGCTGCCTTACCCCGCAGGCCGTCGGGCTCTTCCGATACCGCCGCCGGAAAAGAAACAGTCTTCGTCACGCCGTGAATGGTTAAGTTTCCCGTCACCACGTATTGCTCATCGGTTTGCCGCTCGATATGAGTTGAATCGAACCGAATGGCGGGATATCGACTCACATTCAACTGTACGGCGGACTCCATGGCAGACTGGATTTTTTCCCTGTCTTCTCTTCCCAGAGGTTTTGTAAGTCCGTACTTCTGACGCATCGCCGGTTCATCGGCGAGAAGGGAAGCAGCCTCGGCCTCAACCCACAGCGACGGCGGGTCGGCTTCGGCTTCGCCGAGGTACCGGCTCGCCCGAATCACGTGATTATGAGCGAGAACCGCCGCAACGCCCGCCTTATGGAGCCTGACCACGAGTTCGCTCCTGGCCGGATCAACGCGGTAATCGGCGCCCTCTGCCGAACCTGAGAAAACGCCCGCACCAAGAATCATGACAAGCGCCGCCTGCACAATTTGTTTCATAGTCTACCACCTTCGCGAAAAAACAAAGCGTTTCACGCGCCTGACATTTCGTTGAGGCGCACTTCCGTAACAGTGTGGGTATTCGACGGTCACAGTGAGACTGTCCGATAATTCACCAGTTCGCGCTTCGGGGCCAGTCCGCCAATCTATCCCGCCTTTGGCGGGACCAAAAGGCGGGCGATTTTGTAATCGGGGACAGTGAATCTGTCTCACGATTGATGCCGAAGGTCGTTTGCTTCGGAGACAGTCCCGATTCTACGGCACTTCGTGCCCGTAAATCTGGGACAGTCCCCTACGCTGGGCAGCCGTGAGACAGATTCACAGTACCCGGCAGGGCGATTTTCGGTCCACCGCATAGTTTGATCGGACTGATTCAGAGTTCCCCCTTTCGCGCTTCGGATGCGGGAACGAATTCGCGCCGACAAAAGAATTTCGCCCTCCGACCAGTAGCGTTCACTGAATTATTTCATCGATTTAAACGGTTTGCCAGAATCTCGTGCAAGGATTTTTCGATTTCTCCCGTCCCTCAGGGCCGTGCGGGACGAGATTCCCGCTTTTCCAACACTTTTGCAGGCTTTGTAGGTGTATGGTAAAATTTAACTTAGACTTGGTGTTCACTGGCAACGGAATCGGACAAATGTCAATTATTCTTCCGGACACGGCGAAGATTGCGGTCATCGGCGGCGGGCCGGCGGGCAGTTTCTTTGCCCACTTCATGCTGACGAGGGGCGCTCGGGCCGGTCGCGAGATGGACGTAACCATTTTCGAGCGAAAGTCATTTCTTGATTTCGGCCCGAAGGGGTGCAATATGTGCGCGGGGGCCCTCGGGCACCACCTGGTGGAGCAAATGAGGAGTGAGAACATCCCTCTGCCGCCGAATGTAATACGTCAAGAAGTGGAAGGATACATGCTGCATGTCAACGACCGCGAGGTTTTCCTGAAGCAGGGTGACCGGCCTATCTATACGGTCTTCCGGGGAAACAGTCCCGATTCATCGAGCGAGGGAGCTGTCAGCTTCGACCAGTTTCTCCTTGAACACGCCGTCTCGCTGGGCGCTAAATTCCGACGCGAGCGGATTACCGAGGTAATCTGGCCGGAACACCCATTGGAAAGGGTGCAACTGACAGCCGCGGGAGGTGACACAATCGATTTTGACCTTGTCGCGGGCGCATTCGGAGTCAACACCCGGTTGCGGGAACGATTCATGACGGGCTATGTCCCGCCGCGGACGTGGATTGCATGTCAGGCGGAAATGGCTGTCGCTGCGGAATTCAATGAGGAAGCGTACGGGAACAGGATTCACGTGTTCGCCTTGGGGGAACGGAATATCCGATTCGTGGCGATGACGCCCAAGAGGAACTTTATAACGATCACGGCCATCGGCCCCTCGGTGAAAATGTCGGACCTCGAGAACGCGTTGCGGCGACCTGAGTTCAAGCCGTATCTGCCGGAGAACTGGCGCATCCACTGTCATTGTCACCCACGCTTCCCGATCACCTCCGCGCGGAATCCCTTTCGTGACCGCGGGGTCTTGATCGGTGACGCGTGCATGGCGCGATACCTCAAAAACGGAATCGAATCAGCGTATTTTACGGCGCTGTTCGCGGCAGGTACCTGCCAGGAGCACGGAATTGGGGCGGACGACTTTGGTCGGTATTATCGGTTGTGCAAGGAACGCTTCGGATTCGACAACGTGTGTGGGAAAGTCCTCTTTGCCGTTCATAATACCGTGGCCCGCCGCAGGCGGCTTTCCCGCGCTCATCTCATGGTGGCGGAAATGGAACGCACTCAGAAACACGGCGACCGCCAGCTTCTCTCGAACTCCTTATGGAGCATGTTCACCGGGGACGAGCGGTATCAGGATATTTTGAAAGACCTGCTGTGGCCGCGTGTGCAACTGAGCCTGGTCTCCCAAGCCTTGCAGTCCTTGTTCCGAAACAATGATGCGTGGGAACGCTACGCCGAGCGAAAACTCGCTGACCTGCGAACAAGGGCGGAGTCCTCGAACCTCGTTCTTAACCGAGGCTCCACGGTGGCGATAATAGGAGGAGGCCCCGGCGGCTCGAGCTGCGCTATCCGACTGCTCGCGAGGGCGCGTGTGCGGGGACTGCCGTTGCGCGTGGTAATCTTCGAGGGAAAGGATTTCGACCGTCACTATAACCAGTGCGTCGGAGTGCTGTCGCCTCCGCTTGAAGGATATCTCCGTGCACAGTTGGGAATCGAGCTTCCCGAAATGATGATCAAGAGACGCATAGAGAATTACCGCATTTACAGCGACAATACGGATGTGACGCTCGATGGCTCCGCCGGCGCCGACCACACGTACACGGTTCGTCGAGTCATGTTCGACCGGCTCCTGTTGAGGAAAGCGGAAGAGGCGGGGGCGGAAATCGTTCGAAGCCGGGTGACGGGAATCGAGTTCGTGAACACGCGAGAGCTGGACGAAGTCCGCATATACAGTGAGAGCCAGTACCTGCGTGCCGACGTCGTCGTCGGGGCGTTTGGACTCGACGAAGCAATGCTTGACCATTGGGAACGAGCGACGAAACCGCTTCGGCCATATGAGCGGCCGAGCAATTTACTCAAAACGTTCATAACAAAAATCCATACGGATCCTGCCTTCATCGAATCGAAACTCGGAAATACGATTCATGCGTTCCTGCTGTCGGGACCCCGAGTGGAGTTCGGGGCCGTCACGCCCAAAGGCGACCATATCATCGTCAATATCGCGGGACGGGACGTGCGCTCGCTCGATCTGGACGAATTTCTGGAGCATCCGCGTGTTCATGCACTCCTGCCGGAATACGACCGTGATTTTCTGAATTTCTATGCGGGACACTTTCCCACCTCTCCCGCGAAGAATCCGTATGGGCATCGGTACGTGCTCGTCGGGGATGCCACGGGCTGGATGAGACCGTTCAAAGGCAAGGGAATAAATACGGCGGTGGTAACGGGAATGCGGGCGGCCGATACGATTTTTGACCGGGGGTTCTCACGCAAAGCATTCGAAGTGTATGCGCAGGGCTGTACGGATTTGAGACAGCACTATTTTTATGGGGTTTCGGTCCGTTATCTCACAAAGGTCAGCAGAATTCTCGGACTCTTCGATTCGGCATTGGAAGCGGCCAAGTCCGATGAAGAGCTGCGCAACATCTTCTACCTCGCTGTTTCGGGCGAAGCATCGTATCGGGACATACTTTTTCGCATTCTCAGGCCGTCAACTCTGAGGAAACTGGCGGTAAGTTCGGGAGTTCACCTGTTGAAACGTATTGCGCCGGCGCGCACGCCCGCCTGAGAGCGCCGATTTCATCCCATGAGCGGGCGCCGCGTGGCGGGACGGAACAAGGCGGGAACGACTTCTCCAATAATTCGGAAAGAGAAATTGAGACATGACGAACGCGGCACGGAAAGAGAACAGGCGCGCGAGACCGCTCGTAGCTATTGTGGGGAGGCCCAACGTCGGGAAATCGACCCTGTTCAACCGGCTGACGGGACGGCAAACCGCAATTGTCGATGACATACCCGGGGTGACACGCGACCGTATATACGGGGAAGTGGAGTGGGACGGTCAAACGTTTGACATTGTCGACACGGGCGGGTTGGTGACCCGCAAAAGCGACAGCATCCAGCAGGCCGTGTACAAACAGATAGTGAGAGCGGTCCACGACGCGGGTTGCATCATTTTCGTTACGGATATCCTCGACGGCCTTTTGCCGGGGGATGAGGATGTCGCCGAGGTGCTGCGGCAGACCGGCAAGCATGTTATTGTGGTGGCGAACAAGGCGGATAATCAGCAACGCGCGTTGGCGGCTTCCGAGATGTACGCGCTTGGTTTCGACGAACCGCACCCCATTTCCGCTCTGCATGGTCTCGGGATCGACGGATTGCTTGATCGTGTGTTGGAGGCAATTCCAGAACATCCTGGCACGACACAAGACTTGATCGCTCTGCGAATTGCAATAGTAGGCCAGCCAAACGTGGGGAAATCGTCCCTTGTCAACGCGCTCCTCAATGAAGAACGCGTCATTGTCGACGAGAAAGCGGGGACGACGCGTGACTCGGTCGACATTCATTTTCATCGAAAAGACAAACGCTATGTGCTCGTGGACACGGCCGGTCTCAAGAGGCCGGGCAAAGTTGAACCCGGCGTCGAGCGGTACAGCGTGAAACGCGCGCTTGCGAGCATCAGGCGCTGCGATATCGCGCTCCTCCTGATAGATGCAAGCGTCGCGGGAAGAGGACGCGCCTACGGCATGACGGAACAAGACGCGCGAATTGCGAACCGTATCGACGCAGAGGGCCGGGCCCAATTGATCGCGTTGAATAAATGGGATCTCGTGGAGAGAGACTCGCGCACATTTGACATCATGGCGGGCTCGATTCGCTCCAAGATGCCGAATCTGGCGTACGTGCCGATTCTTTCGGTATCCGCCAAAACCCGGCTGCGGCTGCAGAAACTGTTCGAAGAACTGGAGCGTGCGCATGAGAACCATTCGCGACGAATCCCCACGAGCGAACTGAACGAATTCATGCGTGAAGTCATCCGTGCCAATCCTCCGCGCATGAAACGAGGCACGCTTCCGAAGCTCCTCTACGTCACGCAGGCGGCAATCGCTCCTCCCACCTTCGTCCTGTTCATGAACCGGGCCGAACCGCTGGACAAGACGTACCTGCGGTATATCGAAAACCAACTCCGTGGCCAGTTCGATTTCAGCGGAGCGCCGATCAAACTGGAGATACGGCGAAAACCAAGATCGTAGATTTGCTTGTCGGTGACAAACAGGGAACGTGAGGGCTCTCGCCGCTGAGAACTCCGGGGCGCCGGGTTTCAGGTAACGTAGAACGGATGCGACGGCATCAGGAGTATGCGAACCACCCCCATCGCCGCGAGAAGGGCGCACAGGAGCATGAGAAGCGACATGCGGCGCGACCGTTCGCGCGAATAGTAAACTACCAGAAAGGGGAAAACACCGGCGAGCGCCCTGGCGGGAGACGTTACGGTCGAACTCCATATCTGTTCCCGGTTGAAACATATTCCGACCACGGCATGAACGAACAAGATGAACACAAGGTCTGCCGGTCTTCTCTTCAACCCCATTGCGCTCACAATCAGCAGCAGAACGACGAAGAACATAAAAGGATAAACGCTCAGGTGTCTGAGGTCGGCCATCATATCGCCGGACAGATTGAAGGCGGCAAGCTGAGACACCATTCCGACAAAGGGCAGCGTGAAATGATGGCCCGACATCCAGAGGGGGAAATCGCCGTAGCGCCGCCAGAGAATCGCCTGCCACAGCAACCACGGCACAACGGATGAACTCACAATAATGGCCCCCCGCCAGTTTCTCCTCCATGCGAGCAGGACACAAAACGAAGCAACCACGGCCGCTCCGTTTTCCTGGGTCAACAATGATAACGCAAGCATTGCGGCGGCAGCCCATAGGCGCCCTCGTTCGTAAAAATAGAAGGACGCCGTAATGAGGCCGACACACAACGGAGTTGCCACGTCATAAAAGACGGCGATCAGAAATCCGATGTTCAGTGTATAAAAAAACAGATATTCGGCTCCGAGCGTCGTCTCACCGATTATTTTCCAAAGAAGCAAACCGCTCAGCGCAATGGCGAGCAAGTTCACGACCACCATGGAAGGAGGCAGCCACTGCGGGCGGCCGAACGCCAAAACGTATGCCGCAAGCGGATAAAGAATGCGCTGGAACCGAAACGGGTTTTGCTTTCCCTCTTCTCCCATCAGGAGGTCCTTCACCATGTAGTAATAGAATTGGCCGTCATAACCGTCGCCCCCGGACTCGGGATCATGAAAAACCACCAGGCCGGGCTCCAGAGCGGACGGCGTGAAGAAGGGCGTGTGCTTCCCGATTCGAAGCATGCTGCTGAGGTTGTAATCGTATGAGGAAATGTGGTAAAGGATAAGAATGCTATAGACGACCATGGTCGCGGCTATCACCGCGACAGCATGGGCCGCATTTCCGCCCTCGTCCATTCCCGATGATTTGACCGTCATCCGTCTTCTCCCCGTAGCGGCTGCAATTATATATTACCCTTCGCCGTCCGGCAAGAGTCGACGCGCGCGTCGCGTCCTTCTGCGTGCCCCCGACTTGCGCCGCCTGTGAGCGGAAATTGCTCAAACGGCCGCTTTTTCCGCAATCTTCTTGACATCTGGCAAATTCTGTGCTAAAGAGTTATACTAAACAAAAAGAAAAATTATTATTACAATGTGACTTCGTCCGGCGGCTCGTTGCAAGTCCGGCAATATACTGAGAATAGACCATTATATATTTAATGGAAGTTAACTTATACATTCAAGCAACTAAAAGTTGACAGAGAATCTATTTCTCTGTTACACTAAATGAAGATAGTTACGTCGATATTATTGTTCGGGCATCGCACGTGATGCCGCAGAGGACCGATGGCAGTCTTCGCAGAGGGAAGTTCCTGGGGGTCCGGAACGAAGCATAATCAGCCATTTAGTGCTCCATGCGAGCAATCTGATTTTTTGAAACCCGCAAGGAATATCGCCCGCTGGTTCGTTTTCATCCTGCGGTTTTCTCTATTCAGGCTGAACAGAACACAGGGAGCGCTCAGCGGGCGCATGCGAAAGCCTGATGTGAGAAAAGATGACAAAACATTCCGGGAGGGAACACGGGCCCGCGGTTTTGCCGGTCAGCGTATCGGTCCCATCTTTCCACATTAACAGCGTTTTATTGCGCAACGAGGGAGAAGACGACTATGGAAGTAAATATTGGTGAACGTTTGAAGAAAGTGCGCCTCGATAAGAACTACACGTTGAAGGATGTGGCCGCGAAATCCGGCTATTCGAAGGCCCTGATTTCGAGAATCGAGAATGGTAACGTGTCACCTTCGATCAATTCACTGCTGAAGATTACTTCGGCGCTCGATATCAAGCCGCACGAACTGTTTCTTCCCGCCAAAGACGCGGAGCCCACGGTCGTTCACAAAGGTGAACGCAAGAAGGCGAAGATGGATAGCGGCAAAATCGAAGTCGAATTTCTCACTGTGCAGACGGGGGAGAAAAAGATCGAGCCTCTGCTGATCAGCGTTCAGAAGGGCGCATCGACCGGGAGCGCGCTTGGCGGGCATAATGGGGAGTTGTGGGCCATGCAGCTTCAGGGCAGCATGGAGCTCACCCTGGGGGAAGATAAACATGTTCTGGAAGAAGGCGACTGCGCTTACTTCAAGACATCCATTCCCCATAGTTTCCGGAATATCGGCAAGGGAAAGGCAGTGGCCTTTTGCGTTTTGACGCCGCCGGGCGTCTGAGCCGGGAACCGCGTCACTGGCTGCATGCAACGGCCAAAGGATGCGTCCCCCGTTTTCGGGAATCTGTTGCGAAGGAGTGCGGAAACCGAGTGGAACAGACGGTCATGACAAAAACTTGATACGGTCTGTCGCCGCCGGTCAAAATGGAGGAGCGTAGGAATCGCTGCTGAAGGGCCTTCTGCCCGGTCCAAAATGATGGCCGTCACGTAAGAGCGTGGGAGAGAGTTGATGACACTGGGTGAAAAGCTGCGAGAGCTTCGTTTGAAGAAAGGAATGACCCTTCAAGACGTGGCAGAGAAAACAGGTTACTCGAAGGCTCTGATTTCACGGATCGAGAACGACGCTGTTTCACCCTCGATTGGTTCTCTCGTCAAAATTTCGGCGACGCTCCATGTTCGTCTTCACACGTTGTTTGCAGCGGTTGGGGGCGGCGCGCCTTCGCTGGTCAAGAAAGGCAGCGGCGGAATGCTAATGGTCTGCGGGGACAAAATCAGGGTGGAAAGCCTGGGCGGCGTTTTCGAGAGCCCGAAGATGGATGCCGTGGTTGAGACGTTCGAACCCGGGGCCGACCGTGAGAGACCGGTAATTGCAGCCGAAGAGTGGAGATACGTTTTGAGAGGCACGTTCGAGGCGTTGGTCAATGGCGTCAGCTACGAACTGAACGAGGGAGACAGCATGTACCTGAATTCCGGAATGCCCAGCAGATGGCGGAATGCGGGAAAATCAAAGGCATCGGCATTAAGTATCTCGACTTCGGCCGTATTCTGACAATTTCATCGCATCATCCGGCGGGATGCGACCGGGTCGGGAAAGGAATCAAGACAACAGATAGGGAAACGGGAATTCGTGGGCGAGCTTAATGAGGAGAATGGTGACATGTTGAACATCGGAAGCATATTGAAAAGCGCGCGGGTTGAACAAGGAATGACTCTCGAGGACTTATCGTCGAAATGCGGATATTCGAAAGCGTTGATATCGAGGATCGAGAATAACACGGTTTCTCCTTCCATTACATCGCTCTCGAAAATAACGAACACCCTCGGCTTACAGCTCTACGAGGTATTTGCCTCCGTCGCGGCGAACGGGCCCACTATTTTGAGGAGCGAAGAACGAGAGAAGCTCTCGGGCTCGAACGGAGAGCACGAGGTCGAATTTCTCACAAACACCCCCTTCACCAAGAAGCTGCAGCCGGTCCTGATTTCGCTGAAGGGCGGCGCGAAGCCATGGGAGGGTTCTGACCTGGACGCCGGAGAGAAGTTCCTGCATGTATTGAAGGGAACAGCGGAAATCGTAGTCGGCGGCCGCAAGCATGTGCTGAAGGCGGGGGACAGCATCTACCTGAAGTCCGCTATCCCCTACAAGTACAGGAGTATCGGGAAGGGCAAAACCGTCTCACTCGCTGTCACCCACTCGCCATACTGAGAGGTTGGCGCGCTTCGAACCGGAAGACAAAGCAACAAAGAAAGGCACTTGGAACATGAATATCGGAAAAGAACTGAAACGCATCAGGGTTTCCCAGGGAATGACACTTGAGGAACTGTCAACAAAGTGCGGCTACTCGAAGGCCCTCATTTCCCGCGTCGAGACGGGCTCCGTTTCCCCTTCGTTGACGTCCTTGATGAAAATGGTTTCCTCTCTCGGCCTGAAACTGCATGACCTGTTCACGGCAATCGAGCAAGGTGAGGCGTCGGTTGTCAGAAAGGGCGAGGGGCGAAAATTCTACACCGAAGGGGAATCGATGACCGAATTTCTTGCCACGAATGTAGCCACGAAAAAAATGGAGCCTATTAAGATTTCGGCTCCGGCCGGATTTGTCTCGGAAGACGAGACGGTTCATTATGGCGAGCAATTCCTTTTCGTGCTCACCGGGAAAATTGAGGTTACTTCGGGGGACCAGCTTTACAAGCTGGGTCCCGGCGACAGCCTGTATCTGGCGGCCGGAACTCCCCACAAGTGGCGGAATCCGGGCAAGGAAACCGCGCAGGTGATAAGCGTCACCACCCCTCCGCAAATTTGACGAGTCACTGGTATTCAACCAACGGACGTTTGCGGGAACGGGCCAAGAGGGCCTTGGCCCGTTCACATTCAAAGGAAGCTCAAAGGGAAAGAACCATCGGCCTCAGGCGCCGTCGCCGTGAGGCCGGATTTTTTTGGAACGGGGTTACCGCGCCGCGCCGAATCAGGCGCCGCGAGAGTGGTCCGCGGTTCGACGGCGCCCGAAACGCAAGTCAGCAAATAGTGCGACGCTTGCACAGTTCCCCACACTGCCTTTTCGAAGCATGATGGGCAATGGCGGGAAGGATTCACCGTGGGTCTGCTGCCCGGACCGGTCCCCACATCCCTCATTGAGGTCGCCTCAGCGCTGCAAAGAAACCTGAATCAAAAGATGTCGAAAGTGAAAGCTCTTCGCGCTGTGTTTTTTTTCGACACACCGGCGAAGCGTTCAAAGACATGCAAGGGGAAAGCTGTTTCAAC
Source organism: uncultured bacterium (assembly GCA_964453435.1). GTDB lineage: Bacteria > Abyssobacteria > SURF-5 > SURF-5 > SURF-5 > CAYVQZ01. The sequence continues at coordinate 124,682 of CAYVQZ010000003.1, forward strand.
AACATGCCGGAGTGATTTATCCGATCCTCCAGCGTGTCAACTCGCGATCGGCTATTGGAGCCGCTTGCACCATGTCCTCCTGCCCGTCGCTCTGACAGCGGACCGGAACGCGGCGTTTTTCCCTGTCCTGGCTGTAACGGGCCGCAATGGCGGCGACAAGCCTTTTCGTTTTTTCCGGCAGGCCTTTCGGGGCGAGGACAACCGCTCCCAGTCGGTCGGCGACCTGAAACTTTTCGTAGTCCTTGCCGATCTGCTCAAGTTTATCGTTTTCCGATTTGTTCCGTCCCACAATCACCTTTGTCGCGTCCTCAAGGCGAAAGTGTCTTCCGTACTTGAGGAGCCGAACTTGCGACATGCCTGCGCCGGGAGTGTGCTCGAACAGGTCTCGGAGTCGATGGCCGAACGTCTTGTCGGTGAGGAGACAGCCTCCGGCGGGACAGGCATAATCGGTAATTCCCATGTCAGCGGCAAGCTGCATCTGAGGTTTTCGACTCCGGCCCCGAATGTCGAGCATTTTTCCCCGGTCGATAAGGCCTTCCTGTTCGGGAACGGTGGGCGCAAACAATTTTGCGGAAAGCGGCCTGACGATGCGGCCCTCCAGCCCGCTTTCCTTCTCGATCAGTTTGATCGCCCGCATATGCTGTGACATCGGTCTTTGGCCGAGCACCTCGCCCGTCACAACAAAATCAGCGCCGGTGTCTTCCAAATACTGTTTTGCTTTTCGAAGCATGAATATGCGGCAGTCGATGCACGGGTTCATGCTGGAACCGCGTCCGAATTTCGGATTCTTGACGATTTCGAGGTACTCGGACGTGACGTTGAAAATCTTCAGGTTCACGCCGAGCCCCTCGCTGACGCGCCGGGCTTCGCTCCCGCATCCTTCGCGTCGACGCGAACTCGCGCAATTGCAGAATATCGTCTGGAAATGAAGCGCTTCGACCTCCACGCCCATCTCAATCATGATGCCGACGGCGAGCGTGCTGTCGAGTCCCCCGGACAGAAGCGCTATCGCCATGGGCTTCCTTTGCGCATGCGTATTGCTTCTTTGGCTCATAAACGGTCGCTCACCCCTCGCATTCACTCGGGTATTCCTCGAGTCTCGTAATCGAAGGCTTTTCTCCGCACAGGGGACACGCCGGATTGGGCCGGATGCTGACCTCGCGAAACGAGCCCGAAAGAGCCTCATAGATGAGGAGTCGCCCAATCAGCGGTCTGCCGATTTCCAGAATCAGCTTGATTGCCTCATTCGCCTGTATTGTCCCCAGCACCCCGGGGACGGGACCGAGGACGCCCGCCTCCTGACAGCTCGGGAGCGCCCCCGCCGGCGGCGGTTCCGGAAAAATGCATCGGTAACAGGGACCTTCTCCCGGCACGATAGTCATTACCTGGCCGAGAAACTGTAATACCCCGGCCTCGACAAGTGGTTTTTTTGCAAAAAAACAGGCGTCGTTGAGCAAGTATCTCGTGGGGAAATTGTCCACTCCATCTATTATAACATCATAATCTCGAATTATTTCCCCAATGTTATCCCTGTTCAGTCTCAAAGGATACGAGATAACGCTCACCCCGGGATTAAGGGTCTGTATCCGCTGCCTTGCGGATTCAGCCTTGGCCCTCCCGAGGTCGCCCGTCCGATGCAGTATCTGCCTCTGCAGGTTGCTGACCTCGACGCTGTCCCCGTCAACGATTCCCAGCGCGCCGACACCGGCAGCAGCCAGGTAGTACGCGGATGGCGATCCCAGGCCGCCCGCCCCCACTATGAGCGCGCTTGCGTTTCGAAGCTTTTCCTGCCCTCTTCCACCGACTTCCCGAAGAATTATATGGCGGCTGTACCGCTTGATATCATCCTCGGTGAAATTGAACATTGCCCTCATATCTCCTCGGGAACGGGCGGCCCAATTCTCTCTTTTCCCGGCTCCGAGCGGACCGGCGACCGGCAGGGAGCGCGGCATCCGGACCATGAATCACAGCGCGGCATAGCCGCAACCAAATCTTGCTTGGGGACAGTCCCGATTCTATCCCGCGGATTGCGCGGGATTTCGCTGCGCTCAACGAAGGAAAGCGGGTCGCTCCGGGGACAGTCCCGATTCTACGGCACTTCGTGCCCGTAAATCTGGTACAGTCCCCTTCGCTGAAGGACAGGGGGATTCCGTAAGTAGGGACAGTCCCCTTCGCTGTGGAACGTGTTCTCGCCACTATAATTACGAAAGCCACCCGATGGAAATTGCGACAAAAATTCTCGAAATTGGCATATAGTAGTACAGAGGCAATCAACTGAACCGGCGAGATTCACCGCCCCGCCGGCTGCGACGAGCTGCGGCGCCCTTTCGGATAACTATTTCCCAGTCCGAGTCGTTAAGCTGTTGGACGTCCAGAACTTCGTTTCCCTCATTGCTCATGCTCCTTGGAACATTTTTCGCCGCCGGGGGGTAGTCGACTACCACACGGAGAACCTCTCCCGGATTCATTTCCTCGATGGCCAACTTGGACTTGACGAACGTGTACGGGCAAACTTCGCCTTTCAGGTTTATCTCTTTGTCTGCGGAAACCGTTTCTTTCCTCTTCTCCATACCTTTGCCTCGTCTTGCGTTTACCACGTGATGACCCGGTCGTGTTCAAATATCATGTCGATAATTCGAGCATATTCGACGAGTTCGGCGGAGGTTTCGATTCCGCGGGCACGAACATCGTCGGCGCACGCGAACGCGTGCATGTTCTCCGATTTCATGTAGACTCCGTCCTGGACCATAAGAAGAGTTTGTTCGATCTCTTTGAATCGGTTGATTTCTTCCAGAAGCGTCCGGAACACTTTATCATCATGATCACGGACAATATGCAAAATTTTCATCGATCACGCGCCTTCAATATCTGATAATGCGATCGCTCTCGAGGAGAAGTCGGGCGGCGCGGGAGCGGGATACAGTCTCTGCTCTGCACTGGAGCCGCGCGAGCCCTCGCTCCTCTATTGACTCCCGTTCCGCGTATATTCGGTGACCCAATTCCGAAAGCGTCTCTATGTGCCGCACGTACTCCGGCATCCCGACCAGGGAGGGCTCCGTATCAAGCAACGCGTATACGCCGTCCCCAATGAGGAGAACGTTTACCGCATCGTCGCACAGGGTCAACCCGACGCTCATCCTCAGCGCCTCGAATGTCCTGACCGACTTCAACGGTGAATGAGAGATGATGACAGTAGTAATCTTCATCGGTTAACAGAAAGACAACACGCGTTCGGCGTCTCGCACGCTGCACGCGAAATCGTATTGACTTCCCATCACAATTCCGTCAACTTCGTCCTGAAATCGCTCGTTCAAATTCTGCTGACAAAGGCAGATATCCGCGCCCTTGTCAGTGAGATAGAGGAATGGCAAGTGGTTAATGTTCAAAACACCGTCGCACATGAGGAAAATGCGCACCTCCACCCCTTTCTGAAGAGCGGCTTCTGCAAGCTTTATTGCGGTGTTGGTATTCGAATGCTCCGGACTGGTGGTCAGCAGAATCCCCAATTTTCTCCTGTCGGCGCTCATGTCGTTTCTCCGTCCTGCACACACAAGGGTTCTTCCACAAAGTCGCCGCTTCCGTCGGGCATGACCCACGACTGAACCGAGACGACACCCTTTTTCTCGACCGAGGCAATGAGGTACGAATACCCCGGCCAGGCTGCAGTCTCGACATCATATTGTGAGGGTCTGCTCGGATAGTCCGGATGCGAATGATAAAAACCGATTATATCAACCAAAAGGCCGCGGGTTGCTTTCATCACCTGAACAAGCTTTTGCTCATCGATCAGGTAACGCTGATGCCGTTGTTCGCTGACTACGTTCTTTGCCCGGTGCGACTCGGAAACAAGCCGGTCCCTTTTCTCGTCGCGCCCGACGAGAATCCCGCAACATTCTTCCGGGTATGCTTCCACCGAATGAGCGATTATATCGTCCAATATTTTGCGTGGTACGAGTAACATACGATACTACCCATCGTCCTCCCCGAGTCCGCAAAACTCGTCATAGTCGATGAGTTCCGTGACCGTCGGGTCTTCTCCACAAACGGGGCACTGCGGGTCTTTCCGAATCTTGAATTCGCGCACCTTCATGCTAAGCGCATCCAAGTGCAACAGGCGGCCTATCAGGGGGGTTCCGATCCCGAGAACCAGCTTCATGGTCTCAACCGCCTGCACGGTCCCGATGATGCCCGGCACCACTCCCAAGACTCCAGCCTCCTGACAACTCGGAACCATCCCGGGAGGAGGAGGCTGGGGATATTGGCATCGATAGCATGGGCCCTTCTCCGGATGGTACACTGTCGCTTGACCCTCGAACAGAAGCACGCTGCCGTGCACATTTGGTTTGTGCAACATGACGCACGCATCATTGGTGAGATACCGCGTCGGGAAGTTGTCACAAGCATCGACAATCACGTCGTATTCCTGAAAGATTCGAAAAACGTTTTTGGAATCCAGCCGCTCGTTATAACAGATGACGCTGATGTCCGGGTTCAGGTCAGTAAGAGTGTCCCGCGCCGATTCCACCTTCGGCCGCCCCACATCGGGGGTGGCATGCAGAATCTGCCTCTGCAAGTTGCTGAGATCAACGACATCAGGATCGACTATCCCAATGGAACCGACACCCGCCGCGGCAAGGTAAAAGGCCGCCGGAGAGCCCAGCCCCCCCGCCCCGATAACCAGCACCTTGGCATCGAGGAGCTTCTTCTGTCCTTCTCCTCCGACCTCTTTCAAAATGATATGCCTGCTGTACCTTTTGATTTGCTCTTCACGAAATCGCGTTGCTGCCACTGGCTGCGCCTTTCCTCGTCCGTTATTGTTCGACTGGTGAATCCCCGAACGGTATTCCGCCAGCGATCGCGGGCACTATTGCGACCTCATCGTCGTCGCGGACCGGTGTCTGAAGACTCTGCATGAAGCGGACATCCTCGTCGTTCAGGTAAATGTTCACGAAGCGCCGCACATGCCCGTCCTTTTCACAAAGCCTTTCCTTCAACCCCGAATAGTTTCGGTCGAGGTCGTCGATGATTTCAGAAATCGTGTTCCCAGTCGCTTTCACTTCTTCGGCCCCGCTCGTGAATTTTCGCAGGGGAACAGGAATGCGAACCGTTGCCATCGTAATTTTCCTCCTGGCGCGCATCATCGAGCACAAAAACGATGCGGACCTACTGTTGGCTGTTATCCACTCCCATTTCTTGCCTGTCGCGAGTCTCTCTGCAAATATCCTCATATGTCAGGCTGTCCACAATGTCAGCAATAGCGCCGCGGACCCTTTCCCAGACGGGATGAAATCCGCAAGCCGATATCCGCTCACAACTCGCCGATGAATCCTCGCTGCTGCATTTCAGCGGCAAAAAAGGACCATCGACTATTCTCACGACCTCCCCCAATGTGATCTCGGAAGGGGGCTTAGAAAGAAGATATCCGCCATTCGCGCCGCGTCGGCTTCGCACGAGTCCGGCCCCCTTGAGCACAACCAGTATTTGGACGAGATACTTCACGGGAATACCCTGGTTCTCGGCTATTTCTTTGATGGGTATGGGCCTGCCGCTTTCGAAATTCAGTGCGAGCTCGAGCAAGGCCCTGCAGGCGTAATCTCCCTTTGCCGAGATTTTCATTGGGTCCCGGTTACTTTACTTAGTTGACCAATTTAGTAATAATCCTAACACCAACTTAAAACACTTGTCAACTCAGCCGCTATTGTCGCCCGCCCCCTTGACGAGCCAGCGAAAACTCCTATTTTAACAGATGCTCCGCTCAATCCTTTTCATTATACCTAAGACACTGTTTTTAAAGGTCTTAAATTAGATAATAAGCGGCGGTTCTTCCATTGAAAGCCAATATTTCAGTCAAGAAACATAACACACCCGACCGATTTTGTCAAGAATTCCGACAGAATTCCGCCGGGTCTCTGGCTCATCCGTCGGCGCCGGATTCTTTTTTGATCCACCGGAAACGGTGTGGCGGCGGCGCGGGCGAACCGACCTTTCCCGGTGAACGGGATGATGCCGGAAGTTGCCGCCAGCTTTGGACACCGAGTGAGTTGGGTTCCGGACCCGTCGGGCAAGAGTGGGCGCCGGGCACAAAGGGAGAAGCGCAACACGCAGTCTAAGCATACGGTGCTGTTGACTTTTTGAAAATTCGGGATGTATAATGGGTTTCGGGTTGCATTCCTCATGGGCTCACATATCCCGGCTTCGGCAATCTGTATATGCATATGCAACGACCTCTCAAGAAAAACAAACGGTTCGAAGGTCCCGAAAGGCCTGTTTCCGCCTCTCTGAAGGCCGAGATTGACCCCGGACGATTGCCAAAACACGTGGCGATCATTATGGACGGAAACGGCAGATGGGCGCGCAAACGAAACCTCCCGCGGGTGGTCGGCCATCGGGCCGGCGCAAAGACCGTGCGCGAGGTCGTGGAAGCGTCGCGGGAGCTTGGGATTCGCTATTTGACGCTGTACGCCTTTTCGAGCGAGAACTGGAAACGACCGAAGCGGGAAGTTCATGCTCTCATGGAACTGCTTCGCAAATACGTGCTCGAGGAGCTTGAGGAAATGCTCCATTACGGGATCGGGCTTCAGGTAATAGGCCAGCGCGACGCTTTGCCCGCATCGTTGCGGCAGGAAATCGAACAGACCATTGCAAAGACAAGCCATTGCGACAAAATGACCGTGATTCTCGCCTTGAGCTATGGCGGGCGGACGGAGATAGTGGATGCGGCCCGTAAGCTAGCGGCTCGCTGCCAGGCGGGAGAGCTGCAGCCGTCGGAAATAGACGAGCGGACATTCGCACAGCACCTGTATCTGCCGGACTGTCCCGAGCCCGATTTGCTCATCCGAACGAGCGGTGAGTTTCGGCTCAGCAACTTTTTGCTCTGGCAGCTCTCCTACTCAGAACTGTACATAACGCCGACGCTGTGGCCGGACTTCACGAAAGAGCATTTTTGTCGCGCGATAATCGACTATCAAAAGCGTGACCGACGATTCGGAGGCGTCCCCAATTGAGCCCGGAGGGGAGGAGCCGAAAACTCCGATACATCTCCGCGGCGATCTGGATACCGGTAGCGGTCGGCATCTGCCTTTTTTCCTCACATCTCTTTAATCTGGTCGTTGTCGTCTTTATTAGCATAGGAGTGAGCGAGTTCTACGCAATGGCCCGCCATCGCGGGTTTTCTCCCCACAGCGTCATCGGCGCGTTTTGCGCCGTCACGGTCACTCTCGTCGCTTGGTTCGGAGACGCGGTGAGCATTCTGTATTCCCTGGCTGCATCGGTAATCATTGTGTTCACCGTTGCCATGGCGCGGAACAGCCGCGACGCAATGGCTAATCTGGCCGTGACGGTCTTTGGCATCCTGTATCCGGCCTGGCTCTGCAGCCACGTCATTATGCTGCGCCGGCTGCCGGTGAACGGGATGGAGGGAAATATCAACTTTGGCGGCGCGGGGTATGTTATAATGTTGTTGGTAATGCTGTGGCTGGGTGACGGAGGCGCCTTTTTCGTGGGAACCGGCTGGGGCAGGCGCAAGCTCGTGCCGCTCATAAGCCCGAACAAGACCGTCGAAGGTTCGATTGGAGGGATTGTCATAACTTTGGTCGGCGCCCTGCTCATAAAGGACGCCGGACAGTTGCTCGAGGCATTGGGGGTCACGTTGTTCCCCGATTTTCCATATGCATTTTACGTGCTCATTGCGATGGGAGTCGCCGTTACCGGGCAGGTGGGGGATTTGTGCCAGTCATACCTGAAACGAGACGCCGGTTTGAAAGACACGGGAAATCTCTTTCCTGGTCATGGAGGTTTTCTTGACAGGTTTGACAGCCTCATGTTCACAGGGCCGTTATTGTATTATTGCTTGAGATTTTTAGGAATCTAGGCTATTGGTGGAGAAAGAAAATGTGCGTAGAATGTAAAGAGCGGATCGAATCAATACGCCAAAACATTAGCGAAATGAGTGATTGCCTTTGACCCAGCCTCGGTCAGGCGCGAGATAGCGGAACTCGAGAAAAAAATCAGCGAGCCGGGGTTTTGGGACGATAATGAGCATGCTCAGAAAACGCTGAAGCGGTTGAGTTCCCTGAAAGAGACTCTCGAATACCTCCAGACACTCCTCAGTCAACAGAAAGAGCTTGAGGAGCTCATCGACCTCACCGAACAGGAAGAGGACCTTTCCCTGGAAACCGAAATCCGAAAGAATCTGGACGAGCTCGAACGAGAAGTCGATGAATGGGTCCGCCGCAGCATGCTGCACGGCGAGACCGACGTGAACGACGCTATCATAACGATTCATTCGGGAGCAGGCGGGACGGAAGCGTGCGACTGGACGGCGATGCTCCTCAGGATGTATCTCCGGTGGGCGGAGCAGCGCAACTATTCCACAGAGGTCGTGGATTCGCTTGAGGGTGACGAAGCCGGCCTGAAGAGTGTGACGTTTACGGTGAGGGGCAAATACGCTTATGGATATCTCAAGAGCGAAACGGGCGTTCACCGCCTGGTTCGAATATCGCCCTTCGATTCGAATAAACGGCGGCACACCTCATTCGCATCCGTCGAGGTTATCGCCGATGTCGAAGACGACATTGTCGTGGAGATCAACGATGCCGACCTCCGCGTCGACACATACCGGGCGAGCGGCGCGGGCGGCCAGCATGTGAACAAAACCAGTTCGGCCGTGCGAATTACCCACATACCGACGGGCATCGTTGTGCAGTGTCAGAACGAGCGGTCTCAGCACAAGAATCGCGCGGTGGCAATGAAATTGCTCCGAGCGAAACTATACGACAAATATCAGAAAGAGCGAGAGAGCGAACTCGCGGCTCAACGCGGGAAGCAGGAGGAAATCGCGTGGGGAAGCCAGATTCGCTCCTACGTGCTGCAACCGTATCAGATGGTGAAAGACCACCGCACCAACATCGAGGTTGGAAACGTGAATGCGGTGCTCGATGGCGGCCTTGACGCTTTTATCAGCGGATACTTGCAGCAACAATTCGCGAAGTAATCGAGAACCGTTTGTTTGCCTTCACCCCTTGTCAGGCCAACAGCTTTTCCATCGTTTGTTCGTGCCGAGCCCGGAGAATCGCCGTTTTCACGCTTTTTGACATTTCCGATTCCTTGACACCCCGAGCACCGAAAACTATAATGACCCGAGACCAAGCCGAAAGAGAACGCAACATGGAGCAGAAGCGAGATTTATACCAACATCGCCGTGAGAAGCTGGACCGCATTCGACAAGCGGGGGACGAACCGTTCAAATACTCGTATCCGCGCAGTCACACGATTGCACAGGTGTACGGCGAATACGAGAGAAACGAGTCAGCCGATGTCCAGACCGATGTGAAGATAGCCGGAAAGCTGTTTGCTCTTCGTTTGCACGGCAAAAGCGCGTTTGCGGATCTGCGGGACGATTCGGGCACGATCCAGCTTTTCTTCAGTTTGAGCGAAATCGGCGAGAAACGATACGATTTCCTGAACAAACTCATCAACATCGGCGATTACCTCGGCGTCGATGGCACGGTTTTCACCACCCGCACGAACCAAACAACCGTCCGGGTTCGAGATTATACCCTCCTCACGAAGTCTCTCCGACCGATGCCCGAGAAGTGGCACGGGTTGAAGGACGTGGAGATTCGGCTGCGGCAACGCTATTTGGACCTGCTCGCAAACGAAGCGGTGAAAGAGGTGTTCCGAAAGCGAAGCCAGGTCATACAATGCGTGCGAAATTTCCTTGATGAGCGAGGATACATGGAAGTCGAAACCCCCATGCTCCACCCGATACCCGGCGGCGCAACGGCAAGACCGTTTGTGACGCATCACAATGCATTGGACAGGGACCTGTACCTCCGGATCGCTCCCGAGCTGTACCTGAAACGCCTGTTGGTCGGCGGGTTTGAAAAGGTCTATGAAATAAACCGTAACTTCCGCAATGAAGGCCTTTCGCCGAGGCACAACCCCGAGTTCACCATGCTCGAATTGTACGAGGCATACGTCGACTACGAGCACATTATGGCCCTGGTTGAAGATTTGGTCGCCCACGTCGTCAAATCAGTGACGGGCGGGGGCACGGTCCTTTATCAGGGGATGGAGATAGCCGTGGACCCTCCGTGGCGGAGAATCCCGTTTTTTGACGCAATCCGCGAGTGCGCCAGCGTGGACATGGAGTCGGTTCGCACGGTCTCTGAGGCCAGGGAGGCGGTGGCGCATTTGAAATTGGACCTGGAGCCGACGGCCGGCTACGGAAAAATCTGCGACGAACTCCTGAAGACGCACGTCGTGCCCAAACTGGTTTCGCCGACGTTTGTCACGGACTATCCGGTGGAACTGTCTCCCCTTGCCAAGGGGAAACGGGACAACCTTCGGTTGACGGAACGCTTTCAACCGTTCATCGGCCAGATCGAAATCGGGAACGCTTTTTCCGAGATGAACGACCCGATCGAACAGAGGAACAGGTTCGAGCAGCAGATGAGACTTCGTGAGGCAGGCGATGAGGAGGCCCAGGTGCTCGATGAAGATTTTCTCACCGCCCTGGAATACGGGATGCCCCCGGCAGGCGGACTCGGCATCGGAGTTGACAGATTGGTAATGCTTCTCACGGATTCTCCAACCATAAAAGATGTCATTCTCTTTCCACAGCTGAGGACGGTTCAGGACATAACCGAGGATTAGGGAAATGCGCTTCGAGCTTTTTGTCGGATTCCGATATTTGCGGGGCAAGCGCAAGAATGCGTTCATTTCTCTCATCACGGTGTTCTCGATATTCGGGATAATGATTGGCGTGATGACCCTGATCGTCGTGCTGGGCGTGATGACGGGTTTTGACAAGCGGCTGTTCCGGACGTTGCTCGGCACGACGTCCCACATCGTCATCAGCCGTGAGGGAGGGATGCGCGACCACGCGCAGGTGATACGGCGAGTGAAGCAGATGCCCTCGGTTCTCGAGGCTGCCCCGTTCTTCTCCGGCCAAGTGTTGCTTCGGTCCGATTCGAATGTTCTCGGAGCGGCCATCCGCGGCATCGTTCCGGAGGAGGAGCGTAAGGTTTCGGATTTCGCGCACTATCTGGAAGGCGACCTTGCTGATGGCGGAATCGTCTTGGGCACAGAACTTGCTAAACAACTTGGGGTGATGCCCGGTGACCCTGTCAAGGTGATCTCACCGTACTTTGTCAGTACGCCCATGGGCGAGGTTCCATATAAGAAGACGTTCGAAGTATCGGGTCTCTATACTTCGGGAATGTACGAGTATGACGCCTCGTTTTGCTTTGTCACGCTCTCCGAGGCGCAACGCTTATTCGGGGCGGAGGGAATGATTGCAGGCATCGAGGTCAAAATCGACGAACCCTTCCGCGCGGAACAGGTGGCGCTGGCAATAACCGGCGAACTGGGAGGAATGTACTGGGCGAGGAGTTGGATGGATTTGAACCGTACCTTTCTCGCGGCGCTGAGACACGAAAAAATCATTATGGCGATAATATTGATACTTATAATCGTGGTCGCCGCCTTTAACATCGCCAGCACGCTGATCATGGTGGTGATGGAGAAGACTCGAGACATCGGTATTCTCAGGTCGATCGGCGCCACGATGACAAGTATCAGGACGATATTTATCATTGACGGGCTCATGGTTGGCGTCGTCGGCACGTTCCTCGGCGTGGTTTGCGGCTATGCACTTGCGAATTCACTCGATTCAGTGGTAGAATTTAGTAGTAGGGTTTTCGGAATTGAACTGTTTCCCAGCACGATTTACTACTTCGACACAATTCCGGTCGACACCAGCATTTTCGATACGTGTTGGATTGCGGGCAGCGCGATCATCCTGAGCCTTGTGGCTTCCCTCTACCCAGCCTGGCAGGCGTCAAAGCTCAATCCTGTCGAGGCAGTGCGCTATGAGTGACCTTATCAAAGCCGAGGGACTCACCAAGGTGTATCATTCGGGCAGCGCGGAACTTGAGGTTCTGAAAGGAGTCCACATCACCATAGCGGCAGGAGAGCTGGTAGCTATTCACGGTCCATCGGGAGTGGGCAAGAGCACGCTTCTTCACATCCTCGGGACCCTCGACAGACCCACAAGCGGCACGGTGTGGTTCGCAGGCACTGCCGTCAATGACCTGAGGGAGAAAATGCTGTCGAGGTTACGCAACCGGCACATCGGCTTCATTTTCCAATTTTATCACTTGCTGCCGGAATTCACCGCATTGGAGAATGTGCTTCTTCCCGCAATGGTGAATGGATGTCGACTCAAGAGCGCCAGAACGCGGGCCAAGGAATTGCTGGATTCGGTGGGACTCAGCCAGAGAGAAACGCACAAGCCGGATGCGTTGTCGGGCGGCGAACAGCAGCGGGTGGCCATCGCGCGCGCGTTGATCAACAGTCCCGATATCGTGTTTGCCGACGAGCCGACCGGCAATCTCGACGAGAGGACAAGCGGAGAGATTTTCGATTTGATCAGAAGGCTGAACGCGGAATCGGGAACGACCTTCGTCATCGTAACACATGAAACGGCCCTTGCACGGTCGGCCGGCAGGTCGCTCCGCTTGATGGAGGGGAGACTGGAAGAATGGACAGCGGCATGATTTGTCATATATGTAAGGACAAGGTTGCCACGATCCGCCTGAAAGAAATAATAAACAACGTCGTAACGGAATTGCATCTTTGCAGGGATTGCTTTGAAGCGCGAGAGCAGCAGGCAAAGGGCGGCGCCGACACCGTTTCGAGCAAGATGTTGGATTCTCTGGAGCATCGGGAAAAGGGAAAATCCAAAGAGGCCGAAGCGCTGATGTGTCCGTCATGCCACATTTCCGAGGAGCAGTTTCGGTCCAAGGGCAGGCTCGGATGTGCGGAATGTTACACGACGTTCGCGCGACCGCTGGCGCAAATCCTCGGCAGAGTGCACGACGCCACAGAGCACCGCGGCAAAATTCCTCGCCGCGTAAGAGGAAGTTTCGACTTCAAGAATGAAATGAGACGATTGCAGGAGGATTTGCAAAAAGCGATTCAGTCGGAGAACTACGAACGCGCCGCGAAGCTCAGAGATAAGATACGGCATTTTGAAAATGCGTGACAGCCCCCCGGACATGCGAGGATTGGCAGGCTGATGTTTGAACAAATGTTGACAAAAGTGGCTCACTGGTTGAGAGAGAAAGGCCCGGACTCGGATATTGTTTTCAGCAGCCGGATCAGACTTGCCCGAAACCTGAAGGGCTTTCCGTTCTCGAATCGGTGTTCCGAGCAACAGATGCGAGATATCATCTCGTTGGTCAGAAGTTGCGCCAACCGGTGCTCGCTCCTTGGAAACGCCAGATATTACGGTTTCAAGGACATGAACATGATCGACCGGCAATTTCTCATGGAGCGCTTTCTCATTAGCCGGGAACTCGCACAGAGCAGCGGGGAGAAGGGGGTCATTGTCGACAGCTCCGAGCGGTTTTCTCTCATGATTAATGAGGAGGACCACCTGCGTATGCAAGTGCTGAAGTCCGGCCTGGCGCTTTCATCGGCATGGGAGGACCTGTGCGCAATCGACGACGAACTTGATAGCGAACTCGACTTTGCCTTCGAGGAGCCATGGGGCTATCTGACGGCGTGCATCTCAAACGCAGGAACCGGGCTGAGGGCCTCGGTTATGATTCACTTGCCGGGTCTTATTATGACAAAACGAATCGTAAACATCCTGCACAATGCGAGCAAAATGCACCTTGCGATTCGAGGACTGCACGGAGAGGGTTCTGAGATGCTCGGAGATTATTTTCAGATCTCGAACCAAGTCACTCTGGGCAAAGCCGAAGACGAGATTGTGGAGATGACGGGGAGCCTCACGCGCCAACTAATCAGTGAAGAACGACGCGCGCGCGATGAGCTCATGAAGAATCAGAATGTCGTAGTGGAGGATAAGGTGGGAAGAGCCATGGGCGTTCTTTCGGGAGCAAAAATATTGAGCACTCGCGAAAGCATGGAACTTCTCTCCAATATCCGGCTGGGCATCTATTGCGGCATGGTCCCGGGCATCAACCCCGAGACCTTGGATGCCCTGTTGATAGAGATTCAGCCCGCACATTTGCAGAAGCGATTCCCCGACCATCTTGAACCACTAGCGCGTGACATGGAACGTGCGAAACTTATAAAGGAAACACTGAAATACGGAGAGGGGTGATTTCGCATGTTTGACCGGTTTACTGAACGCGTGCGCAAGGTAATTCAACTGGCGCGCGAGGAAGCCATGCGGTTCAATCATGACTATATAGGGACGGAACATCTTCTGTTGGGTCTTGTCAAAGAGGGCGAGGGGATTGCCGCCGCCGCTCTTGGCAACATCGGGGTGGACCTGAGAACTCTCAGACTTGAAGTTGAGAAGCTGGTCGAGCAGGGACCGTCGACCGTTTCGGTGGGCGAGATTCCCTTCAATCCCCAGGCGAAGAAGGTCCTCGAACTCGCCGTCGAGGAGGCCCGCAAATTCGGACACAATTACATCGGAACCGAACACCTGCTGCTCGGTCTCATCAAAGAGGGGGAGGGCATTGCGGCGCACGTGCTCGAAAACATGAAAGTGGACGTGGAACGCGTGCAGCGGGAAATCGTGAAGTTGCTCGGAGGACCGTCCAGCAAGTTCGCCTCATCGCCGTCGGAGGGCAAGAAGACGCAGACTCCGGCGCTCGACGCGTTTGGCCGAGACCTCACCGAATTGGCACGCGAAGACAAGCTCGACCCCGTTATCGGCCGCGAAGCCGAAATTGAACGAGTAATCCAGATTTTGAGCAGGCGCACCAAGAATAACCCCGTCCTGATCGGTGAGGCGGGCGTCGGCAAAACGGCCATTGTCGAGGGACTCGCACAGTCGATCGTGCACAAGAAGAACATCCCCGACCTCTTGGCAAACCGCCGGGTGCTTACCCTGGACCTGGCCGGGCTCGTGGCGGGCACGAAATATCGCGGGCAATTCGAGGAACGACTCAAAGCCGTCATGAAGGAAATCCGGAAGGCCGACAACATCATACTCTTCATCGATGAGCTGCATACCATCGTGGGCGCCGGCGCCGCGGAAGGAGCGGTGGACGCGTCCAACATGCTCAAACCCGCACTGGCGCGAGGCGAACTGCAGTGCATCGGCGCGACGACGATGGAAGAGTACAGAAAATATATTGAAAAGGATGCGGCTCTGGCGCGGCGGTTTCAATCGATTCTCGTCGAAGCCCCGTCGGTCGATGACACGATCGAAATCATCTACGGTCTCCGTGACAAATACGAGGCCCACCACCGTGTCAAAATCTCGGACGAAGCCGTTGTGAGCGCCGCGCGGTTGTCAAACCAGTACATCACCGACCGATTTTTGCCGGACAAAGCGATCGACGTGGTGGACGAGGCGTGCTCGCGCGCTCGGCTCAAGAGCACGACACGTCCGCCGGAACTGAAAAAAATCGAGGCGGAAATCGACAAGTTGACAAAGGAGAAGGAAGAAGCGATCGAATCGCAGGAATTCGAGAAGGCCGCGTCGCTTCGCGACCAAGAGCGACAGTTGAAGGACAAGCTCAAGCGCGAGCAGGAAACCTGGGAGAAAACACGGGAGAACGTGACCTATACCGTAACTGCGGAAGACATTGCCTACATAGTGTCCAAGTGGACGGGCGTGCCTGTTACGAGACTCGAACAGAGCGAATCCGAGAAGCTGTTGAACATGCGGGAGGAAATCCACAAGCGCATCGTCGGACAGGATGAAGCTCTCGAGGCCCTAACGAGGGCTATCCAGCGGTCGCGCGCGGGATTGAAAAATCCCAACCGGCCCGTCGGTTCGTTCTTGTTCCTGGGACCGACCGGTGTGGGTAAGACAGAAATGGCAAAAGCGCTCGCCGAATTCCTGTTCGGCGATGAAACGGCCTTGGTTCGAATCGATATGTCCGAATATTCCGAGAAATTCACGGTTTCCCGACTTGTTGGAGCGCCCCCCGGCTACGTGGGCTACAACGAGGGAGGACAACTGAGCGAAAAAGTCCGGCGACGCCCTTACTCTGTCGTCCTTTTGGACGAAATCGAAAAAGCGCATCCGGACATCTTTGACACGTTGTTGCAGGTTCTCGAAGACGGGCGGCTTACCGACGCGACCGGCCGCACGGTTGACTTCAAGAATACCGTGGTCATCATGACTTCGAACGTCGGCACCAGAGAAATAAGCACCGGCAAGACGCTCGGTTTCCAGCGTGCGACCGGAACAATCACGTATCATGACATGAAAGAAAAGGTGCTCGCCGAGACAAAACGGATTTTCAATCCGGAATTTTTGAACAGGATCGACGAGATCATCGTTTTCCATTCCTTGAGTGACGCGGACCTCCAGAAGATTGTGGAACTGCTGCTCGATGAATGCAAGGACAACCTCAAGAATAAAGATATCACGTTGGAATTTGGGGAGGAAGCCAAGAAATTCCTCGTCAAAGTCGGGTACGATCCCGCCTATGGCGCGCGTCCGCTTCGCAGGGCGGTTCAGCAGCATGTCGAGGACCCGCTCTCGGAGGAGATTCTTCGCGGGAGCATTCCCGACGGGTCCAGCGTCAAAGTGACTCCCGA
The DNA here is from genome assembly GCA_964453435.1 of uncultured bacterium. Classification (GTDB taxonomy): domain Bacteria; phylum Abyssobacteria; class SURF-5; order SURF-5; family SURF-5; genus CAYVQZ01. The sequence continues at coordinate 141,224 of CAYVQZ010000003.1, forward strand.
CGAAAAAGACGAGAGACTCCGATTTGTTGTGAAAGGCGCCCCGAAGCCCGTCGAAGAGCCTGAACATCAGTTGAAGAACTAAAATCCCTGTTCGGTTGCAGAGCCCCCGTGAACGAGAATGGCTGTGCGGAATTTCCCGGGGCCGTAGCTGATTCGAAAGGCTTCTCAGATTGCAGAATCGCTTTTTCCGTTTCTTCGGATGGTGCAGTGTATTGCTTTGTGGGCTCTTGTGCCACCCTTCTTCCGGTTTTACCCAAGAAGAAGGGCTCAATGTGGTTGCCGTCCAGATCGAGGGCAACCAGATAGTCAGCACACAACTGATACGAGCACAACTCCGGCTCCGCGAAGGAAAGCCGTTTTCCCGTTCCGACATTCAAAAAGACATTTCCCGTTTGTTTTCCCTGGGATTTTTCTCCGACATCAAAGCGGACGTTTCTCCTGAGGATGAAGGGGTTCGTGTGACCTATATTTTGACCGAGAGAAAGCTCGTCAGAGAGGTGCTGGTTCTCGGGAACAAGAAAATCAAGGACGAGGACATACGCGCCGCCATATCTATCCGGAAAGGCGACACGTACCTTCCGAAATCCATAGAGCGGGACATCGCCGCGATCCGCGAATTATACCGGCGAAAAGGGTATTCGGAGGCCTCGGTGAACGCCAGCTACCGCGAGATCAGCCCAACCGAAGTCGAAATCGTCTTTGAGATTACCGAAGGTCAACGAGCGAGGGTGCGCGAGATACTGGTCGAAAACAACCAGGCCCTGAGCGACGAGGCTATCCGCAAGAGCATGCGGCTGAAGGCTCGATTCTTGTGGTTCGGCAGCCTGTTCGACGCGGACATTTTCCGGATAGACCTCGAAAGGATAAAGGGCCTGTACGCCGACAACGGATATATTGATGCGAACGTGACCGACGCCAAAATAGAATTTTTCGACGAGGGCAAACGTGTGCGCCTTCGAATCGATATTGAAGAAGGCGAGCAGTATTTCATTGATACGATAGCGTTGGAGGGAAACTCCATTTTTGACAATGACCAACTGTTGGACCTCGTGAAGGCCACGCCGGGCAGTTACTACAATCGAACCCAGGTTGATCAGGATGCCGTGGAACTTCAGAACTTCTATTCCGACCAGGGATATATACTCGCCAATGTCAGGCCGCGCACCGGGATTGACCGTGAAAAGAGGGAAATCCGCCTCACATACCAGATAAGCGAGCGCGACCTCATCTACATGGGGAAAATTGATATCACGGGAAACGTGAAAACAAAGGATTCGGTGATCCGCCGCGAGTTGACCGTGGTCCCGGGGATGCGGTTCGATGGCAGCAGCATCAGGCGAAGCAGACAAAAGCTGCTCAACACCCAGTTTTTCAAAGACGTATATGTTGACACCCAGCCGACCGACGACCCCAAATATCGGAACCTGATCTTCGATGTGGAAGAGCAAAAGACGGGAACGTTTAACTTCGGCGCCGGATACAGTTCGAACGACGCCCTCATCGGGCAAATCCAGATAACACAAAATAATTTCGACCTTTTCAACTTTCCTACGTTCACGGGGGCGGGCCAGAAATTTAATCTGGCGCTCCGGCCGGGAACGGTTCTGAGCGAGTATCGACTGAGCATTACGGAGCCGTATTTCCTCGGGAATCCGTTTGCAGCCGGCTTCGATCTGTATCTGATCGACCGTGAGTATACCGAGTATGACCAGGAGACCTTCGGTTCGGGGATCAGGGTCGGCAAGCGAGTCACCGATTTCAGCACGCTTGGTCTCGGCTATACCTTCGCGACGTACGATATTTCGGACGTGGACGATGACGCCCCTGAGACAATAAAAGAGGAGGAGGGAAGCCGGACGAAAAGCGGAATGACGTTGAGTTTCACAAACGATACCCGTGACAGCTACCTCAACCCGACGACGGGACACCGATACACAACCGGCCTGGAATTGGCTGGAGGACCCTTTGGAGCAGAGACGGACATCGTGAAATTGGTGGGTGAGGCTCGATGGTACCGTCCGTTGCCCAAAAAACTTGTTCTCATGACGCGGCTCGAAGGCGGAATCGTTGAGGACTATGGTGACAGCAATTTCGTTCCGTTATTCGACCGGTTTTTCGCCGGTGGCGCGAATTCGGTCCGCGGATACGAGTACCGGGAGGTAGGACCGCGCGTGGACGGCGACCCGATCGGCGGAAAAACACGGCTGGAGGGAACACTTGAGCTTTCCTATCCCATAGTCGAAATAATCAGCGGACATGCGTTCTTCGATTTCGGGCAAGTGTGGGAAGAGATAAGCGATTTCGGGCAGTCCAAAATCAACACATCGGTCGGTCTGGGAATTGGCTTGCGAACGCCGGTCGGCCCGTTGCGGCTCGATTACGGATTCCCGCTCAACCCGGATGACGACCAAGGGAACGGACGCCTCCACTTTACGACAGGGATAAGCTTCTAGTTGGTCTGTGCTTGCAAATAATCTGAGGTCTTGCTATAATGAGAGTCGACAAATTGAATTACCCCTTTGTCCTGCCTTTTAACCAAGCGCGTTGATTCGAAAAAGCGCATAAGCCCGTTCGACCTGTGCGTCATTTCGCTTTATATCGCAGAGTTGCTCTGATCAGTATTCTGGGAAGCATTCTTTCGTTCTGTCCGGTTGGGAATGCGGCGGCGGAAAGCGAGAAGCCCACCGTTGAAACCAGGCTGGGAGTAGCCGATGTGGACAGAATCCTTCACAGCTATTGGCGAACGGCACAAACGAGAGAGGAACTGGAACGATATAGAAGGAGCCAGGCTTTCCGTGAAAAGCAATTGGAGATAAGCGAACTCGAGCGAGAAGTCTCCAGCCAGAGGTTCTGGTTTCTGAAACGACAGGGAGTCACCGAAGAAATTCAGGAGAAACGCCGGGAACTCGAGCTTTTGGCGGAAAAGGAAAAGGAGCGCTCACGGGAAAGGGAAAAAGAGGCTATCGAGGAAATTCGAATGGATATTGAAAATGCTGCGGGCTCGATGGGCCGCGAGCTCGAGCTGACGGCCATCTTTGACAGCAACACCCCCTATATCATCTTTGTCGACAGGTATGGAACCGGCATTAGCGACGTGACCAACGCGGTAATCAACAGCCTCAATGCGAGATAAAAATGCGCCGCTGTAGTCCGCCTTCGCGATAACAACATGGAGGTTACGATGCTCACCAAACGAATGCGCGCTCATTACTCAATAGTACCGATGTTCATTGTGGCAACTGCATTTTTGCTGCTCGGATTTTCCGCGCCTCCGACTGAAGCCGCAGAACTGCTGAAAGTTGGATACCTGGACCTCGACCGGGTGGTTCAGGCTGTTGCCAAGCAAACCCCGGAGTACGAGGAACTCAGCAACGAGCTTGAAAAGAGGCAGGCGGAAATCGAGCGAAGAACGGCGGAAATCGACAAGCTGCGGGAGGACCTGAAGGCGAATCGGGTAATCTGGTCTGAAGCAAAGAGCAAGGAACAAGAGAAATTGATCCAGGACCAGGTTGACGACCTCCGGGTTTTTCGTGAAGGCGCCCAGCGGTACCGCGACGTCGAGGAGAACAAGATTCTTCGCCGGCTGCTGCCGGAGATCGCAAAGACAGTCAAGGAAGTGGGCGAACGCGACGGGTACAGCATGATATTCGAAAGACGAATCTTGCTTTACGGCTCGCCAAATTTCGACCTGACCGATATCATTATTAAGGAAATGAGTGAACGAGGGGAATTTTAGCTTTCCCCGTGAGTTACTCCGATGTATAAGAGTCTTGGAGAAATCGCAAAGCTGGTGAATGGAACGGTCGAAGGCGACCAAGACACGATTATCACCGGCGTCGCCGGCATCAAGGAAGCAGGACCCGGCGATATTACGTTTGTGGCCAAGCCAAAATATCTCCCGCTCCTCGCCACAACGGCCGCCTCTGCGGTAATCGTGGGGTTCGACGCTCCCGCCTCCGAGAAAAACCTCGTGCGGACCGAGCATCCATACCTTGCGTTCACGGAAGTGCTCAAGATGTTTGCCGTCGAATTGCCGGTTTCGAGAAAGATCCATCCTTCTGCGACCGTTGGCGAAGACGTGCGCCTCGGTACGGACGTGGCCCTGTATCCGGGGGTTGTGCTGGAAGACGGTTGTACGATCGGCGAACGTTCGGTCTTATATTCCGGTGTTTGCGTGGGGCGCGATTCCGAGATCGGGCCGGACTGCACAATATATCCGCGTGTGGTGATCGCTGACGATGTCCGCATCGGCTCAAGAGTCATCATTCACATTGGCGCAGTCATTGGGAGCGGAAAACATTGCGGGCTCACCCAGGGAATGGATGGCCCGAAACCCGCCTTCAATGCGGTGGTCGAGGATGATTGCGAAATTGGCGCCAATGTGACTGTCTCCGGGTCATCCTCACGCACAACGACAATCGGCGCCGGAACGAAAATTGACAACTTGGTGCATGTGGGACCGGGCGCCCAAATAGGCAGCAACTCCCTATTGGTTTCCCACGTGAGCGTTGGCAGCGACTGCGTCATCGGAAGCGGTGTAACGCTTGCGGGACAGGCCAGTGTGCTCGACGGAGTCAAAGTCGGAGACGGCACAATCGTTGCCGCCCGCGCGGGACTGACAGAAGATGTGGGCGCAAACCGGCTTGTCTCCGGCTTCCCGGCCACGAGCCACGAAAAATGGCTCCGCATCTATGCCAGCATGAGTCGGCTTCCGTCGCTGGCAAAAGAAATCCGGGACCTCAAACAACAATTACAAAGTACAGACAGAGCAAAAAATGCAGAAACAAAAAACGATTAAAACGGCCGTTTCGTTCTCGGGCATCGGCCTTCATACCGGAGATCAGACGACTATCACCTTCAAGCCCGCCCCACCGGACACAGGAGTCGTTTTCATCAGGACGGACCTGCCCAACCGTCCCGAGATACGGGCAGACGTGTCCCACGTGACGGATGTGGCGAGAGGAACTACCATCGGTTTGGACGGCGTGAAGGTGCTTACCGTCGAGCATGTGCTCGCCGCGTTCGCGGGACTGGGTATAGACAATATTTTTGCCGAGGTCGATGCCAGCGAAGCCCCGGTAGGCGACGGGAGCGCTGCTCCTTTTGTCAAGGCGCTCATGGAAGCCGGACTGGCGGCGCAGGAAAGTCCGAGACGGGAACTCAAGATCAAACAGCCGATTTCTTACACAGACGGCGACATAACACTGCTGGCGGCCCCGGCTGACCGTCTCACCTTGACCTATATAATCGAGTATGGCCACCCGGCGCTCGGCGCCCAGTATCGGTCTTTTGTTATCGAGCCCGGCGTATTTGCGGAGGATATTGCGCCTGCCAGAACTTTTTGCTTCCTGCGCGATGTGGAAAAGCTCAAAGCTCTGGGACTCATCAAGGGAGGCAGCCTGGAGAACGCCGTGGTCATCGGCGATGATGAAATTCTCAACGAGAAGCTTCGCTTCGATGACGAGTTTGTTCGACATAAGGTGCTCGACCTTCTCGGCGACCTTGTGTTGCTGGATTGCCCGCTGGTGGGCCATATTATCGCCATGCGAGCCGGCCATGCCGCACATGTGGATTTTATCAAGAAAATTCGAGCCGAAACCAAATCCGAGCAAAGGCCAAGGGCTGCCGGCTCAGGGAAAGGATCGGCCGGCGAGGAGACACTTGACGTTAGTCAGATACGCGCGATATTGCCTCATCGGTATCCTTTCCTTTTCGTCGACCGTATCACCATCCTGAACGAGAGAGAAGCCCAAGGCATCAAGAACGTATCCATATCGGAACCATATTTTCAGGGACATATTCCCGGCTATCCGATCATGCCGGGCGTCCTTATTATCGAGGCTATTGGACAGGTGGGGGCAGTGTTGCTGCTCCGAAAGATGAATAACGCGGGAGAACTGCCCTATTTGGTGGGGGTGGAGAAAGCGAAATTCCGAAAAGCCGTGCACCCCGGCGACCAGATGGAGATAAAGGTGAAGGCGCTGAATTTCCATAAGAAGTATGGAAAGCTGCGGGGTGAAGTCCGGGTCGACGGGAAGCTTGCCACCGAAGCCGAGATAATATTCGGCATGCCCTGAACAGCCAGCTTTTATCCCATGACCCTCGGAAAACAGGCCTGCGAATTGGAAGTGTGGATGCGGTATGGAAAAGCAAAATCAAGAGAGCAAAGAGGACCGGCGTGAAATTCATCCGACCGCGGTTGTCCATCCGAATGCAGAAGTCGGCTCCCGGGTCGCGATCGGACCGTACTCAATTATCGGCCCTCATGTTGTCATCGGCTCGGGGTGCCGAATCGGTTCGCACGTGATCATTGACGGACATACAAGACTCGGAGCGAACAATCGGATATTCACGGGCGCGGTTGTGGGCTCACAGACTCAGGACCTGAAACACGCCGGCGGGAAGACGCGACTTGTCATCGGCGAGAACAATATCATCAGGGAATACGTAACAATAAACACCTCGACATCGGAGGAAAACGAAACGCGAATCGGGAGCAATAATTTGTTAATGGCCTATTCCCACGTCGCTCATGAATGCCGCGTTCACAATGGGGTGATTATGGCAAACACTGCGACGTTGGCGGGCCATGTGACGGTTGAGGACAAAGTTGTCCTGGGCGGACTTGCGGCGATACATCAGTTCGTCCGGATCGGAACGATGGCTATAGTGGGCGGCTGTTCCAAAGTCATCAAGGATGTTTTACCCTATTCAATGGTCGATGGGCACCCGACCACCTGTCACGGGACAAATTCTGTCGGGCTGAAAAGGAACGGGATACCCGAGGATGTTCGAGCGAAGGTCAAGCGAGCGATCAAGATAACCTGCCGCTCAAACTTGAATACTTCGCAGGCGCTGGAAAAGCTGCGCGCCGAGTTCGATTCCTGCGCGGAGATCGACCACCTCATTCATTTTATTGAGACGTCCAGCCGAGGCATTTGCAAGTAAGGGAATCTGCCTCGCCCAGCTTCATTTCAAGGAAAACGCTTTCCCGAATTTGGTACCTTGCCATGAATAGGTTGAAGGCCGGTGTGATTGGTGTTGGCCACCTTGGCTATCACCATGCGCGCCATCTCGCTTCGATGCCGACAGTGGAGCTTGTCGGCGTCGTCGACACGGACCTGCAGCGCTGTCAGAATGTCGCATCGGAGTTTAAGACCATGGCGTTTGCCCGCTACGAGGAACTGGCGCCGTTCGTGGAAGCAGTAATCATCGCCGTCCCCACGAGCAAACACTACGAGGTGGCCGCTTACTTCCTCGCCAACAAAAAGAGCGTGTTGCTCGAGAAACCAATTGCCACAACGTTGGAGGAAGCCGACGAACTGATCAGGTTGAGCGAGGAAAACGAGGTGGTTCTGCAAATCGGCCATCTGGAACGATTCAATGCCGCCATGGAAACGTTGCGGCGGCGAATCGAACGGCCGCTGTTCATTGAGGCGCACCGGCTCTCCCCGTTCACGCCGAGAGGAACAGACGTAAATGTGGTGATGGATTTGATGATACACGATCTCGACATCATATTGAGCCTTCTCGGTTCGCCGGTACGCCAGATAATGGACGCGGTCGGCGTTCCGTTGATATCCGAATCCGAAGATATTGCAAATACCCGGCTGCTCTTCGAGAACGGGTGCGTTGCGAACATCACGGCGAGCCGGGTGTCGGCGGAGCCGATGCGGAAGATTCGCATATTCCAGCCCTACACGTATTTTTCGCTGGACTACGCCGCGCAGGAAATTAAATGTTACCGCCTGGAACATCGAAACTCAGGTTCGACAAAGCCGAGGACGATAGTTTTCGATGAAATCAAAGTCGAGAAGGACGAGCCCCTGCGAAACGAACTGAGGGCTTTTACGGAAAGTGTTCGGAGCAACGCGTTGCCGGTCGTAACCGGGCGCGCCGGCCGGGGAGCGCTGGAGTTGGCCATTCGCATCGTGGAAGTGATACGGAACAGGAACTACGAATGAACCGCAAGAAAATGTTTGTCGTGGCCGGAGAAGCCTCCGGCGACACGCATGCCGCCCGGCTGATTCGCAACGTGAAAGTGCTGGCGCCTGACCTCGACATCGAAGGATTGGGAGGCGAGAAAATGCGGGAGGCGGGATGCAGCCTCCGGGCCGACCTGGTTTCATCTGCCGTGATGGGATTCAAGGAGGTAATCAGGAATCTTGGCTATTTCCGAAAACTGCTCGCGCAGACACGCCAGTACCTCCGGACCAATCCTCCGGACGTTCTCCTTCTCGTCGATTATCCGGGGTTCAATTTGCGTCTCGCAGCCACCGCAAAAAAGCTCGGCATCCCCATCGTTTACTACATCAGTCCGCAGATATGGGCTTGGAGGCGACGACGAATTTACAGGATAGCGCAGATGGTCGACAGGATGATGGTTATTCTTCCGTTTGAAGAGAATTTGTATAAAGAGGCCAATGTCGACGTGCTCTATGTCGGTCACCCGTTGGTGGACAGCATCTCGGAAACCGAGATGGACGCAGAGTTCCTGCAAAAACTGAATAATTCCGAAACCACGAGTTTCGTCGGCCTCCTGCCGGGAAGCCGAAAACAGGAAGTCCTTGCGATATTTCCGGCCCTCGTAAAGACCGCCAGGCTGCTGCAAGAACGGATGCCGAAGACGGGCTTTCTGATACCGTGCAGTTGTGAGGACAATGCGGACCTCGTGAAGCGGATTCTTGAGAATGAGGGACTGCAGGCGACGGTTACCCTCGGAAAGGTCTATGAGGTCGCGCGCGTTTCTCGATGTTGCATTGTCGGATCGGGTACCGCAACCCTCGAGGTTGCGTGCTTGGGAACTCCGCTCGTTGTTGTCTACAAGACAGGTCATCTCGCGTGGTTTTTGGGGAAACGGCTGCTCCATGTTCCTCATGTGTCGCTGGTGAACATTCTGGCGGGCGGCGAGGTGGTTCCCGAAATGCTCCAATATAGAATGCGTCCCGAGTTGCTTGCCGATATCGTGACGGAACTCTGTATTGACAGCGAGCGAAGACGCAAGATGATTTCTGACCTGGAAGCGGTTCGCCAACGCCTCGGCTCGCCCGGCGCCTCTGCACGGGCCGCCAAAGCGGTGTGGGAACTGCTCGACCAGAGACATTCGGCAATGGCCGCGCCGGCAACCTGAAACAGTGCGCGTGAACAAGAAGATGGGGAAAAAGAAAAGGAAAAAGATATACCTCGTAGACGGACATGCATACGCATATCGGGCGTTCTATGCGATTCCTCACCTCACGGACTCGAGAGGGCTCGCATTGAATGCCGTTTACGGATTCACACGGATGATGCTGAAGTTCATAAAAGAGGGACAACCCGATTACGTTGCGGTTGCCTTCGACAGCTCGTTGGAAACGTTCAGGCACAAGATATTCGACCAATACAAGGCGAACCGCTCCGAGCAGCCGGAGGAAATCCGACATCAGATTCCTCTTATCAAAGAAGTTGTCGAGGCATTCAACATTCCGATTTTTGAAGTGGAAGGCTATGAAGCGGACGATGTCTTGGCCACCCTCGCGAAGCAGGCGGCGTCACGGGAAATCGAAGCGGTTATTGTTACGGGCGACAAAGACATGTTCCAACTCGTGACCGACAACATAAAAGTGCTGAACCCGCATAAAGACAACTTGCTCTATGATGAGAAAACGATCCGAGACCGGTTCGGAGTCGGTCCGGAACGCATGTGCGACCTGTTCGCAATGGTGGGCGACTCGATCGACAACATTCCCGGCGTTCCCGGCGTCGGTCCGAAAACCGCCGCGGCTCTGTTGCAGGAGTACGGGTCCCTCGAGGGAGTGTATGAACACGTCGACGAAATCAAAGGCCCGAAACGACGGGAAAACCTGCGTGAACACAAAAACAATGCTTTTTTGAGTCGCGAACTCGTGACTGTTGTCTCCGATGTCCCCCTGCGCGTGGACCTGAAAGAATGCGAATTAAAGGGATATAATTCGAAAGAGCTTATCGACTTGTTCAAACGGTTTGAATTTCACTCGCTCATCAACGAAGTCATCGAAACCAACCAGAGAACAGACGCCGACTATTCGGTTATTGTTGACGAGGGCGAGCTTGACGAGCTGCTGAAAAAGATACGAACGAGCCGCAGTTTCTCTCTTGATTTCGAAACCACGAGTCCCGACCCGATGCGGGCGGCTCTCGTCGGCATCGCCATTGCGGTTGAGCCGGAGACTGCCGTTTACATTCCCGTTGGTCATTCGAGTGAGGCGTTCAAAGCAAACACAGACGGTTCCGAAGCGGACGACCTCTTTGACGGGCCGCAGATACGGCAAATAAGCCCGGGCACAGCCCTCAGGAAGATGAAGAGCGCGCTCGAGGATGAGTCAATCAAGAAAACCGGACAAAATATCAAATACGAAACGGTCATCCTCGCGCGCAACACCGTCAGGTTGCAGGGCGTCGATTTTGATACCATGGTCGCCTCCTACCTGCTCAACCCATCGAAGCCCACCCATAATCTCGACCAGATTGCCCTCGAATTTTTGAATTATCGAAAGATTCCTCTCGAAACAATCATGGGCAAGGGCTCTTCGCAGCGAACAATGGATATGGTCGACGTCAGCCGGGTGGCGGAATATGCGTGCGAGGACGCCGACATCACCTTGCGCCTCCGGAACATTCTCGAGCCCATGCTGAACGAGAAGGGGTTGTTTGACCTGTTCGAACGGGTTGAAATTCCCCTGATCGAGGTGCTGGCAAAGATGGAGCTCTGCGGCGTGCGCATCGATGTCGAGGTTCTCAACGAATTGTCTTCCCGACTTGCCGCCGAAATGAAGGATCTGGAAAAAGAAGTATATCGGCTTGCGGGGCGTGAATTCAACATCAATTCTCCCCAGCAATTGGGAAGAGTTCTTTTTGAAGAGATGAAGATGCCTTCCGGCAAAAAGACGAAGACGGGCTTTTCTACCGACGTCGCAGTCTTGGAAAAACTCGCCGTCGAACATGAATTGCCGCGACGAATGCTGGAATATCGGCTGTTGAGTAAGCTGAAATCGACTTACGTGGACGCTCTTCCAAACCTCGTGCATCCCGAAACCGGCCGCATCCACACATCGTTCAACCAAACGGTGACGGCTACGGGGCGCCTCAGCAGCAGCGAGCCGAATTTGCAGAACATCCCTGTGCGATCCGAGATCGGCAAGGAAATACGGCGCGCGTTCATACCGGCGGACGACCGAAGCCTGCTTCTTTCCGCCGATTATTCCCAAATCGAGCTTCGAATCCTGGCGCATCTGAGCCGGGACGAGGACCTGTGCCGCGCATTTGCCGAGAACGTGGATATCCACGACCAAACGAGCGCAAAAATATTCCGCGTCCCAATCAAAGACGTCACGTCGGAAATGAGGCGGAAGGCGAAAATCGCCAATTACGGAATCCTCTATGGCATATCCGCGGCAAAACTCGCTGGAGACTTGGGAATCGGGCTGGAGGAGGCAAAACAGTTTATTGAAAACTACTTCACGTTGTTCCCGAGCATCAAGGACCATATCAATTCAACAATCGAAGAGGCTCGCCGTCTGGGGTATGTGACGACGATTCTGAACAGGCGGCGCTACATCCCCGACATCAACAGCCAGAACTTCGGTGTTAGAAGGTTCGCTGAACGAACCGCCATAAACACGCCAATCCAAGGGTCCGCCGCCGACATGATCAAGATAGCGATGATAGAAATCGATAAACGACTCGGCGCCGCGGGTCTGAATGCGACAATGATTCTGCAGGTCCATGATGAATTGTTGTTCGATGTTCCCGCGGACGAAGCGGACCGAGTACAGTCCATCGTCAAGGAAGTGATGGAAACCGCGTATCCACTGAGCGTGCCTGTCGTCGCGGATGTGCGAACGGGTCGAAACTGGCTGGAAGCGCACGATTGAGACAGCGCTCGGAGAGAGCAAAGGAGGAAAAAGCTATGACAGAATCGTTTTTGACGAAATTGGTGGAAACATAACACATGAAAGAGAGGATGATAACTAAATGAATCTTGCAGACTTGAAAGAATTAACCATCCCGGAACTGTCAAAAATGGCAAAAGAGCTCAACATCAACGGATACAGCACTCTGAAAAAACAGGAACTGATTTTCAAAATTCTCCAGGCGAAGATCGAGTCAGAGGGCTCCATTTACGGAGAAGGAGTGCTGGAAATTCTGCCGGACGGGTTTGGATTCCTGCGTTCGCCCAACTACAACTACCTTCCGGGTCCGGATGACATCTACATTTCACCCTCGCAAATACGCCGCTTCGGGTTGCGGACGGGAGAAACGATATCCGGCCAGATACGTCCCCCGAAGGAAGGTGAGCGCTACTTCGCTCTTTTGAGGGTGGAAGCTGTCAACTTCGAAGACCCTGAAAAGGCGAAAGAAAAGATAATTTTCGACAATCTTACTCCGTTGTATCCGGAGGAAAGAATTCCTTTGGAGACCGCGTCCGACGAAATCTCAATGCGGATAATGGACCTGCTGACACCCATCGGCAAAGGACAGCGCGGCCTTATCGTTGCAGCCCCCCGGACGGGGAAAACGATACTCCTTCAGAAACTCGCAAACAGTACCGCCACCAATTGTCCGGACATTGTGCTGATCGTATTGCTCATAGATGAGCGTCCCGAGGAAGTCACGGACATGGAACGTTCCGTGATTGGAGAAGTCATCAGCTCGACGTTCGATGAACCGGCCGAGCGGCATGTCCAAGTGGCGGAGATGGTCCTCGAGAAAGCAAAGCGGCTCGTGGAACACCAAAAGGATGTGGTCATTTTGCTTGACAGCATCACACGGCTGGCGCGAGCGTACAACACAATCATCCCACCCAGCGGCAAGGTATTGTCCGGAGGAATCGACTCGAACGCTCTGCAAAGACCGAAACGATTTTTCGGCGCCGCCCGCAACATCGAGCACGGCGGCAGCCTGACAATTCTGGCGACCGCCCTCATCGACACCGGAAGCCGCATGGACGATGTGATTTTCGAAGAATTTAAGGGAACGGGCAACATGGAGGTTCATCTCGACCGGCGGCTGGTTGACAAGCGCATTTTCCCGTCAATCGACATCAATAAATCGGGAACCCGGAAAGAAGAGCTCTTGCTCCGACCGGACGAATTGAACAAGGTTTGGGTTTTGCGAAAAGTGCTCAACCCGCTTGGCTCTGTGGAGGCCATGGAACTGCTCCATGAGAAAATGCTCAAGACGAAGAGCAATAAAGAGTTCCTGGATTCTATGCAGAAAATGTAACCGCCCGCCCTGCCGACAATCCGGCTCGGAAGCGCTATTCAGGTCCGTGCTTTCATCGTAAGCCTTGCGCCAACCCCCAGGAAAAGGAAATTGGCCAGCCAGGCCGAGACCGCGGCAGGAAGAGAGCCGCCTTTTCCGAGAGCCATGCTTATTTGAAAGATCCCATAGTATAGGAGAGCCGTAGCCAGACTCAAAGCGAACCCGAGAGTGAGCCCGCCTCTTTGGCAGTCGAGGGCAAAAGGGAGAGCCAAAAAGACAACAATGAGGTTGGCCGCGGGGAAGGCGAATTTCGTATGAAGATCGACCTTGAGTCGCCGGGCATTGTAGCCGCTCCGCTCGAGGTTCTTTATCTGCTGCCTCAGCTGCCGGAAACCGAGTTCACCAGTGTCTGTCGAATACATTTTCAGGGTTCTCGGAGAAGTCTTGAACGGCGCCCTCTCGTTCTCAAACGAGGTCTTTTCGGTCACTAGTCCGTTCGAGTCGAATGTCATAACCGTGCCGTTCTTGAGATACCATCTCTTGCTGGGTTCATCCCACACCGCCAGTTGCGCATCGATTCGCTCCACGATCTTGCCGTCTTTCATGGTGTGAACATGAACACCCCTGAGAATCCCCTGATCCACATCGGCTTCATCGAAGAAATAGAACTTGTTGCGTCGGCCGATGCCGGCGACATCGCGAAGAGTGCTCCCCTGCGCGTCGCGGGCAAAATCGCTTTCTTTTATGACTGATGCCCGGTGAAATGTTGCCGGCAGGACATACTCCTGCACGAGGAACACCCCGATGCTGAGTATTACGCCCATGCTCATTACCGGTACGCCTATCCTGTACAAGCTGATCCCGCCTGCCAGCGCAGCCGTGAACTCGTTGTTTCTGGCAAGGCTCCCAAGAACGAACAGGATTGCAACCAGGAAGCTCACCCAGGACAGTTCGGTGACAACCTTTGGCAACAGGCAGGCGTAGTAGGTCGCTACCAATGTGAGCGGCGCATGATATTTCGTCACCATCTCGACGTTTTCCATGAAATCCACGAAGATGAAGAAAACGACCATCACCGTGATTATGCCGAAATAAAAAAGAACCAAGCGACGTGCGATGTATCTCGTGAGAATACGCATGGACAGCCTAGCGCCTCCCGGCCCTGATAATTAGAATAATGCCCGTTACTCCGAGAAAAATGTTCGGAACCCACATGGCGACAATCGAGTTCATCACCTGTTTCTTGTCAAGGGTTTCTCCCAGAATCAACAGAGAGTAATACGCCAGGAGCAACAATGCGCAGATGACAAGTCCGTAAGAGCGCCTCGTCTTATATGGGATAATTCCCAGAGGAGCGCCGATGAGCACAAATGTCAAAGGCATGAATGACAGGGCGGTGCGCTCGCCTATCTGTTGCAACAACTCCCGTTTTTGTTTCCGATCCAATGAAGGGCTCGAGAGACGCATGACAATTTGTTTCAATGACATTTCCTTTTCTCTCAAATGGTCCAGCCTTTGGTATCTATCGAGGTACCGCTGCAGTTCGCCGATGTTCACGGGAATAGTAAGTGTACGAAACGTTGTGGTCGAGTATTCATCCGGATTCTCCAATTTGTATTCATGAATGGAACCGTCACTCAATTCCAGAAAAATCCTCCGGTGTTCGGGTTCGATACGGATTCTGCCCTCCCTCGCGACAATGGTGCGCGGAAGTTCATCTTGGTTTTCTATGAAGATGTCGATATCCTCGAGCATCATCCGTTCATCGTCGATCCGCCCCACGAATATCCGCATATCCTTGAACTCGGGTGTCCACGCTTGTTCCCGCAGCACCAGGGTCGGATTTTCCAGAACCGTTTTGACAATGAAAACGCGCAGTTCTCTTCGCGCCCAGGGAGAGACTTCCGCGCGCAAGACGAACAGAAGCGCCGCCGCGACAATTCCTATGAGAACGGCAGGCGCGAACGCTGCTCGCACGGGTATGCCGGCAGCCTGCATGGCGATAACCTCACAGTTCCGGGAGAGCTGAATGAAGGCGATAAGCGTGGCGAAAAGCAGGGCGATGGGCAGCGTGTACGGCACGAGCGCGGGGACAACGTAGAACACTATCATAGCCATATCCCGGAGAGCGAGTCCCTTGCTCGAGAAGCGTCCGACCAGCTCATGGAGCAGTTCGCCGGCCAACAAGAGGAGGGTTATGACAAAGAACGCAATGGCAAAGGGAACGAGTATTTCCTTCGCTACATATTTTCGCAGAATACCCATATGCGTGGAAAATTCGGTCGTTTGCGCGGGCCTATCCTTGCATTATAGCATAAGCGGGAAAAAGCGGTTGCCCGCACGCAGCGACGGAATACTCAGTGGATGCGCATCACCGCGCATTTCAGGTAGTCTGTCTCAGGCATGGCCGGAAGGACCGGATGGTCTCGGGCCTCCCCCCGCCACTCGACGACCACGGCGGCTCGTCGCGCCTTCCGTGCCGAGACGGCGAGTATCTGCATGAATTTCTCCCGAGAAATATGGAACGAACACGAACAGCTCACCAAAAAACCATCAGGTTCGAGCAGGCTCATCGCCATCCGGTTGATCCTCTCATATGCGGCCTCCCCTTCCTTTGATTGACGTCTGCTCTTCACGAATGCCGGAGGATCGAGAATAACACAGCCAAACCGTTCTCCGCGTTCCACCAGTTGCGCAAGTCTCTCGAAAGCGTCCGCCCTTTCGAATGTGCAAACAGTGTCCAGAGAATTCAAGGCTGCATTCCGGCGGGCTATCTCGATAGCGCGCGCCGATGAATCGATCCCGAGCACTTTCCGCGCGCCGTGCCTCGCCGCATACAGTGACCAGGCTCCCGTGTAACAGAAACAATCCAGCACCGACAGCCCATCGACCAAGCCGGCCAACGCACGCCGATTCTCTCGCTGGTCCAGATAGAAGCCTGTTTTCTGGCCTTCCAGGATATCGATGAGAAACGTCAGGCCATCGTGTTCGATGGCGAGAGGGAATTCCGGCTCGCCGCTGAGCACGCGATTCTCGCCCTCGAAACCCTCGAGTTCGGCCAACGGCGTGTCGGCGCGAAGAACAATTGCGCTCGGCGATAATCCCGTCACGGGAATGGCGCCCGCAATCTCGCCGAGGCGGGTGTGCATTCCCATTGTCGAAACCTGGATGACAAGCGCCCGCGCATATTTATCTATCACGAGCCCCGGCAATCCGTCCGATTCCGCGAAAACGACGCGAAAGGTTTCTTCACCGGGAAACAGCCGCTCTCGCAAAGCAAGCGCGCGGGAGATTCTGTTTGCAAAGAATTCCGCATCGATTGTCTCTCTGGCGCGCGTCAGCAGGCGAACGGCTATGAGCGAATGAGGATTTATATAGCCGCGGCCGATGAAATTGCCTCCGTGCGAAACGACCTCCACAAGCTCCCCGGGTGTGAAATCTTCCCTGAGGTTCGCGATTTCATTGCTGAATATCCACAGGTGCCCGGCTCTCACCCGCCGGTCTTCATTCTTTTTCAATCTGATCGCTCGCATAATGGATGAGCACCAGCTTCCTGCCTTGCCAACTCCGACGCCTTTCCCGCGGTCTCATCGGCTATCTCCCTGCATTTGGCAAGACCGCCCTCTTCAAAGTATCGTCGAGCCTGAATGTCATTGTGAAAATCCGTACGCGTCAACTCGCGACAGAGGGTTGACGAATATCGGTCAAGAAACCATCCGAAAAGCTCCGAACAACGCAACAGGGCATCGTTCGCCGGCGAGAGATCAAGCCGGTTGAAAGCGGCGCTTCCGTGAACCAGTGTCAGAACGAGTCGTCGCAACAAAAGTATCATGCTTGTTTCACTCGTATCGCCCCCATTCTGCAACCCGATCACGAGGCATCCGCCAAGCAATGCCGCGCACGTTCTGCCTTCGTATCCGAGACCGCCATTTAACGGAATCACCATTGGCGGCGGGGGTATCGGATGAATATTGAGCTGCTCAGATGCTTTCATAACGACGGAATATGCGCAGTGAAAGCGTTCCCCGGAAAATCTTTGGTTCAGCCGCTCATATGCGCCATCGCCGATTTGGTCCGGCCTGTCGATAATGTCGACAAGGATGGATGCGGCACGAGAAGCGAGCCGCACGCAAGTAAGAGACCGGGTCAATATATATCTGCGGAGTTGTCTGTCATCATCAAAATCGGTGCGAATGATGTTCCTGCAGAGCGTATCACCGGCTTCTCCGACGAACCGCCGTATGAATTGGCCGACATTCCTGCTTCCCCGCGCGGTTATCTGCGCCTGGTCTTCATCGGCTCGGGTGCTTGAAAGAGCGAGCGCAAGCGCTCCGCCCGTTACGATGCCGCACACCGCGCCCCGATGTCCTATCCCACCGGCAAGTCCGGCCGCCGATTTGACCTTCCGTGCATCTCCTGTCCCGAGGAGATCCTGCATGTTTCGCAGGGTTGCCTGTGCTCAATGGCCCATATGCAACATGTGTGAAACGGCCCTTTTTGCAGCGGCCTTTTTATCGATGCGGCTCCCGTGCATGATGTCCTCCCGCCCTCATTTTTTCCAAACTACATCCTTTTCACGAAGCGCGGTTCTCCTTCCGTAAAAAGCGGACGGCGACGCGCCTCGCGGCGGCGCCTGCCGCTTATGCGTTATTCCTACTACCTATTGTAGGCAACCGCCTGTAAATGTCAAGCTGGTTCACGACATTGTGTCCTTCGGCAACAATGCTTCTCGCGTCCTTTCTGCTCGATTGACATAGATGGAGACATTCCGTACAATTTGGGGAAGAACAGCCCGACAATCTATTCGCACACCCTTCGACGGGTAGGCCGTTTTCGATGAGGGACGCGACATGAAAAAAACACGCCTGACAGAACTGCTCGGCATTGAATATCCCGTAATCCAAGGCGGGATGGTCTGGGTTTCAAATTGGCGCCTCGCGGCGGCGGTCTCGAATGCCGGCGGTCTGGGCCAGATCGGCGCCGGCTCAATGGATTGGTCGCAAATCCGCGAAAACATCCGCAAGGTCCGCGAGAATACGGATAAGCCCTGGGGGCTGAACATTCCCATGATGCGACCGGATTTCGAAGACATTGCAAAAATCGGCATTGAAGAAGGCGCTCGAATTTTCACTACCTCGGCCGGAAATCCGGCGAAGGCCGCACCTCTTCTGAAGCGCGATGACACGACCATTATTCACGTTGTGCCTTCGGTGCGGGGCGCCACAAAAGCTCAAGATTCCGGGTTCGACGCGATCGTCTGCGAAGGCTATGAAGCGGGAGGCCATGACGGCCTTGACGAAATATGCACAATAGCGCTTGTCCCCCAAGTCGTGGACACCGTCCGAATCCCGGTCGCTGCAGCCGGCGGCATAGCGGACGGGAGGGGCATTGCCGCCGCGCTGGCTCTTGGCGCCGACGGAGTGCAGATGGGAACTCGCTTCGTCGCAACGGTCGAGTGTCCGGCGCATGAGAATTTCAAGCGGAAAGTGGTCGAGGCGGCCGACGCGGGAACCATAATTACCGGCCGGAAGATGAACATGCTCAGGTCGCTCAAAAACGACTTCACCATCAGGATGGCCGAGGCGGAAAGAGACGGCGCAACAAAAGAGACACTGTTTCGCATCATCGGCGACGAAAACAATCGGGCGGAACTCGGCATGGTCGAGGGAGACGTGGCCGAGGGTGTGCTGGAGGCGGGCCAATCATCGGGACTCGTACATGACATCCCCACCGTAAAAGAACTCTTCGAACGCCTCAAAGAGGAATACGAAAGAGCCGTTTCCCGGATGAGAAACGACTCCGTTTGAAGGCACAACGGCCTGCCGGTTTTGACTGCAACGGTCCGAGCATCGAACAATTCTCGTCCGGGAGTGTGTCCCACGATTGTTCGGCGAAGGGGACTGTCCCAGATTTACGGGCACGAGGCGCCGTAGAATCGGGACTGTGAAACCGTCTCACGGGTGCACATTTTGCCGAACAACAAGCTTTGGGGGCTGTGCCCAATTACGGAACCCCCCGTCTTTTGCGTTGAGCGCAGCGAAATCCCGCGGACTCGCGGGATAGAATCGGGACTGTCCCCGAAGCGGAACACCTTCAGCATGAATCGTGGGACAATCCCCCGGCCCGCCCTTATTTCGATGAAAGCGAACATACTGTCGCGTACAGGCCTTTGCAGACCGCAACACGAGCCTCAGGCTTTGCCGGCACTGCCGTTTCGAGCAAACAAATGGCGCACTTCATCGAGTTTGCCCAGTATCTTCGAGATAACGCGGTCGCTCACCAGCGCCGAAAGCTTCAGTCGCTCCGCCACTTCCGGCGATGTCTGATAATGTGAAGCGTCAATTCCTGCCCCGATTCCGCCCATCAGGCACATCGTATCCGCCACGTGCACCAAATCGATAACCAGCATTTCCCCGGAGTGCCATTCAGGTTGGTGGTGCCACCGACATACCTCGGCAACAGAAGAAGGCACGTTCCAGCTTTCCAACAGCACGGCGCCCGCTTCAGAATGGTCGATACCGAGCACCTGGTGTTCGGCCACCTCAAAGGAAACCTTTTCCTCGGACACTAGGTCCATGATGGGACCGATATCGACCTCAACAAAGGTTCCCAGCACGCTCTTACCGATATCATGCAGCAGCCCGGCGGTGAAAGCATGGTCAGGCGACTTCAGCTTAAGGTCAGACGCCAGCTCCTCCGCCCCGACCGCGACGGCTATCGAATGTTCCCACAACCCGCCGGATGACAAGCCGTATCCCGGAACATGCCGATTTGCCAACGGCGAAAAAGCCCAGGCCATGATTATCTGAAGTATACAATTCGTTCCCAGCCGAACGATGGCATCCCTGATCGATTCGACCGGCTCCGGAAAAGCGTAGTACGCCGAGTTTGCGAGCCTGAGAATGTTCGATGTCAGCCCCGGATCATACTCAATCGCTTTGCAGATTTCCGAAATGCTCGATTCCGGGTCCTGCAGAAGTCGAGTCACCTCGACCGCCGCAGGCGGAATGGAAGACACCAGAGCTAGTTTTGACAGAATCTCATCCCTGCGGTCCACTACTATACCTCCCGGATAACGCTATTTGTTTCAGACAGATTACATCTAAGAAGGAATGTCCATGAAATGAAAATCGCGCCTGTTCGCTTCCGAACACACGAGGGTTTTTTGAGAACAGCACGTAAGCACGTTTCATGCCTAAAGTACATTTGCGCACAGGCCTGAACGCCCTTAACTACTTGCTATAACGCGGGATATGAAAAAGGATAGGACGGGTCTTGTTTTTGTTGAACAGAAAGCGCATTCACGTTTTTGAACGTGATGGAATGCATTCTTTGTTGGAGAAGCCGAGGAGAGAGAGGCGGCTATCGGGAAGAGGCAAGGAACACGCAACAAAGGTTCGACGCAGGTTGACGCCAAGCGAAACGGCCTCGCATATTGTTTCAGTTCACGTCGCCAACATGTGTTGGTTGATTTCCGACGTTTAGTGCCGGCCTCATCCGATTCCGCCGCAAACCGGCAAAGAATTTATTTCGCCCGCGCCGATGCAAAGACCCAATTTTCGCAAAACGATGGGATGAAGACTTCCCTGTAGGTAATGTCGGCAAAGTGTCTCTTCAGAATGCGACTGAGCAGCTTGAGGGTCTCCATATCCGCCGCGGAGCCGCACTGAATGCTTACCACCCCTTTTTTTGTCATATTTCTCTTGATTCCGGAAAACAGGCCATCAAGGAATTCGCGCCGCTCCATCCTTGTCAGCGCTTCCGGATACATCGTCAGGTCATAGACAATCCCGTCGAATCGGCGCTCCGGTTTCAGATATTTTCTCGCATCCTGTATGACAACTTCAACGTTGGGTTTCGAGAACGAGTTCCTGCAGATTGACGTGAGATACCGCTTCGACGCCGAAATGACATCTTCGTCGATCTCGACGAGAACGGCCTTGTCGGGTTTGTACTTCAACAGTTCGGAGAGGACACCGCCGTCTCCTCCCCCGAGAATCGCAATTTTCCTCAGGCCGTTTCCGGCCTCGACGACAGGGAGAATCATGTGGGTGTTGTATGTATCCGAATCGGCCTCGGCTATTTGGAGGTCGCGGTCCAAAAACAGCATCCTGCCGAATGTCTCGTTCTCGATTATATCTATTTGCTGATATTTTGACCTCTTGCTGAAGAGGTGGTTCTTGATGTGGTACTGAACCTCGAATCCCTTTCCCGAAAACGAGGTCATCCAGTCCGCCCGTTGAACCTCGAGCGGATTGCCCCTGCGCAGTTCAATAACCCTGAACGTTTTTGGCCTGAACTTGCGCTTGAAAAACCGGAGCAATCTCGTTTCCGCGTCGTGATTCGCGGAACACGTGAATATATCCAGCGATATATGCCCCGCCTCCGGATAGGTATGGATAGCCACGTGCGACTCGCCGATGATCGCTACCGCCGTGACTCCGACGGGGTCGAACTGGTAGCTGTTTATGTTAATCAGGTCCAGATGACATTGCTTGAGGCCGTCCTTCAACGCCTCCTCGAGCGCGTCCCTGTTATTCAGGATGCCCCTCGAACAATGTATGAATTCGGCGACAATATGCCTCCCCGAAGGTTTCATCGTCGGAATGCTTTCCTCGAAACATAAGAATGCCTGTCCCCTGGGTATCTCGCTTTCCTCGAAACAACTAAAGAATATAACAAAAGCAACGCAACTGTTTCAAGGAGAAACTGCGCCCGCGCAGCGCATGCGCCCAGCGTTGCTCATTATATCGAAAACTCAGAGCAGGGCGCTGTACCCCATTTGCAGAATCGATCTTTCAGCGAAGAGGCGCCGCCCCCCATGGGATTTTCCGGGATTGCGCGTCTCTGAACCATAAGTCCGCGCGGCGCATGATGACCATGAGCCCATACGGCTGTGCGCCCGAAGCCCGAAACAAGAAACCATACAAGACACGCCCAAAATCCGCAAAGCAAAAAAAAAATCATGCCCTTCGTGTTCTTCTGCTTTTAACCGACCACGGCAAATACGGAGAGAAACAGAAAAGAACCAACGGATGAGACCCCACCAAATAGAGACGGCTTGTCAATGGAAAACACTTCGCCTCTTCCCAAAACGCTCCATTCCGAGGAAGGAAGAGGCCTGCGCATTTTTGACAGCGCCGCATGCGCTGTACCACGCTTTCCCGTTGAAAGAAACGCGTTTGCCGAATGCTTTTGGCTCCCTGGCGGTTCCTTCAGACGATGGCGTCCGGCGACACCGCCGAGCCCTCCTCGGCCGATTTGTAAACGGCCCGACCGAATTGAACCACGCGGAGGCCCTCCTCGGCGGAAAGCGAAGGCTGCCTGTCCTCGAGGATGCAGTCGATGAAATGTTGAGCGCACCGGATGAATCCGTCTTCCCATTCCGAAGGGATGTCGTGATAGCAATGCGTCTGGCCGTCGCGATACATGACCAGCGGCGCGATGTTCATCAGTCTGCCGGTAAGCCTCGTCACCCAGATGATGCCTTTCGAACCGGTGACCTCGACGCGCTCTTCGACCGGATAATATTTCGTGTCGATGATGAGGTCGGGCGAATACGTCGCATCGAGGATGCCGTACCGAATGCCTTCCTTATGTTTCCACATAACGGTCGCCGGCGTGTCGAGGAACATGCCGGGGTTTTCAATGAAAGCCGAAACCCTCTCGACCGATCCGCCGAAGAACAGCGCCAACGCGTACTTGTGGTGCATGTCGTCGAACATGGTTCCGCCGCCGACGCGCTCCTGGTTGAATTTCCATTCCCACGAGGTCGAGTTCAACTCCCAGCCGCACTGGAGCGAGCCGCTCGTGGTGCGCAGCCGAAGCATCGAGACCTCGCCGATTTCGCCCGCGTCAATCAACTCCTTCGCCCTGGCGACGGGCGGATAGAACGGATAGCACTCGAACACCTGAAACTTGCCTTTGGCGCGATTGGCCGCCTCGACCATGGCGTTGCATTCCCCGACATTGCGCGCCATCGGTTTCTGCACGGAGACGTGCTTGCCCGCATCGAGGGCGTCGACGACCATCTGCCGGTGAAGATCGTGCGGCGTTATGATGGCCACGACATCGACCGCCGCATCGTCCAATAGTTCGCGGTAGTCGCTGAAAACCTTTTGCGCATTCCATTCCCCGGCCCGCTGCTCAGCACGCTCGGTGTTAGGGTCAGCGACAGCATAGATTGTGCTTCGCTCGTCGACGCGATAGCCCCACGTCGTAAGGCCCGATATCTCTCCGCAGCCGATCACTCCCACTCTCAATTTGTCTGGCATGGCTTCTTTCTTCCCTGCATTGAAATTCTCCGCATTGAGACCGTCTCACGATTACCAAGCGCAAGGGGACTGTCCCAAGAATTACGGACGCGAACCGTCGTAGATTCGGGACTGTGAAACCGTCTCACGGGTGCAGATTTTGCCGAACAACAAGCTTTGGGGGCTGTACCCAATTACGGAATCCCCCGTCTTTT